>SVHD01000002.1 GCA_015056015.1 Clostridiales bacterium
TTTCAAGGTTCTTGCTCTCGCTCAGGCCGCTTTCGTGACCCTCTCTCGCGAGCGCTTGATTATAATAACACATCACCTACCTTTTGTCAACACCTTTTTTTGAATTTTTTTCACTTTTTTTCATCTTTTTTCGTTTCACGAACTATCCGCCCTCCTCATCCGTCTATCGTTCCTGCCGTTACCGGAACTTATTCGAAGATGCCGCCTGGGATCGTTCGGGTTTTCTCCGTTTTTCTCCAATCCCTTTTTCGCATTTTCCGTCCAGTCTCCCCCTTTTTTCGCTTTTTTCCCCTGATTTCTTTTTTCTTTTCAAAATTCTTTTTTCTTTTTTCCTGTTTCTTTTCCTGTTTTTTCGATCAGAAAAGAGACCCGCATTCGCGAGCCTCTTCCCGATTTCATTCATTATTCAATACAGATTATCTTTCTGGACCGCAACCAGATCCCTGGCCATATCCTGGATCAGGCGTTCAAAAGCCGGCACGTCGGTATGATTGGAGGCAAAGCAGAGCAACACAGGATGATCTGCAAAGACAATCCCCACATCATGCGTAATACCGTCATCCTCCCCGGTTTTATGGGCTATTTCGTAATCATCCAGAAAGAAAGGAATTTTTCCATTGAGCCGCTGATCCTTAAGAATCTGGAGCATGCAGGCATCCGCCTTTTCAGAAATGCACTTTCCTTCATATATTTTCTTCAGAAGAACAGCCATTTCCCCTGCGGTGATATGATTCTGGATTCCCTTCCTGGAAGCCACACTGTCAAACAGGCGGCGACGCAGGGTGGTCTTTTCCAATCCCAGCTTTCGCATCGCATCATTCACATTGTCTATTCCCAGCCGATCAATCATCAGATTGGTGGCCGTATTATCGCTGAGAATGATCATCAGGACGCAAAGATCAGAAAGCATAACCTCCAACCCGTCATGCAGGTAGGTCAGTGCGCCGCAGGAGGGCATTTTATCCTCCGGATGAATAACGAAGGTTTCTTCCATTGAAATCAGGCCCGCCTCCGCCTGACGGAACGCCTCCACCATAATCGGAATCTTGATGACGCTGGCCGCCACCAGAGGAATATCCGGCTGAAAAGCAATTTTTTCGCCGGTAATCAAATCTTCGGCGTAAACGCTGATTTCGCCGGGCATTTCCTGAAGTCTGGGAAGATATTTTTCAAAACATTTCCGCATCTGCGCTTTCCTCTGTTTCTTTCATTTTCCTATATAATATGACCAATCCTTTACACAGGCGCAATCTGCAGAATTGCGGTTGCGATGGCAAAGTAGATGGTCAGCGAGGTGGCATCCACGATGGTGGTAATCAGAGGGCTGGCCATCAGCGCCGGATCGAAGCCAACCTTTTTCGCGCACAGAGGCAGAATGCAGCCCAGGGATTTGGCGATCAGCACCGTGCAATACAGTGCCAGAGCCACCACCAGCGCCACATCCAACGTGGCATGATAGATGAAATACACCAGAAGGAAAGTAAAACCAAAGAGCACGACGCCCACCATCGCGCCAACCCGCAATTCCTT
This sequence comes from Clostridiales bacterium, assembly GCA_015056015.1. Taxonomy (GTDB): domain Bacteria; phylum Bacillota; class Clostridia; order Christensenellales; family Aristaeellaceae; genus RUG563. The sequence continues at coordinate 1,531 of SVHD01000002.1, forward strand.
CCAAACCGCCTTAAAGATATCCTTAAAGGCAATTTCCCCCAGGGCGATACCGCGGATGATCAAGGTGGACGCCTGGGAGCCGCAGTTACCGCCGGTATTCATCAGCATGGGGATACAGGAAGTAAGCACGATGCTGGCATTTTTCAGCAATCCTTCATAGCTGTCAATAATCATCCCGGTAAAAATGGCGATGGCAGCCATGATCAGCAGCCAGGGCACGCGATTGAGCGCCAGGCGGAAGGGCGAGGTTTTCAAATATTCATCCGCAGAGGGCGTCAACGCAGCCATCTTTTCAAAGTCCTCGGTGTTTTCTTCTTCGATAACGTCCATCAGGTCGTCAGCCGTGATGATACCCACCATCCGGTTTTCCTTATCCACCACCGGAATGGCCATCAGGTCGTAACGGCGGGCCAGATCGGCCACTTCTTCCTGGTCATCGGTGGTGCAAACGGAAATGGGATTAGGATCCATCATCTCGGAAAGCACGGCGTCCTTTTCCGCCAGAATCATTTTCCGCAGGGCCAGGGTACCCATCAAATGGCGGCCCTGATCCAGAATATATAATGTATAAATCGTTTCTTTATCCAGGCCTTCCTGCCGGATCTTTTCCATGGCTTTTTCCACCGTATCCCCGGCATGGAATTCCATATATTCGATGGTCATGATGGAACCGGCAGAGCTTTCCGGATACTGCAGATACTGATTGATCAGTTCCCGGGTTTCCGCATTCGTATTACGCAGCACCCGCCGTACCACGCCGGCCGGCAATTCCTCCAGAAAATCCACCGCATCATCCAGAAACATATCGTCAATCAGCGTGCGGATTTCATGATCGCCGATGGATTCGATCAGCACCTGCTGCTGTTCGGTAGACATATAGCTGAATACATCGGCAGAAATATCCTTGGGCAGCACCCGGAAAATAAGCAGCAGCTTTTCCCGGTCCATTTCTTCCATATACTGGGCAATATCCACTTCATTGATCATTCGCAGCGCGCCGCGAAGCTCTCCATGACGGCCGGAAGCCAGCAGACCATCCAGCCTTTCCCGAATCATTTCCCATTCCATCATTCTTCACCTTCCCCTTCTTCATTATGCCGCATGGATTTACAGAAAAACCCGCCGATTTTTTGCAACCACAAAAAAGCCTTTTTCCGTGATACAAGAAAACCGGCCAAAACGACGCAGACGGACAGATGCGGCCATCAGACCGTATCCATTCTTCTTATGCACATGGGGGACAGGCCCAAATCAGCGACGCGCCAACAGGCGCGCCATCCACGATCGGGGCACCGTTTCGCCCGGCATACATCTACTGCCGTCGCCCATTGACTGTCACCTCCCAATTTCATTGATATATCCAGTATATGCATTTTTTCCCTATTGTCAATTGTTTTCTTGCGGTTTCTTCCTGCACTTTCCACTTGCGATACGGAGCCCGGAGAATTATAATAGTATCATTATTATTTATGCTGGGGAGGAATGGGCATGCGGGTTTGCGGCGTTATTGCGGAATACGATCCTTTTCACAAGGGCCATGCCCATCATCTTGCCTGCGCCCGGGAAAAAACCGGGGCAGACTATATCATCTGCGTCATGAGCGGCAGCTTCACCCAGCGCGGCATGCCCGCCCTTTTGCCTGCCCACACCCGGGCAGAAATGGCCCTGAAAAACGGGGCGGACGTCATTCTGCAATTGCCCTATGATTTTTCAGTTCGGGAAGCAGAATATTTTGCTTTGGGCGGCGTTGGTATTCTGCATGCGCTGGGCTGCGTTACCCACCTTTCCTTTGGCAGCGAGCAGGATGACCTGAGCACCCTGAGCGCCGCCGCCGCTTTGCTGGAAGATCCGGACGACGCATTCCGGGAAGATTTGCAGCATCAGTTAAGCAAAGGCGTCTCCCATGCGGAAGCAACAGGACGTGCCCTGGAAAAACGCATTTCATTGCCCGGAAAAACCCTCAATGCCCCCAATACCGCCCTGGCCCTTGCCTATTTGCGGGCACTGATTCGGTTAAAGAGCAATATTCAGCCCGTACCCATTTTGCGAAGCGTCGATTATCACGCCGCAGAATTGGAAGAATACCCCTCCGCAACCGCCATGCGGGGCGCCATTTTACGAGGGGATTGGCAGGCCGTAGAAAAAGGGATTCCAGAAAATGCCCTGGACATTCTGAAAAAAGCCATTCTGGATCGGCAGCTTTGCACGCCGGATGGGCTGGATACCGTTTTGCGGCGGCAAATTCTCTATACTTCTGCGGAAGACATGGCCCAATGGCCCGGCGTCAGCGAGGGCCTGGAAATGCGCATCCGCAAGGCGGCAGAAAGCGCCGTAAGCCGGGAAGCGCTGATCCAGAAAATCAAAACCCGGCGCTATACCCACGGGCGCATCAGCCGGGCGCTGTGTCACGGCATGATGGGCATCAGCGCAGCGGATTTGCCCGCCATTCCCGATCACGCCCGAATTCTGGGATTCCGTGAAAGCGCCCGGCCGCTGCTGAAAATCATGCAAAAAAGCGGCTTCCCTCTGATTTCCCAGGCCGCCCGCTCCCCATTGATGGGGCTGGATATCCGGGCGGATGAGCTGTGGCACATCGGGGCCAGCCTGCCCCTGGGGGATACTTATCGCCGATCTCCCGTCATTGTGGATGGAAAGGAACAAAATCATGCGTGAAATCTCCGTTGCTCTGCTCTCCGAAAAAATTGAGCAATTGTTTTTAACCGCCAATTATGAAATCGGCCAGGATATTGAGCAGGCCATCTGCCGGGCGATCGAAACCGAGGAATCGGAAACCGGGCGAAACGTGCTTGCTCAGATCCGGGAGAATTATGAAATCGCCCGGCAGGAGCGGGTAGCCATCTGCCAGGATACGGGCATGGCCGTACTTTTTATTGAAATCGGCCAGGACGTGCATTTTATCGGCGGAGATTTTACCGCCGCCGTAAACGAAGGCGTGCGCAAGGCCTACAAAAACGGATATCTTCGCAAATCAGTGGTTTCCGATCCGCTTTTTGACCGCAAAAACACCGGGGACAATACCCCCGCCGTAATTCACGCTTCCATCGTGCCCGGCGATCAGGTGCATATTCTGGTTACCGCCAAAGGCTTTGGCAGCGAAAACATGAGCGCAGTAAAAATGCTGGTGCCCGCCGACGGGGAAAAGGGCGTATTGGATTTCATCGTGGAAACAGCGAAAAAAGCCGGTCCCAATCCTTGCCCGCCCATGGTTATCGGCGTAGGCATCGGCGGCACCATGGAGCAGGCCGCCCTTCTGGCCAAGCGCATGACTGCCAGGCCCGCCGGCACCAGCCATCCCGATTCCCTCTATGCGGAATTGGAAAAGAAAGCCCTTGCCGCCATTAACGCCCTGGGCATCGGCCCTGCCGGCATCGGCGGGCGCACCACCGCCCTTTGCGTGAACATCGCTTCCGCCCCCACCCATATCGCCGGCATGCCGGTGGCCATCAACATCTGCTGCCACGCCGCCCGTCACGCCGAGGGGACAATCTGATAAGAGCCGGGAAAGATTGCTGGGGGAACCATTCTTTGCAGCCAAAGAATGGCTCCCTCAGGCCCCCTCCAAGAAAGCTATTCGGGAATGAACGCATACCTTTGAATCCACATTTTCCCGCGAAGGTCAGCGATAAATAGCCTGATTTTCTTCATTTTTCACCAAGGAGAATCCCATGTCCACCATTCATTTACAGCTTCCCCTGACAGATGAAGCCGTTCAATCCCTGCGTGCCGGGGATCTGGTTACCCTTTCCGGCGAAATCTACACCGGCAGGGACGCCGCCCACAAGCGCTTGATAACGCTGCTGGATGAAGGCAAGCCCCTGCCCATTGAAATTGCCGGGCAGACCATTTATTATGTAGGCCCGGCTCCGGCCTCGCCCGGGCATGCGACAGGCTCCGCCGGGCCCACCACCAGCTATCGTATGGATTCCTATACCCCCCGGCTTTTGCAATTGGGGCTGAAGGGCATGATCGGCAAAGGCATGCGCAGCGAAGCCGTCCGTGCCGCCATGCAAAAATACGGCGCGGTATACTTTGGGGCGGTAGGCGGCGCCGCGGCGCTGATTGCCCGAAGCATCATCCGAAGCGAAGTAGTGGCCTACGAGGATTTGGGCCCCGAAGCCATTCATCGCTTTACCATCCGCAATTTCCCCGTCATCGTGCTGATGGACGCCCATGGCGGAAATCTTTACGAAGAAGGACCGAGGCTGTACAAACAAGAAATATTATGATATAATCAAAAATGTGTTTCAAATTTCTTACGAAGTACAGGAGGACACATGAAGCAAGGGGCAAAAATTCGTTTGCTGGCGCTGTTACTGGCAGCGCTGTTTTGCCTGCCCGCTTTTCCCTTCTCCGCCCTGGCCACCGAATATGACGCCAGCCGCCCGGAAGTGCTGGATGAAGGCCATTTGAGTGCCGGCGCCGCGATCCTGATCGAGGCCGATTCCGGCAAAGTGATTTTTGAAAAAAACGCAGATCAGATCATGTATCCCGCTTCCACCACGAAAATTCTTACCGTCTGGCTGGCGCTGACCTTTGGCGATCCCAATCAGGTCATCACGGTCAGCGACGCCGCCGTGGCCCTGGCGGAGGATGAATCCTCGGCCAAGCTGGCAGCGGGGGAAAATGTGAAGCTGATTGATCTTTGCTATGCCGCCATGCTGCCCTCCGGTAACGACGCCGCCAATGCCATCGCAGAAGGCCTGGGAGGAACGCGGGAAAATTTCGTGGCCCTGATGAATGAGGCCGCCTATTCCCTGGGCTGCACCAATACCCATTTCGTCAATGCCAATGGTCTGCATGACGAAAATCATTTCACCACCGCAAGGGATATGGCCATTCTGGCCCGGGTTGCCATGGAAAATGAAACCTTCCGGGAAATCGTGCTTTCCCCCTCCCATGTGCTGCCCAAGACCAACATCTATCGTTCCCGCACCATCAATAACCGCAATTTCTTCGTCGCCAAAACGGAAGGGGAAGAAAATTGCTACTATGAATACAGCACCGGTATCAAAACCGGTACCACCCAGGCGGCAGGCAATTGCTTTGTGGGCTCTGCCACCAAGGATGGGGTCAGCCTGATTTCCGTGGTCTTTGGCGCATCCAAGGATGAATACCGCTACACCGATACCATCAAGCTGATGGACTACGGCTTTTCCCAGTATCTGAGCACCAGCATTGCGGAAATCTACATGAAAAATCCCCGGGTGGTGGATATCCGCAGCTTTGATCTGGATGACCCCGAAGTGGGCCGCCTGACGCTGAATATCCGTAAGCAGGATTCCAAGGCCTCCGATCTGGTGGTGGTCACCCTGGACGAAGTGGAATACTGGGTGCAGAATTTCAGCAGCCTGACCGTAACCGAATTTACCCGGGATTTGATCGCCCCCATTCAGGAAGGGGAAATCATGGGCACGCTGACCTATTATCCCGAAAACGGCAATCCGGTGGTATATGAATTGACCGCCGCCCGCAGCATCGCTGCCCGGGAGCAATTGGCCCCCACCGTGGATCAGATCATCGCCGACGCCATGAACGATCCCAATCCCTTCCCCCGCATTACCTTTGAACTGGTTTTCCTGTATCTGCTTTTGCCCGCCGCCGGCATTTTCCTGGCCCTGCGCCTGATCAAGCGGCTGCTCAAGCAGCTGAAAAAATTCCGCAAGGTAAAAACCTTTAAGCCCACCAGCCGCTACTACCGATAAAAATATCAAAAAAACGCTTGCCCGACGGCAGGCGTTTTTTCTTTTTCGCCGCTTATAATTTCTTCCTCTCCGTGCATAATAAGGGCGAAGATGCAGCCAAGGAGGAAGGAACATGAAAAAATTGCTGGTGCTGCTGGCCGCCGTTGTTTTGATCGGAGTACTGATTACCTCTGCCGTTACGGATGAAAAAATTCAGCTGCTGGTATGGGTAGGGGACGACGCCGATCAGGAATGGATCGAGGGCGTGATTGATGGATTCCAGCAGGCCGATCCTGATCATCAATTCCAGATCCGGGTGGGAATTGTTCCCGAGCCCGATGCAAAAATCGCCATTTTGCAGGATCCCACCGCCTCTGCCGATGTATTCACCTTTGCCCATGATCAGATTCTGGAATTATACGGCGCAGGGGCGCTGCAGGAAATCGTTATGAATTCTGAAGCGGTGATTAACGCCAACGGCGGAAAAAACGCAGGGGCCATTCAGGCCGCCATGATGAACGATCGGCTGTATGCCTATCCTGCCACGGCGGATAACGGCTATTTTATGTTCTATAACAAAGAATATTTTTCCGAAGAGGATATTCTAACCTTGGATCGGATGCTGGAAATCGCCGCGCAGAACGGGAAATATTTTTCCTATGATCTGGACGCAGCCTGGTATCTGTATTCCTTTTTTGCCGGAGCAGGACTTCAGCTGGAAATGCAGGCGGATCAATCCAATCTCTGCAACTGGAATGCCGCGGATACCGAAATCACCGGGGTGCAGGTAGCCCAGGCCATTTTGGATATTGCCGCGCATCCGGGCTTTATCAATCAGAGCGATGCAGAATTTATCGCCGGCATCAAGGACGGATCCGTCATTGCCGGGGTAAACGGCGCCTGGAATGCCCGGGCTGCCCAGGAGGCCTGGGGCGAAAATTACGCCGCCGCCAAATTGCCCCTTTTTACCGTAGCCGGTCAGCAGCGGCAAATGGCGTCCTTCGCCGGATACAAGCTGGTAGGGGTCAATGCCTACAGCGCCAATGTGGGCCATGCCATGCGCTTTGCCGAATACATGACCAATTATGAAAGCCAGATGAAGCGTTTTGAATTACGGGGACAGGGCCCCTCCAATATGCAGGCCGCTTCCTCCCCCGCCGTGATGGCCGATCCTGCCATCGCTGCACTTACCGCCCAGGACGCTTACGCCCAGGCCCAGAATGTGGGGCCCAATTACTGGGCGCCTGCGGATACCTTCGGCGCCATTATGGCGGCGGGAAATCCGGAGGGAACGGATTTGCAGGCGCTGCTGGATCAGATGGTTGCCGGCATTACAGCTCCGGTGCAATGAAATCTTTCCGGCGGCAATCCGAAAAGAAAGAAGGGAACGGATGAATACCTTGGGAAATCGTGGATTTCGGAAAGCCCTGGTCCTCCCCATGAGCATAGGGAAGGGCTTCCGGAATATTTTCATTTCAATTGCCCGCTTCTTTTCTTCTCTTTTTCATCAGATTGCCGCCGGTGATCTCTGGGTAAAATCCTCCCTGCTGCTTTGCGGCATGGGTTATTTCGGCCGCAGGCAATACGGAAAGGGAATTCTGGCCACGCTGCTGCAATTGGCGGCGCTCTGTCTTTTCCCCGTCTTTTTCCTTCCCTACCTGCGCAAATTCGATACCCTGGGGGATGTGGAGCGGCAAACCATTTTCAATCCGGAAACGCTGAAAAACGAAGTGAACGCTTTTGATGATTCCTTTCAGATTCTGCTTTTCGGCGTGGTGGGTATCCTGTTTCTTTTTGCCTGCCTGATTCTGTATGTAAAAAATATCAGCTGGGTAAGCGCGCTGCAGAAAAAAGCGGAAGAAGGAAAGCATATCAACAGCCTCCGGGAGGATTTTTCTTCCCTTTTTCACGAAAAATTCCATATTACCCTGCTTTCCCTGCCGGTGATTTGCGTTGTCGTTTTTTCCGTTGTGCCTCTGCTGGTAATGATTCTGGCCGGCTTTACCAATTTTGATCGCTTTCATTTTCCTCCTGCCAGACTATTTACCTGGGTGGGGCTGGATAATTTTCACGCGCTGTTTGAATCCTCCCTCACCGCCACCTTTGGCTATTCCTTTCGAAAAATTCTTCTCTGGACGCTGATCTGGGCCTTCCTTGCCACCTTTACCAATTATTACGGCGGCATCCTGCTGGCCCTTTTCATCAACCACAGGCAGACGCGATTCAAAAAATTCTGGCGTACGGCCTTTGTCATTCCCATTGCCGTGCCCCAGTTCGTATCGCTTTTGCTGGTGCGGAATTTTTTTGCCAATACGGGCATCGTCAACACCCTGTTTTCCCAATGGGGCGTCACGGATTTTTTCCGGAATCTGGGGCTGATTTCCTCGGGGGCCGCCTATATTCCCTTTCTCACCGATCCGAATTGGGCCAAGGCCATGATCATTCTGATCAACATGTGGGTGGGCATTCCCTATATGATGCTTTTATCCACAGGGGTGCTGATGAATATTCCCGGCGATTTGCTGGAAAGCGCCCAGATCGACGGCGCCAACGCCTTTCAGCGTTTCCGGAAAATCACCATGCCCTATATCCGCTTTGTAACGGGCCCCTATCTGGTATCATCCCTCATTGGCAACATCAATAATTTCAATATCATCTATCTGCTCACCAATGATATTTACGTCACTTCCGATCAGCTGCTGGCAAATTCCAATGCCCGGGAGGTGGATCTGCTGGTAACCTGGCTCTACCGGCTGACCCAGGATTTCAATAATTACAAAATGGCGTCGGTGCTGGGCATGGCCATTTTTCTGATCTGCGCCGGCTTTACCCTGCTGACCTTCAGCCGAATGAACCAGGGAAACAAGGAGGAAACATTCCAGTGAAGAAAAAGGCGCATCATGCAAGATGGCTCTCCCTTTCTTTCCGGCATGGATTGCTGCTTCTGCTTTCCGCGCTGTGGCTGCTTCCCGTGATCTGGCTGCTGCTATGCTCCTTTGGGATCGATAAGGGCCCCAATATCCGTTCTTTTTTTCCGGAAGGCTATACCCTCCGCCATTATCAGGATCTGCTGGGCAGGCAGGACAGCGTATCCCAGTTCCCCCGCTGGTTTCTCAATTCCCTGATCATCGCGGTATTCAACTGTGTCATCTCCTCGGTTTTCGTTCTTTCCACTGCCTATTGCATGAGCTGCATGCGCTTTCCCCTGCGAAAACCGCTGATGCATATCGCCATTATCCTGAATCTTTTTCCCGGCTTCCTGGCCATGATTGCGGTATATTCCGTGATGAAGCGACTGGGGTTAACCGACGGCAACACCGGGCTGATCATCATTTACTCTGCCACCAGCGGCCTTTCCTATCTGGTGGCCAAGGGATTTTTTGATACCATCCCCCGTTCGCTGCGGGAATCCGCCACCATTGAAGGGGCCACGGAGGCCATCATATTCCAGAAAATCATTCTGCCCCTTTCCAGGCCCATTATCGTCTATACCGTCATCAGTGCCTTCCTGGCGCCCTGGACGGATTTCATCTTTGCCAATATTATGCTGCCCAGCAAAATCTCCGCCCAGAAAACCGTGGCGCTGGGCCTGTATTCCATGGTAAGCCGGGTGAATATCAACGAATATTTTGCGCGTTTCTGCGCAGGGGGCGTATTGGTCTCCATTCCCATTTCCATTCTTTTTGTGATCATGCAAAAATTCTATGTAGAGGGCATCACCGGCGGCGCAGTAAAGGGATAAAAAAACGCGCCTTTTGCAGCGCCTGACGTATAACGCACATAAAAAACAGCGGGCCCGTCCCCATTTACAAAAGGCCAGGCCCACTGTTTTTTCTGGCGCCGTTATGCAGCGGCGCCGCTATTTTTATGCCGTCTTACGGCAGCTTCAGGCAGGCGAAAATATCTTCCGCAGCAGCCATCATCGCTTCTTCCGTGGGGATTTCCGTTTCCGCGACATAGGCGGAAGAGCAATTGACCAGGATGCAGGAATCCTGCACGGTATCCACATACATTACCAGCACGGAATAGAAAAGATCAGGTTCCTCTTCCTTGGGATTGCCCTGGCAGAAAAGATAATTGACGGTATGGCCGGCAATTTCCGCCGTCTTCACTTCGGAAATGCTGGTATACAGGCTGGAAGCAGCCACTTCCGCCGCCATATCCGCGCCCTTACGTTCCTTTACGCCCGTCACATATACGCTCTGGATGGGATTTTCCTCCGATTCGGCAGTGAAAGAGAAATTCTGTTCCGGGGCGGACAGGGTGGAATAATCTTCCCTTACAGTATATCCTTCCGGCTGATCCATGCTGCCAAAGATATAATAGCGGGGAGAACTGCTGTTGCCCAGATTGCGGACAATGGCATTTTCAGGAATCTTGCCCAGCTGCACCTTATTCAGGGAACCGGCAGGGGCGGCGAAGAAATAACAAAGCACGCTGATGATCACAATCAGGGCCACCAGGGCAATAGAACCATAGGTCAGCTGCTTTTTATATTTTGCATAAAAAGCGCGACGCTTAGCCAGCTTTTTTTCTTCTTCCTGCTTTTTACGGACGGAAACATGGGCTCTGTGCTGATACTTTTTTGCCATAACGAAACACTCCTCATTCTTTTCAAAGAATTTTTTAATAGTATAGCATACTTTTCTCCATATTTCCACCCCTCTGAAAAGGTTCAAGTTTTGTTCACAATTGATCTTGTGAAGAAATATCCGGTATGCTATAATGAAAACGGCGTTGAGAGAAGAATTTTTTCCCTCGCAATTATTGTTCAGGAGGAATATGATGATGAATTATGGCATTCAATTGTACAGCATCCGCGATTTGCTGAAGGCCGATTATAAGGCCGCCCTGGAATGCGTGGCCCAGCTGGGCTACAAGATGGTGGAAACCATCGTGGTGGATAATGCCACGGCGGAAGAAGTGGCCGCCTGGTGCAAGGAACTGGGGCTCACCGTATCCGGCACCCATACCCGTGCCTCCTTCCTGGCCCCCGATGTGATCGAAAAAACCATTGCCGATCATAAGACCATGGGCTGCAATCTTCTGATCATCCCCGGCCATGATATCAGCACCAAAGAAAAGGTGGATGAACTGATCGAGATCATCAACTGGGCCCAGCCCATCCTGGAAAAGGAAGGCATTACCCTGGCTTTCCATAATCATTCCCGGGAATTTTTGCCCAATGAAGACGGCCAGATCGTTTATGATGAACTGCGCAAGCGCACCAAGATCAAGCTGGAGCTGGATACCTACTGGGCCTACAACGCCAAGCAGCCCGTGGTGGAACTGATGGAAGAACTGGGCGACCGGCTTATCGCCATCCACGTCAAGGACGGCAATGATCAGGGCCACGGCTATCCCCTGGGCATGGGCACCGCCCCTGTCAAGGATGTTTACAAAAAGGCCGTGGAAATGAAGCTGCCCATGATCGTGGAAAGCGAAACCCAGACTCCCGATGGCCCCACCGAAGCGAAAATCTGCATCGAATATCTTAAATCCCTGGAATGATCCCATTTCCAGAAAATGCCCGGAATACAATTTCGTATTCCGGGCATCCTGTATTTCGAGGCGGAAAACGCAGGGCATTTGCCGGAAACGGCTGCTTAAGCTGCGTTTTTAAAGGCCTTGAGAGGGCGAATCAAGCGTGATCGCCCTCTCTTTTTATTCCACGATAAAATCGGTCCAGGGGGAAATAAAACGGATCATCTCCTCCACATAGGAAGAAACCTCGCGGCCCGGTTCTTTTTTCACGCCATTGGCAATGAACACCATCACCGTTTCCGTATACGGCTCAAAAAATACATCCACCAGCAGCCCTTCCCAGCGCCCCTGATGCCCATACCATTGATCCCAGCCCAGATCATAACGATAGACGCACAAGCCATAGGGACTTTGCGCCATTACATTCCCCTCGGGTATCAGCCGCTGATCCACCCGCATCATCCGGGCCGTTTCTTCGTTAAGCAGGCGCACGCCCTCCGCTTCCCCGCAGGCCAGTATCAGCCCCAGCTTTTCCAGCCCTTCCGCGCTGATATACAAACTGCCCACCGAGGTGCGGTAATGCCGATCGGGATTGCAGGTATTATCAAAATCCGCATCATCCTTGAGATAGGATTCCGCGCTTTTGTAAAGGCTGCCATCCACCCGGAAGGTATCAGAAAGGAAGGAAGCATCCGGAAGCAAGGTGGCGGCATAAGCCCCATTAATGGAAAGCGGGGCAAACACATGATCCTGCATATAATCATTCAGGCTCTGCCCGGAGGCAAATTCGATCTGGCTGCAAAGAAAGCCGCCGTTGAGATTGGCATATTCGTAGCGGCTGCCCGGCGCCCAGTGGGCGAAATAGCCGGATTCCATATCAATTTCCTGCCACCGCGGGCGAACGGCATAGGGCGCGCTTTCCAGGAAGGAAGCGGTATGGCTCATGATCTGGCGCAGGGTGATGGGCTGATCGGGGTAGCGGGGATGGCGGATAGGCGTGCCATCGGATGCGGCCAGGGGCCCATCCAGGGAAAGCATTTCATCCTCCACCAATTGCATCACCCCAATGGCGGTGATCATTTTGGTGACGGAGGCCACCTTGAACACCGTTTCTTCGGTGACGGGTGTTTTATCCGACCGATCGCTATAGCCATGGGCATAGGCATAGAGCCTTTCGCCGCCCTGAGAGAGCAGGAAAATGCCCCCAACCGCTTCGCTTTTTTCAAAAAGCGTTTCAAAAAAAGCGTCCGCCTCCGCTTTTTGCTCCGGCGAAATTTCCGCAGCAAAAGCAGGGCAGACGAAAGAAAGTATCAGCAAACAGAGCAACAGGGCACGAAGAAATTTCATCCTCTCTCCTCCAGCCATTCCATGCACTGATAGAGTCGTTCCAATTCCTCTTCATTATAATACTGCAGGGTGATTTTCCCATGCTTACGATTGCCCTTGATGATGGTGCGCACCCCCAGGGCCTCCCGCATCTTATTTTCCATATCCTGCAATTCCAAAGGAAGGGGACGGGGCGCGGGCTTTTCCCTGGGAAGCTCTTTGGGCTGTGCCGCCAGCTTTTCCAGCGCACGGACGCTGAGGGCTTCCCGGATGGTTTTATCCGCCAGGGCAATCTGCATTTCCGCATCATCCAGCCCGGCCAGCACCCGGGCGTGGCCGGCAGAAAGCTTGCCGCTTACCACATAAGCCTGCACGGATTCGGGCAAAGAAAGCAGCCGCAAAAGATTGGCCACCGCCGGGCGGGATTTCCCCAGGCGCTGGGCAGCCTTTTCCTGGGTATAGCCGCAGGAATCCATCAGCTGGCGCACAGCGGCAGCCTCTTCAATGGCATTGAGATCCTCGCGCTGGATATTTTCAATCAGCGCGGCTTCCATCTGCTCCTGGGGGGTAAAATCACGGATGATGCAGGGCACGGCATCCAGCCCGGCCAGTCTGGCAGCGCGGAAACGGCGTTCGCCCGCCACAATGCGGTAGCGCCCGTTTCTTTCCACCACCAGCAGCGGCTGCAGCACCCCGGCCTCCTTCATGGAATCCGCCAGGGTCTGAAGCGCCTCTTCATCAAATTCCCGCCGGGGCTGATCGGGATTGCGATCCAGTTCCGTAATCGCGATCATGCTCACCATATTTCCCAGATCATTGGTTTCAGGCAGCAGAGCATCCAAGCCCCGGCCCAGGCCCATCTTTTTCATGTTTCCCACACCTCAAGTCAAACGGCCCTCCACCCATTAGACGGTGAAGAGTACCGGATCGTTTCATAAAGAAAAATTTCTTTGCCTTATTTATTGCGGCTGATCACTTCTTTGGCCAGATTGCGGTAGGCCTCCGCCCCGGTGCTGCGATTATCATAAAGATGAATGGGCAGCCCATGGCTGGGTGCTTCGCCCAGACGCACATTGCGGGGAACGGTGGTAGCAAATACCTTACTCTTGAAATGCTTTTTCACTTCGGCCACCACCTGCAGGCCCAGATTGGTGCGCCCATCCAGCATGGTAAGCAGCACACCCTCAATTTCCAGGGCAGGATTGAGCCCGCGCTTCACCCGCTGCACCGTATTCATCAGGGCGGTTACCCCCTCCAGCGCATAATACTCGCACTGAATGGGAATCAGCACGCTCTGGGCGGCGGAAAGGGCATTGATGGTGAGCAGCCCAAGAGAGGGCGGGCAATCAATCACTAGATAATCAAAATCCTTGCGCACGGCCTCCATAGCCGCCCGCATTCTGAATTCCCGGCGGGAAAGATTGGCCAATTCCAATTCAGCCCCGGCCAGACGAATATCGGAAGGGGAAACAAACAGATTTTTCTGCTTGGTTTTTTCCAGGGTGCTTTCCAGGGGACATTCCCCCAGCAGCGCCTCATATACCGTTTTCTTCCCGGCGCTGACCCCCAGCCCGCTGCTGGCATTGCCCTGGGGATCCATATCCACAAGCAGCGTTTTTTTGCCCGCATCAGCCAGGCATGCGGCCAGATTCACGGCGGTGGTGGTTTTCCCCACGCCGCCCTTCTGATTGGCAATACAAATAATCTTACCCAATTTCAAAACCCTTCTTCATTCGCAAATCAATCGATTCATTCATCCAGCCAGCCCCGCAGCCGGAACGCCGGATGGCAGGAGCGGGCCACCGAAGCAATGGCCGTCAATTCCTGGCCGGTCTGCAGGGAGGCAAAGCGGGTATAAAGTACACGCAGCGCAGCAAGGCTGGGCTTGCGCATGGAATATTCCCGCAGCAAAAGCAAATGCCGCTGATCCACCGGAAATTTTTCAAAAATCAGCAGCATCAGATCATCCGCCATCACGGAAAAATCCTCCACCCGGATTCTGATCAATGTTTCATCCGGCAATTGAATCAGCATGGAACCCCGGGTGGCATCCCGCACTGCAAAAAACAGCAGGCTATCCAGCGCATCCTGCAGTTCATCGGGCTCCCTGCGGGAGGAATAGGCATTCAGCCGCCCCGTAATATCCCGGATAACAGGCGAGAGCAGCCCCAATAAGCCTGGGCCAAGCCAGGGCTGCAACGCGATCATGACCTGCGCCTCAGCAATCATGGGCCTCCCTCCCCCTTATACCATTTTATCATATCACACAATGGGTGGTTTGTCCAATCATTCCACCGGAAGTACACAGGAATTTTGCTGATGACAAGAAATAAAATTTCTGTTACAATTTCCCACATTTCCCGTACATTTTTCTCTCTCGGCTAATACTTATTCAAATATAGTATATTTATTCAAAAGAGAACAAATATGCCCTCCACCACTTGTGGTGGAATTCTCATGGCAACACCATCCGTTGAAATTCCCCAGTTATCAACACATTTGCGCCATGCAAACCGCTCAAAAGCAGTAAAAACCACAAAAACACTTGAAAAATCGGGCAAAATCTGCTATGATAAGGCCGTGGCTTACGAATGAGAAGTTTTCCACAAAAAGTTATCCACAGTCCGCGGTTGTTTCTCACCCGACGGGCGTTATTTTTTCCGCTTTATTGCAGGGCGGGAACACAAATAAACATGCAAAATTCATGCATAAGAAGCGGAGAGATCACTTTGGATAAACAGGCGCTGTGGGATCAGGCCTGCGCAGTGATGCGCACAGAAATGACGCAGGTTACCTTCGATACTTGGATCAAGGCCGCCCTTCGCCCCCTGGGCTATTCCGGCGATCAATTCTTTATTGAAGCAGTGACGGATTTCTATCATCAGTTCGTGGTGCCGCGCTATGCGGTTCTGATCAGCAATTCCCTTTCCCAGGTGGTAGGCAAGCCCATCAAGGCCCAGCTGCTCACCCCCGCCCAGGCGGATGAATACCGGGAGGGCGTTACCCCCGAGGATAAGCCCGGGGATGATTCTTCCCTGAATCCCAAATATACCTTTGATACCTTCGTGGTGGGCAATAATAACCGCTTTGCCCATGCGGCGGCGCTGGCCGTGGCCGAATCCCCGGCGGACGCCTATAACCCCCTGTTTATCTATGGCGGCGTGGGGCTGGGCAAAACCCATCTGATGCACGCCATCGGCCATTATATGCTCTCCCAGAAGCCCACCACCCGGGTCAAATACGTCACCTCCGAAATCTTTATGAATGAGATGGTGAATTCCCTCAACAAAAAGACCCAGGCCGAATTCCGGGAAAAATACCGGAATATCGATGTGCTGATGGTGGATGATATTCAGTTCCTTACCGGCAAGGTGGGCACCCAGGAGGAATTTTTCCATACCTTCAATGCCCTGCATTCCGCCGGAAAGCAGATCATCATTTCCTCCGATAAGCCCCCCAAGGAAATTGCCAAGCTGGAAGAAAGATTGCGCAGCCGCTTTGAATGGGGCCTGATTGCCGATATCAATAAGCCCGATCTGGAAACCCGCGTGGCCATTCTGCAAAAGAAGGCCGAAGATGAATTGCTGCGGGTGGACGGCGAAGTGCTCACCATGATCGCAGAGCGGGTGGCCAGCAATATCCGGGAGCTGGAAGGCTGCCTGACCCGGCTGGTGGCCTATCCTTCCCTCACCGGCCGGCCCATCGATGCGCAGCTGGCAGAAGAGGCGCTGAAGGAAATCTTTGCCCGCAGCGAGCCCCGGCACGTCACCTGCGAAGATGTGATGGAGGCGGTAGCCACCTACTATAACGTGACCGTGGACGATTTGAAGGGCCCCCGCCGCAGCAGAGAGGTGGCCGTTCCCCGGCAGATCGCCATGTATATCGCCCGGGAAATCGTGGGGGCGCCGCTCACCATGATCGGCGAAAACTTTGGCGGCCGGGATCATTCCACCGTCAATCATGCCTGCCAGAAGGTGGACAGGGAAATGAAGGCCTCTCCCACCCTGAATAATCTGGTCAATGATCTTATGCAGCAGCTTCAGGAACGATAAATAAAAAACTGCCGTAAGAACGGCAGTTTTTTTCATGTTCTTAAAGGCCATCCGGCAATTACCGGATGGCCAGATACGATGATTATCTCTGTGGAACGGAAAGGGGGCAATCAAATTTGTTCTACCGAGTATACAATATATTTTCTATCAAGACTTTTAAGATTTTCGGTACTCCTAAGGGTAATCCGCAGCATTGCATCTGAGATATGGTAACTATTTAATCTTGAATGGCTTTCAATATCGATAGATACACTTACCACACCGGACAACTCATCTCCTCTCATTTTGTGTGAAATCAGATTGCAATATACCGATTTACTGATAATATCGTCTTTCGCCTGCATCAATGTGTGTATTTGCTGAACTGTGAGGGGCAACTGGAGTGCATATCGCATTTCATCACTCACTTGGATGGGGATGCCCTTCGCTGTTTGAAACGGTTGCTCCAAATGCGCTTGCTTAACCAGTTGGGTAAATAGCTGCGAAATATCAAATTTCAGAGTATGACGGATATCACGCACCCCCCAGATTATCATAACAACAATGACAATCGTCACACCAATCTTTGATAAAAGTCTTGCATCCATATGATACCCCTCTCTCAATTCATTCTACCATTAACGACGCCCAAGATAATACAGCCCCGTTTCTGTAGAATTACTATATCCACATCAGAAATCCTGTTCCCGAGGCGTTTTTCTTGGGGAGAATACAGAAGGGGCTTTCTTTTTCAAAAGAAAGCCCCTTCCGCAAATATCCCATTTTTTCCTCATTCCCCCAGAAAAGCCTGCTTGTTGAGGGGGATGAAGGCGGCCTTCCGGCCGGAGAAAACCTTTTCAAAGACGGTAAAGACGGATTCCACGGAGACGATGCCGGTCTTGCGGACCACTTCGCCCAGCATGACCATATTGGCCACCTTATCGCTGCCAAGAGCGGCGGCGCGTTCAGCCACGGGCACAGCCACAGCCTGAATATCATCCCGGTTGGCAGCCCGGTCAATCAGCGATTTATTGTAGAAAAGCCAGCCATCCTTTTTCACCATGGGTTCAAACTTATCCATGGAGGGCAGATTCATGGCCACGGCGATATCCGCTTCATAAATCAGGGGGCAGGAAACGGGCTTATCCGATACCACCACAGTGCAATTGGCGGTGCCGCCGCGCATTTCGGGGCCATAGGAGGGAAGGAAGGTAACTTCCTTGCCTTCCAGCATAGCGGCATAGCAAATGATCTGGCCCATCATCAGAACGCCCTGACCGCCGGAGCCGGCGAAAAACATTTTATAAGTGCTCATTCTTCCGCCTCCTTCGGTTCACGCATCACGCCCAGAGGATAATAGGGCATCACCTTTTCCCGCACCCATTCCAGGGCCTTGACGGGGGTCATGCCCCAGTTGGTGGGACAGGTGGAGAGGAATTCGATGAGGGTAAAGCCCAGGCCCTTCTGCTGGATTTCAAAGGCCTTGCGAACCGCCTTCTTGGCAGCGCGCACATGGGCAGGGGAATCCAGGGCCACGCGCTCGATATACACAGCGCCGTCAATGGTGGCCAGCATTTCGCTCATTTTCAGGGGCATGCCGTTGAGTTCCTTGCTGCGGCCATCCTGGGAAGTGGTGCTCTTCTGGCCGATCAGGGTGGTGGGGGCCATCTGGCCGCCGGTCATGCCGTAGATGCCGTTGTTGATAAAGAAGGTGGTGAATTTTTCACCGCGCTGGGCGGCATGGACGATTTCAGCGGTGCCAATGGAAGCCAAATCGCCGTCGCCCTGATAGGTGAATACGATCTTATCGGGATGCACCCGGCGGATGCCGCTGGCCACGGCAGGGGCACGGCCATGAGCGGATTCGCACATATCCACATTCATATACTTGTGGGCCATAACGGAGCAGCCGATGGGGGCCACGCCGATGGCATTGCCCAGCATGCCCATTTCATCCAATACTTCCATGATGATGCGGTGGGCGATGCCATGGGTGCAGCCGGGGCAATAATGGGTGGGCACCTCGGTCATGCCCTTGGTATATTCAAATACTGGTTTCATTTCAATCCCTCCAACACAGCCTTGGCCCGGGCGGCAACCTCAGGCGATACGGGCACCATGCCGCCGGTGCGGTGCGCCAGATAAACGGGCAGGCGGCCGCGAACGGCAATCTGCACATCGCTGATCATCTGGCCCATGGAAAGCTCAGCAGAGATAACGGCCTTGGTGGTGCCAAAGTCAATTTCATCAAAGGCCTTATTGGGGAAGGGCCAGAGAGAAATAGGACGGATCAGGCCGGCCTTGATGCCCTGGGCAGCCAGGATTTCAATGGCTTCCCGGGCAATGCGGGCCATGGTGCCAAAGGCCACAAAGACCACTTCCGCGCCCTTCAAATTTTCGGTTTCGTAGCGGCAGAGTTCCTTTTCGGCACGGGCATATTTTTCAAAGAGATATTCGCAATGCTTTTCCAGATCTTCGGGCTGCATGCGCAGGGATTTGACCACCCGGCGATTCTGCACGCCGCCGCGATCGTTATAGCCGGTGCTGGCCCAATCCCGGCTGGCCGCGATTTCTTTGGGCCCCAGCACGGGCTTGAATTCGGGCAGGCGCACGGGCTCCATCATCTGGGCGATCATGCCGTCCGCCAGCACCATAATGGGATTGCGCCATTTCTGGGCCATTTCGGTGCCTTCGTAGAGCAGATCCACCGCTTCCTGAATATTGCTGGGGGCGAAGACGGGAATGCGATAGTCGCCGTTGCCGCCGCCGCGGGTCACCTGATAATAGTCCGCCTGGCCGGGCTGGATGCCGCCGATACCGGGGCCGCCGCGGGAGGCATTCAGGGCCAGAAGAGGAACTTCGGCAGAGCAAAGGAAGCTCATGCCTTCCTGCATCAGAGCGATGCCGGGGGAAGAAGAAGAGATAAATACATTGCCGCCCGCAGCACCGGCGCCATAAGCCATATTAATGGCGCCCAGTTCGCTTTCCGCCTGAATGAATACGCCGCCATGCTTGGGCAATTCGCGGCTCATATATTCGGGCACTTCGCTCTGGGGGGTGATGGGATAACCAAAATAGAAGCGGGCGCCGCCGCGGATGGCGGCCTCGCCAAAGGCTTCATTGCCCTTCATGAGCACTTTATCGGTGATCATTGGTCGCCCTCCTCTTTCTGATAAATTTCAATGGCCCCGTCCGGGCACATCAGCGCGCAGCTCTGGCAGCCGATGCAGTTTTCTTCCTGCTTGGCGCAGGCGGGATGATAACCTTTCTGATTGACCTGATCGCTCATGCCGATCACGCCCTTGGGACATACGGATTTACATAATTCGCAGCCCTTGCATTTGTCCGGGTGAAATACAAGCTTAAACGCCCGCATCTTTGGTTCGCTCCTTTCAGCAATTCCTTATTTATCCAGATAGGCAGGCCGCATATACAGGCCCAGAGGCTGAAGCGAAGGAATTCCCTCCAGCGCATCCGGGGATACGATGCCTGCGGGATAGCAGGTATACATGAGTTTTTTGCCCATCATTTGGGAAAGCTCCGCCGCCATTTTGTGGCCTTCCCGGATAATTTCCGGGGTAGTTTCCCGCAAAAGATGGGTGTTATTGACCAGGCAATGGGCCGTAAGGGAAAGCTCCCTTTCGATGGATTCCACATGGGCCATGGCATTTTCCAGGGTGCCGGTTTCATAGCGGCAGAAATTCACCACCGCCCAAAGCTCGTGCTCATCCCCTTGAAAATACTTGCCGAACTGACGCAGCACCCGGGCCCCGGCGTCATTGCCGCCCAAATCCACAATGGTCTGGCAGCCATCATCCTCCAGCGGGGCACGCAGCGCCGCCGTCAGCGCCGGCAATTCCGCCGTCATGGATCCGCCAAAGGTATCGGAATAGACCTGCACTCCATGGGCGCGCAGCAATTCCTGCTGTTCCCGGGAACGGAAATAGGGATTGGCCACATCCAGATCCACCAGCGCCAGCCGGGGATAAGTCTTTTCCTGCTGCTTGGCCAGGGAAAGCGCCAGGCTCACCGCCAGTTCCGTCTTTCCGCTGCCGTAATGCCCGGCAATGACAATGATCCGCTTCATGGCCTTCCCTCCTTCCGACATTTTCAAAAGAAAATGCTTACAGAAAATTATCCTCTCTTCTCATGAAATTGTCAATCCCGGATGATTGTATTTCTTTTGTATACGCATGAAAAATTTCACAAAAGAATGGTTGACAAGGGGCTTTTCCTTTGATACACTATCCTTAATTTCATAGCAATGGCGATGACGAAGAAGGCGGAATGAGGGCCAAGCACAGAGAGCCGGCGTATGCTGAAAGCCGGCGGCGGAATTCATTCAGGCTGTCGCTTCCGAGCCGGGGCCCTGAACAATGCAGTAGGGGCTTCCGAGATACGCTGCGTCAGTGCGAAGGGCTTAATTGAGCCCCCAAGAGGCGTGAAAACACGCAATTTGAGTGGTACCGCGGGTTGAAATTCAGCTCGTCTCAAAGAAAAAAATGCTTTGAGGCGGGCTTTTTCTTCGCCTCTTACCCATGAAGGAGGTTTTTATCATGGCTGCTATCAATCAGGCTCCTGCCATGCTGCGGGATGTGGCCGCCCGTATTCATGATCTGCGGGAAATTTCCGGTTTTTCCATTGCGGATCTGGCCCGGCTCACCGATGTGAGCGAACAGGAATGTGCCCGTTATGAAGCCGGCGCAGCGGAAATGCCCTTTACCTTTGTGCATAAATGCGCCCTGGCCTTCGGCGTTGATATCGTGGATCTGATCGAGGGCACCAGCCCCCGGCTTTCTTCCTATACCGTTACCCGTAAGGGCCAGGGGGAAGTGACCACCGATATCAAGGGCATTGAAATGCGCAATCTGGCCCCCTTCTTCCGCAAGAAGATCGTGGAGCCCTATTTTACCCGCTATTCCTATGATCCTGCCCAGCAGGCGGAGCCCATCCACACCATCACCCACTCCGGTCAGGAATTTGACTATATTCTCTCCGGCGTTCTGCGGGTGCAGGTGGGCGATCACACCGAAACGCTGCGGGAAGGGGATTCCATTTATTTTGACTCCTCCACCCCCCATGGCATGATCGCCGCCGAAGGGCAGGATTGCCTCTTCATGGCCATCGTTATCCCGGGTGAAGAAACCGAGGCCCCCAGCAAGCATGAGGCCATCGTGGCCGAAAAGCCCCAGCATACCCTGGTCAGCGAAAAATTCATCCAGACCACCGAAGATCATCGCGGCGCCCTCACCGCCATCCATTACCACGATATCGATCAATTCAATTTTGCTTTCGATATTATGGATGAGCTGGCCGATACCAAGGGTGATCAATTGGCCATGATGCATCTGGATATCAATCGTCAGGAACGGCGCTTTACCTTTAAGGATCTGAAAGAAAAATCCAATCAGGCCGCCAATTATTTCCGTTCCCTGGGCATCCGCAGGGGCGATCGGGTGATGCTGGTGCTGCGGCGGCAGTATCATTTCTGGATTTCCATGCTGGCCCTGGAAAAGATCGGCGCCATCGCCATTCCCGCTACGGATCAATTGCTCTGCAAGGATTATATCTATCGCTTCCAGGCGGCCGGCGTCAGCGCGGTGCTGTGCACCAGCCATGGCAATGCCGCTTACGAAATGGAGCAGGCATTCATGGAATGCCCCCAGGTGGAACATAAGATTTTCTGCGGCGGCAAGCGGGAAGGCTGGCTGGATTTTGACGCCGCCTTCGCTTCCTTCTCCACCATCTATCCCCGCACCCCCGACGCCCCCGGCGGCGATGATCCCCTGCTCATGTTCTTTACCAGCGGCACCACCGGTTATCCCAAGCTGGTCTGCCACAGCCATAAATACCCCCTGGGCCATTTCATCACCGCCAAATACTGGCATTGCGTGCAGCCCGGAAAGCTGCATCTTACCATTTCCGATACCGGCTGGGCCAAGGCTCTGTGGGGCAAAATGTTTGGCCAGTGGCTGTGCGAAGCCACCATCTTCGTCTATGATATGGATCGCTTCCACGCCGCCGAAATCATGCCCCTGTTCCAGCACTACGATATCAAAACCTTCTGCGCGCCGCCCACCATGTATCGCATGCTGATCAAGGAAGATCTGTCCAAATATGATCTTTCCTCCATCTGCCACGCCACCACCGCCGGCGAAGCGCTGAACCCCGAAGTATTCCATAAATTCCGGGAGGCCACGGGCGTTTCCATCATGGAAGGCTTTGGTCAGAGCGAATCCACCCTGATTATCGGCACTTTGGTTGGCATGGCGCCCAAGGTCGGCTCCATGGGTAAGCCCACGCCCCTGTATGACGTGGATATCGTGGATAGCTACGGTCATTCCGTGCCCGTTGGTGAAACCGGCGAAATCGTTATCCGCACCGATGACGGCCCGGCCTGCGGCCTGCTTACCGGCTATTACGGCAGCGATGACCGCAATGTAATGGGCAATTGGCACGACGGCCTCTACCATACCGGCGATACCGCCTGGCGGGATGAAGACGGATACTTCTGGTATGTGGGCCGGGTAGACGATCTGATCAAATCCAGCGGCTATCGCATCGGGCCTTTCGAAATCGAATCGGTCATCATGGAATTGCCTTATGTGCTGGAATGCGGCGTATCCGCCGCCCCCGATCCCGTCCGCGGTCAGGTGGTCAAGGCCAGCATCGTGCTGGTCAAGGGTACCGAACCCACGGAAGAACTCAAGAAGGAAATCCAGAATTACGTCAAGCAGCGCACCGCGCCCTACAAATATCCCCGCATCGTGGTTTTCAAGGACGAGCTTCCCAAGACCACCAGCGGCAAGATCCAGCGCTCCAAGCTGTAATAAAAAGAAACATTTTTGCGAGAGGGCCTTTCTTTTGAAAAAGAAAGGCCCTCTCGCGCTCTCCCAAAGAAAACTGCCCCGAAAAAAACATCCTCCATTCCGCGGCATTTTCCCCGTGAACGAAAAGGAAGCGGGCAGGCGCGTTTCCAATACTTTTGCCCTGTTTTTTTCACGTTCAATTCGCCCTTTCCGGTTTACTTTCCGAAATGCCGATGTTATAATATTTAATGGAGGATTGCGCGGCGCATCTGCGCTGCTTTTTTCCATTCATATCCGAATCAAGACAGGAAGGAGGGATAAATATGCATATCCGTGCGGCGGCGCAGGGGAATCCCCGGCGCAAGCCACTCAGGCAGCGGCTGAAGCCCTATCTGTTTTTGCTGCCCATTTTGCTTTTCGCCATCGGATTTGTTTATTATCCTTTCTTCAAAACGTTTCTTTACAGCTTTTCCCGGGTAAACTTTAAAGGGGAAATCACCGGATTTGTGGGGCTGGAAAATTTCCGGTATCTTTTCTCCCGTCGGGATTTTGGCATTGCGCTGAAAAACACTTTGCAGCTGACGCTGCTCAATGTGCCCATCACCCTGGCAATCACCATTTTCCTGGCCCTGCTGGCCACCAATCGCCGCAGGGGCAGTGCCATTTATGAAACCATGTTCACCCTGCCCATGGCGGTATCCATGTCGGCGGCGGCACTGATTTTCAAGGTATTGCTCAATCCCACGGTGGGCTATATCAATCATCTTTTCCAGCTGAATATTGGCTGGTATGAGGATCGGAACACCGCCCTTTACGGCATTCTGATGCTGACGGTGTGGATGGGCATCGGCTTTGATTTTCTGCTCTTCCTCTCCGCCTTCCGCTCGGTGCCCAGGCATCTGATGGAAGCGGCGTTGATTGACGGAGCGGGCGCAGGCAATCGTTTTTTGCGGATTCAGTTGCCCCTTATTTCCCCCACCATTCTCTATGTGGCCTGCACCAATATGGTGCTTGCCATGATGACCAGCGGCCCCATCATCATTTTAACCCAGGGCGGGCCTTCCCGGGCCACCACCACCCTGATTTATATGATGTATTCCTCGGGCTATTCCTCTTCCAATTACAGCCTGGCGGCCTGCGTCAGCCTGATCACCTTCGCCCTGACGCTGCTCTTCACCATCGGGGCTTTCACCCTGGAAGGAAAGAAGGTGCATTATCAATGACGCGGAAGCAAAAAAAGCGTCTTTCCGATGCGCTGCTTTCCCTGCTGGCCCTTTGCCTGGGCCTGGCGATTATTTTCCCCGTGCTTTACGGCATTCTGGGCGCCTTCAAAAGCGAAGCGGAATTCGCCGCCTATCCCCCCACCCTGTTTCCCCAAAGCTTTGGCTACACGGAAAATTTTGAAACCGTGTGGCGGCAGGTGCCTGTGCTGCGTTTTTTCTTCAATTCCTTCGTGGTAGCGCTGCTGGGCACCGGCGTGCGGCTGGTATTCGCTATTCTTGCGGCCTACGCCTTCGTATTCTTTGAATTCAAGGGAAAGAGATTTCTCTTTTTCCTGATTCTGGGCACCATGATGCTGCCCGCCGATACGCTGCTGATCACCAATTACCAGACGGTGGCGCAGCTTGGACTGATGGATTCCTACCTGGGCATGGCAATCACTTCCTTTGTGGGGGCAAGCCAGATGTTCATGCTGCGGCAGAATTTCAAATCTGCCCCCCTGGCGCTGAAGGAAGCGGCCCATCTGGATGGCTGCGGCGATCTGCACTTCATGCTGTCCATCCTGCTGCCCATCAGCAAGCCCGTTCTGGTCACGCTTTTCGTGCAGGGCTTTGTGACCATGTGGAATGCCTATCTCTGGCCCCTGCTGGTTACCAATCAGAATGATATGCGCACCATCCAGGTGGGCATCACCATGCTGACCACCCTGGAGGATACCAATTACCATGTGGTATTGGCCGGGGTTGCCATTTCCCTGATTCCCGCTTTCATTCTTTTCTTCTTCCTGCGCCGGAATATTACCCGCGCCATGGCGGCGGGGGCGCTGGTTGGCTGAGGGTTTTCGCGGCATGGCCGCTTAACCATTTTTATTGATCGTAAAAGGAGGCTCCCTGATGAAACGGAAACTGACGGCTCTTATGTTAACGCTTGTTATGATTTTATCCCTTTGCGCCTGCACCGCCAGCGCAGAAAATACCAAAATCACCTTCTGGCATTCCATGTCCGATAACGCCGGGGTGCTGATGGAAAGCTATATCCAGCAATTCAATGCCACCGTGGGCAAAGAAAAGGGCATCGAAGTGGAATTGGTGTTCCAGGGCTCCTATGCCGACGCCACCACGAAAATGAACAGCATGCTCAACACCAATCAGACCGATACCCTGCCCGATGTGATGCAATTGGACGCCACCGGCAAGGTATCCTATCATGCTTCCGGCGTGGCCTATACCATCGATCAGGCCCGGGCGGATGACGCCGCCTTTGATACCGGCGTTGGCGCGCTGCTTAACGCCGCCATGGGCAACTGGAATTTTGCCGGCACCCAGCTGGGCCTGCCCTTTGCCACCTCCACCACCATTCTTTTCTATAATAAAACCCTGCTGGACAGCGTGAATATGCAGGCCCCGGAAACCTTTGCCGATATTATTTCCCTGGCCGCCGCCCTGCCCAAGACCACGGAAGCCGGCACGGAGCTGATCCCCTATGCCGCCATTCCCAATACCCCCACCCTGGCCAACTGGCTGGGACAATTGGACAGCTATGTAGTCAATCACAAGAACGGCTCTGAAGCCTCCGCCACCGAGCTGGCCTGCATTGATAACGGCGCCCTTGCCACCTTCCTGACCGAATGGAAGCGGATGTATGACGAAGGCGCGCTGAAAAATACCGCCGCCTCTTCCGATGCGTTTGTAACCGGCCAATTGGCCCTGTATACCTCCTCCTCTTCCAACGTGACCTCTCTGCTCAATAAAATCAACGGCGGCTTTGAAATGGGCGTGGCCTTCTATCCCAAGGTCAATGAAGAGGCCTCCTTCGGCGCCAGCGTATCCGGCAGCTGCCTGGTCATGTTTGATAAGCAGGATGACGCCAAAAAGGCCGCCGCCCGGGAACTGCTGCTGTATCTGACCAGCGCCCCCATTCAGGCGGATTTCGCCGTGGGCACGGGCTATATTCCCGCCAATGAAAATGCGGTGAATGAAGCCGTTTATCAGCAGCTTCTGCAGGAATATCCCCAGTACAAGGTGGGCATGGAGCAATTGGCCGTCACCCCCGCTGCCATGCGTTCTGTCACCGTGGGCCCCTCCACCGATTTCTATTATGCCATCCAGAATTGCGTATCCGATATGCTGGAATACGGCGATGATGCGGAAACCACCGTGGATATCATGGCGGATGAATTGGGCGGGCTGCTCTATCAATACGCCCAGGCCAATCAGTAATTCCATTCTTCCGGGGAAAGGAGAATTTCCATGCAATTATCCACCTCCACCAATATCTGCGCTTTTCAGCGGGGCAGGGAACGGCTGCCCGTGGAATTTTGCATCGATACCTGCGCCAAAGCGGGCTATGAAATCCTGGATATCAATCTTTGCATGGCCATGAATCCTTCCTCTCCCCTGCGCACCGATGATTGGGAAAGCTATGTGCGCCATATCGGTCAGTATGCCGCAGAGCGGGGCATCCGCTTCACCCAATCCCATCTGCCCTATTACGATGTTTTCGGCCCGGGCGCCGGCGACAAAGCGCCGCTGATGGAGGAATTGATCCGCAGATGCATCATTGCCTCCGCCATGCTGGGCGTTCGCTGGGCGGTGACCCATCCGGCCACCTACTATCCCGCCGGGCAGGACATGGGCGTATCCAGAGAAAAAAATATCGAATATTTTGAAAAGCATCTGAAAACCGCCCGGGAATTCGGCGTGGGCATTGCCCTGGAAAATGATTTCGAATATCAGCCAGGCATGCCTCAGCAGCGGATCTACTGCGCTTCGGTGTATGAGCTGGCCGATCTTTGCGATGCTTTCCGGGATGAAAAGCATGTGGGCGTCTGCTACGATTTCGGGCATGCCCATCTTACCGGCGGCTTCCACCGGCAGAATCTGAATGTGCTGGGCAAGCGGCTGAAGGCCGTGCATGTGGCGGATAACCACGGAAACGCAGACGAGCATCTGATGCCCTTCTATGGCACCATTGATTGGAAGGACGCCATGGCCGGCCTGCGGGATATCGGCTACCAAGGTGAACTGACCTACGAAATTCAGGAATTCGGCCGCTATCTGCCAAAGGATTTAAAGCATCTGGCCGTGGAGCAATCCATCCTCATCGGTCAACGCCTGATCGAACTGTTTGAGAACGAGATGTGAGGAATTTGCAGGAGGGCCTTTCTTTTGAAAAAGAAAGGCCCTCCCGCACCCTCCCAAAGAAAACTGACTCTGGATTTTTCTTGGCGCAATCTAATCCACCGGGTTGCCAGTGACACAATAATAAAAATGCCTGTCTGAAAACAGACAGGCATTTTATTTGTATATTTTCCCCTTGTCCCACTGGCACACATGCTGATAGAATGTCTTCCGTATGTTCCAGAATTGCTTTTCGGGGAGAGCGCGAGAGGGGCGCTTTTGGCTCAAAAGCGTCTCTCTCGCAATCCTTTTCCTCTCCGTTTCCTCACGCAAACTGGGAATCATAAAGCTCGCGGTAGAAGCCGCCCTGCTTCATGAGTTCCTTGTGGGTGCCGCGCTCAATGACGTTGCCATCCTTGACCACCAGGATCAGATCGGCATTCTTGATGGTGGAGAGGCGGTGAGCAACCACAAAGCAGGTTTTATTCTGCATCAGCAACCGCATCGCCTTTTGGATCTGCACTTCGGTGCGGGTATCCACATTGCTGGTGGCTTCATCCAGAATCAGCATATGGGCGTCCACCAGCATGGCCCGGGCGATGGTGAGCAATTGCTTCTGGCCCTTGGAAATATTCGCGCCGTCATCGGTAATCACGGTATCATATCCATCGGGCAGGCTCATGATATAATTGTGGATTTTCGCGGCCTTGGCCACGGCCTCCACTTCCTGACGGGTAGCGCCGGGCTTGGCATAGGCGATATTATCATAAATCGTGCCGGAGAAAAGCCAGGTATCCTGCAGCACCATGGAATAGGCGCGGCGCAGGCTGGCCCGGGTCACCTCATCCACCGCCTTGCCATCCACGGTAATGCGCCCGGATTCAATATCATAAAAGCGCATGAGCAGATTGATCAGGGTGGTTTTGCCGGCGCCGGTGGGGCCGACAATGGCGATCAGCGCGCCGCTGCGGGCCTCGAAGGACAGATTTTTCAGTACCGTCTTGCCCTTTTCATAGCCGAAGGAAACATCCTTCATTTCCACATCGCCCTTGACGTCCGTGAGCACATGGGCGTTTTCCGCGTCCGCCTTTTCCAGGGGCTCATCCAGCAGGGTGAATACGCGATCGGCAGCGGCAATGGCCGATTGCAATTCCCCGTAAATATTGGCAATTTCATTGATGGGGCCGGAGAAACGGCGGCTGTACTGAACAAAGGACGAAATATTGCCCAGAGAAATTTTGCCGTTCATGAACATCAGCGCACCAAAGACGCTGATCAGGGACAGGGAAAGATTATTGACCATATTTACCGAGGGGCCCATAATGGAGGAATAATACTCGCTCTTGTAGTAGGAGGTAACCACCTCTTCATTGATGGCGTCCAGGGAAGCCAGGGTATTTTCTTCCTGATTATAGGCCTTGAGGGTCTTCATGCCCGAAATCATTTCTTCGGAGAAATCATTGAGCTCGCCCATCTTCCGGGAACGCAGCCTGAACAGGGGCTGGGTACGCCGGGTGATGAAGGTGGTCAGCATCATGGATAAGGGAATGGTCACCGCAAAAATCAGCACCAGGGGCGGCGAAATGGACAGCATCATCACCAGGGAACCAATGATGGTAATCATGCTGGCCAATACATGCACCACATCCGAAGAAAGCGAGGTATTGATGGTATCGGTATCATAGAAAATACGGCTGATCAGATCGCCCACAGGATGGGTATCGATAAAGCCTACCGGCATATCGCAGAGCCGTTCAAACAAATCCCGGCGCATGCGCAGGGTAACCCTGCGGCTGATGCGCACCATCAGAATCTGCAAAAGATAGGAAAGCACGGAGGACGCCAGATAGAAAAACAGCATCAGCATGGCATAATAGCCCACGCCCGCAAAATCCACGCCGCCATCCGCCGCAATGCAGTCAATGGCATTGCCCGAAAGCTTGGGACCGATCATGGAAAACACATTGGAAACGATGGTCAAAACCAACGCCAGCAAAAGCAGATACCTAAACTGCATCATATATTTGAGCAGACGGAGCAGCGTTGCCTTTTTATTCACCGGCTTGCGATCATAATGCGGGCCTCTTCCGGGCATGCCGCCGCGCATACCGCCGCCGCGGGGACCTCCCATCATTCTTCCTCACCTCCCAACTGCAGCTGGGCAATTTCACGATACAGGGGGCAGCTTTCCATCAATTCCTCATGGGTGCCAACGCCCATGGGCTGCCCATCTTCCAATACCAGGATCACATCGCTGTGCATAATGGCGCTGATGCGCTGGGCGATGGTAATCACCGTGGTATCGCCATAGCCCTTTTTCAGCGCCGCCCGCAGATTGGCTTCTGTTTTAAAATCCAGGGCGGAAGCGGCGTCATCCAGAATCAGAATATCCGGATTGCCCGCCAGCGCCCGGGAGAGCAGCAGCCGCTGCTGCTGGCCGCCGGAGAAATTCTGGCCCCGGGAAACCACTTCGCCCTCCAGGCCGCCCTTTTCCGAAACGAAGGCCGCCTGGGCGTCCGCAATGGCCGCTTCCATTTCCTCTACGGAAATTTCCCGGCCCAGACGGATATTTTCCCCAATGGTGCCCCGGAAAATGGCGTCATTCTGGAATACGATGCCAAACATCCTGCGCAGCGTTTCCAGAGGAATATCCTTTACATCCGTGCCGCCGATGCGAATGGCGCCCTCATCCACATCATACAAACGCAGCAGCAATTTGATCAGCGTGGATTTACCCGCGCCCGTGGGACCCAGAATCCCCAGCCGCTGGCCTTTTTTCAGGGAGAAGGAAATATCCTGAACATCGGGGGTTTTCTTATTATAGGAGAAGGTAACATGATCGAATTCCACATGCGGCGCCTGGGCGTCGGGCAGATATTCTTCGCCATCCCGCTTTTCTTCCGCGCCATTGAGCACCTCTTCCACGCGCCGGGAGGAGGCCAGGGCCTTGGAATACATGGTCAGAATGCGGGTGATGGTCAGCATGGCGTTGAGAATAATGGTGAAATAAGAAAGGAAAGCAATGATATTGCCCGCGCCGGTGAGCCCGGCGTCCACCCGCTTGGCTCCCACAAAAACCACCAGCACCAGCCCCATATTGAGCAAAAACTGCATGGTGGGGGAATTGACGGCCATCACGGAAGCCGCCTTGGTTTCGCTGGCCGCCACGGTTTCATTGACCCGGGCAAAGCGCTGCTTTTCATCCTCCGTCTTGGATAAAGCCTTGATGATGCGAATGCCGTTCAAATTTTCGCGAACAATGCGGGTGAGATTATCACATTGCTTTTGCAGCGCGCCATAAAGCGGCACGCCCCTGCGGGAAATAAACCACACGATGCCCCCCATAAAGGGCAGCATGGCCACCAGCAGTGCGGAAAGGGCGGAATCCAGGGTCATGGTAACGATGATGCCGCCAATGAGCAGAATGGGGGCACGAATACCGATGCGCTGGATCATGCCGATCATGCGATAAATATAAAAGGTATCGGTGGTCATACGGGAAATGAGGGAAGGGATGGTAAAGCGATCAATTTCCCGGGAGGTCAGCCGGGTGATTTTGCCGAAAAGATCATGGCGGATCCGGCGGGTGGCGTCCCTCGCTACAGAAGCCGCCACCCGGTTGGCAATGATATTGCCCGACCAGGCAAAGAACGAGCAAAGCAGCATGGCGCCGCCATAGAGATAAACCTGGCCCGCATCCTTGAGCGGCACGATTTCATCCAGCACATAGGCCAGCAGCCAGGGCAGAAATAAATCCATGATGGTGCCGAAAAATTTGCAGGTCATGCCCCCGGCCAAGCGGGAAAAATAGGGCTTGACATAGCGAAGAATCAATTGCAAAAAATATCCCTCCTCCAATAATTTCCTTATAAATAAGCCATATTCCGATAAAGATAGAATCCGGCCCCGGTCCAATCCGGAAAAATAACAATTTCAGCGCAATCCATTCCTTATTATACATGAAAACGCCTCTGCGCGCAATTGCACAGAGGCGAGGGAAAATGAAAAAATGGTATTTTTTTGAAATTATTCCTGTCTCAACCGCGCTCAGATGGCGGCTTCCTTGTTTTCCTCCCGTTTTTTCCATTGTGCCAGCTGATAAGCGTCAATCATCCGGCTCAGTTTCTGCGTCAGGGAGATATCCCCCGCCGCAAAAGCCTCGGCCAGCTGCATCCGCAGCAGGGCCAGCCGGTAGTAATCATGCGCAGCTCTCATTTTTTTCATGGCGGTATCCTCCTTTGTGACGGCGTTCCTGTATTTTTTTCTTTTTCTGCCGCCTTCCTTATCATACGCCGTCGAATCCGGGATTGCAACGGGAGAAATTGTCGTATTTTGTCGAATGTACCATATTTCGTTCGACAGGAAACGACAAGCGCAAGATATAGTATTTTGCAAGTTAGAAACGTCATCCCGCAGACGTCATTTCCAGGGGCAGATGATCATTGTTCTTTCCCTGTACTTGCGCTGAAATTCTATTGCATTTCACGATAAAAAGGCGCATAATAAATATATGGTACAGGTTTTGCCCGGCGGGTAAAATTCGTCCCACGAAACAAAAACAGTATTTCATCACGTGAAAGGAAGGTATCTTTTATGTCTGAACGTGTTTATAATTTTTCGCCCGGTCCCTCCATGCTGCCCCTGCCCGTCCTGGAAAAGGTAAAGGCCCAATTGCCTCTTTATGCCGAAACCGGCATGAGCGTGATGGAAATGAGCCATCGCAGCAATATGTATCTGGATATCATTCATGATGCGGAAGCCCGCTTCCGGGCGCTGATGCATATTCCGGAAAACTATGCGGTGCTCTTCATGCACGGCGGCGCCACCATGCAATTTGCCTCCATTCCCATGAATCTGATGGTGAAGGGCCAGGCCGATTATATCGACAGCGGCAATTTCGCCCACGGCGCTGCCGGGGAAGCCGCCAAATATGGCAAGGTGAATATCGTCGCCTCCTCCCGGGAAGATAATTACACCTATATTCCCGATTGGGAAGGCAAGCTGGATGCGGACGCCGATTACCTGCACATCACCACCAACAACACCATTTACGGCACCCATTTTACCAAGCTGCCGGAAGGCCCCGCGCCCCTGGTCGCGGATATGAGCAGCAATATCCTGGGCGAAGTATATGACGTAAACAAATTCGGCGTGATCTATGCCGGCGCCCAGAAGAATATTGGCCCTGCCGGCCTTTGCATCATGATCATCCGCAAGGATCTGCTGGGCCATGCTTCCCCCATCTGCCCCAAGCTGCTCAACTGGGCCACCCAGGCGGATAACGAAAGCATGATCAATACCCCCAATACCTTCGCCATTTATGTGGCCGGTCTGTGCATGGAATGGCTGCAGCAGCAGGGCGGCGTTGAGGGCATTGAAAAGGTGAATCAGGAAAAGGCCGCGCTGCTCTACGATTACCTGGATAACAGCAAGCTTTTCAAGGCCACCGCCCAGAAGGAATTCCGCTCCATCATGAATGTGCCCTTCATTACCGGCGATAAGGAAAAGGACGCCGCCTTCATCAAATTTGCCGCTTCCAAGGGCCTGGTCAATATCAAAGGCCACCGCAGCGTAGGCGGCATGCGCGCCAGCATCTACAACGCCATGCCCATGGAAGGCGTCCAGGCCCTGGTCGCCGCCCTCAAGGAGTTCGAAGCTAAAGAGTGACGGGGAAGGGGATATTTGCGGGAGGAATATTCTTTGTGGCCAAAGAATACCCCTCCCGCACCCTCCCCAAGAAAGCCATCGGGAAAATATCATTACCCGCTCTATCGGCAATTTCTCCCCGCTACTGCCATTTTATTGCAACATGGGGAAAACACATTCTTGAGTTCGTGCCAAGGAACATCCCATACCGCTTTCTTGAAGGGGGCGCGGGGGAGGGGTTCTTTGGCATCAAAGAACCTCTCCCCCGCCATTACCCATCCTCACATCCCCAAGGAGGTTATTATGTTTAAGATTCAGACGCTCAATGCGATTTCGCCCATTATTCACGAATCCCTGTCCGCGGAAAACTATGTGATTTCCGCCAACGAGCCCACGCCGGATGGGATCCTGGTGCGCAGCGCCGCCATGCATGATCTGGAGCTGCCCGAAAGCCTGCTGGCCATTGCCCGTGCCGGCGCCGGCGTGAACAATATCCCCATCGACAAATGCTCCGAAGCCGGCATCGTGGTTTTCAATACCCCCGGTGCCAACGCCAATGCCGTAGCCGAATTGGTGATGGCAGGCCTTTTGATGGCCAGCCGCGATCTGGCGGGCGGCATTGCCTGGACCAGGACCATCAAGGATGAGCCCAACGTGGAAAAGCTGGTGGAAAAGGGCAAGGGCCAGTTTGTTGGCCCCGAGCTTCGCGGAAAGAAGCTGGCAGTTATCGGTCTGGGCGCTATCGGCGCGCTGGTGGCCAATGCGGCCGCCCAGGGGTTTGGCATGAATGTTATCGGCTATGACCCCTATATTTCCGTTGCGCATGCCTGGGCGCTTTCCCGCGCCATTCATCGGGCCGATTCCATGGAAGATGCGCTGAAGGATGCGGATTATATTACCGTGCATATCCCGCTGATGGCCAGCACCAAGGGGATGATCAATGACGCCTTCATCAAGGCCCTGAAACCGGGCGCACGCATTCTGAATTTCTCCCGGGGCGAACTGGCGGACGCCGACGCCATCAAGGCCAATCTGGAAAACGGCCAGCTGGCTGCCTACGTTACCGACTTCCCCACCGCCAATCTGATCGATGTACCCAAGGTGGTCTGTCTGCCCCATCTGGGCGCCTCCACCCCCGAAAGCGAAGAGCGCTGCGCCGAAATGGCCGCCGCCGAAATCCGGGATTACCTGGAGAGGGGCATCATCCGCAACAGCGTCAATATGCCCGAAATCACCCTGGGCATGCCCGAAGGCAGCCGCGTGCTTCTGATCCATAAGAATGTGCCCGGCATCGTCAGCAATATCACCAATCTGATTTCCGGCCGCGGCATCAATATTCAGAACATGCTCAACAAGAGCAAAGGCGATATGGCCGTCACCGTGCTGGAGCTTTCCCAGCAGCCGGACGAAACCCTGCTGGCCGCCCTGGACAAACTGAACAATGTTGTTCGCGCCCGGTATATTCCTGCATAAAACCTGCATTTTTTCTTGACAGAATCAGAATTTCCCTCTATAATGATTCACACAGCAATGACGCTGCGTATACAGTTTACGCGGCGTCATGCTTTTTTGAGCCGATCAACGGGAGGATTGCCCCATGAGTCTGCAGGAAACCTTTGGAAGCCTGGTATTTAATGACGCTGTCATGCGGCAGCGCCTGCCCCGGGAAACCTATCGGATTTTGCATCGCACCATCGCCGAAGGCCGCACCCTGAATGCCGAGGTGGCCAGCGTGGTGGCCAATACCATGAAGGATTGGGCCATCGAAAAGGGCGCCACCCATTATACCCATTGGTTCCAGCCCATGACGGGCATCACCGCCGAAAAGCACGATTCCTTCCTTTCCCCCATTGAGGGCGGCGGGGCGATCATGGAATTCAGCGGCAAGGAATTGGTGCGCGGCGAATCCGACGCCTCCTCCTTCCCCAACGGCGGATTGCGCTCCACCTTTGAAGCCCGGGGCTATACCGCCTGGGACCCCACCAGCTATGCCTTCATCAAGGGCAATACCCTGTGCATCCCTACTGCTTTCTGCGGCTACGGCGGCCAGGCGCTGGATAAGAAAACGCCCCTCTTGCGCTCCATGCAGGCTTTGAATCATCATGCCAAGCGGATTTTGCGTTTGTTCGGGCATCAGGATATCAAGAAGGTCACCGCCACCGTGGGCCCGGAGCAGGAGTATTTCCTGATCGACCGGGATCTTTATGAAAAGCGCAAGGATCTGATTTATACCGGGCGCACGCTTTTTGGCGCCCGTCCCCCCAAGGGCCAGGAACTGGATGATCATTATTTCGGCAATTTAAAGCCCCGGGTAGCCGCATTCATGCGTGAAGTGGACGAAGAATTGTGGAAGCTGGGGGTTTCCGCCAAGACCGAGCATAACGAGGCCGCTCCCTGCCAGCATGAACTGGCGCCCATCTTTACCACCGCCAATATTGCCACCGATCACAACCAATTGACCATGGAAGTAATGAAGCGGGTGGCGCCCAAGCACGGCTTTGCCTGCCTGCTTCATGAAAAGCCCTTTGCCGGGGTGAATGGTTCGGGCAAGCATAACAACTGGTCCATGAGCACGGATACGGGCATGAACCTGCTGGAACCCGGGGAAACCCCCGCAGAAAACGCCCAGTTCCTATTATTCCTGGTGGCTGTCATCAAAGCGGTGGATTTGCATCAGGATCTTTTGCGCATTTCCATTGCTTCTGCCGGCAACGATCATCGTCTGGGCGCGCACGAAGCGCCCCCTGCCATCATTTCCATTTTCCTGGGTGATGAATTGATGGCCATTCTGGAGGCTCTGGAAAACCACAATGCCTATGTGGCCGGGGAACGGATGGAAATGAACATCGGGGTCAAGACCCTGCCCAAAATTCCCAAGGATACCACCGACCGAAACCGTACCTCGCCGCTGGCCTTTACCGGCAACAAATTTGAATTCCGCATGCCTGGCTCTGCCATGTCCATTTCCGAAGCAAACGTGGTCATCAATACCATCGTGGCGGACGTACTGGCCGAATTTGCCGATATGCTGGAAAAAGCCAGTGATATCCGAGCGGCGGTGGAACAGATCGTTGTGGATACCATCGCCAATCACAAGCGCATCCTTTTTGACGGCAACAATTATTCCGAAGCATGGAAGGAAGAGGCCGCCCGCCGTGGGCTGCTGAATCTGCCCAGCACGCCGGATGCGCTGCCCTATTATATTCATCCCAAGAATATTGCGCTCTTTGAGCGGCAGCGGGTATACACCAGCGAAGAAATGCACAGCCGCTATGAAATCCTGCTGGAAAACTACTGCAAGGTGATTTCCATCGAAGCGCACACCATGCTGGATATCGTAAACAAGGAAATCATTCCTGCCATCATCCGCTATTCCCGGCAGATTTCCGAGGCCGCCCTGGCCAAGCGCGCTTTCCTGCCCGACGTAGAACTGCCCTGCGAAGAAAAGCTGGTGAAGCAGCTTTCCCTGCTGCTTTCCGGCATCAGCGAAAAGACCGAAGCGCTGCAGGAAAGCGTGCAGGCCCTGGATGCCGCCTGGCCGCCCCTGGATCAGGCGCGCCATTGCCGGGACAGCATTTTCCAGGCCATGCAGGCATTGCGCAGCCTGGTAGATGAAGCCGAAATGATCGTGGAAGAATCCGTCTGGCCCTTCCCCGGCTACGGCGCTCTGCTGACCACGAAGTAAAATTTTGCATAGAATTTGCGGGAGGGGGATTCTTTGATGCCAAAGAATCCCCCTCCCGCACCCTCCCCAAGAAAGCTGTTCGGGATCATGATTGCATCGTTAGTCCAAGCAATTTCCCCGTGATTGTTGAAAGATAAAAGAGAATATACATTTTAAAATTTCGAATTTCGCATTCCGAATTCCGAATTAAAAACGGCCGACAATGTCGGCCGTTTTTTATGATGCTTCAGATCAGTTTTCCGTCGATATATACTGCCTGGATTTTCGGATCGGTATCAAAGGGAGAGCCGGCGCAGAGCACCAGATCGGCGTCCTTGCCCACTTCAATGGAGCCCACCCGGTCCTCAATGCCGCCATGACGGGCGGGATTGATGGTAATGGCCTGCAGTGCCGCAAAGGGAGGCATGCCATGCTTGATGGCAAGGCCCGCGCACAGGGGCAGATATTCCTGGGGAATCACAGGGGCGTCGGTAATGATGGATACCTGCAAGCCTGCCTTGGCCAGCACGCCAGGGGTATCGAAGGTTTTATTGCGCAATTCAAATTTGCTGGCATTGGAAAGGGAGGGGCCAACCGCCACCGGCACATTTTCTTCCGCCAGTTCATCGGCAATGAGATGGCCTTCCGTCACATGCTCCAGCGTAATTTTTACCCCGAATTCCCGGGCAATGCGCAGAGCGGTAAAAATATCCTCACAGGCATGGGCATGGGCCTTCAGGGGCATTTCGCCCTTGATGACGGGAAGGAGCGCCTCCAGCTTCATATCAAAGCCGGGCATTTTTCCGGCGTCATCCCCCGCCGCTTCCTTTTTCGCCAGATATTCCTTGGCCTTAAACAGCATTTCCCGCAGTTTGGCCGCCGTGGTCATGCGGGTAGAATCCCCCTTATCCCGGTAGCAGCGCTTGGGGTTTTCACCAAAGGCACATTTCATGGCAACGGCGTCCTTCACCAGCATTTTATCCACCCGCTTGCCCACGGTTTTTACTGCAAAGAAGGTGCCGCCCAATACATTGGCGCTGCCGGGGCCGGTGCAGACGCAGGTAACGCCATGCCTGGCCGCCTCCAGCATGCAGGGCTGCATAGGCTTGAAGCCATCCAGCCCCCGAAGCTGAGGCGAAATAATATCGTTCATTTCGTTGTAATCCCAGCCTTCATAGCCAACGCCGTCGGAATCCAGGCCCAGATGGCTGTGGGCGTCGATGAATCCGGGATAGATTTGCAGCCCGGTAGCATCCACCACTTCTTCATTTTCCGCCGCAAGATTTGCGCCAATGGCGGCAATTTTGCCGTTCTGGACGAGAATATCCGCCTGATAGGCTTCTTCGTGAATGGCGTCGTGGATCATACCGTTTTTGATCAGCATGGAAAAACCTCCTTGGTAATTTAGAATTCGGAATGCAAAATTCGGAATTCGAAATTTTATATAGTCATTTCTTAACGTGTCCTCTCCTTCATGCACGGGGAAACATCCTGCATCGAAGGACGTTATAAAATCCCGTACAGCTTTCTTAGGGAGAGCGCGAGAGGGGTATTCTTTGGCTACCAAAGAATACCCCTCTCGCAATATTCAATCTTTATTCCATTACACGCAGCCATGGGCCAGCATGGCTTCGGAAACCTTGAGGAAGCCGGCGATATTGGCGCCCACAACATAGTTGTCTTCCGCGTCATATTCGGTGGCAGCCTTATCCACAGCGGCAAAGATATTTTCCATAATGCCCATCAGCTTCTGATCCACTTCTTCGAAGCTCCAGGACAGGCGCAGGCTGTTCTGGCTCATTTCCAGAGCAGAGGTGGCCACGCCGCCGGCATTGGCAGCCTTGCCGGGGGCAAAGAGCACGCCCGCCTTCTGCAGGGCCTGGGTGGCTTCGTAGGTGGTGGGCATATTGGCGCCTTCCGCCACGGCGATCACGCCATTGGCGATGAGGGCCTTTGCGCCCGTTTCATCCAGTTCATTCTGGGTGGCGCAGGGCAGGGCGATATCGCATTTGACGGTCCAGATGCCGCGGCAGCCTTCGGTGTACACGGCGCCATTCACCCGGGCGGCGTATTCCTTGATGCGGCCCCGTTCCACTTCCTTGATCTGCTTGACAACCTTGAGATCAATGCCGTTTTCATCCACCACATAGCCGTTGCTGTCGCTCATGGCAACTACCTTGCCGCCCATTTCGGTGATCTTCTGGGCCGCATAGATGGCCACGTTGCCGCTGCCGGAAACCACCACGCGCTTGCCTTCGGGGGTCATATTATGCTTTTTGAGCATGGCGCGGGTGAAATAGCACAGGCCAAAGCCGGTGGCTTCCTTCCGGGCCAGGGAACCGCCGTAGGAAAGGCCCTTGCCGGTGAGCACGCCTTCATACAGGCCGGTGATGCGCTTGTACTGGCCGTAGAAATAGCCGATTTCCCGGGCGCCCACGCCGATATCGCCGGCAGGCACATCGGTATCCTTGCCAATATACTTGTAAAGCTCGGTCATGAAAGACTGGCAGAAGCGCATGACTTCATTATCGCTCTTTCCCTTGGGATCAAAATCGCTGCCGCCCTTGCCGCCGCCGATGGGCAGGCTGGTCAGGCTGTTTTTGAGCACCTGCTCAAAGCCCAGGAATTTGATAACGGAAAGATTCACGCTGGGATGCAGACGCAAGCCGCCCTTGTAGGGGCCAATGGCATTATTATACTGCACACGATAGCCACGATTGACCTGTACCTTGCCCTGATCATCCACCCACGGCACCCGGAAAATGATGGTGCGATCAGGCTCCACAAAGCGTTCCAGCAGGCCCTTGTCTTCATATTCGGGATGCTTGTCAAAAACGGGAGAAAGCGCCTCCAGCACTTCACGGACGGCCTGCAAAAATTCCTTTTCATGGGCGTTGCGCTGTTCCAGATCGGCATATACCCGGGCAACATACTGATTCATGATATTTCCTCCTTATTATAAAAACAGGATTTAGTTTCCTTACAGAACAGAAAATATTATAGCAAACGGCCCGTTTTCAGCGCAAGAGAATCCCTGTTCTTTTCCTGTTCTAAAAGGAAGCATAAAGCCGCCTTTTCCGTCATGATTCCGCCTTTTTTCTGCGCATTTGCTAAAATCGGAAAGGTTGCGTGATACAGGGAAATATGATAAAATATTGAATTGTGCCGGAAGGCCATCAACGAATGCGCGGCAACGCCGCCAAAGAAACCAAGGAGGGGCCCATGAGCCAGGAAAAGGCGCCCAGCGTAGTCTGTCTGGGCTTTTTTGACGGGGTGCATCTGGGGCATCTGGCACTGATTGAGGCCGCCAAAGAAGCCGCCAGGGAAAAGGGCCTGAAGATCTGCGTGCATACCTTTGATCAGCCCCCCGGGCAGAAAAAGGCGGCGCTGACCTCCCTGGAAGAAAGAGAAGCGCTGCTCAAAAACGCCGGGGCGGATGAAATTGCCGTCAGCATTTTTGACGATAATATGCGCCATATGCCCGGGGAAGAATTCTTTCAAAAAATTGTTGTAGAAAAATTAAACGCCCGGCATATCATCTGCGGGGATGATCACCGGTTCGGCTATATGGGCGCCTGCGGCGTTAAGGAGCTGCAGGAAATGTGCCGGGAGAACGGCATCGGGCTGACCATTGTTTCCCCGGTTACGCTGGATAACGGCATGCGCATTTCCAGCACCGCCATCCGCAGGGCGCTGCAGGAAGGAAATCTGGAACTGGCGGAAAAAATGCTGGGACGAAAGCCGGCGGCTTCCGCCATGCCGAAAAAGGAATAGTCATTTGCCCCTCTGCATTCATTAGAAGGAACAGCCTTTCCCATTTATATCACCTGGAGGTAAATCAGATATGACAGCCTGGCTGATTCGTCGCTTTATCAAAAATCCCGAAAATACCGGGGATCAGCAGGTGCGCCAGGCCTATGGCACCCTGGGCTCCATCACCGGCATGGCGCTGAATTTATTTCTTTCGCTGATTAAAATTCTGATGGGTTTTCTCACCGGCTCAGTGGCCGTCACGGCGGACGGTATCAATAATCTTTCCGACGCCGGCGGCAGCCTGATTGCGCTGATTGCGGTACGCATGGCGCAAAAGCCCCTGGATGAGGATCATCCCTTCGGCCATGGCCGGATTGAATACCTGGGCGCCCTGAGCGTGGGGGTATTGATCGCGGTATTCGGGGTGGAGCTGATGATTTCCAGCGTGGAAAGCATCTTTGCGCCCCAGGCCACTTCCTTTTCCGTTCTCACGGTGGTTTTGCTGCTGTTGGGCGTGGGAATCAAATTATGGATGTCCCGCTTTTTCAAAACTCTGGGCAGTAAAACAGATAATCCCACCCTGCTGGCTACCGGTCAGGACAGTCTGAGCGACGCCATCGCCACCTTCGCCGTTTTTATTTCCGCCATGCTGACCATGCTGCTGGGCTGGCCCATCGACGGCTATGTGGGCGCCCTTGTATCGCTGCTGGTGCTCAAGGCCGCCTTTGACGTGCTCAAGGATACCGTGGGCCGCCTGCTTGGCGGAAAGCCCGATCAGGAATTGGGCAATAAACTGGTGGAAATGCTGATGCAATACCCCGGCATCCTGGGCGTGCATGATCTGGTGCTGCATGATTATGGCCCCGGAAGGGCCTTTGCATCCGTCCATGCAGAAATTTCTGCCGCAAGCGATCTGGTGGCCATCCACGAAGTGATCGATAACGCCGAGAGAGAAATCTCCCAGACGCTGAAAATTCCCGTCTGCATCCACATGGACCCCATCCTGACCGGAGATGAAAAAACGGAAAAGACCCAGAAGCAGATGGCGGAATATCTTTCTTCCCTGACGCCGCCGCTGAAGCTGCATGATTTCAGACGGGTGCCGGGCGAAAAGCATATCAACCTGATTTTCGATGTGCTTTTACCCCCCGAAATCCGGGATACCAAGGCGCTGCAGGACGGCATTTCCGCCCATGCCCGTACCCTGGATCCCCGCTATCGCTGTGTGATTCAATTCGATCGGGATTATTTTCAATTCGAAGCAAAGAAATGACGCCCTTTCCCCGCCGGATTTTCCCCGAAAAACATTTTTTTCTTGCCTATTCCCCAAAAACGGGGTACAATAACAACAAAGATTCATTGAACGGAGGAGATTGATCGATGTACCGTCCTGTCATTGCTGCCGCTAAGGAAAAGATGATCAAAACCAAGGAATTCTATCAGAAGGATATGCTGTCCCTGCGCGCCGGCCGCGCCAATCCCCAGATTCTGGACCGCATCACCGTGGATTATTACGGCACCCCCACCCCCCTCAAGCAGATGGGCAATATCAACAGCCCCGAACCCCGGCTGCTCACCATCGCCCTGTGGGATCCCAAGGCCATTCCGCTGGTTGAAAAGGCCATCCAGAAGAGCGATCTGGGCATGAACCCCAGCAACGATGGCAAGCTGATCCGCCTGGTGGTGCCGGAACTGAACGCCGAACGCCGCAAGGAACTGACCAAGGTGGTTCGCAAGGGCGCGGAAGAAGCCAAGGTGGCCATGCGCAATACCCGCCGCGACGCCATGGAACAGATCAAGAAGCTGAAGAAGGATTCCCAGATCACCGAAGATGATCAGCGCAAGGCCGAAGATGAACTGCAGAAGCTCACCGACGCCCAGATCAAGGAAGTGGATAAGATCGCCGCTGATAAGGAAAAGGAGATCATGGAAGTCTGATGCAGAAGATGCTGGGCCGTCCCCTGGACGAGGCCCTCAAATCCCTGCCGGATGATCAAATGGCCCCCCGCATCATTGAAACTGCCGCGCCCCGCAAGGATGGGGCGCGGCAGGGGGGCACCCTTCGCGTGATCGCCTGCCGGGAAAATGAATGGATCGTGGCCCGCTTTATTGACGGCGCGCCGCGGGAAAAAGAGGATTCATGATCGAAGGCACCCTGCCCCGGCATGTAGCCATTATTATGGATGGCAACGGCCGCTGGGCCAAAAAGCATACATTACAGGTGGCCCTGGGCCATCGCAAAGGCGTAGAGGCATTGCGGGCCATTATCCGCGAAAGCAGCGATCTGAAAATCGAGGCTTTGTCCATCTACGCCTTTTCTACAGAAAACTGGAATCGGGAGAAGCAGGAAGTGGAGGCGCTGATGGCGCTTTTGCTGGAATATTTCACTTCCGAAATTGATGAGCTGGATCAGGAAAACGTCTGTATCCGCATTCTGGGGGATAAGGATGGGCTGCCTCCGCCCCAGAGAGAAGCTTTGTATAAAGCCGAAG
This sequence comes from Clostridiales bacterium, assembly GCA_015056015.1. Taxonomy (GTDB): domain Bacteria; phylum Bacillota; class Clostridia; order Christensenellales; family Aristaeellaceae; genus RUG563. Next base: position 44,778 of record SVHD01000002.1, read on the forward strand.
AAAGAACCGGAAAAAACACCGGCTTGAAATTGAATATTGCCATCAATTACGGCGGCCGCGCCGAATTGGCCCGGGCAGCCCGGGAATTGGCCCAAATGGCCCTGCGCGGGGAAATTTCGCCGGATGAAATTGATGAAAAGAAAATGGCGCAGATGCTCTATACCCACGATCTGCCCGATGTGGATTTATTGATCCGCACCAGCGGGGAAATGCGATTGAGCAATTTTTTGCTGTATCAATGCGCCTATGCCGAATTTGTATTTCCCACGGTTTTGTGGCCGGATTTTGATATCAACGCCTATCACGCGGCGCTTTCCGCCTTTACCAGCCGCGACAGGCGATTTGGAGGACGCAATAAATGATGACCCGTATTATTACCGGCGTTTGTCTGGCGGCTGTGCTGGCCTTTGCCCTGGCCATGGGCGGCTGGGTATTTTCCGTGCTGTATATGATATCAATCTGCTTTTCCATGTATGAGGTATTCCGCGCCCTGGGCGAAGCCGGGCATCGGCCCGTGCAATGGCCCAGCTGGCTTTGCCTGATCCTTTCCATCCCCCTGTACCGGATGGTAGGCAGCGTATCTTTGCTGCTGCCTCTGGTGGCCGGCGCCTGCATGCTGATTTCCGCCATGGTGATGTTCCGTTCGGAGCCCCGTTTGGAGGATATCCTCATGTCCGCCATGCCCCTGGCCTGCGTGCTGCTGCCGGGCATGTGCATGCTGGGGCTGCAGAATGCACCGGAACGGGTCCATCAATTGCTTTTGACCATTTTAGCCTTTGGCATTCCCCTGATGGGCGATACCCTGGCCTATTTCGTGGGCAGCCGCTTTGGCGTGCGCCGGCTCTGCCCTGCGGTAAGCCCCAATAAATCCGTGGAGGGCGCGGCAGCCGGGCTGCTTGGCAGTATTCTTTTCTCCATGCTCATGTGCGGTATTTTTTCCATCTTCGCGCCTATGCCTCCCCTGTGGCATTTCATCGTGCTGGGCCTGATCGGCGGCCTGGCGGGACAATTGGGCGATCTTTTCGCTTCCCTCATCAAGCGCCACTGCGGCATCAAGGATTTCAGCAATATTTTCCCCGGCCACGGCGGCATGATGGATCGTCTGGACAGCGTATACTGGTCTACGGTGGTCATGTATATCTATCTGAATCTCTCCCCCTTCGGGGTATAACCGTATCTTAAAGAAAGGCAGCATACCCATGCGAGGCATTGCAATCCTGGGCAGCACCGGTTCCATCGGGCGGCAGGCCATCGAGGTTTTATCCCTGCATCCGGACAAATTTTATGTTACTGCCCTGACTGCCCATAAGAACGCGGATCTTTTATTTGAACAGGTTCGCGCATTGCGCCCCCGAATGGCGGCGCTCACCGGGGAGGAAATCCCCGTTCCGGCAGATTTATCATTCTGCCAATTTTGTTTTGGCCCCGATTCCCTGGAAAAAGTTGCCCGGGAATGCGAAGGCCAGGATGTATTGGCCGCCGTGGTAGGCGTGGCCGGCTTAAAGGCCGTGATGGCGGCGCGCAAAGCAGGCAAGCGCATCCTGCTGGCCAATAAGGAAACATTGGTGGCAGGCGGCGAAATGGTGATGCAGGCCTGCCCCGAAACTGAAGACGGCCCCACCCTGTTGCCCGTGGACAGCGAGCACAGCGCCATTTTTCAGTGTCTGCAGGGAGCCGACGGCAATCCTTACGAAAAAATCCTGCTGACGGCCTCCGGCGGCCCTTTCCGCACCTGGGAAAAGGAACGCATTCAGAAGGCCACCGTCGCCGAAGCCATGGGCCACCCCACCTGGAATATGGGCGCAAAAATCACCATTGATTCGGCGTCCATGTTCAATAAAGCCCTGGAAATCATCGAGGCCAAATGGCTCTTTGCCGCCCGGCCGGAGCAGATTCAGGTGCTGATTCATCCCCAGAGCATCGTGCATTCCGCCATCCAGTTCCGGGATGGGGCGGTCATCGCCCAGATGGGCGCGCCGGATATGAAGGTGCCCATTCTTTACGCCATGAGCTATCCGGAGCGATTGCAAACCGGTGCCCGGGAATTGGATCTTCCCGCGCTGGGAATGCTGACCTTTGAAAACCCTGATCTGAAAAAATTCCCCTCCATCCAAATGGCCTATGACGCCCTGAAAACGGGCGGTGCGGCAGCCTGCGTGCTCAATGCCGCCAATGAAGAGGCCGCCGGGGCATTTCTGAAGGGAGAAATTCCCTTCGGAAGAATCTACGAAATCGTGGATTTTGCCCTGCAAAAGCATGGGCATCTGCCCGCCCGGAATCTTTCGGATATCGATTACGCCGATGCCCTGGCCCGGGAAACCGCCCGGAAAATGCTGTAATTTTATTTTCATAAACACGGGGAAAATTGTGTTGTAAGCACAACCTCTCCCTTCCCGAAATGGTTTTCGGAGGGGGCTTGGGGGAACTGCTTTTGGCACAAAAGCGGTTCCCCCAAAAAGGAGTTTCCATGTCACTTTTCTTTATTCTTGCTGCGATTTTGATGCTGGGCGTGATGGTCATGGTGCATGAACTGGGCCATTTCCTGGCTGCCCGGTGGACGGGAATCCCCGTCAAGGAATTTGCCATCGGTTTTGGTCCCAAATTGCTCTCCTGGAAAAGCAAAAAGCATGAAACGGTATTTTTTCTGCGGCTGATTCCCGCCGGCGGCTATTGCATGTTCTACGGCGAAGATGATGCTGGGGAAAAAGCCAAGGATGATCCCCGGAATCTGAATCTGCATGCCGCCTGGAAGCGGCTGCTGACCATCGCCATGGGTCCGCTGATGAATTTTGTGCTGGCCTTTGTGGTGGCGGTAGGCCTATATATGGGCGTGGGTGAAGATACCCAGGGCTATGTGGGCTATGCCATCGTGCAATCTGTCAGCGAAAATTCCGCCGCGGCGGAGGCCGGCATGGCCGCCGGGGATAAACTCCTTTCTGTCAACGGCGAAAGCGCCCAGGGCATGAGCGCGGACGGCGGCAGCCTGATGGTGAGCCAGTTGATTTCCGCCTATGAGGCGGGCGATGCCCCGCTGCTGATTGAAATTCAGCGGGGAGAAGAAGTGCTGACCGTCCCCATGGCGCCCCGATACAGCGAAGCGGATGGGCGTTACATGATCGGCGTTACCCTGAATTATGAATACACCCCCGGCTATACCCCCATTTCCATTTTCCGGGCGGTGGAGCTGGGCGCGGATTATTGCCTGCGGGCGTCCACTGCGCTGCTGGACGGGCTGAAAACCATGATCACCACCGGCGAAGGATTTGAAGAATCCTCCGGCCCGGTGGGCATTATCCAATTGATTGCCGAGGAAACCCAGGCCAACGGCTGGCTGGTCTATATCCAATTGCTGGTGATGATTTCCATCAATCTGGGCCTTTTCAATCTGATCCCCATTCCCGGTCTGGATGGCAGCCGCATGATTTTCCTGCTGATCGAGATCATTTTCCGCAAGCCGATTCCAAGGAAGCTGGAGGCCTATGTGCATATGGCAGGCTATCTGCTTCTGATCGGACTAATGCTGGTGATGACCTACAAAGATATTCTCAAGATTTTCCGATAACCCGGATACAAAGGAGCGGGGCTTATGAAACGACAGGTTTTTGCGGGCAGCGTGCCTATTGGCGGCGGCAGCCCGGTAACGATTCAATCCATGACCAATACGGATACCCGGGATGTGCCCGCTACGCTGGAACAAATCAAGCTCTTGGCCATGGCCGGCTGCGATCTGGTGCGTATTTCGGTATATGACCGGGCATGCGCCGGGGCAGTGCGGGCGCTGGTGGATCAGAGCCCGGTGCCGTTGATAGCCGATATTCATTTCGATCATACCCTGGCCATCGCCGCCATGGAAAACGGCATTCATAAGCTGCGCATCAATCCCGGCAATATCGGCAGCGCCGAAAAGGTTCGCCGGGTGGTGGATTGCGCCAAGGCCCATCATGTGCCCATCCGCATCGGCGTAAACGCCGGTTCCCTGGAAAAAGACATTGTGGAAAAGGAAGGCGGCGCCACCGCCAAGGGCATGGTGGAAAGCGCCCTGCGCCATATCCGGCTGCTGGAAGCGGAAGGCTTTTACGATATCGTGCTTTCCCTCAAGGCCAGCGATGTGCCGCTGACGGTAAAGGCCTATCAGCTGATGCATCAGGTATGTGATTATCCCCTGCATCTGGGGGTAACGGAAGCAGGCCTCCCCGGGCAGGGCACGGTCAAATCCGCCATTGGCATCGGCTCTCTTTTGCTGGATAAAATCGGCGATACCATTCGTGTATCCCTGACCGGCGATCCGGTGCACGAGCCCGGCGCCGCCCTTTCCATCCTGCGGGCACTGGGCCTGCGCAGCGGCATCCGCTTCGTTTCCTGCCCCACCTGCGGGCGCACCCAGATCAATGTGGCCGCCATCGCCCATCGCCTGGAAGAAGAATTTGCCGGCGTGGACAAGCCCGTTACCGTGGCCGTTATGGGCTGCGTGGTCAACGGCCCCGGGGAAGCAAGAGACGCCGACATCGCCCTTTGCGGCGGCAAGGATTGCGGCGCTTTGTATATCGGCGGTAAGCATGTGGGCAAATTGACCGGCGATCTGGCGGAGGGCATGGTCCGCGCCGTACGGGAGTATCTCAATGACATATGATGAATTGCTGCGCGCCATATTTCATGCGCTTCCTGAAACGGAAGGCAAAATTGCCATTGAGCGGGTGCGCTATGTAAAAAGCGAAAATAAAGCCTATTTTTCCTTTCTTTCCGATGTATTGATCGGGGAGAAGGGCTTTTTCGTGATGAAAAAAGCCATCCAGCAGGCCTTTCCCGGCCTGAAATTTTCCCTGCGGGTGGCTTCCCCTGCCCTGGCCAAGGAATTTTTGCAAAATCCCGATAAATATGCCGCGCCGCTGAATCATTATTTATTGCGCCATTATCCCGCGGCCGCCTCCTGGGAATTTGACATGCACTGGGCCCCGGGCAACGGCCGTGTCTCTCTGGAACTTCCGGATGAATTTTCCCTGCATTATCTGGAAAAGCAGAATATCCGCCCCCAGCTTTCCACCGTGATTCACGATGTATTCCGGCTGGATACGGACGTGGTATTGAAGGTATGCGGGGATGAGGAAAAGCGCCTGCACCAACTGCAGAAAGAACGGGAAGAGCAAGATCGGGTAGCCGCGGAGCGGGCCGCCCGATACGAAGAAATCGCCAGCGCCCAGGAAAAGAAGGAAGAAAAGCCCAAGGAAGAGGATATGCGCATCCGCGGCCGGGCCATCGGTGATCCGCCGGTTGCCATCAAGGAATTGACGGATGACAGCGGCCTGGTGGTCATTCAGGGCAAGGTGCTGGATGTTGAAGACAAGGAAATCGCCGGAGGCGAAATGGTGCTGCTTTCCTTCCTGGTGACGGATTATACCAGCACCATCCGCTGCAAGGCATTTTTGCGCTATCGTCCCCGCCGCCGCAAGGATGACGAGGAGGCCCCCGTTCCCATCAGCGACGCTGAGCGGGAAGCGGTACAAAAGGTGGTAAAATCCATTAAGCCCGGCATGGGCATTATCGTTAGAGGCGATACCCAATACGATAATTATTCCCATGAAACGGTGGTGATGGCCCGGGATATGTCCAAGGCCAAATTGCCCAAGCGCATGGATAATGCCCCGGAAAAGCGCATCGAATTGCATCTGCATACCAATATGAGCAATATGGACGCGGTTTCCTCCGCTTCCGATCTGATTGGCCGGGCCGCCGAATGGGGGCATGAGGCCATCGCCGTTACCGATCATGGGGTGGCCCAGGCCTTCCCCGAAGCCTTTGGCGCGGCAAAAAGCAAGGGCATTAAATTGATTCCCGGGGTGGAAGGGTATCTTACCGATGATGACGGAGTAGTGATGGGCGAAAATGATTTGTCCATTGATACCCCCATTATCGTGCTGGACTTTGAAACCACCGGCCTCAATACCGCCAAGGACCGGATCATCGAAATCGGCGCAGTAAAGCTGGCCCACGGCCAGGTGGTGGATAGCTATGGCGTGCTGGTAAACCCCGGCATGCTGCTGCCCCAGAAGATCGTGGAAATTACCCATATCACTGATCAGATGCTTAGGGACGCCCCCAGCGCGGCCGAGGTGCTGCCCAAGCTGCTGGAGTTTATGGACGGCTGCCCCATCGCTGCCCACAACGCCAAATTTGACTGTGCCGTGCTGGAAAGCGAATTAAAGCGCCTGGGCCTTTCCTATGAAGCGCCGCAGGTGGATACCCTGACCCTTTCCCGAAAGCTGTATCCCGAACTCAAATCCCATAAGCTGGGCAGCGTCTGCAAGCGTCTGGGCGTATCCTTAAAGGACGCGCACCGGGCCGTCAACGACGCCGCCGCCACCGCCCAGTGCCTGGCCCGGATGATTGACGACGCCAAGAAAAAGGGCGCCGTGACACTGAAGGATCTGAATGATATTTCCTCCGGCTATACCCTGGGCAATTCCTGGCATGTGGTGCTGCTGGCCGCCAGCCAGGATGGCATGACCAATCTGAACCATCTGATTTCGGAAGGTCATTTGAATTATTTCCGCAGAAAGCCCCATATTCCCCGGGCCGTTCTGCAAAAATACCGCAAGGATCTGATCGTGGGCTCCGCCTGCGAATCGGGCGAATTATTCTCCGCCATGGTGGAAGGCGCCAGCGATGAAAAGCTAGGCAAGATCGCCAGATTCTACGATTATCTGGAAATCCAGCCCATCGGCAATAATGCCTTCCTGGTGCGGGAAGGCCGGGCCGCCGATGACGAAGCCCTGCGGGAATTCAACCGGCGCATTGTGCGGCTGGGCGAAAAGCTGGGAATCCCGGTGGTCGCCACCGGTGACGTGCATTTCCTCGATCCTCAGGATGCCCAGTTCCGGGCCATTTTGCAGGCCGGGCAGGGCTTTTCCGACGCCGATCATCAGCCGCCCCTGTATTTCAAGACCACCGAAGAAATGCTGCAGGAATTTGCCTACCTGGGCAAAGAAAAGGCCTATGAGGTGGTCATTACCAATCCCAAGAAAATTGCTGATAAGGTAGGCAAGGTGGGCCTGTTCCCGCCCCATCCCGAAGGAAAGACCACCTTCTCCCCCTTCTGGCCCACGGCCGAGCAGGATATCAAGAATCTTACCTACGGCACCGCCCATCGCTATTATGGGGATGAATTGCCCGAAATCGTGCAAAAGCGCATCGACAAGGAATTGAACGCCATCGTGGGTTACGGCTACTGCACCCTGTATTCCATCGCCCAGAAGCTGGTGGCCAAATCCCTGTCCGATGGCTATGTGGTTGGCAGCCGCGGTTCGGTAGGCTCTTCCTTCGTGGCATTTTTGACGGGCATTACGGAAATCAATTCCCTGCCCGTGCATTATCGCTGCCTCACCTGCAGGAAAGCGGATTTCGATATCCCTCCCGAATATACCATCGGCGTGGATTTGCCGGATAAGAATTGCCCGGTATGCGGCAATCCCCTGATCAAGGATGGCTTTGATATTCCTTTCGAGGCCTTCCTGGGCTTCAAGGGCGATAAGGTGCCTGATATCGACCTGAATTTCTCCGGCGAATATCAGCCCCGGGCCCATCAGTATGTAAAGGATCTCTTCGGTACGGAATATGTATTCCGCGCCGGCACCATCGGCACCCTGGCGGAAAAAACCGCCTACGGCTATGTGCTCAAATATCTGGAAGAAAGAAATATGACCGTTCCGGAAGCAGAAAAGGAACGCCTGGCCGCCGGCTGCGTGGGCGTAAAGCGCACCACGGGCCAGCACCCCGCAGGCATGGTCGTTCTGCCCAAGGAATATGACATCTGTCAGTTCACGGCCGTACAGCACCCCGCAGACGATATGGAATCCACCACCGTCACCACCCACTATGATTTCGGCTCCATGCATGATATTCTGGTCAAGCTGGATATTCTTGGCCACGATGATCCCACCATGCTGCATATGCTGGAAGAACTGACCGGGGTGAATTTCAAAGATATTCCCCTGGGCGACAAGGGCGTGATGAGCCTGTTTTCATCCACCAAGGCGCTGGGGGTTACGCCGGAGGATATCGGCAGCAATACGGGCACCTTTGGCGTGCCGGAATTCGGCACCGCCTTCGTGCGCCAAATGCTGGAGGATACCCATCCCTCCACCATGCAGGAATTGATCCGTATTTCCGGCCTTTCCCACGGCACCGACGTATGGCTGGGCAATGCCAAGGATCTGATTGATAAGGGCGTCGTTCCCCTTTCCCAGTGCCTGTGCACCCGTGAAGACATCATGAATCAGCTGATGCAAATGGGCGTGCCGGCCAAAATGGCCTTTGATACCATGGAATTCGTGCGCAAAGGCAAGGGCTTGAAGCCCGAAATGGCCGACGCCATGCATGAGCATAACGTGCCTGCCTGGTTTGAAGAGAGCTGCCGGAAGATCAAATACATGTTCCCCAAGGGCCATGCCGCCGCCTACGTCACCATGGCGCTGCGAGTTGCCTGGTATAAGGTATACCGTCCCCAGGCCTATTACGCCGCCTATTTTACCATCCGCGGCGACGGCTTTGACGCCTGCACCATGATCCTGCCCATCGATCAATTGCGGCAGAAGCTCAAGGAAATGTATCAGCTGGATCAGGAAAAGAAAACCTCCCAGAAGGATAAGGATGCCATCACCGCCATGGAACTGGTGCTGGAAATGATGGCAAGAGGCTATTATTTCCTGCCCGCCGATCTTTACAAGAGCGATGTATCCCGCTTCATTCCCGAAGGGGATAAGGCCCTGCGGGTGCCCTTTACCGCCCTGGGCGGCCTGGGCGAATCGGCAGCACAGGGCATTGTGGACGCCAGAAGCACCCCCTTCATTTCCGTGGAGGATCTGAAAAACCGGGGCAAGGTATCCAGCGCCGTGGTGGATCTGCTGCGGGATCATGGATGCCTGAAGGATCTGGCCGAAACCAATCAGGTGACGCTGTTTAATTTCTAAAACCGAATGTAAAAATTTCCCCTGAGGATTTGCCAATCATGGAAATCATGCTATAATAAGAATGATATTCCCAGGACGGCGAAAATTGCTTCACCGCCACACGCGAGAAAAGACGGGAGGACCATTGTGAAAGCAAAGCTGATAATTTCTTTGGCGCTGATGCTGGCGCTGCTTGCCATTCTGCCTGCGAATTTTGCGCTGGCCAAGGAGGATGACGTGATCTATAACGGCATCATTACCCGCCGTTATGAAAACAGCACCACCAGCGTCTACAAAGAAATGGATAAAGAGAGCAAAGTGCTCAAATACATGAATCCCGGCACCAAGATCGAAATTCTGGCCATTTACCCTGATTGGGTGGCCATCCGGTATGGTACCAAGGGCGTGGGTTATGTGCTGCGCAATCGCATTGACGTTCCCGAAGACGCCAAGGTATTCGGCAATCATCCCCCCTATCCCGTCATGGAACAGGATTATTACGCCGTGATCGATCGCCAGGTGGAAGTAAAAAGCGATAAGAGCGCGGACAGCGAAACCCTGGAAATCCTCACCCCCGGCGCCCGGGTGGCCCTGGAGGGCGTGGAGGATGGCTGGGCCCGGCTGATCTACAAGCGTCAGTATGGCTATATCGATACCCGGATGCTGACCGAAATCTATCCTGTGGCCAGCCATATCGAATCGGCGGATTCCTCTGCCCCCATTGCCGTTTTCCATTCCTTTTTCAAGGATGATCCGCCCCGGAATAATAACCTGGCGGTGGCCTGCGGCTTTATCAGCAAGGTGCTGCAGCCCGGGGAAACCATGAATTTCAATGATACCGTCAGCCCCTTCAACGCCGCCAACGGCTATGAACCGGCCGGCGTGCTGGTGGATGGGGAGCTCAAAAAGAATTACGGCGGCGGTTCCTGCCAGGTATCCTCTACCCTGTGGGATACGCTGATGCAATTGCCCGGCATCACCGTTTTGCTGCGCAAGCCCCACGGCGATAATGCCGCCTCCTATCTGCCCCATGGCATGGACGCCTCTTCCGGCACCGATAACCTGAATTTCATTTTCCGCAATGATTATGATTTCCCCATCCGGATTGACGCCTCCACCCATGATCTTTGCCTGTTTGTTGCCGTTTACAAGGAGGCCGAATAACCCATGAAACGCCTGCTTTCCCTGCTGCTGATTTTGCTTTTCCTGCCCCTTTCCGGGGCATTTTGCTTTGCAGAGGATGAGGAAATCCCCGCCACGGAATTATACGTGGGCAAGATGCGCCTATCGGCCAAGGTATTTTCCGATTGGGATGGCACCACCGGCATCAATCATATCACCTCCATTCCCAAGGGCGTATGGGTAAAGATTTATGCCCTGAATCCCACCTTCGCCTATGTCTCTTATCCCCAGGGGAATATTTCCGGCTATGTGAAAAGGGTCTGCATTGAGCAGATGCGCACCGTAGATTCCCTGACCACCCCGCCCTACGGCGTGGATTTCAATCATTACATCGCTTCCATCGGCGCGGAATCCGCCGCCATTACCACCGAGCCCGGCGGTGGGGATACCCTGATCACCCTGTATAAGGGCGCCAAGGTTTCCTTTATCGGTTTTGAGGATGGCTATGCCAAGCTGATTTATCACCGCCGCTATGGCTACATCAATTCCAATCTGCTTGCCGATGTGGATCGGGTCTATTACGATACCGAATACGCCGGGATTGACGCGCCCATTGCCTCTTATACTTCCTTTTACAAAATCACCACCGATGAATCCAATCGGAACCGGATGCACAATATCGCCGTGGCCTGCCGGAAATTATGCGAATTGCCTCTGCCCGCGGGATCCAATCTGAATTTCAACCGGGATATCGGCCCCTATCGCGCCTCCGAAGGCTATCTGCAGGCCGGCGCCCTGGTGGATGGGGAATTGACCCAGGGCTATGGCGGCGGCACATGCCAGGTTTCCTCCACGCTTTATAATGTGGTGCTTCAGCTGCCCGGCCTTACCGTGCTGCAGCGCCGGGCCCACGGGGATAACGGCGCTTCCTATCTGCCCATCGGCGTGGACGCCGCCGTGGGGAATTCCGCCCTGAATTTCCGTTTCCGGAATGATTATCCCTTCCCCATCCGCATCGACGCCTCCTCCCAGGACGGCGCCCTGACCATCGCCATCTACCGGGCTGAATAAAACGAAAAAAGAAAAAGAGTATGGGGGAACCATTCTTTGTGACCAAAGAACGGTTCCCCCATTCCCCCTCCAAGAAAGTCATCCTGGATATTGCATTTTTTGTTTATAAACACTTGTATGCCAGTGGAATGTTGGAGAATACTTTGTTGAAAAAAGATTCTTTGCGACCAAAGAACGGTTCCACCATTGTTGTATGAGATACTTTGCGGGAGGGGTATTCTTTGTGGCCAAAGAATACCCCTCCCGCACCCTCCCCAAGAAATCCACTCGGGATTTTTATATTTTCCTCCTGTCAGAGCATTTCCCCGTGTTTGTTTTATAAATGGTGATATGCCTCTTGCCGCATTCGCTGTTCATTCTTCCATTCCGAATTACTTTCCTATCGCCACCCTCGTTCCCAAGGGCACGAGTTCATACAGTTTCTCTGCATCCTGATCGGAAAGCGCGATGCAGCCCGCCGTCCAATCCCGCACCGTACCGCCGCCGTGAATATAGATTTCGCCGCCCATGGGGGAGCCCCAGGGCGGTCTTTCCATATTCCGGGCTCTTTCCCGGATGCAGGCAATCAAATCCGCATCCATCTGCATCCGGATGGCGTCCTGCTCATTGGGATAGCTGATTCCCAGAGAGGGGCCATACTTCCCAATCTTTTTGAGGCAGATATAGTATTCCCCTTCCGGTGTTTTGCCGTCACCCTCTTTTTCCTTGGGGCCAGCGGGCGCAGAGCCAAGGGCAATTTTGCAGGAAAAGAGGATTATTCCTTCCGCATCCAGCAGCATCAATTGCCGGCGGGCTTTTTGAATCAATATCCGCATATTTACATCACATAAATCAGGGCCAGGGGCACCAGAATGGCAGGCAGCAGATCGCCCACGGGGATATGCTCCTTCCGGATCATATTCAGGCCGATCCCCATAATCAGCACGCCGCCCACGGCGCTCATTTCCGTTACTGCCCGATCCGTCAGAATCGGCGCCACGAATTGGGCCAGCAGGGCAATGCCCCCCTGATAAATCAGAATAGCCACGGCGGAAAGCATGACCCCGGGGCCCATGGTGCTGGCCAGGATGATGCTGTTCACCCCGTCGAGGATGGATTTGGCAATCAGGGTGCTATGATCCCCCCGCAGGCCGGAATCCAGGCTGCCCACGATGGCCATGGCGCCCACGCAATACATCAGCGACGCAATAACGAAGCCCTTGCCGAAATTATCATCCTCCCCATGGGAGAAGCGCTTTTGTAATTTCTGGCCCAGATGATCCAGCCGTTTTTCAATCTGCAGCGCCACGCCGATGCAGCCGCCAATCACGATGGACAGAATCACCAGCATCACGTTGCCCGTTCCCAGCGCGCCCTGCACGCCGATTAGAATCACGCAAAGGCCCATACCGGAAATCAGGGTATCCTTCAGCTGCTGCGGAATACCTTTCCGCAAAAGCAGCCCCAGAAGGGAACCCACAATTACCGCCGCCGCATTGATCAAAGTGCCAATCATCAAAAATCATCCCCGTTTCCGTAAGAATAAACGCCCGCAGCATGCAGGCGAAAAATGCCATAAATCAGTATAGCATATTTGGAATCGTATCGCTGTTTCTTTTTCGTCTTTCCTGCAAAAATCCCCGGGCTATTCCTCGGCCCGGGGATCCATTTTCCTTATTTTTTGCTCAAAATCTGTCCCAATACCCGGGCAGCCTGCAGGGCCTCGGGATCCTGGCGGGCGGGCAGGGAATCTGTCCGCAGGGACATCACTTCCTCCGCAATATCCTTGGCGCCCATGGCGCGAAGCAGGATTTTTGCCGTTTTAATGGCATTGGATGGGCCGCCCATGCCGCCGCCGGTGAGCAGAATGCCGCCCTTCTTTTCCTTTTCATTCAAGCGAATGCCCTGGAAACGATTGGCACAATAGAAAAGCTGCAGCCGGCTGAGCATGGCAAGCAGAGGCCCGGTCAATTCCGAATAATACAGAGGAGATGCGATCACAATGGCGTCGCTTTCCTGAATCATGCGATAAATGCGGGTCATGCCATCCTGCATGGCGCAAACGGGATGCTGCCAGCAATAGCGGCAATCCATGCAGGGGGATACATTTCTTTCGTCATAGGCCCGGATAATCTGGTATTCCCCGGAAAGCGTTTCCGTCATCGCCTGAATCAGCGTGGCGGTATCCCCCTTAGGATGGGGCGATCCATCAAAAATCAGCGTTTTCATTTCTTCAAATACGCCAGCACATGGGCCGCCGCTTCCTCCGTAACAGGCAGATCATCCTTGGATTTGGCTACATCGATCAATCCCTGAATTTCCGCCGTCTTTTCCTTTTTCTTTTCCAGCACGGATAAAAGCTTATTCATCATCATCCGATAAATGGGGCTGAGCTTCTCCATATCCAGCCCGCCGCGGATGAGGAATACGGGCAGATTGCCCATGCCATTTTGCCGGGCGGTCTTTTCCGCCGCAGCCTGGGTATGATTACCCATGCCCACGGCGCAGACGGCCTTTACCTGATACTGCTTTTTCGCTTTCTTAAAGCCCTTGACGATCCCCGCCATCAGCCAGCCCAGGAACAGCACTTCCGTGCCTTTTTCCAATTTTCCCTTAGCTTCCTGAACGGAATATACCGGCAGCCCTGTTTTTTCGCCAATAAGCTTGGCATACGCCCGTGTATGCCCGGCGTGAGACTCGTAAACGATGGCCTTCATTTTTCTCTCTCCTTCAGTATCTTCGCCGCGCACATGCGCGGATTCCGGTGCGCCGCTGGAATCATGTTTCCCTATTTTCTGGTGATTTATAAAAGGGCACAGATACATTTTCTGCCCAGAATCGCCTTTTTCCTGCACTATTATGGAAAAGAGCAGTTATTTTTCTGTTTCCGGCCATTTTTCCCAATCTTCCCGGAAAAGGGCATAAGTAAATTCATCGCTCTTTTTTCCGCCTTCGGTTTTGGCGGGGCGGCATTCCTTTTCGGTGGATTCCAGGTGCATATGCAGCCGTTCCATCACCCGATAGGAGGGAATATTCCGGGTATCGCAATGGGCGATGACCTTATCAACCTGCATTTCCTCAAAGGCGTAGCGAATCAATTCCCGGCCCATTTCGGTAACATAGCCCTTTCCCCGATGCTCCGGGGTCAGAATCCAGCCGATTTCGGCCACGTCCCCATGATCGCCCCAATATTCCACGCTGCCATCCCCCAGGGTTTCCCCGGTTTCCTTCAGCACGATGCAATATTCCCGGGCGCGGATGGGCCTTTTCCCCCATTCGCCCAGGGCATAGGAAAGAAAGCGATGGGCGTCCGATTCCGGCGTGGTGCCAGGGTGTCCCCAGTGATAAAGATATTTCACCGTATCCGGATCGGAAGAAATTTTCAGGATCAGGGGATAATCCCCTGCTTCAAAAGGCCGCAGATATAGCCGGGCCGTTTCTAAATGCTTCATTTTTTCCTCGCAGCAAAAGGACTGATCAAAAAATACCGGATGATAGAAAAAGGGCCGCTTGCTTCACAGCGAGCAGCCCTTTTCATTCCATTGCTTACTGGGCGGCAGTTTCGGTGACGACGGGATGTACGCTCACCTGCTTGTCAAACTTGCCCTTGCGTTCGAAACGCATGATGCCATCCACCTTGGCGAAGAGGGTATCGTCCTTGCCGATGCCCACGTTCAGGCCGGGATGAACCTTGGTGCCCCGCTGACGAACCAGGATGTTGCCAGCCAGCACGAACTGACCATCAGCCCGCTTCGGGCCCAGGCGCTTGCTTTCGCTATCGCGACCATTCCGGGTAGAGCCCATACCTTTTTTATGGGCGAAAAGCTGAAGATTAAGCTTCAACATTGCTTGCTTCCTCCAATTATCTTTTTTTCTGTGAGCTGAAGATAGCGCGGATATTCATCCGCAATGTCACGCAGGCCCTGGCGCAGGAAACCGAAAATCACCTGGGCGTCATGCCCTGCATTTTCGGGAAGATATGCCTTCATCAGGCCATCCTCGACCTGGATTTTTGCTTCAATTCCCGCCACCGATTCCAGCGCATTGACGCAGGTGGTAGTGAGAATGGATACCGCCGCGCAGACAATATCACTGCCCGCCTCGGCATATCCCGCATGGCCCTTGCATTCAAAGCCGGTAAATTCCCCGGCATTTTTCAGCAGCGTGACCCGAATCATGCCATCAGGCGTTCACGCCGGTGATTTCCACCTGGGTGAAGGGCTGACGATGGCCAGCCTTGCGGCGATAGTTCTTCTTGCTCTTATACTTGAAGACAACGATCTTTTCGCCCTTGCCATGGCGAACGACCTTACCGGTCACGGTAGCACCTTCGATGTAGGGAGAGCCCACTTCGATGGTTTCGCCGGAGAGCATCATCACGGGGAAGGAGACGACGTCGCCAACTTCGTTTTCAAGCTTTTCGATGTAGATAGTGTCCCCCTCGGACACACGGTACTGTTTGCCGCCGGTAGCAATAATCGCGTACATTTGGGCAGCACCTCCTTTTTTTACTCGCCGGAATTTCCCTGGAGGGGAAGGATGGCATCTTTCAGCCACGGGGCAGCATGTGCATGCGTTTAGAGCCCCTTCCGCGCGGCTTACCAAAGAATTTTATCATATTCAATACTGCATGTCAAGGATTTTTCCAGGAAAACCAAGGGTTTTTGGCATTTTTCTTCTTTTCTATGCCATCAGCATCTGCCGGAAAAAGGCCGTCCCCCGCAGCAGATTTTCAATGCTCAACCTTTCATCCACCCCGTGGATGCGGCCCATCTCCTCCGGCGGCAGAATAAAGGGGCTGAAGCGGTAAATATAGGGGCAGATGGCCTCCATCCGCCGGGCGTCGGAGCTGCCGGTGAGCAGATAGGGCGCAATAATCGCCTCGGGAAAATGCACATGGATGGCGGTGGCCAGGGCATCCCAGGCGGCGCCGGAGGCGGGGGAAATCAGGCTGGGTTCATCCATCACATCCACCGATACCAGAATTCTGTCATCGGCGATGACCCGCTGAATCCGCTTGAGCAATTCCTTGGCCCCTTCTCCGGGCAGAATGGAGGCCTGAAAGGTCATGGCCGCCTTTTCTCCCCGCAGGGCGTCGCCCTGCATGGCGCTGAGCATCACCTGGGTGCGGCTCAAGGCGCAGCCATAATGAGTATGCTCCAATTTTCGCAAAAAGCGATTCTGTAAATATCCCGGATGGGCGGCACAAAAACGCTGAAACCCCGACATTTCATCCGCAAGGGCAAAAAGCATTTGCCCGGTAACCTGGCAGATCCGGGGCACAAAAAACATTCGCTGCAATCTTTCTGCGGCGTGGATCAATGCTTCGGTGGATTTTTCCCCGTCCGCAGTCATGGTGAAGCACATTCTTCCCTTTTCCGCCACGCCAATCAGCGCCGTCTGCCGCTCGCAAAGGGTGGGCAGATGGGTGACAGAGCCGCCCTCATCCAATACGAAAGCGGGCCTTACGCCCCTGCTTTCCAGCAGGCGACACATTTTTTCCATGCTGCCTCCCCGGATTTCTTCGTCACAGGAAAAGGCAAAATAGATATCCCCTCTGGGCGAAAAATGATTCGTCAGCAGCATTTCCGCCGCCGTAAGCAGGGCAATCAAATGGCCCTTCATATCCGCAGCGCCCCGTCCGTAAACAAAACCATCCCTGATTTCGCCGGAAAAAGGCCCCACGCTCCATTGCTCCGGATTGCGGATCGGGGCCACATCCAGATGGGATAAAAATACCAGCGGCTGGGCATTTCCGCTTCCCGGAAGGGATAAAAGCATGGCCCTTCCATCCACGATTTCGCAGTTTGCCGTCGAAAAAAGAAGGGGGAAAAGTTCCCGCAAAATGGTATGCAATTGGGTAAAAGACGCATCGGAACCGGCGGCCAGCGTTGGCTGCTGAATAGCCAGAGAAAGGGCCCGGGCCGAGCGTTTTTCCACCGCCTGCTGCATTTTTCAATCTCCTTTGCTGAATAGATTCGGTATTATCTTCTCTTTTTTCTCCGCTTTCCCTGCCGGAAAACAGCAAAAATTCAAAAATTTACGATGCAAAAAATACCGAAAAAACGGCGCGAAAAAATTCTCGGTTTCTTCGATTTTTCCCCTGAAAAATTTTTTCGTTTTTTCGGTATTTTTTTCGCCTTCTCCGGGAAAAATCGCTGAAAAAGGCGACAAAAAATGAAAGAAAACGAAGTTTTTTTTGAAAACATATGGCATCCCTTGCATGAACATGATATAATATCCGCGGATCTTTGGAAGATGATGGGGGGAATGCATGTGGCCCAGGGTGCCGGGTGGCGAGTGATCCACATGACACGCAGCGAAAAGCACGCCAACGAAATTCTTGCGCTCCTGTCGCAGGAAGGCATTTTGGCGCGCAGCAAGCAGGTGTATCGTACCGTTTCTTCCGAAGAAAACTATTATGAAATTATGGTGCTCGGGGCAGAAGCAAGGGAAGCCCAGCAGCTTCTGATTGAGAATAATCTGCTGCTCTGAGCCTGAAGGAATGTAAGGAGAGATCATTATGTCCAACATCGCAGTATTGACCAGCGGCGGCGATAGCCCCGGCATGAACGCGGCGGTTATGTCCGTTGCGCGCAACGCTGCTTCTTATGGCATGCCCCTGATTGGCATCAAGCGGGGCTATAACGGCCTGCTTGGCCGATCCAAGAATCCGGCGGAGGATTATACTCGCCTGGATCTGGATACCATTCTGGATATCGCCGATTTGCCCGGCACTTGGCTGCGCACTGCCCGCTGCCGCGAATTTCTGGATCCCGCCATTCGCGAAAAGGCCGCCCGTACCCTGCGGGAACTGGATGTTTCCGGGCTGGTGGTCATCGGCGGCGATGGCAGCTTCCAGGGCGCCATGCGTCTTTGCGAGCTGGGCATCCCCTGTATCGGCATTCCCGGCACCATCGATAATGACCTGGCCTATACCGAAATGACCCTGGGTTATGATACCGCCGTCAATGTATGCGTGGACGCCGTGCGCGCCATCCGCGCCACCTCCCGTTCCCATGATCGCCCCCACGTGGTGGAAGTAATGGGCCGGGATTGCGGTGATATCGCCCTTTCCACCGCTGCCGCCACCGGCGCTGAAATCGTGGTGGTGCCTGAAGTGAAATGGAAGGTGGATGATGTGGCCGCCCAGCTGAACCGGCAGATTGCCATGGGCAACACCCGCGCCACCGTCATCGTGGCCGAAGGCTGCTGGCAATCCATGGCCCCCTTTGACGTTTATAAATTCCTGCTCCCCTACGGCAAGCAGGTTTTCCAGGGCGAATCCATGACGGCCGAACGCTTTGCCAGCGTGCTCAAGCGCAAGTGCGGCATGGTGGAAGCCCGGCATACCGTCATCGGCTATACCCAGCGCGGCTCCACGCCCACGGCCCGGGACAGCATTTTCGCTTTCGAAGCCGGCGCCCTGGCGGTGCAGCTACTGAAAAACGGCGTAAGCAATCAGGTAATCGGCGTGAAGAACGGGCGTACCTTTCATATGCCCATTGAAAAGGCCCTGGCCGAAAAGCATCGCTTCAACCGCAAGCTCTTCAATCAAATCAATTCCCTGTAAGCGTATGGATATATGTTGCGAGAGGGCCTTTCTTTTAGAAAAAAGAAAGGCCCTCTCGCGCTCTCCCAAAGAAAATCATTCTGGATTTTACAAGCTTTTTCTTACCGGCCCGAATGCCAGTGAAGCAATTCCACTGCGCGCTTTTGAGGTACACCATGTTCATCGCCGATTTGCACATTCATTCCAAATATTCCCGGGCCACCAGCGGGGATTGCGATTTGCCCCATCTGGATCTTTGGGCACGGAAAAAGGGAATTCACCTGGTTGGCACCGGGGATTTTACCCATCCCAAATGGCGGCAGGAAATCAGCGAAATGCTTTCGCCCCTGGGCAATGGCTTTTATGCGCTCAATGAGGAATACCGCCTGCCCTGCGCCGTTCCCGGGGCCATTCCGCCCCAATTCGTGCTTTCCAGCGAAATCAGCACCATCTACAAGCGGGACAACAAAACCAGGAAGGTGCATCATGTGATTCTGCTGCCCGATCTGGATGCGGCGGAGGATTTTTCCCATCGGCTGGAGGCCATCGGCAATCTGCACAGCGACGGTCGGCCCATTCTGGGCCTGGACAGCCGGGAATTACTGGATATTCTGCTTTCCTGCTGCCCGGAATCCATCTATATTCCCGCCCATATCTGGACGCCTCATTTTTCCCTTTTCGGCGCTTTTTCGGGCTTTGATTCCATCGAGGAATGCTACGGCGATCTTGCCGGCCATATTCATGCGGTGGAAACGGGGCTTTCCTCCGATCCGCTGATGAATCGCCGCCTTTCTGCCCTGGACGGGCATGTGCTGATTTCCAATTCCGATGCCCATTCCCCGCAAAAGCTGGGAAGAGAAGCCAATCTTCTTTCCTGCGAGCTTTCCTTTTCCGCCTTGAAAACGGCGCTGGATACAGGCGAAGGCTTCGGCGGCACCATTGAATTTTTCCCGGAAGAGGGCAAATATCACATGGACGGCCATCGGAATTGCCAGTGCCGCCTGACGCCGGAGGAAACCATCGCCTATCAGGGGCGCTGCCCCGTTTGCGGAAAGAAAATCACCGTGGGCGTTTCACACCGGGTGGAAATATTGGCGGACAGGAAAGAAAACGCGCTGCCGCCCCTCCCCCATCCCTTTGAAAGCCTGGTGCCCCTGCCCGAAATCGTGGGCGAATGCCTGGGTGTATCTGCCGCCAGCAAAAAAGCGCAGATCGCCTATGAGGATTTGCTGCAAAAGCTGGGGCCGGAGTTTTCTATTCTCCGGGAAAAATCCATTCCGGAAATTGATGCTGCCGGCGGGCCCCTGCTGGCCGAGGCCATTTCCCGCCTGCGCCGGGGACAGGTAATCCGCCAGGCGGGCTATGACGGGGAATACGGGGTGATCCGGCTGTTTGAAAACGGGGAAAAGGAAATTTTCCTGGGCCAGACCAGCCTGCTCTCCATGCTCCCTCCTGCGCCCGGCCCGGATAAAAAAGAAAGCCTGCTGGATACAGCGCCGGAAGAAACGCCCCAGGAGATACCGGCGCCTCAGAAGAATACTCCCAACGAAGCCCAGCAGGCGGCAATTGTATCCGAAGCAAAGACGCTCCTGGTGATTGCCGGCCCTGGCACCGGAAAAACCGGCACACTGGTCAATCGCATCACCCATCTGATTGAGGAAAGGGGCGTATCCCCCCGGGAAATCACCGCCGTCACCTTTACCCGCCAGGCCGCCCGGGAAATGCAGGAACGATTGGAGCAGAAGCTGGGGAAAAAGGCCCTGCGTGGCATCACCATCGGCACCTTCCACGCCATCTGCCTTTCCCTGATTGAAAAAAAGCCCCTGATCGGCCGGCGGCAGGCGCTGGATATCCTGCGGGAATTGCTGCAAAACCGGAAGGAAAAAATGCCGCCCGCCCAGGCCCTTGCCTTGATTTCGGCAGAAAAAAATCTGCTGCCCGCCCCTGCGCTTCCTGCCGGGCTGCGATTGCAATATGATGAAGCACTGCGGGAAAGAAATATCCGGGATTTGGATGATGTGATGCTGGAAGCGCTGGAAATGCCGACAGAAAAAGAAAAGCGATTCCATCACCTGCTGGTGGATGAATTTCAGGATATCAATGCCCTGCAGCGGAAACTGGTGCTGCATTGGGGAAAGGGGAATTCCCTCTTCGTAATCGGCGATCCCGATCAATCCATTTATGGCTTCCGGGGTGCGGATGCGGGCTGCTTTGATGATCTGATGCAGGCATATCCGAATGCGGAAGCAATCCGTCTTTCCCAGAATTATCGCTCCGCCCCTGCCATCGTCGATTGCGCCCTTTCCGTTATTCGCAATAATCCGGGAATGGAGCGGATGCTGAATGCCGTGCGTCCCCAGGGGGCTGCCCCGCGCCTGATTCAAACGCAGGATCTGTATACCCAGGGCGCCCTGATTGCCAGGGAAATTTCCCATCTCACCGGCGGCGTGGATATGCTGGAGGCCCATGCCCGGGATCAGGAACGGGCCCATTATGCCTTTTCCGATATCGCAGTTCTCTGCCGTACCCGACGGCAGCTGGAACAAATCGAAAGCTGCCTGCGCCGCGAAAGCATCCCCTGCCTGATCTCCGCCCGGGAGGATTTCTGGGAGGATGAAACGGTGGAGGCATTGCTGGGATTTTTCACTGCGCTGCTGGAGCCTGCCAATCCCGCGCCGCTGGATCCGGCATTGCGGAAATTATTTCATTGCCCGGAGGGGCTGATTCATCAGGCCCAGCAGGCCCTTTCCTGCCTGCCGGATTTTGACGCCTTTTCCAGCCGCCTGGCTTCCTTTGACGGCCTTTCCCCCTTCCTGACGGCAACGGGGATCATCTGGCCCCTTCTTCCCAAAGAAAAGCCCAGAAAGCTGCTGGATCTGCTGATTGCAAACTGCGGCTGCAAAGGAAAAGCCGTGGACGCCCTCAAAAACAGCGCCCTTTTCCACGGGGATATGCCATCCTTTTTACAGCATATTTCTGCCTGTGAGGAAGGGGATTTCATGCGTTCCTCCGGTGGAAAGCCCTCCGGCGCAGTGTGGCTGATGACGCTGCACGCCGCCAAGGGCCTGGAATTTCCGGTGGTTTTCCTGGCCGGAGTGGATGAGGGGAAGTTGCCTCTGGAAAGGCCGGATGAAATCTGCAATATTGAAGAAGAACGGCGGCTTTTCTTTGTGGGCATTACCCGGGCCAGGGATGAATTGATCCTTACCTGCGGCGATACCCCCTCGCCCTTCCTGGCGGAATTGCCGGAAGGAACCCAACGGGAAACCGCGAAAAAAATCGTTTATCCCCAACAATTCCAACAAATGAGCCTTTTTTGACTTCCGATGAACCAATAAGGCAGGGATGATCTCCCTGCCTTATTTTTATTGCTTCTTTATTTGTCTTTTCAGCTGAACGATCATCCGTTTTTGTTCCTCAATATCGCTGCAATCCTCGGGCATATTCCATTCCTCCGATAAATGCCGGATAATGCGTTCGCGCACTTCAATTGCCTGCTCAAAATCGCTCAGTTGTTCATACAATTGTGCTTTGGAATACAGGCCATCGCTGATCCGGGGCGCTTTCTGCATCTGAAAACAATGCTCGTAATCACGCAATGCTTCTTCATATTTCCCCAGCTTTTTCATACGATCCGCCCGATCACAGAACGCCTGCCAGACATGGGGATTTTTTTCCGCGGCCTGATTCCAGCACCGGATGGCCTTGGGTAAATCGCCCATTCCCTGGGCAATATCGCCCCGGTAGATTTCCGCCTGATAATCCCGCCCCGGCAATTGCGCCAGTATTTCCACATAAGGCACAGCCTCCTCAAAGCGTTTATCTGCCAGCATATTTTCAATCATTGCATACAGGCAGCGGAAATGGCCTGGATGATCCGACAGGAAATGCTGGCAGAAATCAATCAATTCAAAATGATTATCATACCATTCATCGCCGCAATGGGCCTCATAACCTTCGATCAGATAGGTCCAGGCGTCATCCGCATCCCCATCCATTTCCAATGCCTGCTTCGCATGACGGATGGCCGCCTGATGCGCCTGACGGGCCCAGAAATTATACAGCGCCGAAAGCAAAATATGAGCGCGGAGTTTCCTTTCCGGATCCTGCATCAGGGATTCCAGAAATTCCCGGTCATGCTGAAACGTGCAATCCTCCAATTCCACATCATTTTGCAAGGCATTTTCAATGCGATCCAGTTGATCATCGGCGGAAATACGGAAAAGATCATCAATGGCAATGCCGAAATAAACAGCCAGGCGCGGAAGCAGCGTAATATCCGGCAAGCTGGCCTCCGTTTCCCACTTGGATACTGCCTGGCAGGAAACGCCCAGATAATCGGCCAGATCCTCCTGACGAACCGATTTGCGCGTGCGATAGTATTTAATTTGCTTTCCGATATTCATCTCCATTACTCCTTAAATTTCAATTGCCAGCTGACAAATTCATTGTAGCCTTTTCCTGCATGAAAAGCAACGGAGGCGTTTTTGATTTCATTCAACGCTTGTTTGTATTGATAACAATCGTCTTTTTTCGCATCCTGTTTCGACGGCTTTGCCCCTGGCCGCATCGTATACTGGTACCGGAGGTCAGGATGAATGCAGGTCAATGGCGAAGCCTATTTTTTTATCAATGTATGGATGAATTTTTTATCCCTGTATCTGGCAGGGACCCTGTGCAGACTGCGAATCAGGCAGGGCCGCTGCCTGGTTTCAGCGCTTCTTGGGGGGCTTTACGCCTTGCTCGCCTGGGAAATTCCCTTTCTCCGCCATCTGCCCTTTCTCTGCCTTATCGCTTTTTTCATGGTTCTGCTTGCCTTTTCCCGGGATTTTCTGCGCCCTTTTCCCATGCTGTTTTTTTCTGCCTTTTTATTGTCGGGCATCAGCGGTTATCTCATGGAAAACAGCGTATCCTGCCTGTGGATTCTGTTTTTTTCCGCTGCCTTTTCGCTGTGGATCAGCCGCATTTTCCGAAGAGGAATGATCCGGCCCCGGAATGGATTGCGGCTGCTGATTTGCCATCACGGAAAAAGTGTATCCATCCCCGCTTTCCGGGACAGCGGCAATCTGCTTTCCGAGCCCATAACGGGGCTTCCGGTAATCGTGGCGCCCCATTCCCGCCTTACGCATATTTTGCCGCAAAGCATTCGGCCGCAGGATTTATCCACCCTGCCGGTGGGCTGGCGCCTGATTTCCATTGAGACGGCTGGGGGCAAAAAGACGCTGATGGCCTTTCATCCGGATCGTCTGCAATTGCAGGGGAAAAATGCCCTTCATTCCCTGGACGCCCTGATCGCCCTTTCGGATTTTGCGGAAAAGCGGGCGCTTTTGCCCGAAGCCATTTTTCATCAGGAGGAAGAAACAAATGCAAGCCTTTGATATGCGAAAATGGATGCTGCTCTTTTTTACCAAATTGCGCACGGGGAAAATCCATTATATCGGCGGCGCCGATCCCCTGCCCCAGCCCCTGAAATATGAAGAGGAATTGCAACTGGTATCCCAATTGCATCAGGATGACGGCACGGTGCGCTCCATCCTGATTGAAAGAAATCTTCGGCTGGTGGTCTTTATCGCCCGGAAATTTGAAAATACCGCCGTGGGCATGGAGGATCTGATCTCCATTGGCACCATCGGGCTGATCAAGGCGGTGAATACCTTCAATCCCGAAAAGAAAATCAAATTGGCCACCTATGCCTCCCGGTGCATTGAAAATGAAGTGCTGATGCATCTGAGGCATACCAGCCGCCAGAAATACGAGGTTTCCCTGGATGAACCCCTGCGCACCGACTGGGACGGAAATGAATTGCTGCTATCCGATGTATTGGGCACGGAAGGGGATATGGTTTACCGCGGCATGGAGGAGGAGGCCGAAAAGCAATTGCTGGGCCACGCCCTTTCCCATCTTTCGCCACGGGAGCAGCAGATCATGCAATTGCGCTTTGGCCTGGGCGGCGGAGAGGAAATGACGCAAAAGGAAGTGGCCGATATCCTGGGCATTTCCCAATCCTATATTTCCCGGCTGGAAAAAAGGATTCTCTCCCGGCTGCAAAATGAAATGGTAAAGGTTTCGTCGTAGAGAATGGAAGAAAATTTGCGGGAGGGGGATTCTTTGTTGCCAAAGAATCCCCCTCCCGCACCCTCCCCAAGAAAGCTATTCTGGGTTTTATCTGTCGATTTCAACCCATCTTGAATGCCAGCGGAGCATAAGCAGAACAAGCAAAGCTCTTCTATTCCCTATTCGCTGGGAATCAAGTCGATCAAGTGAAAAAAAGTAATATCCAGAATAGCTTTCTTGGAAAGGGGCGCGGGGGAAACCGTTCTTTGGTCACAAAGAATGGTTTCCCCCGCATTGTTTTTCTTTCCAACTTACAGCTTCATTTTCAGATTGATAAAGCCTTCGTACACCTGATCGGGTTCAAAGCCCACGCTGATATACAGCCTTTTCGCCGCTTCGTTATAGCGGTTCACCCCGATTTCCAGGGTTTTCGCGCCCTTTTCCTTCAGGATTTCCATGGCCTTGAGCAGCATAATGCGCCCATAGCCCCGGCCCTGGAAGCGCTGATCCACCTGCAGGAAGGCGATATCATACAGATTCTTTTTCGGTTCAATTTTCAGCGCCGCAATACCGATGGGGGTATTATGATCCATGAGCACATAGACGGGCTGACGGGCGGCCAGGGTGCCGGCAATGCAGGTTTTGGCGTCGGGCACAAAGGAATGCTGGGCCTCCGAAATGCGGATATCCATGGCGTCCCAGACATTATTTTTATTGACCCGCTTGAGCTTGGGTTCCTTGGGATAAATTCCCTGATCCTGCCAATTCCTTCGCATTTCGGGGGCAAAGGCCATCCATTGATCGTTTTCCCGGCGGGAAATAAATTCCTCCGCATTGAGCAAAACCAGGCTGCTTTTTTCCTCAAAATTCAGATACATCCGGAAATAGCTGCCCATCACCTCGGGAAAGGTATCCGCGATATAGGTGGGCCCCACCTTCATAATGCCCAGACCGCAGCCATATTGATTGCATTTCCGGGCGGCGGAAAGAACCTTTTCCGAAAAGAAATCGCCGCTGACGATGGCCCGGGCCAGCAGATTCATATCGGAAAGGGTGGTGGTAAAGGCATGGGCAGGGGCAAGTTTGGGCAGCGGAACGATGACGTCATCCTTCATGCAGCCGCGGATTTCCACCGTGCTTTCATTGCCGGGAACGGTATCCTTCAGCCCCAGGGGCGCAAAGATATTCTGCAAAAGATACTCCCTGGCGGACAGGCCCGAAATGCGGCGAATGATCTCATCCAGGAAAATCACCGCCGTATTGCTGCCGTCGTCATCCTTGCCGGGCTCGTGGGTCAGTTCATCCTGGCCGATCATATCCATGGCCTGGGCAAAGGAAATATCCGCCGTCCTGACCTCATATTCCTTCTGAAATTGCGCTTCCTCGGAAAGGGCCATATGGGCAGGATCCTTCTGCAAATTGGCCATGCGCACATGGGCAAATTCATTTTCAATGCCCGATTCACTCAGCAGCAGATGGGCTATGGTAATACGATCAGCATGCCTGTATTCCGGCAGAAATTTGGAAATTTTATCGCTGAAGCGGATTTTCTTTTCATCCGCCAGGCGCCACAGGCACAGGGCCAGGAAAAAATAATCCCGGGCCGAAAAGCAATATCGCTCTTCCAGGGTCAGTAGCCGCTTTCCTGCATGATCGGCATGGCCGTGGCAGAAGGAAAGCTGCTCCCCATCTGCTTCCTGCAAAAGCAGGGCAGCAGAAATATTCCATTTTTCCCCGAGTTTCTGTAACGTATCCAGAAATTTCTTCGATTCTTTCATGATGGATGCTCCTTATTTCATATCTTCCCGCCAGAGGATATACTGCATTTCTTCCTGCGGGGGCAGATCGTATTGGCTTGCATACTGCGCCTTCTGGCAGAATGAAAAGCCGCATTTTTCAATCACCCGGCGGGATTGGGAATTATCCGTAAAATGCCCCACGGTCACCGCATCCAGATACAATTGATCAAAGCAGAACCGCAGCACCCGTTTGACTGCCTCCGGCATCAATCCTTTTCCCCAATGATCCTTGGAAAGCACATAGCCGATTTCCAGAATCCGATCCCGGGGATAATGCTTTTCTTCATTTGCCCAGGATCGATGCAGGCCCAGGGAACCGATCACCCGGTTTTCTTCCTTCAGCACAATGGCCCATACATTCTTTTCTTCCATAAACATGGAAAGCACCCGCCGGGTATCATCCAATGATTCATGATGGGGCCATCCCGCCATTTCCCCTACCCCGGGGACAGACGCATAGGCATAAAAATCTTCCAGATCGCTTTCCCACCAGGGCCGCAAAAGCAGCCGGGGCGTATCCAGATATATTTGGCTTAAATCGATGATGATTTTTTTCTTTTCCTGTTCACTCATAAAAATCTCTCCTTACTCGGTGAGCCACACATCCATTTCCTCCCGATCCGGCGGTTCAAACAAACCGCCAAATTTCTTCGCCAGCCCTTCATCCACATAATAGGCGCTGGTTTCATGGGCCAGAATGGCCGCATTGCGCTTGGCCAGGCGCTGCTGCCAGATTTCATCGCTGATATTCAGATAATGAAATTCGCAGGGCACCCCATGGGCGGAGAAAAAGGCACGGGCTGCATCCCTGTCTTCCTTTTGCCAGAAGCCCCAATCCAGAATTACCGATATGCCGCAGGAAATAATCTCCAGCGCTTTATTCATCAAATATGCCTGGGTTCTTTCCACGATTTCATCATGCTTTTCCCCAATATGCTGATCAAACAGCGCCAGGGTAATTTCATCGGTGGAAAGCAATACCGCATGCTCTTTTTTGAGCAAGGATTGGGCATAGGTGGTTTTCCCGCAGCAGATTTTTCCGCAGATGCAGATGACTTTGGCCACATCCATCCTCCTTAACATTCACGGGGAATAGCGTTCATTAAGAGAAATTCCATAAAATCCCGAAGCAGTTTTCTTTGGGTGGGCGCGGGAGGGCCTTTCTTTTTTAAAAGAAAGCTCCTCCCGCAGAATCCTCTTATCCTTCGTTCTTCCCCAGGATTTCCATGGCTTGTTCTTCCTGGAACTGGTTGGTATAGAGGTTGTAGTAAGCGCCCTTGAGGCGAAGGAGTTCCTGATGGGTGCCCATTTCCTTGATCTTGCCATCGTCGATGACCAGAATACGATCGGCGGTGCGGATGGTGGAAAGGCGATGGGCGATGATGAAGGAGGTACGCCCGGTGAGTACCTTGGAAATGGCATGCTGAATCATCTGCTCGGTCTGGGTATCGACGGAAGAGGTAGCCTCATCCAGCACGAAAATCCGCGGATCCGCCAGAATGGCCCGGGCAAAGGAAATCAGCTGCTTTTCGCCGGTGGACAGGCGATTGCCGCCCTCGCCCACATCGGTATCATAGCCCTTTTCCATTTTGAGGATGAAGGATTCCGCATTCACCATTTTCGCAGCCGCCTCAATTTCCGCATCGGTGGCATCCAGCTTGGCGTAACGGATATTATCCCGGATGGTGCCGGAGAAAAGCCGGGGTTCCTGCAATACATAGCCCAGATTGCTTTGCAGCCAGAGCTGGCTGCGCTGTTTATAATTAACCCCGTCAATCAGGATTTCGCCGCCGGTGGGCTCGTAAAAACGGCAGACCAGATTCACCACCGTGGATTTTCCGGCGCCGGTGGGACCAACCAGAGCAATGGTTTCCCCCGACTTGATTTTCAGATTGAAATCGGAAAGCACCTTTTCCCCTTCCTTATACTGAAAATCCACATGCCTGAATTCCACATTGCCCTGCAGCGCGGGCCAATTTTCCTTCTTCGGATGGAAATTATCGCCGAATTCCGCTTCCACTTCGGGGCTGTCGATAATATCCGGCTCGGTTTCAAGCAAGGTCATCACCCGCTCGGCCGCCGCCTGGGCGGATTGCATTTCGGCAAAGACCGCCGCAATATCCCGGATGGGCTGGAAAAACTGCACGGTATAATTGACGAATACCTGCAAAACGCCCAACGTCATGCCGCCGATGATCACCTGCTGGCCGCCCTGCCAAAGGGCATAGGCCGTGGCAATGGAACCAAGCGAAACCACAATGGGCAGATACACCGCCGAAAGGGAGGCCGCCCGGACGGAGGAACGCTTCATGGTATGGGTAAGCTCGGTAAATTCCTCCATATTCATTTCTTCACGCACCAATGTTTTGGTGGTTTTCGCGCCCATGATGCCTTCATTGAAAGCGCCGGTGATTTTGCTGTTGGTCTTTCGCACGGCGCGATAGGATTTGAGGATCCGCTGCTGGAACCACCAGGAAATCACCGCCAGGGGCGGCACCACCAGCAGCACCACCAGCGTCATTTTCCAATTGAGCAAAAACATGGTGATACTGGATGCCACGATCATTACCGCTCCCCAGCAAAGATCAATCAGCGACCAGCCAATGGTTTCGGAAAGGCGCTGGGTATCGCTGGTCATACGGCTCATCAGATAACCAACCGGCATCCGGTCGTAATAGGAAAAGGGCAATTCCTGCAATTTGCGGAAAGCCCGCTTGCGGATGGTGTAGCAGGTGCCCACCTCCACCTTGCCCCCCAGATACAGGAAGCGGAAAATGGCGATTACCTGAATCACCAGCAGAATCAGATAGGCCACAATGAAGCCGGGCAAGCCGTCCGTACCGCCGGGATGATTGAGATTGGGAATGAAATGATCAATGGCATAGCTGGTCATGAGCGGAAAGAGCACATCGCAGCCCGCTGTAATCGCCATGGCCCCCGCCAGGCGATA
Source organism: Clostridiales bacterium (assembly GCA_015056015.1). Taxonomy (GTDB): domain Bacteria; phylum Bacillota; class Clostridia; order Christensenellales; family Aristaeellaceae; genus RUG563. The sequence continues at coordinate 74,247 of SVHD01000002.1, forward strand.
TAAATCCTTATGATAATCCTTGGCATAATGCAGGATTTTTTTCCAGAGCGAAAGATCAAATTTTTTCGTAAAATCCTGCTCTTCAAACTGTTGCATGGCTTGCTTTCTCCTCTTTGAATTCTTCCTCCAGGGCGGATTGGATATTGAAAATCCTGCTGTAAAGCCCGCCGGAATGAATCAGTTCTTCATGGGTGCCCTGTTCGGATACCCTGCCATCCTCCATTACCAGGATCAGATCCGCCTGGGAAAGGGTCACAATCCGGTGGCTGATGATAATGGTGGTGGTATCCTCACTGCGTTTTTTCAATGCAGCGCGGATCTGGGCGTCGGTTTCGGTATCGACGGCAGAAAGGCTGTCGTCAAAAATCAGGATATCATTCTCCTTCATCAGGGTGCGGGCAATGGCGATGCGCTGCTTCTGCCCGCCGGAAAGGGTAACGCCCCGTTCGCCAACCAGGGTTTCATAGCCCTTATCGCTTTCCAGAATAAATTCCTTGGCAGCGGCGTCGGTGACGGCCTGATCAATCTGCTCATCCGTGGGATTGCGCAGGGTGATTCCCACGTTTTCCTTCAGCGTCTTGGAATAGAGGAAGGGCTCCTGCAGCACCAGGCCCACATGGGAGCGCAGATAATACCGATCGATCTCACGAAGCGGCGTATCCCCGATGCGGATTTCGCCGCTTTGGGGTTCAAAGAGCCGCTGGAGCAAATGCACCACGGTGGATTTGCCGCTGCCGGTGGCGCCCAGGATGGCCACGGTTTTCCCGGCGGGAATGGTGAAGCTCATATCCTTGAGCACTTCCCTGCCTTCTTCATAGCGGAAATTCACATGATCGAATACGATATCGCCCTTGAGAGAGGGCTTTTTCGCATCCTTTTCTTCAGGCTCGGTTTCCTGGGAAAGAATTTCATCAATGCGCCCCATGGCCACCGCGCTCTTGCCCGCATCGGAAAGGATGCGGCCCAGCTGGCGGATGGGCCAGAGCAGCTTCCAGACATAGGAGGTAAAGATGGTCAGGGTGCCGATGGTGATTTCCCCGCGAATGGCAAAAAACACGCAGGTGAGCAGCGTCACCATGGATTGAATCATGCTCATGGCGTCGCTGGTGGCCCAATAGGTGGCCAGCAGCTTGCTGAGCTTGAAGCTCTTTTTCCGGTAATCCTCGCTGACCTTTTCAAATTTCTCCACTTCATATTCCTGCTGGCCAAAGGCGCGGACCACCCGTACGCCGGTTAAATTTTCCTGCAAAACGGCGCTCATTTTGCCCTCGGCTTCATCGGAAAGACGGAAATTTTTGATTACCCATTTGAAAAACAGATAGGCAAACAGGAAAAGCCCGGGCACCATGATCATGCTGATCAGGGTGATTTTTACATTTTCCTGCAAAAGATACACGATCGCAAAGGTGATCATCATCAGGGCGTTCACGACCGACATAAGCTGCATGGCCAGAAAACGGCGCACCGTTTCCACATCGGATGTGCATCGCTGCACCAGATCGCCGGTTTCCGCCTTTACATGATAAGAAAAGGGCAGCTTCTGAATATGGGAATAGAGCTTTTCCCGCAGCATCAGGGATACATTTTCCCCGGCGATGGACTGGGTACGGGATTTGGTGAAGGAAAATACGCCGCTGAGCAGATTCAGCCCCACCATCACCAGCCCCACAATCCACAGATTCCGGGCCATAAAGGAGGGCCCGCCCCAGGCATCCACCCAGGCGTTAATGAAGGCCGGCATGCGGCTGGGCTTGCCCTGCAGATAGTAATCCAGGGTTTCTGCCAGCACGATGGGCGTAATAAATTCGATGATGACGGTCATGACGGTGCACAGCAGCGCGGCCAGAAAATACCATTTATTTTCCAGCATGAGATTCCCCATCAGGCGAAGCTTTCGATTATGCATTGGGAATTCCCCCTTAAAATATGGTCGGTTTGTTACGATTGAAACGCTCCGCTTTTCCGTCCCCACCCCCTAGCCGGAAAAACGAAGATATGCAAAAAGGCCACCGGGCTTTGCAGCCGGTGACCTGAAATTGATGGGCAAATGCGCAAAAAATACTTACGCTATGCGATCAACAGGCGGCCGCAAACATACGCAAAGAAACCCCTTGCAGTTAACAGACTTCTGGACTCGATTGATGATGCGGAACAAATTGGTCATGTTTGCAGCCTCCTTTCTTCGTAAAATTTAGTTCCCGTTTAGTATACGCGCCCTATGCACAATTGTCAACTGCCTTCCAGGAAAATTTTTTCGCATGTTTTTGTCACGGGCGTTTCATTGCTCTTCTCGCAAAAAGAAAAATTTTTATTGTTTTTCGATAAATTTTTATTGACTTTTGGTTTTCTATCGTTTATACTGCCCTTGTAAGGAGGCGAAAAACATGGAACACAAAAAATTATCCCGGTATCTGCTGGCTGCCGGAATCATTGCCGGCGCGGGGGCCGGCGGCATATTTCTCATTTATCTGCTGGCGATGATTTCCGTAGCCATTGATCCCGCATCCCCCTATGCCTATCTGGCTTTCGCCGCCATGGCGGGCATGATCGCCATGGCGATTCTCTACGGCCTGGCCCTGAAGGAATATTTCTGCATCTGCCTGCGCATCGGCAAAAATCGCTCCTTCTGCCCGGAAAATGCCAACGGCCTGCATCGTATTTTTCAGTTTTTTCTCTCGGCGGCGCTGCTCTGGCTGGCGGCGGAATTTTCCGCCTTCCTGCCCGGCATGGCGTGGGGCATCTGGAATATTACCTTCCTGCTCTTTGCCATGGCCAGCGCGGCCATGGGGATTCTGGCCTATGCCCTGGGGAAATTGCTGAAGCGGGCCACCCAGCTGCAGGAAGAAAATGAACTGACCATTTAAGGAGGTCATCATGGCGATTCGGATTGATCTGGATGTGATGCTGGCCCGGCGCAAAATGAGCATGACGGAATTGAGCAGCCGGGTGGGCATTACCATGGCAAATTTATCGATTTTGAAAAATGGCAAGGCCAAGGCCGTGCGCTTTTCCACCCTGAATGAAATCTGCAAGGCCCTGGATTGCCAGCCGGGGGATATATTGATTTACGAAGAAACGGAGGAGGAGGACGAATGACGGATCATCAGGAACCGGAAATTTCCCGGCAAAATACGCTTGGGAAAAAAGGAATCATTCTTCTTATGTTTTCTTTTGTTTTCTCTTTTTGCTATCAATTCATCCATCCCACCGTTCTTTCCCAGCATTTTCAGCATATGCCGGGCATTGGCCTGACCATTTCCCAATGGGCACTGATGATTCTTGCGCTGGCGATGGGGCAAAACAAACTGGCGGATCTGAAAAGCAACAAGCAGGGCATTTTCCTGCTGCTGTGCGCGGCGTTCCTGGGCGGCAGCTATGGGATCTTTGGCAATAATTATCTTCGGCTGATGAATCTGCCCGTTCTGATTTTTGTTACCGCCCAGGCGCTTTTTTCCCTGCTGAAAGCCAATGAATCCCCCGCCCTTTCCGCCCGGGGGCTCTGGGAGGGGCTGCGCCGTCTTTTCCCCGGCTGCTTTATCCATTTCGCCCTGCCCTTCCGCACCCTGTGCGATCTGATCAAAACCGATCGCAAACGCCTGAACGGCCTGGGCACGGGATTGATTTTCTCGGTGGCCATCTGCCTGATTGCAATATGCCTGCTCGGCAGCGCCGACCGTATTTTTTCCGGCATCGTTGAGGAGGGCGTGATTTCCCTGGGCCGGGTAAACGGCACTTTGATTATCCGGCTGATCTTTGCCTTGGCAGGAAGCCTGATGCTCTTTTCCCTGCTGTACAGCGCAATGATTCAGCCCCGGGAACTGGATGAGCGGCCGCCCGCTTCTCTGCCCCCTGCCCTTACCATTTCCATGGTGCTTTCGGCCCTTGCGCTGGTATACGGGTTATTCGTCTATGTGCAATTCAAATATCTGTTTGGCAATCAGGAAACCGCGCTGCTTGCCGGCGGCTATGCGGAATATGCCCGCAGCGGATTTTTCCAGCTGGTGCTGCTTTCCTTCCTGACCCTGGCCCTGATTCTGCCCACCCTTTCCCTGTATCCCGGGCAAAAGTATCTGCGCTGCATCTGTGCAATCGTAGCGCTTCTGACCGTGATCATTGATTTTTCCGCCTTCTTCCGGATGCGGCTGTATATCCAGGCCTACGGGCTTTCCCTGCTGCGGATTATCACCATCTGGGGCATGGCCATGATTTTTATCGCGCTGCTGCTGGCCATTGCCAAATGCATCTTCCCCGGCTTCAAGCTTTCCGTGCCCCTGGCGGCGGCGGTGCTGTGCAGCTGGCTCTTGCTGAATTATTCCAATGTGGATCTGCAGATTGCCCGATACAATGTAAACGCCTACAATCAGGGCGCGCTTACAGAGCTGGACGTGCATTATTTTACTGATTTATCCCCGGATGTGCTGCCTGCCCTGGATGAAATCGCCGATGAAGAACTGCGGGAAACCACGAAAAAAGAATTCCAGCGGATTATGAAGGAAATCTATCCCGCCGGATATGATTGGGCGCTGTGCTGGGGGAAAATCAAGCCTTAAGAAAAAAACCTCCGGAGAAAATCTCCGGAGGCCTTTTTTGATTGAAAATCAATCAGAATTACATTTTCTTGACCATGTTTTCCACAGCGCCAACCCAGGCATGAGCGGGATCATTGACGCGGCAGAACCCCTGATGCTTGCCAGCCATCAGCCACAGGAAATAGGTGTTGTAGCCGGGGGCGCTGACGGTGGTGTGATAACCATAGGGGAATTCCACCAGTTCGTCATTCTTTACGCGATAAGCTTCGTCGATTTCGCCGTCAGCGGTGTACAGGCACTGGACGCCGAAGCCCTGCTGGGGATCGAAGAGGAAATAATACACTTCTTCCGCCACGCATTCACGGGGCATATCATCCACGTCATGCTTGTGGGGAGGGAAGCCAGCCCAGTTGCCGGGGGTGCAGTAAGCTTCGCCGATGGTGAGCTTCTTGGCGTTGGTGCTGCCATCCACGATGAAGCTGGTATCGCGTTCCCAGGGCTTCACGCCCAGACGGGCAACGCGCACGGAATCCTGATGGATCGCCTGGGGTTCGGTATCCACATCCATGGGAGTGGCGCAAACGGCGATCTTCACATTATGCACGGCGGTGATTTCCACCTTGGTATTGCGGCCGGCATAGAAGCATTCGGCCTTGGGGCTGGCGAACACGGTGGCACGCACGCCCAGCTTGCCGTAATCCACACCATTGGCGGTGAAGCAGGCGCTGCCCCACAGAATGACGAAAGCGGTTTCCTTATTTTCGGTGTCGAAATCCAGCTTCTGGCCGGGGGTCAATTCGATGATACCGAATTCCAGATCCTTCAGGGAGCATTCACCGATTTTGCACAGAGGGGTGTAACCGTTGGCAGGGGTATAGGACTTTTTGTAATTCATTTTGCATTCTTCCTTTCTTTCAAATACTGTATCAACGCGTCGATGGTGATTTCCCAATCGGCGATGATGCCATAATCCGCGCAGGAGAAAATGGGGGCGTTGCGATCTGTATTGACGGCCACCACCACATCCGCGCTGTTCATGCCCACCGTATGCTGTACCAGGCCGCTGATGCCAAAGCCAATGTACAATTCCGGGTGGATGGTTACCCCAGTCTGCCCGATCTGATGGGCATAGGGGATATAGCCCGCGTCTACCGCGCTGCGGGTAGCGCCCACGGCGCCGCCCAGCAGATGGGCCAATTCAAAAAGCTTTTCAAAGCCCTTTTTGCTGCCAATGGCCTTGCCGCCGGCAATAACGACCTTGGCGCTTTGAAGAGAAACATCATTTTCCACCGGCTGGAAGGCGATTTTTTCCATCCGTTCCAATACCGGGGAGAGGGAAAGCAGGCTCTTTTCCAGGGGCTTTTCCGGGGCCTGATCAGCATTTACCGTGAATACGCCCGGGCGGACAGAGGCCATCTGGGGCCGCTTTTCCTTGCAAAGAATTTCCGCCGTCAGATTGCCGCCAAAGGCGGGGCGTACCTGCTTGAGCAGGCCATCCTCGGTAATCATCAATTCGGTGCAATCGGCGGTGAGGCCCGTTTCCAGTTCAGCGGCCACCCAGCCGGAAAGGAACCGGCCCCGCACCGTGGCAGGAAAGAGCGCGGAATCGGGGGCAATTTTTTTGATTGCTTCCGCAATCCGGTTGCCCTGGGCGCAATCATCACCGCAGGCGCCGATGCCAATGGCTTCATTGGCGCCGCAGGCATGGTATTTTTCCAGGGGAGCCTTTTCGCTTTCATACAGGGCGATGATATGGGCCTGAGGCGCAATGGCGCGGGCCTTGCCAATCAATTCCAGAGGGGAATTGCCCAGATTTTCGCAAACGACTACGATCTTCACGGCAGCATGCCCCCTTCCTCCAGCGCCTTGATCACTTCATCCAGCGAGATTTTCTTGCAGGGACGCACGCCCACGGGAGAAGAAGAAACCTTGGTCACCCGGGTGGGAGAGGCCTTGAGACCACAGGACGTAATGCCAAGATCGGCGGGCTTGAATAATTGCACCTTGGCGCTTCTGGCTTTCTTCAGCCCCATCAGCGTGGGCAGACGCAGCCGATGGCTCCATTCACATAAGGTCAGCAGCACAGGCAGGGGCGTTTGCCAGGTATTGACGCCGTCCTCCGTCAGCTGCAGCGCCTGCATTTTTCCATCCTCCACCTTGGCTTCCGTCATATTGGCAATGCAGGGAATATCCAGCATGGCAGCCAGCATGGGGCCCACCTGGCCGGTTTCCCCGTCCACAGCCCGGCGGCCGCAGAGAATCACATCAAAGCCGCCCAGATGGGTAACCGCCGCCTTCAGGCACTGGGCGGTGACCAGGGTATCGGCGCCGGCAAAGGCGGAATCGGTGAGCTGCACGGCTTCATCCGCCCCCCGGGAAATGGCTTCCCGCAGCATGGTTTCCGTCCGGGCAGGGCCCATGGTAATGACGGTCACCTTTCCCCCATGCTGATCCCGCAGTTTCAGGCCCAATTCCAGGGCGCTTTCATCCGCAGGGTTCATGACCTGGGCCACGAAATCCCGCTGCAGGGTGAGGCTGCTGGAAAGCTTCACTTCCGTGGTATCCGGCACTTGCTTTAAACACACAAGAATATTGAGCATTTTTTCAATTCCTTATAAATCGTGATAGATGGGGGCCAGGGCCGCCTGGATACGGCGATAGAGGGTAAACTGCTTATCATAGAAGGCCGCGCCTTCGGGATCAGGCAGGGTAACGCCGGTGACGCGCACGCATTTTTCTACCGCATCTTCATGGCTGGCAAATACGCCCGCGGCCACACCGGCCATCATGGCGCTGCCCAGGGAGCTATCCACGTTATCCACCGTCTGCAGGGGGATATTGAGCATATCGGCCAGAATCTGCCGCCACAGATCGGATTTGGCGCCGCCGCCGATGGCCACGGCTTCCGTGGGGGCAATATTCATGGATTTGAGGGTATCGAAGCAATCCTTCATGGAATAGGCCACGCCCTCCAGCACAGCACGGTTGAAATGGGCCTTGGTATGGAAGCCCGCAGCGCCGGTGAAGCTGGCCCGCAGCTTATCATCCAGATAGGGAGTGATTTCGCCCTGCAGATAGGGATGGAAGAAAAGGCCCTCGCAGCCACGGGATACGGTGGCCGCCGCAGCGCTCATTTCGGTGAAATTGCCGCCGAAGGTATCGCGATACCAGCGGTTGGAAGCGGCGCAGGATTTGGTAGCAGTGCCGGGATACCACAGGCCCTTGACCACATGGCGATAGGTAACCAGCCGGGGATCCACCACTTCATGATCGGTGATGGGGCAAATGCGGCCGGCAGTGGCCAGCTTTACGGTGGCCTGGCCGGGCTTGACAGCGCCGGCAGCGTAGACTTCCATCACCGTATCGGTGGTGCCCACGATCACCATGGTCTTATCCGTCAGGCCGGTATCCTCCTGGGCCTTTTTGCACAGGGGAGAAATCTTCTGCATGGGATCCAGAATTTCGGGCATGATGGCAGGATCAATCCCCGCCAGGCCGCAAAGCTTTTCGGACCATACATTTTTCCGGGCGTCCAGCAGCAAAAAGCCCATGGCCTCCACGCTGTCGGTCACATAATCCCCGGTGAGGCGGAAGCGCACATAGTCCTTCACCGCCAGCACTTTCCGGGTCTTTTTGATGGTTTCGGGTTCATTTTCCCGCAGCCACATCAGCTGGGGCAGCGTCCAAAGGCTGGATACGCTGTTATAGCATTCTTCGATGATCTGGGGGCCCATTTCCTTTTTCAGGTAAGCGGCCTGGGCGGCGGAGCGGGTATCGGTCCAGTAAATGGCCCGGCGCAGAGGCTTGTCATTTTCATCCAGCAAAACGGCGGTATGGGTGGCGGCGTCCAAAGACAGGGCGGCCACATCTTCGGGGGCGATGCCGGTCTTTTCCAGCAGTTCCCGGATATTCTTTACCAGCGCGTCATAGCTGTCGTCCACATCCTGCTCGGCCCAGCCATTTTCGGGATAATACGTGGGATATTCACAACTGGCAGTGGCATAAACCTTGCCATCTTCGCCCAGCAGCGTTGCCTTGGAGGAACTGCCGCCAAAGTCTACACCCATAAAATATTTCATATTGCTCATTCCTTTCCTTCACTGCTGACGATCACGCCCACGCCGTCGGGAATGACGGTAACCGTGGCGTTTTCACCCAGCTTTTCTGTGGCGGCCTTCAGCGCCGCATCCACATCGGGAGCCCAATTCATATGCATATCTTCCACCAGCTTGCGATTCTCTTCGCCGGTGACGAAATAGCAATCCGCCTTACAAAGCACCCGGGCCAGCATCTGGGCTTCCCACTGATCCATGCGGGTTTCTTCCGGGGGAATGCTTTCGATATCATGGGCCACCGCCTGGGGATTTTCCCGATCGGCAAACCAATGATAGAAATCATCGCCGCCGGCGCCATCGCCCAGGGCCGCGCACATGATCACCGCGCCGCCCTGCTTGACGCAGGCTTCCGCCGCCGTCATGCCCTTGACCGCCTGATATACATTCTGATCCAGGGGATAGCCGCCATTGGAGGTAACGGCGATATCCGCTTCCACCGCAGGCACCTGGGTCAGCTTCCGGGAGAGAGCGCAGCCCGTTTCATGGGCCTTTTCCAGATCGCCGGCCACCGCCGCGATCACATGCTTTTCCCCATCGATGAGCACATTGAGAATAAAGGTCAGCTTGGCCTGCTGGGCGGCAAAGAGCATATCCCGATGGATGGGATTGCCATTCAGGCTGCCCTGGCGGGCCAGGGGGCTCTTGAGGAAGCGGGCGTTATGATTATAAAGCACGGTTTTCTGGGCCGCCACGCCGGGCAGAATGCTCTTGCGGCCGCCGGAGAAGCCGGCAAAGAAATGGGGCTCGATAAAGCCTTCCGCCACCACCAGATCGCTTTCGGCCACCAGTTTATTCAGCCAAAGCTCGCCGCCGGAGGGCAGGATGCCAAAGAAGGCCATATCCTCCTTCTTCATGGCGTCATGCACCACGATCTTTTCCCGATCCACGATTTCATCGCCCATCTTCGCCCGAAGCTCCGCTTCCGTGGTGGGGCGATGCATGCCGGTGGCGATCAGGATGGTGATTTCCGCATCCGGATTGCCCTTGCGGATTTCCCTGAGGAAGGGCGGCATGGTTACCTTGCTGGGAACAGGGCGGGTATGATCGCTGGTGATGAGCAGGATTTTCTTCTTATCCTTGCAGATTTCGCAGAGCCGGGAAGAGCCGATGGGATTTTCCAGGGCCTTTTCCACGATCTGGGTTTCCGTATCCTGGGATAATTTTTCATGCTGGGGCGTCAGCACGGCCTGGAGCCGATCCTCCGCCACATGAATGGTCTGAATCCCCTTGCCAAAAGGAATTTCAATCGCTTTCATTTTAAATCACCTTTCCCGGATTCAAGATTCCGTTGGGATCAAAGGCGGCCTTGATACCACGCATCAGGCGCACCTGGGTTTCACCCATGCTTTGATGCAAAAATTCGCGCTTGGCATGGCCGATACCATGCTCGCCGCTGACCTCGCCGCCCAATTCCCGGGCCGCGAAATACAAATCATCCATCACGCCGGATACGGCCTTTTTCCAATCTTCGCCCTGCAGTTCATCCTGGCAGGCATAGATATGCAGGTTACCATCCCCTGCATGGCCGAAGGAGCAGATGCGCACCCCATGCTTTTTGCCGATTTCGCCGCTGGTTTTCACAAAGGCGGCAATCTTATCCCGGGGCACCACCACATCGCATTCATCCATGGAGGGGGTGGAGCCTTTGATGGCTTCCAGGAAAGCGCCGCGGGCATTCCAGATGCTTTCCTTGCGTTCATCCGTATCCGCAAGCAGCACATCCTTGGCCCCAAGATCCAGGCAAAGATCGGTCAAAGCATCAATGGAGGGCTGCAGGGCGTCCACGCTGGCCCCATCCAGCCGCACCAAGAGATAGGCGTCGGCGCTGGTATCGGGGAATTGCTTGCCCAGATATTTTTCCGCGCAGGCGATGACTTCCCGCTCCATAAATTCCACGGCGGTGGGCTCGCACCCGCAGGCCAGCACCTTGGGCACGGCGCTGATGCAGTTTTCCAGATCCGCAAAAGGAATCATCAGGGAAAGATTGCATTTGGGTTCCGGAATCAATTTGACGGTCAGCTTGGTCAGCAGGCCCAAAGTGCCTTCGCTGCCGATCATCAGATCCAGCAGGGAATAGCCGCTGCTGGTTTTGACGTTTTTGCCGCCCAATTCCATGATCGTACCATCAGGCAGCACCACTTCCATGCCCAGCACATAATCCCGGGTAACGCCATAGCGCACAGCGCGCATGCCGCCCGCATTGGTCATCACATTGCCGCCCATGGTGGCGGTCTTTTCGCCGGGATCCGGGGGATAGAAAAGGCCGGTGCCTTCCAGAGATTTGGGGAATTCCATCAGCAGCACGCCGGGCTCCACCGTGGCGGTCATATTCTTTTCATCCACTTCCAGCACCTTTTTCATCTTTTCGGTGGAAAGGATGATGCCGCCATGAATGGCCACGCAGCCGCCGCAAAGGCCGGTGCCGGCGCCGCGGGGCGTGACGGCAATATGCTGCTCATTGCAATATTTCATGACGGCGCTGATTTCCTGGGCCGTCAGCGCCTGCAGAACCGCATCCGCCTTGAAATGGCCGTATTCCGTCATTTCGTCGTGATCGTAATCGGTGCTGATTCCATCGCCATGCATCACCCGGCCGGGCATCAACGCTTCAAAATACTGCAGATCCTTGGCGTCCACTTTTTTAAACTGCTTCATGGCGATCCTCCTTCAGCTTTTCAATCAGCTGGGGAATGATCTGATACAGATCCCCCACGATGGCAATATGCGCAACATCAAAGATGGGTGCCGTTTCATCGGTATTGATGGCCACGATATGATCGCTGGCATTCATGCAGCTGGTAAACTGAATGGCGCCGCTGACACCGCAGGTAATAATCAGCTTGGGGCGCACCGTGCGGCCGGAAAGGCCGATCTGGCGATCATTGGTCGCCCAGCCCTTTTCCACCAGGGGCCGGGTCACCGCCCAATCGCCGCCCAGCTTTTCAGCCAGATTCCGGATCATATCCAGATCGCTTTCCTTCTGCAGGCCGCGGCCGCCCACCACCAGGATTTCCGCATCGGAAATGGATTTGCCGGCGGGAACGGGCACGGTGCTCACATGGGTGACCTTGGATTCAAATACGCCCTTGGGGATTTTGCGAATCTTGATTTCGCCCTTGGCCTCTTCTTCCCGAACCGGCGCCTCCATTACCTTATAGCGCACGGTGGCAAACTGGGGCCGGGTATTGGTGGTAACAATCTGAGCCATGATATTGCCGCCGAAAGCGGGGCGAATCTGCACCAGATCAGAATTTTCGCGCAGTTCCAGCTTGGTGCAATCAGCCGTCAACCCGGTATGGAAGCGGGTGGAAAGCCGGGGCGCCAGGCTGCGGCCCAGAGAAGTGGCGCCAACCAGCACCACGCTGGGCTTGACCGCCTTGATATAATCCTCCACGCAGGCCGTATAGGCATCCGCCCGGAAAAAGCCCAGGGCGGGATCATCGTACACCGCAATTTCGCTGACGCCATAATGGCGCAATTCTTCCGCATAGGCACTGACGCCATCGCCCACCAGCACAGCCTTGACCTGGAATCCCAGGGGCGCCGCCAGTTCCCGGGCTTTGCCGATCAATTCCAGGCAGACGGGATGCAGTTTGCCCCCGGCCACCTCGGCAAACACCAGAATATCCTTCCAAAGGGCTTTATTAACGGATTGCACCTTGGTTTCCAGCTTCAGAATCGCCTTCTGAGGGCAATTCTTAACGCAGATGCCGCATACCTTGCAGGCGGCATTCAATTCCGGGCGGCCATTATTCATGTCAATTGCGCCAAAGGGACACTGGCTGGCGCACTGGCCGCAGCCGTTACATTTTCTTTCCAGAATTGCAATCTGAGCCATGATAACGCCTCCCTCTTAAATAAACTTCCATTTGGCCAGGGTATCGTGCAGCTTCTGGGCGATATCGCCGTCTTTCCAGGTTTCCTTTTCCACGTCATTCTGAGGCGGGAAAATACGCTCCACCTGGGTGGGGCTGCCGCTGAGGCCATAATGGTTGGGATCGGTATCCAGGAAGGCATCCAGACCGATGATATGGATGGGCTTATTCCGGATGGTCCGCTCAATTTTCAAGGAAGGAAGCCGGGGCATATAAATATCCTGCTCTACCGTCACCAGGCAAGGGAAGGGCATATGGGCCGTTTCAATCACATTCTGCAATTGCTGCTCCACATTCACGCCGTCATTCATGACCTCAATGCGGGATACCCATGCCGCATGGGGAATGCCCATATGCTCGGCAATGGCGGGGCCCACCTGCGCGGTATCGCCGTCGGTGGTCTGCTTGCCGCAAAGAATCAGATCAAAATCCCCCACGCTGCTGATGGCCTGGCTGAGAGTATAGCTGGTAGCCAGCACGTCCGCGCCGCCCAGCCGACGATCGGAAAAAACATAGCCTTCATCAGCGCCCATCATATAGGCTTCCTTGATGATGGCCTGGGCCTGGGGCGGACCCATGGTGCCCACGGTGACCTTGCCGCCGTGAAGGGCCTTTAAACGCAGGGCCGTTTCCAGGGCAAACAAATCGTAGGGGTTCATTTTGCTCATGACCCCATCCCGCTTGAGCACGCCGGTCTTTTCATCCACCTGCACCTTATTGGTGGAAGGAACCTGCTTGATGCAGACAAAGATATTCATGAATTCCTCGCTTCTCCTCTCGCGCATTATTTATAACGAACCGCAGCATTTGGCGGCGATAACTGACGCATTTCCGGGCTGCCGCGCCCAAAATAGCGATGAATAAGGAATCCTTTCGAAAAGGAAAAGCAAACAGGAACGGGAAAGGGCGGTGCGGAAAGAAAAGCCTTCCCGCACCGCCCAATGATTATTAGATGCGGTCGTTGAGCATCACGAACAGATCGCGATATTCCACGCCTTCGGGGATGGAGCGACGCAGCGCTTCCGTGGCCTGGGGATCGGCGGCGATCATGATGCGGGAATCGGTGCGCAGCAAATCGCCATAGCGGGCTTCGCACAGCATCACAGACAGTTCGGGCTTCATCTGGCCCATGATGGAGGAACCGCATTCGCGGGCACGAACGAAGGAACCGCAAGCCTTGTTTTCGGGGTTCTTGTTGTCCTTTTCGTTCAGATACACTTCGTGCAGATCAGCGCCCATGGCGGCGATGATTTCACGGGCGGGTTCCATTTCGGTCAGATCGCGGCTCAGGCGGGCAGCGTCATGATAGGAAACCACTTCGGCCTTCTTGGCGGGAGCGATCTTGCCTTCCTTGATCAGATCCAGCACGAAGGAGGTAGCGGTAACGATTTCGGGCAGATCAATGCCCCAATCCTTGCATTCATGCATGAAGAAGGCGGCGTCATGGCTATCCAGCACAACAACCTTCTTGGCGCCGGTCTTGGCGATGGCTTCCGCAGCGGCCTTGGCCTGCACGCGGACGTCTTCCAGATGACCGATCATATCGCCCAGTTCGCAGCCGGAAGCGGGTTCATCCTTGAGGGCGGCGAAAGCAACGCCGGCCTTCTTGAGGATGGAGAAGAGGGCTTCCGCCACATCGGAAACGGCATAACGGGCCGCATTGCCCAGCCAAACCAGGGTATCGCCTTCCTGGGCGATGCCATCATAGTTGACCTTGGCTTCGGTGGCGCCATAGGGATTGCCGGTTTCGACCAGCTTATCAATAACCTTCTGGGCGAAATCGGGGGTCAGTTCATTCATCATGGCCTGGGAGCGGGCTTCACGGATGAAAACCAGGGGATCAAAACCGGTGACGCAGTCCGCGGTGCAGGCGCCGCACAGCAGGCATTCATACATGGTAATGGCAGAGCCCTTATCCATCTTCATGCCGCGTTCCATCATGCTGACCTGAAGGCCCTTGGCGCGGGGGGTGTTATTTTCCTTGCCGGTAACCAGTTCGATGGGGCACAGGTGACGGCACATATAGCAGAAACGGCAAGCGTCTGCATGCTTTTTCGCTTTTTCACTAAACATGTTGATTGTACCCTCCTCTTACAGACCCAGCTTGTAGGGGTTCATGATGCCATTGGGATCCAGCTGCTTTTTCAGCGCTTCCATCACCTGCATGGCGGGGCCATACTGTTCCTTCATCAGACGGGACAGCTTCAGGCCGATGCCGTGGTGGTCATTGATAACGCCGCCGTTTTCCATGGCAGCGCGCACGCCAGCATTCCAGATTTCGTTATGCAGACGGCGGGCAGCTTCGGGATCCTGGGGAACATCCTTGGGATCCACGATGAAACGGGTGTAGTTCATGCAGCCCCATTCATACCAGTGGCTGGAGTGGGAAATATAGCGCACATAGGGGAACTTTTCGTTGATAACCTTCTTCATGGCGCGATAGATCTTTTCGATGTTGGCGTAGGTAGCCACGGTGTCCATGGTGCCGAACATCTGGGGGATATCCATGATATGGCCGGGATAGAAGAAGGTGATGCGGTTTTCAAACCACTTTTCGCCGTAATCGCTGCCCAGATCTTGGCCGCCCCACTTTTCGACGATTTCCAGGATGATTTCCATTTCGATATCAACGATGCGCTTGATGCCTTCGATGGCCAGGTTCATGAAGCAGCCCTGCTTTTCGAAGCCCAGGATCTTCTTGATGATGGAAACGGTTTCAGCTTCGTCGAAGAAGCGCAGGATGGAAGGCTTCACCTTCTGCATGATATCGCGGCCGGCCATGTAACCGGAATTCATATCCGGGAACAGGAAAGCACGGAACTGGCGATCTTCAGGCTGTTCAAAGAGCTTGAAGGTGGCCTTGGTGATCACGCCCAGGGTGCCTTCGGAACCGATGAAGATCTGGTTCAGGTCGGGGCCGGCAGCATGCTTGGGCACGGGCAGGGTGTTGATGATATCGCCGTTGGGCAGAACAACTTCCATGCTCAGGCACTGGTCATCGATCTTGCCATACTTGGTGGACATAATGCCGATGCCGCGATGGCCCAGAGCGCCGCCGATGGTGCCGCAGGTGAGGCAGGAAGGAATATGCTGGCAGGAATAGCCCTTTTCATTGGCATACCATTCCAGCTGCTGGAAGATCATGCCGGCTTCGGCAGTGATGGTGCGGGAAACTTCATCGATTTCGATGAGCTTGCTCATCCGCTTCATATCCATCAGAATGCCGCCGCTCATGGGCAGCGCGCCGCCCTGAGAACCGGAACCGCCGCCCCAGATATGGACGGGGATCTTATAGTAATTGGCGATCTTCATGATCTTGGATACTTCTTCAGTAGCGCCGGGGCGCACGATCCAATCGGGCATGGGGGGCACTTCGCCACGATCCTGCCACATACGGCCAACCCAGAAATAGTCCACGCCATAGGTCGCGCGGTCGCTCATTTCCATGGATACATTTTCGTATCCGCCTACGGCGTCCGCCAGTTCGTCCAGGATCATACCCGGCATAAACGCTTTCAGTTCCATGATATCACTCCTTAGTAATTGATCTTATAGTTTTCGCCATGCAGCCCGGGATACGCGCCGCGGGAAACAGCGGGAGCATCGGGATGGGCGACAAGCCACTTATCCTTGGCCCAGAGAAGCCTACCATCACCCAGGGTGGGCTTTTCGCCTTCCAGGGGATGATTGGTGCCGCGGGGCAGAACCACGATGCACTTGAAGCCTTCATCCTGCACCTGGCAGGGGCAGAAATGCAGCGTGGTGGCATACACTTCAATCACGGTTCCCTTAGGGAAATAGAAGGCCGTGATCTTATCGCAGGAAAGGTCCAGGCCTTCCATATCCTGCTGCTGGGCAAGCAGAAGCACCATATCGGTGACCGCGATATTATGTTCGCTGGCGCGATGATATTCCAGGCAATTGAGCATGCTGGAATAGCCCCAGCAATAGCCGATCTGGCAGCTGCCCTGGCCGCGCAGATCATTCTTGACCACATCAAAGATGGGCAGCGCTTCCAGCGCGGGCAGATCGGGCACATACTTGCTGCCGGCTTCGGGCATTTCCACCTTGTCAGCCTCTTCAATCAGGGAAGAAGCATCCATTTCGATGACCCGGCCAAAGGGACGGAATTCGGGATCCAGGACGGAATAGAAGGGAATCCCGGGGTTCTTTTCCCGCAGGATGGTCAGCATATCAGCCATGTTATTTCCTCCTTAGCCAACGATGATCTTATGCGTACGGGTGATGGTTTCGCCCTTTTCGATACGCATGAAGCCGGGCTTCTTTTCGATCTGGAAATCGGCGTCCACGAAATCGGGGCCGTTGCACCAGGGCTCAATGCAGATGTAGTTGGCGCCGGGCTTGGTCCAGAACATGAGGACGGGATGATCGGGGAATTCCACGCGAACCTGACGGTCGCCGCCCTTGAGGGTCACGCCGCGGCTCTTGAGGGTGCGGAATACCAGGGCATCCACGGCGAAGTATTCGGTCTTGAGGGGCAGGCTCTTGGCGTTTTCCGCCATGATCCGGGGTTCCCGCTTGGTCAGATTCCCGACCAGATCATAATTCGCCAGGGTTTCTTCTTCGTCAAAGACGATTTCGTAGGCTTCCAGGCCTTCGGGGGTAGCATAGGCTTCATGAGCGCCATAGCTGAAGCAGAAGGGATGATCATCCCGGCTGGTCATCTGATAGGCCACGGAAACGGCATTGCCTTCGGCAGTGAAGATAACGCGCATATCGTATTCCCAGGGGAAGCCTTCATGCTTTTCCTGCATCAGGAAGGTAGCCTGATTTTCCTTGACTTCTTCCACCTGCCACTCAAGCAGACGGACATGGCCGTGCTTGGGCATGGGATAGCTCTTGCCTTCCCATTCGTAGCGATCTTCCCGGAAGCCGCCGGCCACGGGGAAGAGGATGGGAGCGCACATAGCCCAGAAAGCGGGATCCCGCTGCCAGATATATTCCTTGCCATTCTGATCCACCACAGACTGCAGTTCAGCGCCCTTGGAGGAAATCACGGCAGTGATTTTATCGCTCTTGATGGTAACCAGACTCACAGTTCAACGCCCCTTTCTTTGAGGAAAGCGCGGCATTCCTGATCATTGGCCATGCCATAGCGGGCGCCCAGGCGGGTGCACTTGATGGCGGCAGCGGCGCTGGCATACTTGCAGGCGTCGTCATTGGAAAGGCCATGGATCTTGCCGGCAACGAAAGCGCCGTGGAAGGTATCGCCGCAGCCGTTGGAATCCTTCACTTCTACCTTGTAGCTGTCATAATGACGCATGCCCTTTTCGTCCAGCAGGATGCCGCCCTTGACGCCCTGGGTGAGCACTACCAGTTCGGGATGATAGGTTTCATAGAGCTTCTGGGCCGCTTCTTCCGCGGTGGCAGCGCCGGTCATCTTCAGGGCAAATTCTTCGGAAGGAATCAGCCAATCCACATATTCCATCAGCTTTTCGATGCCGGGATAGGTGCCGCCGGCGTCATGGGAAACCTTTACGCCCCATTCCTTGCACTTCTTGGCAGCATAGATCGCGGCGTCCAGCATATGGCCGTCCAGATGCAGAACCTTGGCGTTCTTGATCACTTCTTCATTCAGATCTTCCGCGGTGGGGGCGGCAACGGTGCCCTTATTCCACACGCAGGTGCGGCTGGCGGTCTTCTGATTGAGCACAACCACCGCATGGAAGCTGACGGTATCGGGAATGACCTTCACATAATCGGTGTTGACATTCCACTTTTTCAGGTCATCCATCATGAAGGTGCCGAAGGGATCGTCACCGATGGTGCCCATATAGGCGGTGGTCACGCCCAGCTTCTGGGCAGCAACCAGGGCCGTGGCGCAGGGACCGCCGCCCTGCACCTTGGTTTCCACACCCTGCATTTTGGTGTCTTCCTGGGGGAAGCCATCCACCACCATCAGGGTATCATATACCGTGGAGCCGATGCCCACGACCTGCGGATATTCGTTACGCATTGGTGCCCTCCGCGCCCAGCAGCTTGATCTTTTCCAGCGCGAAGCGCTTGACAGCCTGCACGGGCTCCTTCATGAAGGTATCGACGCCGATGATGGAAGAATCCACCTTGCGCACTTCGTCCAGGAAGGCAAGGCATACGTCGGTGCCGAAGTTGATCTTGCGGATACCGGCCTTGATGCTGGCCACGATCTGATCATCGGGCACGCCGCTGCCGCCATGGAGAACCAGGGCCGCGGGGATGGCGTCATGCAGTTCCTTGATGCGATCCAGGGCCAGAACGGGGGCCTGCTTGTAATGACCATGAGCGGTGCCAACGGCAACGGCCAGGGCATCCACGCCGGTTTCTTCGCAGAAACGCTTGGCTTCGTCCACCTTGGTGTAATCGGTGCTCACGCCATCCTTGGCAAAGCCAACATGGCCCAGTTCGGCTTCCACATCGATGCCCAGATCATGCATATAATGGGTGATATTCTTCATCACGGCGATATTTTCTTCCAGGGGCAGGGCGCTGGCGTCGCGCATGATGCTGGAGCAGCCATACTTGACGGCGCGGAACACCGCTTCGTCACAGGAGCCGTGGTCCAGATGATAGCAGATCTTCACATTGGAGCGATGGGCCGCTTCCACGATGCAGGGAGAAACGAATTCGGCTTCTTCGCTCATGAACAGGCGGCTGTACATCTGAATGATGATGCAGGCGTTGGCTTCTTCCGCAGCCTTGATGATGCCCATGGCGGTTTCGCCGTTATAGGCATTGAAAGCAGGGATGGCGCAATTTTTCTTTTCCGCGATTTCCAGCAGGGTTTTCATGTTGGTAAGCATTGGTAATTTCCCCCTTATAATTTACATATCGCGGCCCTGGCGCCATTTTCAGGCCCCAGGGCACGCGGAGAAATTTATTTTACGGTATCCAGGACCAGGCCGGGAACGTACTTGCAGAATTCGGCCAGTTCTTCGGTGTAATCGCCTTCGATTTCGGCCATGTGATGGATGTAGGGGCCTTCCACCAGCTTCTTTTCCCAGGCAGCCAGGTTTTCGAATTCAGCCCACAGATAGGTACCAAAGGTGTAGGGGCCTTCGGTGGATTTGCAGGTGCCGGCCAGCAGGG
Organism: Clostridiales bacterium; assembly: GCA_015056015.1. Lineage (GTDB taxonomy): Bacteria > Bacillota > Clostridia > Christensenellales > Aristaeellaceae > RUG563. The sequence continues at coordinate 93,852 of SVHD01000002.1, forward strand.
AGTAATTGCCGTTATCCTGATCGAAGCGGGCCACGGTGTATTCGCCCTTCTTCACTTCGAACCACTGACGCATGTTCACATTCTTGCAGGGAGTGGTATCATTCTTGAGGCTGTAGGCGAAGGGGCCGCAGTGCCAGAGCAGTTCGGCATTCTTGTTTTCGGGATGACGGACGGTGAATTCGCCGAAGAAGGGAACCTTCTTGCCCAGGGAAGCGCAGGAGAGCAGGGCCATGGTGAGGGCGCCGTGCAGATCGCTTTCGCAGGAGATGATGTAGCCCATATCGGCCAGCACGGAATAGGCGGTGCAGGGCATGGCGCCTACGCCCAGCTGCATGGCAGTCCAGCATTCGGCGGAAACGGCCTGAACGTTATAGGTCTTGAACACCCACTGATACAGCAGCACGAAAGCATAAACCTTCTTGAGCAGGGGAGGAGTGAGATCGTCCATTTCGTAACGGGAGAGCAGCAGCTTGGCGCCTTCTTCCAGTTCGGCGTCATTTTCCTTGAGGATCTGGTTGTATTTGTCAATGACAACAGCCAGGTTCACGGGGATCATCTGCAGGCCGAACTTTTCCATCAGTTCGCCTTCATTGAAGATAACGGAATTGAAGGGCTTGGGACGCATACCGACCTGGGCAATGCGCATGCCGCGGAAATTCTTCACCATGCAGGAAACAGAAACAAACTTCTGGAAGCCCTTGGCGAAGGTATCGCTGTCCACGGTAGAGGTTTCGATATAGGAGAAGGGAACATGGAAGCGCTGCAGCTGACGGCTTACGCCGAAGAGGCCGCACTGGCTGTCGGTGTAGCGGGTGCCGTCGGGCAGGAAGGAATCATCCATGGGAGCCCACAGGCACACGGGCTTGTTCACGCCGCGGGCCACGATGGCGCCGATTTCTTCGTTGCCGAAGTTGCAGTTGATGATCAGGATCGCATCCACCTTTTCGGCATTGAATTTTTCAATAACCTTGGCGGCGTTTTCTTCGTTGTACATCACGGCCACGTCATTGATGCCTTCCAGATCGACGAAAGAAACGTTTTCAGAAGTGAAATTCTTCTTGATGTACTCCACGCACTTGTGGCCGCGTTCTTCGGCCTTTTCCCAGTTAAAGATACCGGGGCGGGGGGTAACATCGCGACGCATGGGAGCCAGACCGATCTTGAGCTTGTAATTCAACATGAGCGGGCGCCTTCTTTCTATAAAATATTTATCAGTTCGCAGGGGATTCCATATATCATTTTATCCTCAATGATAAATTCAGGCAATATCCTGATTTTAAGATTTTATACGCTATATCTATAATTCGATATATTATCTGAAATTATCATTTTCCCCCGGCGAAAAAGATCGAACCAAAGAGGAAAAAGATGGATTTTTCTCCTCAGAAAAGAATATCCCTGTATACAATTCCGCCGTTTTTCACCGTCAGCCGGGGATGCAGAATCTGATCCCCTTCCAGGGCGTTTCCTACCCCATCCCGGAAAATCATGGGCTGGTTTTCCACGCTGAAAACGGCGATATCCCCCGGCATGCCCACCGAAAGGGCGCCGGCGCTTTCTTCCATGCCCAGCATCCGGGCGGCGTTTTTTGTAACGCACGCGATGGCATTTTGCAAAGGCATACCCAGATTCAGCCATTTGGATACGCAGAAGGGCAGGCTGAAGGTGGTGCGTTTATTATAGAAGCCGCGTTCGGTGGCGTCGGTGCTGATGGTATCGGGCCAGAGATTTTTCCGGATCGCCGCCCGCATCACATCAAAGGAGATATGCCGCCCGGCGTCCCCCACATCCAGGTATACGCCCCGCTCCCTTGCGGCGGCCAGGGCATCAAAGCCGCCTTCTTCCATCAGCGTTCTGCCGTGGCCGTGATAGGGATGGGTGATAATATCCCCCTTGCCCAGGCAGGAAAGAATTTCCGCCATGGAAAGGGCAGGATCCGTGCAATGCACCATCAGGGGCAATTGCAATTCTTCCGCTATTTCCTTGGCCCGGCGCAGAGGCGCAAAGCCCAGATCCCGGTTGGTTTCCTTCCCAACCCGGATTTTCAGGCCCGCAATTTCCTCCGGATATTTTTCCTTCAGCCGCCGCAGGGCAGGCAGATCGAAATCCGCCGGATCAATATTTTCCAATTGTGCCCGGAAGCCCGAAAGCCCCGAGGGACAGACGTGGAGAAAAATCCTTTTCCCCACCCAGGAATACATCAGCCCCGGCCGCAGCAATTCATAATTGGCGCTGCCCGCGCTGCCGGCGTCATTGACCGTGGTCACCCCGGAAGGAAAGCAGAATGCATCCGCCGGAACGCCGATGGCGGCAAGGGGCGCAATATGGGCATGGGAATCGATCAGGCCGGGGGTGACGATGCAGCCCCCGGCGTCCACATCCGTTCCCGCCAAAGCGCCGCTCAAATCCCCCACAGCGGCAATTTTTCCATTCTGCACGGCCACATCCGCAATTTCATCCCGGGCATTTTTCGGATCGATCACCCGGCCGCCCCGGATGATCAATTCATATGCTTCCATCCGTATTCCTCCCCATCATCTTATGAATTTTCCGCAAGAAAAAGCCGCCCTCAGGTATCCCTGCGGCGGCGCAAAATTATCCCTTTTTCAGCCATTCTTCCCAGGTTTTTTCATCGGCGCCCAGGGTCACCTGTTCCCCATTGCGCACAATGGGCGTGCGCAAAAAGCGGGGATTTTCCGCCAGGCACTCCAGAATATAGGCCGCATCATCCGTATGGGCCACCGGATGGGAAAGGGCGTCCGGGCTTTGCCTGTCCACCAGATTTTCCGCACCCAGCCGCCGGGCAAAGAGGGAAAGCTCCCTTTGGCCCAGCTTATGTTTTTTTAAATCCAGCAATTGATAGGAAATCCGCCGCTCCTTGAAAAAGCGTTCTGCCTTCTGGGTATCAAAATTACGCTTGAGCGCATAGATCTGTATATTCATCAGGAATCCTTTTCCTCATCCATAAAGGGCAGGGCCACCCGGTTTTCCCCATCTTCCCACAGCCGTTCCAGATGATAGAACTGGCGATCCTCGGGATGGAAAATATGCACGAGCACCGTACCGAAATCCAATACAATCCAGCGGCCTTCCCCAGCCCCTTCCCGGGCGCGCAGGGAAATGCCCTCCATAGCCATGGCGTCATCCACATCATCCGCCAGGGCCTTTACCTGCAGGGAAGAACGGCCGGAGGCAATCACCATATAATCGGTGATCACCGTTAAATGGCTTACATTCAATACCACGATATCCAGGGCTTTTTTGTCATAGAGGATGTGGGCAATCCGTTGTGCCAATGCGTTGGGGTTCATCCAATAACCTCCTTTTATTCTTGATGGATTCGCTCCATAAGTTCGATTTCTTCAGGGGTCAGGCTTTTTTCCAGCCAGTTCGCCGTTTCAATGGCGATGGGGAAAAACTGCCTGCCGCTTTTTTCCACATATTCTTTGGTCCGCCGCAGGGAATAAAGGGTGGCGGCCTTCAGCGATTGCCGGGCCAGACGGCGGATGGAATGCAGCCCGGGATAATCCTCCCTGCCCATTTCGGTGGCGTCTGCCACAAAGATGCATAATTCCAAATCATTCATGCCGGGACGGCCAATGGTATGGCTGCGGATAGCATTTAAAATATTTTCATCCCGGATGCCAAATTCCTTTTTCGCCACATAAGCCCCCACCGGGCCATGCAGCATGGCGCCGGATGAAAGCATGCTTTCATCGGAAAGAAGATGATTTTCCCGGGCGATTTTTTCCATTTCCGGCTGAGGCATTCCCTTGGCGCAATCATGCAAAAGGGCGGCGGCAGCGACGCTGAGCAGCGGAATACCATGCAGCATGGCCAGGCGAAGGGCCTCGCTGCGCACCCCCAGCGTATGCCAGAAACGGTGGGGATTCATCATTTCCCTGAGCCTGGGCAGCCAATCCGGCTGATACAGACCATTCTCCGCAATATACCATAATACGCCCTGGGGAAGCCCCCGGGGATCCTGACGCTGGGCCAATTGCGCCCGCAAAAGGGAAGCGGAATAGGGCGGGCCGGAAACGGGCAGCAACTGCACCCGGGCCCCCGCATCCCGGGCCTTTTTCAAGGTTTCATCCGTTGAAACTCCCGTTCTGGGAAAACAAAGAAAATCGCAGAATGCGAATAGCTTATCCGCCCCATGCCAATAGGGCAAAGAGGGCAGTTTATCCGCCCCGAGGATAAAAGTAAAACCTGCGTCCGGGAATTCCCGGCGCAATTCATCCAATGTATCGACCGTATATCGGTTGTTTTCATCCATGCCGGCCCGGGAAAGCAGAAATTCCCCCTGGCCTTCGATGGCGCGGCTGCACATAGCAAAGCGATGATTGGCAGCGGCCTCCGTATCCCGGTGGGCAGGGCTGGCCATGGGCATAAAAATCACCTGATCCAGCCCGGCTTTTTCAATTGCCTGCCGTGCCAAGGCCAAATGTCCCTCATGAATGGGATCAAAAGTACCGCCCAATACGCCCAATCGCCGCAAACAACTCATCTCCTGCCCATAGTATAACGCATTTTGGGCATTCTGAAAAGAGGGGAGGAGGAAAAAAACAATGCAGGAATATTTGCACAAAACCCGATTGAGCGAAAAAATGGATACGCTGGGCTTTCATTTGCTGGCGCTGCTGCTGTCCCTGGGATTTTTTCTGCTGCTGTGGGGGCTGCGCCTATCCGCCCTTTCCGCCGGTTTTTCCCTGTATATTCTGATTTTGCTGCTGCGCCGGAAAACCAGGGATGGACGGCTGATCCGGAAGGAAAAAAAGCTGCGCGCACGGATCGGCGGGGAATTGGCCCTGGAAAGGCTGCTGCTCTCCCCTGCTGATCAGGCGCATTTTGAAATCGCCATGCTGATTTCCCTGCAAAAGCCGCTGCAATTGCTGCGCTCCGGCAATGAGGGCATGCTTTGCTCCCAGGACGAAGAAAAATTTTTCATCGTCTTTGCTCAGCTTCCCCTTTCCTCGTCCCTGGGGGCGGAAAAGGTATTATCCGTTCAGCGGGCCGCCAAGGCGCGCGGCGCCGCCCGGGCGCTGCTCTGCGCGCCCTGCAAAATTTCCCCCGAAGCCCGTACCCAGGCCGCCGGAGAAATTCCCGTTTCTTTTATGGAGCGGGATGAAATGATCGCCCTCTTCGGGGCGGCCAATCCCGCCACGGACGGGCAATTGGTGCAGCTGGGAAAGCGCAGAAAAAATCATCCGCCTGCCCGAAAATGGCTCCGCCTGATTTTTGATCCCCGGCGCGCCCCACGCTACGCCCTTTATAGCGGGCTTTTGCTTTCCATGTATCTGCTCACCCGCCTGCCTTATTATATCGCCCCGGGATTGATCTGCGCTTTTTTGGCGGCATTCTGCCGATGCTTTTCGAAAGGGGAAAAAAGTATATAAAAAAACCGAGCCATGAGGCTCGGTTTTGTAATCCGCAGCACCGGCTTGGCCGGTGTGAGGAGAAAAATTCTGGAGAATCGCCTGCGATTCGGGAAGAATTTTTCATTCCTTTCAGATTTTCTGTCCGTGCGATTCATCGCACAAGAAAATCTGCAATGCCCGAAAAAATTTCATTTTTTCGGCAAGCGTTGACTTGTCAACGCGTCAGTTCAGCCGATCGGTGTAGGTCTTCACATCCGCTTCGCTGACCCACTGATTCACAGCTTCGGTGTAGGCAGCATCCTGCTTGGTGGTCAGCACTTCGGCTTCCAGTTCGGCACGTACGTCTTCCAGGGCCACGGGGCCTTCGGGGATTTCCGCGCTGTACTGCATGATATGATAGCCGTAGGTGGATTCCACAGGCTCGCTGACGTCGCCCACATTTTCAAGGGCCATACCGGCGGCGGTGAAGGATTCCACGAAGTAGGCATAGCCTTCGCAGATGGCATAGCCGATTGCAGGCATGCCGGTGTCTTCGTTATACTGGGCAACCAGGGCGTCGAAATCAGCGCCTTCGGCGGTAGCCAGGGCATACACTTCATCCACCTTGGCCTTGATATTCTGGCGGGCGGTTTCCTTGGCGGCTTCCAGGGCGGCAGTGGCTTCATCCACAGTCACCTGGGCAGCATCCGCGGCGGCCTTCAGTTCGGTGGTATCGGCGCCTTCGGCAGCGGCGGTCAGGGCCTGCTGGGCAGCCGTCAGGGCGGTGTTGGCTTCGGTCAGGGCAGTTTCCTTTTCGGTGATGGCAGCAGCATCTTCTTCAGCGAATTTCACCAGAATATGCTTCACATAGCGATAGCCGGCGGGCGTATAATAGGTCTTGGTGCCGCCGTTTACGGCAGAGCCATAGTAATCCAGATAGGATTCATATTCGGCCTTTTCCGCAGCAACCTTTTCTTCCAGGGCAGCGACCAGTTCTTCTTCGGTCACGGCCACATCCTTCACCGCTTCATTATACAGCTTTTCCATGGCCAGGTTCTGCTTGGCAGAATCCAGGAAGTATTCCTTGTTGGCCAGGCCGTTTTCAGCGATATACTTTTCGGCTTCGGCATGCAGGGCTTCTTCATCCAGTTCGCTGCCGGCGAAATAGGTATCGGTGATCTGGTGCAGGTAATCATGATAGCTTTCTTCCGCAGTGGCTTCAGCAGTGGCCAGTTCTTCTTCGGTCAGCTGATCCATGCCCAGTTCCTGAGCCTTGAGGGTGGCCACGATGCTCTGGATATTGGAATTGAGCACTTCCTGCTGCACGGTGGCAGTATCGGTGGGGAAGGAAGCCTGCATGCCGAGGTAGGAATACATCTGATTCATGTATTCATATTCAGCGATGGTGTTTTCCACTACGGCATTGAAGGTACCCTTGTTGACGGTGGTGCCGTTGACGTCGATGATGATCTGGGCGTTATCCGCTTCTTCATCTACGGTAACCAGGGCGCAGCCGCTCATGAGCATCATAACGGCTACCAGCAGCGCCAATAAACTCTTTTTCTGCATACGGAACATCTCCAATCTGTTTTGCTATTTGCAACAAAGTTTATTATACAGGAAATGTACAAAAACGGCAAGCACAAATTCTTCCTTTGCCGCCTCTGCCATTTTTCCACCTTAATTGAGGGGCTTTTTCTGCTCCAGCTTCTTATAGGAGCCGTCCTCCTGCTGGATATACACCTGATCCAGGGTGCCCCGCAGGCTTTCCCGGAATTCGGCGATATAGCGCTTGCGCAGGGCGGCTTGCTCTTCCACCTCGGCGGCGGTCAGCCCCACGGTCTTTTTCTTCCGGGCCAATTCATTGATCCGGTCGATTTCATGCTTTTCCATTCTTTACGCCTCCTTCCGCAGCCTGATCCCCAGATACGCGGGAACGGATACCAGAATCACATACGCCAGATACAGCACATAGCGATTGATTTCCGTTCTGTCGATCATAAATTCCAGGGTGATGCCAAGGCCCACCACCAGCGGGATGGAAATAATCCCGGCCAGGGCCAGCCCCCGGCGATTTTTCCAATTGCGCGCCGCCAGGATGATCACCGCCACGCCCAGGAAGGCCATGGCCGCAATATGCTGGCTGCCAACGAAGGAAAAGCTCAGATGCCGGTCATAACGCAGGCTTTCCAGCACGCTCTGGGCCGCGCCATAGAGAATCAGGCCCAGCAGCAGGGTATCCCCCGCCCGTTTTTTCCCGCCCAGATCCCGCAGCAGAATCAGCGCGATCACCAGGGCGGCAAAGGATTCCAGAAGATAGGTGGCCAGATACCAGTCATATTCCCCTTCCACTGCCAGGAAGGAACCCTTCAGGGCGTCCCCCAGCAAAGGACGGCTGATGCCAAAATCCGGCACATAGCCTTCGCCCAGGCGTTCACAGGCCACGAACAGCAAAAGGGCAGGGGCAATCATATCCGCCATTTTCAGGGCGCTTCCCTTCAGAATCTTTCCGGAAAGCGCAGCCCCCAATACGCCGCCAAGGAGCGCGCCCACCATGGAATAGCCCCCGGCGGTGATCATCAGCGCACCCTTTACAGGCATCATGCCCCCCAGGGACCGATCCAGCAGCGCATAAAACAGTCGGGATACCACGAAGGAAAAGAGCATGGCCAGGCAGCCGGTCAGGGCGGCGGCGCCCTTTTCCATGCGTTCCTTTTTCATCTGCATGCTCAGCACCAGCAGCGCCAGCGCTGCGCCCAGCGCGCAGAAAAAACCAAAGGCGTATACATCCATTCCCAGCAGCGTGATTTTCGTTGCTTCTTCCCACATAGGCTTCACTCTTTCCAGGCTTCAGGATCAACGGCGGTGGCAAAATAGATGATATCGCTCAAAGAACGTTCGCTGCTGGAAAGTTCATTGAAATATTCGCCGTTGTATACCATGGCAGCAGAGCCGCCGCCATCCAGATTATAGGCTTCCCAGCAGCCCAGGGCATGCATGAAATCCGCCAGTTCCTGATGGGTAACGCCGGAGGATTCATTGCGGCCCTCAGCCACCACCATCACATAGCTCAAAGGCGCCAATTGGCCGATGGCAGACCGGGGCTCCCGGCCGTTGGGATTATATTTGTATTCCTTATCGGTGGTCAGCAGATTGCCTTCCTGCACCAGGGCGGGGCCGAAGGTAAAAGCATTGACGATGGTATGCTCGGAAGCCAGGAAATCATCCAGGCCCTGAGAGCGGATAAAGGTATGGAAATCGCCGTTTTCATCAATGATCAGAATATCCCGCAGCTTATTGCTCTTGTTGCGCAGCTTCTGGCCCATGCGGTATTCAAAGCTGGTGGCCGCGGTATTATCCACGAAATTATCGCCGTTGATGGCCACGATGGCATAATTCTTTTCCGCCATGGCGCCCACGCGGGCAGTAGTTTTGGAGGTGAGCTTTTTCCCGGCGATGGCAGTGCGCAGCTGGGAGGGATGGGCAATTTCCACCCAGGCAATGCGCCAGATCACGCCGTTTTCTTCCCGGGTTTCCATCTGAACGCGGATGGAATCATCCTCATAGCCGTCCTCGGTAAACAGGGCAGGATTGGGTTCAAAGCCGGGAGTAAAATCAACAGGCAGGGAATATTCGCAAACGGTTTCCGCGCAGGCGGAGGGCAGCAGGAAAGAAAGGAAACCCATATCCTCCCCTTCCATTTCATCCAGCAGCATCCACTGGGCTTCCCCTACCATCACAGGGGAGGAAAGCACAAAGGGCATGGAAAGCACCATCGCGGCGCACAGGGCAATCAGCAGAATTCTGACAGACAGCTTCATCTTTTTCTCCTTTCGTTTTTACGCCTCATTTTCAGGGAATACCCAGGCCTTCTGAATCCGGAAATTGACCACGTAAACCGCCACGTCAATCACCATTTTCAGCAGGATATGCAAAAATCCCACATGCACAAACTGATCCAGGAAGCCAAAGACCAGGGTGGTCACAATCAGGGCGCATACGGCCAGAATGATATAGCGGCCCACCGCGCCCTTGTTTTCACCAGCCTTGAATACGAAATTCTTGTTCAGCAGGAAATTGACAGGCGCGCTGCAAAGCCGGGCAATGGGGGTGGCGATCAGGGCGGAGGAGCTGAATACCAGGCCAAGCACCGTAATATTCTTTTCCTCCAGCACCAGCAGCATCAGCAGGGAAAGAACCAGGTAATCAATCAGGAAGGATACGATGCTGGATGCGCTGTAACGCAGGAAGGAGCCCAGCAGCAGCTTATAAATCCGCCAGGAATCCCGGATGGGATGGAAATGGGTGCCCGCATTATCATCATGATAGATGGTTTCGATGGTGATGGCGCGCATGGGCAGCTTGCGATTGCTGCAATGGATGAGCATATTCATTTCGTATTCGAAACGATCGCCCTTTACCTGCAGCATCATATCAATCAGCTTGCGGTTGAAGGCCCGAAGCCCCGTCTGGGTATCGGGCAGCCACTGGCCGTAGAGCACCCGGAAAACGCCGGAGGTGATCCGGTTGCCAAAGCGGGATTTGGGGGGCACATTGGGATTATTCCTGGAAAAATCCCGGGAGCCCAGCAGAAGCTCATCCTTATCGCTCATTTCCGCCGCCAGCTTCAGGGTATCGGGCACGGTATGCTGCCCGTCGGAATCGGCGGTGATCACCCCCTGAAGATCGGTATGATTCTTCAGGTATTCAAAGCCGGTGCGCAGGGCCTGGCCCTTGCCGTGGTTCACGTCATGATGCAGCACATGGCAGCGATCCCAGGTGGCAATTTCATCAAAGATGGGCTGATATTTTTCGGCCGATCCGTCATCCACCACCAGAATCAGGCCGAATTCGGCGGCCAGCAATTCTTTCACATAGGCGGGAAGCCTATCATCCGGAGACAGGGAAGGAATGAGTACGCAGCATTCCTGGGGTTTCATTGAAATCAAGCACCCTTTCTTTGGTATCGTACGCTCAATGCGCCGTATCCAGATAATCCACTACGAGGGGCGTCAGATCCATCCCCGCGTATTGGTTGAGAAACAGTTCAAATTCCTGCCGGGAAGCAAAATCAAAGGAAAATTCGTCGGCATAGGATCGCAGAAAATCATCCGCGCCCTTTTCAAGCATTTCATCAAGCGCCAGGAAAAACGCCGCGCCCCGGCCGTAAACCACGGCGGAATAATCCGTATAGGAGGGAAAATAATCAATGGGGCTTCCCGGCGTCAGGGACCCAGGGATATTTTCCTGCATCGGCGCATCCACCCGGAAGAATTTCAGGGTTTCGTAGCTGCCCTGCCCATACCGCTTTTGCACATAGCGCAGCGTGGCATATTCGCAGATTCCCTCATCCTGCCAGGGATGATGAAATTGATCCGATCCTACCAGGGAATAAAACCATTGATGGGCCGTTTCATGGGCAATTACCAGTTCCATGGAATCCGCCATGGCTTCCTGATAATAATTTTCCCCGATCATGCAAAGACCGCTGTATTCCATGCCGCCGAAGGGAAAATCCACACTGCAGACGGTAAGCGCCGGCCAGGGATATGCCCCATAAAGGGCGGAAAAGGTATCCAGCGCCTGCCCTGCATATTGAAGGGCGCGCCGGGCAGAAGCCTGGGACGGGCCATAGGAATATACTGCGGTATTTCCCTTTTGTTCCTTTACCAGGATATAATCCCGGCTTGCGCAAAGGGCAATATCCCGGGCGCAGAGGATTTTTCCCCGCCAGGCGCCGTCCTTTCCCTGTTCCAGCGGCGCGGAGCAGGCAGGGATATAGCCCTCAGGAAGATAGACCGTCAGATCATAATTGGCGGCGGCGCTGACAAAGGGATCGCCGATGGGACTGTATTCCCGGGTATCCCAGCCGTTTTCATCCGGCATGGCAATCACCGGCAGAAGATTGCCCAGCTGATACCCCGATTCCGTATAGCCGATCCGATGGGCGCAATGGGGAATATTCGCTACGCAGCGGATGAATAATTCCCCCGTCTCCCCCGGCTTCAAAGCGGGAATGGAAATGGAAAGCGCAGTTTTTGCTGCATCCAGCCAGGCGTATTCCGCCCGTGCCCCATTCCACATCACATCGTAAAGGGTCATGAAGCCCGAAGAAAAGCCATCCGGATAACAGGAATCGTATATTTCCTCCAGGGCCGCCGGGCTGCTTTCCTCATTTTCGTAGGCATTGAGCCACAGCCGCACCACGATCTGCTCCAGATCGTTTTCCGTATCATTCCGGAAGCCGGCCTGCTGGGAAATGGCAAGGGTGTGCGCTTCATCATCCAGCCGCAGGGTGGTCTGATAGGCGGTAAGGCCCCGGGAGGCCTGCTCCAGCTTTTCTCCCGCCGCATCCGGAAGCCCGGGGCGAAGGCACAGAATTATCAAAAGCGCCAGAAAAAGCAAGCCTGCCATGGCCAGCCCAGGCGCTATACGGCCATTTTTTATTATACAACGTTTTCCGGCCATTTTCCACCCCTCCTTCCCTGCTTCCAATAAAAATCTTCAATATTATAACACATCAGGCCTGCTTTTCCCTCCCTGCAATTGTAAAAAAACAAGAAACTTTATGAAAGGGCAGCAGAATTTTGATCCCGGAGGATATTTTTACAGAAAAAATTGCTCCTGCGCGCGCAGAAAACGGCAGGAAACACACTTGAAAAGCATTGCTCCTGCACGGATATTTTCCCGCTTTACAATTGCGCCAAAACATGCTATAATTTCATCCGTCGCGATGAATGGGAACGCTTTCCCAATTCCCGATGAAGAGAGCCGTGCGGCTGGTGCAAGCGCGGACGGGAAGGGATGGCCGCTCGCCCGGGAGCGATTCCGGTATTTCCGGCGATTGGCGCACGTTACGCGCAAGAGTGGCCCGGTTTCCGGGCAAGCAGAGTGGTACCGCGAAGTAGTCAATTCAACTTCGTCTTTGCGTTTTTGCAGGGACGAAGTTTTTTTGTTCCCGCAAAAGCCGTTCATAAGCCCCATAAAAAAGGAGGAAAATCCCATGGAATTCAAGCCCTATAACCCTGCAGAGATCGAGCCCAAGTGGCAAAAGATCTGGGAAGAAAAAAACGCCTTCGCCGCGACCGATGATTATTCCAAGCCCAAATTTTTCGGTCTGATCGAATTCCCCTATCCTTCCGGCGCCGGCCTGCACGTGGGCCATCCCCGCTCCAACACCGCCATGGATATCATTTCCCGTAAGCGGCGCATGCAGGGCTATAATGTGCTCTTCCCCATCGGCTGGGATGCCTTCGGCCTGCCCACCGAAAATTTCGCCATCAAGAATAATGTGCATCCCGCCATCGTTACCAAGAAAAACGTGGATCATTTCCGGGAACAGCTGAAGAAGATCGGCTTCTCCTTCGATTACAGCCGCGAAGTGGATACCACCGATCCCAACTACTACAAGTGGACCCAGTGGATCTTCCTCAAGCTCTTTGAGCATGGCATGGTCTTCCGGGATAAGACCCTGGTCAACTACTGCCCCTCCTGCAAGGTCGTCCTTTCCAATGAAGACAGCCAGGGCGGCAAATGCGATATCTGCCATGGCGATGTGGTGCAGCTGCCCAAGGACGTATGGTATCTGCGCATCACCAAGTATGCCGATAAGCTGCTCTCCGGCCTGGATCTGGTGGAATATCCCGAAAACATCAAGCAGCAGCAGGTGAACTGGATCGGCAAATCCACCGGCGCTTTTGTCAATTTCCAATTGAACGGCATCGATGAAAAGGTGGAAATCTACACCACCCGTCCGGATACTCTCTTTGGCGTTACCTTCATGGTCATGGCCCCCGAACATCCCCTCATCGATAAATATGCCGATCAGATCGCCAATATGGACGCCATTCTCGCCTATCGCGAAGAATGCGCCAAGAAAACCGAATTTGAACGCACCCAGCTGGTCAAGGAAAAGACCGGCCTGAAGATCGAAGGCCTGTCCACCATCAATCCCCTCACCGGCAAGAATGTGCCCATTTATATTTCCGACTACGTCATGATGGGCTATGGCACCGGCGCCATCATGGCCGTGCCCGCCCATGACCAGCGCGACTGGGAATTCGCCAAGAAATTCGGCATTGATATTATCGAAGTCATCAAGGGCGGCGATATCGAGAAGGAAGCCTATACCGGCGACGGCGAAATGGTCAATTCCGATTTCCTCAACGGCTACACCAACAAAAAGGATTCCATCGCCCGGGTGCTGGAAGAAATCGAAAAGAAGGGCTTTGGCAAGGCCGGCGTTCAGTATAAAATGAAGGACTGGGCCTTCAACCGTCAGCGCTACTGGGGCGAACCCATTCCGCTGATTCATTGCCCCCATTGCGGCGTGGTGCCCGTTCCCTATGAAGAATTGCCCCTGCTGCTGCCCGAAGTGGAGGATTTCCAGCCCGGTACCGACGGCAAATCCCCCCTGGCCCGGATTGAATCCTTCGTCAATTGTACCTGTCCCAAGTGCGGCGCCGCCGCCCAGCGGGAAACCGATACCATGCCCCAGTGGGCGGGCTCTTCCTGGTATTTCCTGCGCTACTGCGATCCCCACAATGATCAGGCCTTCGCTTCCAAGGAAGCCCTGGATTACTGGATGCCCGTTGACTGGTACAACGGCGGCATGGAACACGTCACCCGCCATCTGCTCTATTCCCGCTTCTGGCATCAGTTCCTCTATGATATCGGCGAAGTGGGCTGCCCCGAACCCTACATGAAGCGCACCGCTCAGGGCATGATCCTGGGGGCTGACGGCGAAAAGATGAGCAAGAGCCGGGGCAATGTGGTAAACCCCGACGAAATCATCGCTGAAATCGGCGCCGACGCATTCCGGATGTATGAAATGTTCATGGGTGCCTTCGATCAGGCCATTCCGTGGAGCACCAACGGCGCCCGCGGCTGCCGCAAATTCCTGGATCGCGTATGGCGCGTGCAGGAAATGCTGGTGGAGGGCGATGAATACAGCAAGGAACTGAAGGTTTCCATGCATCAGACCATCAAGAAGGTTTCCGATGATTTCGAGGCCATGAAATTCAATACCGCCATCGCCCAGATGATGAGCCTGGTGAATGAATTCTATCAGAAGGGCAGCGTGACCACCGCCGAATACAAGACCCTGCTGCTGCTCCTCTCCCCCGTTGCGCCCCACATCTGCGAAGAAATCTGGGAAGCCCAGAATTACGGCGGCGCCATCTATCAGCAGTCCTGGCCCCAGTATGATGAAAATTCCCTGACCCGGGATGAAGTGGAAATCGCCGTGCAGGTCAACGGCAAGGTCCGCGGCAAGCTCATGATCCCCACCGCCACCACCCGCGAATCCGCTCAGGAAGAATTGCCCAAGCTGGATAGCGTCAAGGCCCTGGTTGGCGATAAGCAGATCGTTAAGGTCATTTTCGTCCCCGGCCGTCTGCTCAACCTGGTTGTCAAATAATTCATTGTTTTTGCGAGAGGGGCTTTCTTTTGAAAAAGAAAGCCCCTCTCGCGCTCTCCCCAAGAAAACTGCTTCGGGTTATTTTTCATCTGTTCTGACGGATTATTTTCCCGTGCTTCATGAGGAAACGAACAAATGGAATGACCTTACAAATTCCGCATTTTCTACGAGGTATTCATGATCGATCATATTATCTGGGATTGGAACGGCACCCTGCTTGACGACGTTTCCTTTGGCTATCGTCTGGCCAACTGGCTGCTTTCGCAGTATCATCTGCCGCAGATTGAAAATCTTGAAACCTACCGCCGCATCTTCACCTTCCCCGTCAAGGATTATTACAACGCCATCGGCTTTGGGGATGATATTTTCCCCGAGGTGGCGGTGAAATGGATGGATAAATACATGGCGGAAGAGCATGAATGTCCCCTGCAGCCCGGCGCCCTGGAAGTGACCCGGCTTTTCCGGGAAAAGGGGCTGCGCCAGGTAATCATTTCCGCTTCCCAGCTGGAAAACTTGAAATTCCAGTTAAAGGAACGGCCTTTCTTCGATTATTTTGATCCGCCCCGGGGCCGGGGGGATATTTACGCCGGCAGCAAGATTGAAATCGCCCTGGACTGGATGAAAACATCCGGCGCCCGCGGCGAAACCACCGTTTTCATCGGGGATACCCTGCACGATTATGACGCGGCCCAGGCCATCGGCTGCCGCTGCATTCTGGTGGAGGGCGGGCATCAATTGCCGGAAACCCTGAAAAAAAGCGGCGCAATCGTTGCCGGGGATCTCGCCCACGCCGCAGAAATCGTTTTTTCCATGGAATAAAAAATGCCTCCGGTTCATTGACCGGAGGCGTTTCGTTTTACAGAATATAATCGGACATGCAGTCATACCAGTGGACATACGTTTCCCCGTTGATGATCAGCCGTTCATTATCGGGTAGCTTTTCCGTCCATTTCTGCTGATAGCGTTGGAATGCCCAGTCATCCCGATTGAAGCGCCGCCAGAGCACGGTGCGGCCGTGGCAATCCAGATAGGCTTCCGTGGCCACGGCGTCATCAAAGGCCAGCACATCCATCACGCACACCGTATCATAGGTTTTTCCGTTGATGGTAACGGCATAGCGCCCCACCACATCCAGATTTTCCTTTTTGATTTCCCGGGCGGTGATGATATTGCCTTCCCTGACTAAAACGCCTTTGGGCGAAAGATGGGTTTCCACGCCGCAGTTATTTTCCCCATACCCCCAGTTATTCAGGAATTTTTCCCCGTCCAGGAAGGTATAGCATTTGCGTACGCCCTCTTCCATATGGCTTTCCGCCAGGAATCGGCAATGGGTATCGGTAAGCTGAGCCACGAAGCGGTGTTCCATGGTTTCCGTCACATTGGTGCGATAATAATCCGCCGTATTATACTGTTTGGAGAGGATTTCCACCCCCTCAATGCCATGAACCTCCGCCCGGCCGACAACCTCGTTGACGGCATATTCGGTGCATCTGCCCTCCGGCATATCATACATGCCCCAGGTGAGCTTTTCCCCGAGCCTGGGGATAATCAGCCACCCCATGCTTTCCTCACAGACCACGTCAAAGGGAGGCGCATCCACTTTTTTGATGGTATATTTCGGCATCATTTCCGGCAGCTTTTTCATCTTCATTTCTCCTTTATCCGTTTCCGTCATTGCCATGAACTGGGTTCTGAAATGCGCTTTGGCCGTATGCAGCCGGCTTTTCACCGTGCCCAGGGGAATTTGCAGCCGCTCCGCAATTTCCTTTTGCGGCCATTGCCGCCAGAAGAACAGATACAGAATCTGCTGATCCTGATTTCCCAGATGCATCAGCGCATCCTGCACGGTATCCTGATGCGTCAGGCCAAAGCGGCCATAGGACAGGGTATTTTCCATCAGATCATCCAATGGAATTTCCATTTTCCCGGCCCGATCCCGGAAATAATCATGGCATTTGCTCCGGGCGATGGAAAGCAGCCAGGGCTTGAAGGCGGCGGGATTTTTCAATTGCTCCCGTTTGTGATAGGCGGTCACGAATACATCCTGCAGAATATCCTCGGCGTCCGCAAGGCTTGGTAAGCGGAATTTGACAAACCGTTCCACAGCCTGCCGATGCTCCGCCAGCATTTTTTCAAAATCCATGGTTTCTTTCCTCCTTTCCCGCTGATGCTGAAAATCGATTTTCACTATACAAGACGGATTTTACGGGCAAAAGGTTCACCGTCCAAAAGAATTCATCCGCAAAATCGCAGCCAGGAAATTCTTCTCATATCTTCGCCCTCATCATAACCGGGAAATTCCCCATCGTCAACGCGTTTTTTTCTTCTCTTTCTGTGCCTTGACGGCCGTCCGCAGAAAAAAGAAATAAAACCCGCGCCGGTTTTTCATAGGGTTTTCTGCAGGATTCCGGGTTGAACTTAAGGCAATTTTCGTTTATAATATATGGGTAAAAATCCGGGCAGGAGGCGTCAGCGTGTTTCATGGGTTCGGGAAGGAAGTTATTTCCTTCTTTCTGGATTTAAGATTTCATAATAACAAGGCCTTTATGGACGCCAATCGGGAGCGCTATTACCGGGATGTTCGCGCGCCCTTTTATGCGTTTATTGAGGCCATGGCCCCCGTGATGCAGCTGATTGATCCTGATATGGAAGTAAGGCCCAACAAATGCCTTTCCCGCATCAACCGGGATATTCGCTTTTCCAGGGATAAATCCCCTTACCGGGATCATTTGTGGGTGTCCTTCCGCCCTTCCTGCGCAGGGAAGGACGGCGTGCCCTTTTTCTGGTTTGAATTAAGACCGGAAAATGTCACCTGGGGGCTGGGTATCTGGGGAGAAAACCGGGATATCATGGACGCCATGCGACGGAAAATGGCCGCCAGACCGGATGATTATCTGCGCATCCTGCCAATTTTGCAGGAGCGGGGCTTTGCTCTCAGCGGACGGGAATGGAAAAAAATGTCCCCGCCGGAGGGCTTGCCCGAAGTGCTGATTCCCTGGTATCTGAAAAGGGAAATCTATGCTGAAAAGCAGGGGACGAGCCTGCTTTGCATCGAATCCCCCGATCTGATTGATCGCATCAGCCGGGATTTTCAGGCGCTTGAGCCCCTGTACCAGATTTTCAGGGGATGCGTGGAAGAAGCAATGAACCATTTGGACGATCAGGGAGGGAATGTATGACGAATTTGCGTGCACTCAAAAGCGGCACCGATGTGCGGGGCAAAGCGCTGGGCGAACAGGCGACGCTGACCGGCGATATCGCCGCCCGGATTGGCGGGGCATTTGTGGAATGGCTCAAGGAGCGGGGCATTGATAATCCCCGGATTGCCCTGGGCCGGGATTCCCGCCTGACGGGGGAAATGCTGCTGGAAGCCTGCGCCAATGGCTGCCGTCTGGCGGGCGCGCAGGTGGAATGCTACGGCATGTGCACCACCCCTGCTATGTATATGAGTCTGATCACCGAGGGATTTGCCTGCGACGGCGCTATTATGCTCACCGCCAGCCATCATCCCTTTGATCGCAACGGGCTGAAATTCTTCACCAAGGAAGGCGGCATTGACAGCGCCGAATTGGATGAAATCCTCACCATCGCGGAAAGCGATGCGCCCCTGACCGGCGGCGGCATTCCCATTCAGAATCGGGATTTCCTGCCCGTTTACTGCGAGCAGCTCAAGGATCGGGTTCGCCAGGGCCTGGATACCGATATTCAAAAGCCCCTGCTGGGCTTGCATGTGGTGGTGGACGCCGGCAACGGCGCCGGCGGCTTCTATGCCAATATGCTGGAAGAATTGGGCGCCTGGGTGGAAGGCAGCCAGTTCCTGGAGCCTGACGGCCATTTCCCCAATCATATTCCCAATCCGGAAAATGAGGACGCCATGGCTTCCATCTGCCAGGCTGTGAAAAAGGCAGAGGCCGATCTGGGCGTGATTTTTGACGCCGACTGCGATCGCGCCGCTATCGTGGATCACAACGGCCGGGAAATCAACCGCAACCGTCTGATCGCCCTGATTTCCGCCATTCTGCTGGAAAAGAAATCCGGGCTCACCATCGTCACCGACTCCGTCACCTCCTCCGGCCTGGCCCGGTTTATTCAGGAATGGGGCGGGGAGCATTATCGCTACAAGCGGGGCTATCGCAACGTGATTGACGAGGCCATCCGGCTGAATGAAGCGGGCATCGATTGTCCCCTGGCCATCGAAACCAGCGGCCATGCGGCCCTCAGGGAAAACCATTTCCTGGATGACGGCATGTATCTGGTGACGGTGCTGATCTGCGAAGCGATGAAATTAAAGCAGGAAGGGAAGGAGCTTTCCTCCCTGATTGCCGATCTGAAGGAGCCCAAGGAAAGCGCCGAAATCCGCCTGGCGATTCTGGCAGAGGATTTCCGCGCCGCCGGCCGTGCCGCCATCGAAAAGGTGATGGATCACGCCGCCTTTGCCCCCGGCTGGCATATTGCCCCGGATAACCGGGAGGGCGTGCGCATCAGCTTTGATCTGGATGGGGAAATGGATAATGGCTGGTTCCTGCTCCGGCTTTCTGTTCACGATCCCGTGCTGCCCCTGAATCTGGAAAGCGACGTCGAGGGCGGCGTTCAATATATGGCCTCTGCGTTGCTGAAGGTGCTTTCTGCCGCCGAGGGGATCGATCTTGCCAATCTGGAAGCTTTTATTAAAAACGGGGAGGACAAATAAAATGGACATCCAGTTGAAAACCATCAACAATATCCGCACCCTGGCTGCGGATGCCGTACAGAAGGCCAACAGCGGCCATCCCGGCGCGCCCATGGGCATGGCCCCCATGGCTTACGCCCTGTGGCTCAAGGAAATGACCCATAATCCCCTCAATCCCGCCTGGAAAAACCGTGATCGTTTCGTTCTCTCCTCCGGTCATGCCAGCGCCCTGCTTTATTCCATGCTGCATCTGACCGGCTATGGCCTGACTATGGATGATCTGAAGGATTTCCGTCAGTTCGGCTCCAAGACCCCCGGCCATCCCGAATACCGGCACACCGTGGGCGTTGAAACCACCACCGGTCCTCTGGGCCAGGGCATTGCCAACGCCGTGGGCTTCGCCATTGCCGAAACCATGCTGGCCGCCCATTTCAACCGGCCTGATTTCCCCGTGGTGGATCACCGGGTTTATGCCATCTGCGGCGACGGCTGCCTGATGGAAGGTATCTCCGGCGAAGCCGCCTCCTTGGCCGGCACGTTGAAGCTGGGCAAGATTACCCTGCTGTATGACGATAATGAAATCTCCATCGAAGGCGATACCGATATTACCTTCAAGGAAGATGTGGGCGCCCGTTTTGAAGCCTATGGCTGGCATGTGGTTCGTCTTGCCGACGGCAATGACGTGGACGCCCTGTGCGCCGCCATGGAAGAAGCGAAAAAGGACGAACGGCCCAGCCTGATCATCTGCCCCACCAAGATCGGCTATGGCTGCCCCGCCAAGGAAGGCAAGGCGTCCGCTCATGGCGAACCCCTGGGCGTGGATAACCTGGCCGAAACGAAGAAGAACCTGGGCATGCCCGCGGATTCCTTCCTGGTATTCCCCGAAGTGTATCAGCACTGCAAGGAAATGATGGAAAAGAATCAGAAGGCCGAAGAAGAATGGAATGCCCTCTTTGCCGCCTATGCTGAAAAATATCCCGAGCTGGCCGAAGAATGGGAAACCTGGCACAGCGAAGAATTGCCCGATGAAATCATGATGGGCGATAATCTGTGGCAGTGGGAAAAGAAGGACGCCACCCGCGGCGCTTCCGGCGAAATGATCAATCGTCTGGCCAAGCTGCTCCCCAACCTGGTGGGCGGCAGCGCCGACCTGGGCCCCTCCAATAAGACTGCCATCAAGGATGGCGGCGACTACAGCGCCGAAAACCGCGCCGGCCGGAATATGCACTTTGGCGTGCGTGAACATGCCATGGCGGCCATCTGCAATGCCATGGCGCTGCATGGCGGCCTACGGGTATTCTGCGGCACCTTCTTCGTATTCAGCGATTACATGAAGCATGCCATGCGCATGAGCGCCATCATGAAGCTGCCCGTCGCCTATGTGCTCACCCACGATTCCATCGGCGTTGGCGAAGACGGCGCTACCCATCAGCCCATCGAGCATCTGGCCGCCCTGCGCTCCCTGCCCGATATGCTTACCTTCCGTCCCGCCGACGGCAGGGAAACCACCGCTGCCTGGCTCACCGCCCTCACCAGCGGCCTGCCCACCAGCCTGATCCTTACCCGCCAGACCCTGCCCCTCTACGAAAACAGCAATTGCAACGCCATGAAGGGCGGCTATATCCTGGCCGACAGCGAAAAGGAAACCCCCGATGTGCTGCTCATGGCCTCCGGCAGCGAAGTGGAGCAGGTAATGGGCGCCAAGGAAGAACTGAAGAAGGATGGCATCGACGCCCGCGTCATTTCCATGCCCTGCATGGAGCTCTTCCTCAAGCAGGATAAGGCCTATCAGGAATCCGTCATTCCTTCCGCCGTCCGCGCCCGCGTTTCTCTGGAAGCCGCCGCCACCATGCCCTGGTATCGCTTTGTGGGTCTGGATGGCGTGGCGCTGGGTATCGATCATTTCGGTGCCTCCGCCCCCGCTGCCGTGCTCTTTAAGGAATTCGGCATCACCGTGGAAAACGTGGTCAAGACCGCCAAGGAACTGCTGGGCAAATAAAAAATAGAAACGGGATATATTGCGGGAGGATGCTTTTAAATCAAAAGCACCCTCCCGCCCCCTCCCGAAAACCAGCTCTGGATTTTTCAATGATCCTCCTGAGAATTGGTGTGCCAGTGTGAATTGATACGTCATTCTGCCCGGCAATCATCATGAAATCTTCCTGTTCTGCAGGGAGTTTTTTTATACCATCCATTCAGAATTTACCTTCCCCTCTTGACAGCAAAAATCGGATTGTTTATCATGGAAAACAAGGTACAATTCTTCCTTCAAGGAGGTCCATAATGCGATATTCCCTGAATGGTCTTTGGCAGCTTGCCTTTACTTCACCCGTGGATGAAAAGAAGCATTGTTTTTCTGCCGCCGTGCCGGGCAATGTGGAAATGGCGCTGATGGAAAACGGCCTGCTCGCCGATTGCATGCCGGCCGATGATCAGCGCGCCACCACCCCCTATGACGCCGTGGATGACTGGACCTATTCCTGCCGCTTCAATGCGCCCCGGGCGGAAGAGGGATGGCAGCAGGAGCTGGTATTTGAGGGCATTGATACCATTGCGGAGATTTACCTCAACGGAAATCTGATCGCCCGGCCCCGGGATATGTTTATTCCTCACCGCATCCCCGTTACCGGGCAATTGAAGGAAACAGACAATGAACTGACCGTGATCATCCGCAGCGCCCTTTTATTTGCCCATCAGCAGGAAGAGGATATTTTCTCCATCGCCCGGGGGCATACCCTCTACGGCGGGCAGCAGCATCTGCGCAAAGCGCGGCATGAATGGGGCTGGGATAATGCCCCCCGGCTGCTCACCAGCGGCATTTATCGCGCCGTATATCTGGAATATCTGCCCCCGGAACGCTTTGAGGACGTTTATCTTTACACCAGTGAAATCACCGATGAAAAGGTATCTCTGGGCATTATCTGGGATTATCAGACGCCCCGAGCCAGCTGGATGGATTATACCATCCGCTACACCCTAAAATCCAAAGGCAAAATCATTTTTGAGCAGGAAAAAAGTGTGGATTATCCCCGGGGCGCCCTGCGCTTTTCCCTGCCCCGGGGAAAAATCGATTTGTGGTGGCCCTGCGGCTTCGGCGAGGCCAATCTCTGCGATCTTTCCATCCGGATGTATCAAGGCGATGTGCTGCAGGCGGAATGGAATGGCAAATGGGGCGTGCGCACCATCAAGCTTATCAAAACGGAGAATATCCATCCCGATGGCAGCGGCGAATTCCTTTTCAAGGTGAATAATCAGCCCATCTATATCAACGGCACCAACTGGAAGCCCCTGGACGCCCTCCATTCCCGGGCCGATGCACGGGTGGAACAGGCCCTTTCGCTGATCAAAGATCTGCATTGCAATATGGTGCGCATCTGGGGCGGCGGCATTTATGAGGATCATCCCTTCTTTGATTTCTGCGATGAAAACGGCATCATGGTCTGGCAGGATTTCATGTTCGGCTGCGAAATCCCCGCCATGGATGAGGATTACTGCAAAATCGTGGAAAAGGAAACCATGACCATCATCAAAAAGCTGCGCAATCATCCCTCGCTGGCAGTATGGTGCGGGGATAATGAAGATGACATGTTTGTCCGGAATATTCACCGGGGAAGCCAGA
The DNA here is from genome assembly GCA_015056015.1 of Clostridiales bacterium. Lineage (GTDB taxonomy): Bacteria > Bacillota > Clostridia > Christensenellales > Aristaeellaceae > RUG563. Next base: position 116,918 of record SVHD01000002.1, read on the forward strand.
TCCGCCCCAGTCACAATAAAATCAGCCGTCAGGTGCTGCAAAATTGCGTACTGCGCCAGGATCCTTACCGCTGCTATGTGGCCAGCTCGCCCTATTATTCGGATGAATCGGCGGCAGAATGGAATGCAGGGGAGCAGACCCTTGCCGCTCCGGAAGAGCATCTCTACCCCGCCACAAAAGATTTTGCCCAGGCCCTGCGGAATTGCAAAAGCCGCCTGATTGGGGAAACGGGGCCCATCTTCATCAATGCCATGACGGATAATCCCCGGATCTGGGCCCGGGAAGAAAACCGCGCCCGCAGGCTGTGGGACGCCTCCATTCCTTTCAGCCAGCGAAGTCATAACACCCACCAGTCGGATGAATATTTCATGAGCTGGCGGCAGACCGGCAAGGAATTATGCCAGGACTGGTTCCGGCGGGATTTCACCGCCGATGAATGGCAGGATTATGCCCTGGCCGTCAATATCATCTGCGCCCATGTATTCAAGGATTGCATTGAATACTGCCGCGTCAGCCGCTGGGAAAAAACGGGGATCATCTGGTGGTCACTCATGGATATGTGGCCCATGCTCTATAATTATTCCGTGGTGGATTATGATTTCCGGCCCAAAATGCCCTACTACTGGATTCGCCAGTCCCAGCAAAGCTTCGCGCTGATGCTGGTGCAAAAGGAGCTGGATGGGGAAATCGCCCTTTACGCCGCCAATGATTCCCTTCTCCCCCACCGGGGCGAATATAAAATCACCGCCCTTTCCGCCGATGGAACGGAGCGGACAGTGGCACTGGGTTCTTATCAGGAAGGGCCCAACAGCGCCCGGATGATCCAGCGCATTGCGGAAAGGGAAAATCCCGAATTATGGATCATTCAGTGGCAGGAGGACGGGAGAACATACTATAATCATTTCGCCATCCATGGAAAGGATTGCGGCTTCGATACATGGAAAGCATGGATGCAGAAGCTGGATCAGCTTTATCGGTAAATAAGAAACGCTTCCGGAATTCCGGAAGCGTTTTTATTTTGATTCATGGATCAGGGCTGCTTGCCAAAATAGGCCAGGATGCCGCCATCCACATAAAGAATCTGCCCATTGACGAAATCGCTGGCTTCGGAAGCCAGGAACAGTGCCGGGCCCATCAGATCCTCGGGCTTGCCCCAGCGATTCGCCGGGGTTTTGACGCAGATAAACTGGTCAAAGGGATGCCGGCTGCCATCCGCCTGGCGTTCCCGCAGGGGCGCGGTCTGGGGCGTTTCGATATAGCCCGGCCCCAGGCCATTGCACTGAATATTGTAACAGCCGTATTCGGAGCAGATATTGCGGGTGAGCATCTTCAGGCCACCCTTGGCCGCCGCATAGGCGGATACGGTTTCCCGGCCCAGTTCGCTCATCATGGAGCAGATATTGATGATTTTGCCGTGGCCCCGCTGAATCATGCCGGGGAGAACGGCCTTGGCCATGATGAAGGGCGCGACCAGATCCACATCGATGACCTTGCGGAATTCGCTGCTTTCCATTTCGGTCATGGGAATCCGGCGGATGATGCCCGCGTTATTCACCAGAATATCCACGGGGGCCACATCCTGTTCAATCTGCGCAATCATCTTCTGCACGGCCTCTTCATCCGTCACATCGCAGACATAGCCATGGGCGCAAATGCCCGCTTCTTCATAGGCCTTCAGGCCCTTATCCACCAGTTCCTGATTAATATCGTTGAAAACGATGGTGGCGCCGGCAGCATGAAAGCCGGTGGCGATGGCAAAGCCGATGCCATAGCTGCCCCCCGTTACCAGGGCGGTTTTCCCCTGCAGGGAAAATTTGCTCATATCAAATGCCATATCTTTTTTACCTCACTTCATTTCGGTAGCAGAGAAGCTATCCATATCATCAAAGGCCAGGTTTTCGCCGCACATGGCCCAAATGAAGGTATAATTGGAAGTGCCGCAGCCGCTGTGGATGGACCAGGAGGGAGAAATGACCGCGTCAAAATTCTGCATCACGATATGCCGGGTTTCCTGGGGCTGGCCCATGAAATGCATAACCACCTGATCCTCAGGGATATCAAAGTAAGTATATACTTCCATGCGGCGTTCATGGGTATGGCTGGGCATGGTATTCCATACGCTGCCGGGGGCCAGCTGGGTCAGGCCCATGGAAAGCTGGCAGGTATCCAGCACGGCGGGATGAATGAACTGATTGATCACCCGCTTATTGGCGGTTTTTTCATCGCCCAGAGGACGCTTCTGAGCATTTTCGAAGGAAAGGAAGGTAGTTTTGCAGGCCCGGTGGGCAGGAGCAGAGCAAAGATAGAATTTGGCGGGCTTTTCAGGATCAATGCTGCCGAATTTCACTTCTTTGGTGCCCATGGTGATATACAGGCAATCCTCAAAGGCCATTTCAAAGCGCTGGCCATCGGCCTCAATAAAGCCCTGGCCGCCCAAGTTGAATACGCCCGCTTCCCGGCGTTCCAGGAAATACTGGGTGCCGAAATTGGCCCATACATCAATGCCTTTATCGATGGATACGATTTCTTCCACAGGCATAATGCCCATCACCACCATACGATCCACATGGGAATAAGTGGCCTGGACGGTATCCTTCTGATAAAGATCAGTAATCAAAAATTCCTTGCGCAGTTCATCCGTGGTATAACGGCGCACATCCTGGGGATTTGCAGAATAACGAATATCCATTCTTTACCTCCAATATGTTGATCCGGGCAGCCCGGATTGATTCGCAGTTGTCAACGATCAGATTACCATTTCGCTTTCCCCGTCAAACAAATAAATGCTTTCGGCGGGAATGAAGAAGGAAAGCTCGCTGTCCATGGGCGGAATTTCATGGGGGGGTACCTTCAGAATCACCTTTTCTTCCGCCATATCCAGATAGACATTGGCATTATCCCCCAGCATTTCGGTCAATTCCACCGTGCCGGAAAGGACATAGGCATTTTCCGGTTTTTCCAGTGCAATGGCCTCGGGGCGGAAGCCGAAAACAATTTCCCTGCCCTCATAATCCTTCGCCTTTTCCCCCAGCTTTTCCTTCAGATCAAGGGCTGCGCCGGCAATCTCAATGCAGCCGTTTTCCACCGTTCTGCGGATAAAATTCATGGGCGGCTCCCCGATGAAGCCGGCAACAAAGACGTTACAGGGATGGAAATATACCTCCCTGGGGGTGCCCACCTGCTGCACATAGCCATCCTTCATCACCACAATCCGATCCGCCATGGTCATGGCTTCCGTCTGATCATGGGTCACATAAATGGTGGTGGCGCCGGTTTCCCGATGAATCTGGGTAATTTCGGAGCGCATGGTTACGCGCTGCTTGGCGTCCAGATTGGAAAGGGGCTCATCCATCAGGAAAATGCCCACCTTCCGGATAATGGATCGGCCCACCGCCACGCGCTGCCTTTGGCCGCCGGACAGGGCGCGGGGCATACGATCCAGATAATCGGTCAGGCCCAGAATTTTTGCGGTTTTCTGCACCCGTTCATCGATTACGTCTTCATCCACGCCCTGCAAAGAAAGACCGAAGGCCAGATTATCATACACCGTCATATTGGGATAGAGGGCGTAGCTCTGGAATACCATGGCCACTTCCCTTTCACGGGGGCCCCACTGATTGGCCACTTCCCCATTGATCAGAAATTCACCCTTGCTGATATCCTCCAGCCCGGCGATCATCCGCAGCGTGGTGGATTTTCCGCAGCCGGAAGGGCCGACGAATACAATAAATTCTCCCCGCTCTGCCTCCAGATTGAAATCATGGACGGCATGGAAGCCGTTGGGATAGATTTTGTTGATGTTTCTGAGGGTCAAATATGCCATTTGAATCCGCCCCTTTTCTTGGATTGACGGGGAATATGCCCGTTTTTTTCGCCGGCCGTTCTCCATCGCCAGGGATGGACAAAACCGACATGATTTGCTACAATAGACGCAAGGAAACGCGAGGTGGCGCCATGAATGATATCATTTTTGCCGGGAAGCATTTTCTGACCTATAACGTCAGCCGGCATAAGCACAGCAGCTGGGAATTGGTCTACTGCACAGGGAAATCCGGCGAATTTGTCTTTGAGGATTTTTCCCTGCCCTATGGGGTGGGAGATATTGTGGTCATCCCGCCGGATGTGCCCCACAAGAATATCAGCGAAGGGGGCTTTACCAATATTCATCTGAATATTGTGGAAACCACCCTGGCCTTCCGCCAGCCCGTGCTGATCAGGGATGATGTGAATCATTCCCTGCTGCATCTGTTTTCCAATGCCTATTTCCTCTTTTCCGGCGATCCGGAACGCCGGGCCGCGCTGATTGGCGCCTATGGCAATCTGATCGTGCGCAGCCTTACGCTCAATCAGGCCGTGGATCCCAAGAATCAGGTAACGGAGGAAATTGAGCAGAGCATCGTGCAAAATTACGCCGATATCAATTATGAACTGGATGCGGTTTTGCACGGCTATCCCTACAGCTACGATTATCTTTGCAAGATTTTCCGCAAGGAAGTGGGCATGACGCCCCATAAATACCTGACCAGCCTGCGGCTGCAGGCCGCTGCGGATATGCTTTGCTCCGATTACAATAACGGCCGGATTACCGAAATTGCCCATCTTTGCGGCTTCCGGGATTCCCTGTATTTTTCCCGCCTCTTCAAAAAGCGCTATCAGGTATCCCCCAAGGAATACTATCAGCAGAAGCGGGAAGAGGAGGAAAACCCCAACGCCGATTCCGACAGCCAGAAAATTATTCTGCCGGAATGATGCGCCGCACTTCCGTATAGCACATCACCAGCGGCGCCACGCCCTTGGCGTCATTTTCCACCACAGGCTCGGAAATATAATAGGCGTAGGTGCCATCACGGCGGCGATCGCTTTCCGGGCCCAGCCCGGCCACCAGGCAAATGCCCGAAAGCTGCAATTGATCCCCGGAAAAGGATAAATACTTTTTCACAATGCCGTCAAAGGTCTTCAGGCCCTGGGCGGCATATTTTTCATCCAGAATGCCCAGCCGCGCACCCTTTAACATGGCATAGGCCATCATGCTGCTGCCGCTGCTTTCCAGATAATTGCCTGCCCTGCCGCCCTGATCCACCACCTGATAAAACATGCCCGTTTCCTGATCGGCATAAGGCAAAAGCCCATCCATCATTTCTGCCAGCAGCGAAGCAATATATTTTTTATCCGCCCCTTCCGGCAGAATCCCGGCGATATCCGCCAGCGCCGTGGCAAACCAGCCCATGGCCCGCAGCCAGAAGCTTTGGGAAAGGCCCGTTTCCTGATCGGCCCAGAATGCACTGCGGCTGGCGTCATAGCCGTGGTAATACAGCCGCTTTGCTTCGTCAAACATTTTTTCCCGCACGGTTTTGATCTGGCGGATGATATCGCCGTAATCCCCGGCGCCAAAATGCTTTTCATACAGGGCGGCGAAAACCTGGGCCATATAAATGCCATCCAGCCACACCTGATTGGGATAAATTTTCTTGTGCCAGAAGCTGCCCTCATGGGTTCTGGGCTGATCATCCAGCGCCTTTTTCATGGTTTCGATGGCCAGGCGATATTTTTCCTTGCCCGTTTGCAGGTACAGAGGGAAGAGCACCCGCCCCTCGTTGATATCATCCAGGGTCTGCTTTTCCGGCTCAAAGGTGCGGATATGGCCGTTCTCATCCACAAAGCTGTCAATGAAGCTTTCCACAAAATCGGAATAGCGGTTATCCCCGCTGATCCGGGCCATTTCCAGCAGCGCGCCGAGCATGCAGCCATCAATATAATTCCAGTTGGCAGGCTTGCCCTGGCGCATTTTTTCAATATTCCAGGCCGTCTTTTCCGGCGAGGACTGCCGGATCAGATGCAGCACATAGGCGTCAATCTGCTGATACATTATTCTGCCTCCACAAATTGATGGCTTTCCACATGCCCGCAGTTTTCCGCAATCAGCGCCTTGCCTAACGCGCCCTGCACCGTCACGCAATCCAGACGGATATTTTTTACGTTATTCAGATACAGCCCCATTTTGCAGCGGGGAACGGCGTCATTCTGCATGGCGGGCACAAAGGGCTTGGCGTCATCGGCAAAGGAAATGCGCACGTTTTCAAAATTCACCCGATCAATGGGCGCTTCGGGCAGGCCGTCGATATAGCAGGCCGCCGCTTCCGCCCCGGTGCATTCCAGATCCCGGAAGGTAAATTCCCCCAAATGAGGCGTTCTTTCATCCACAGGCAGGGGCGTGCGGCATTTCACATAATCGGAATACCGATCCGGATCGCAGCAATTATACCACATATTGATCACCACCGGGGTGATCACATGATCCATACGGATTTTTTCAAAGGTGATCCCCGTAATATCGCAATCCTTGCCCCGGCCCCGGCGGGTCTTGATCCGCAATCCCCGGTCGGTATGGCTGAAAAGGCAGCGGTTCACCGTCAGATCCTTGACGCCGCAGGCCGTTTCGCTGCCCAGCGTCACCGCGCCATGGCCGAATTCCATCAGGCAATTGCGGATCACATGATAGCGGGCGCTTTGATTGCGCATCCGGCATAATTCAATCTTGCCGGATTTGATGGCGATGCAATCATCCCCCACACTGAGCCGGCAGCCGATAATTTTCACATCCACACAGGCTTCCGGATCGATGGCGTCGGTATTGGGGCTATCCTTGGGGGCCTGAATTTTCATATCCAGGAAGGATACACGCTCGCAATAGAAAGGATGCATATTCCAGGAAGGAGAATTGCGTCCGGTGAGGCCATGCACGGTCACATTTTTGCAATTGCAGAAAAACATGAGCCGGGGCCGGGCCGTGGGGAAATTTTTAAACTCCGTCCAGAAATCGCTGTTCTGGGCGTTTCCATCCACAATTCCCTGACCGATCAGGGCAATATCCTCGCAGTATTCGGCGTGAATCAGGGATTGATACATGGGCTTGACCAGGCCTTCAAAGGCGCCGGTCATCATTTCCCCGCCGTTTTGCAATGGAACCGTGCCGGGAAGAATGGGATATTCTTCCCGATTTTTGCTGCCCAGCAGCACCGCGCCCTCGGCAAAATCCAGGGTCAGATGGCTGCGCAGGGCCAGCGGGCGGGTAGAATAGACCCCTGCCGGGAAATACAGCCGGGCCCCCGCCGGGGTAAAATGAATGGCATTCTGGATGGCCTGGGTATCATCCGTTTTCCCATCGCCCGTCGCGCCGAATGCGCGCACGTCAATGGCGCAGGCTTCCGCAGGGGTATGGAAAGAAATTTCTTCCGTTTTTTCGCCCTGCCGGGTCGTCAGGGTATAATCCGTATCCGGCCGCAGGGAAAAAAGCGAAAATACATTGGTATCGGATACCAGCTGCTTTTCCCCGTTAAGATAAACCTCAAATGCCGCGGGGGCATAATACGGGGCCTCATTTTCCATCTCAAAGCAGGCGCTGACCGCACTGGCATAAATCAGATGAACCATATCGCATTTCTCCTTTTCAGGCCTTTTTCCGGGCGTCTGCCACGATTTTCATCAGCATTCTTTTCACGCCGATGCAGAGCATATCCGCCCCCACGGCCGCAAGGCCAAAGCCCAAAGGCTCCACTCCCAGCACCATCTGCCCGCCCGATAACGCGGACAGCAGCGCATTCACCGCACCATAGGCCGTAATCACCAGGAACAGCAGCAAAAATGCATAGGCCAGATTCAGGATAAAGCCCACGGTTCCCCGCCGGCTGACCATCATCCAGCGCCGATTGCCGCCGGGCAATTTTTCCGTAAAGCGAAGGAAATGATTGATCAACAGATCGGTAACCATGCCCATCACGATGGCCGCCACGAAGAATAAATCCCATTGATTGCCCAGATACATGCCAAGGCCCATGAACACGAAGAAGCATACTGCCCCATAGAACCAGAATTTGATCAGCACGGCCTTGAGGCCATCGGGCAGACGCCATTTTTTCCGGCCGGAACGATATTTTTCCAGTTCCTTCTTGGAATATCGGGGCGTATTTTCCTGGGTGGCACCGATCAGATCATCCACCGCATCGGTATGCAATTGATAATAGGAGGCCGACTTTTCTTTTTTTTCGGCTTCCTGATTTTCCTTTTTCATGGATCAGGCCTCATCGGAAAGCTGAATCGCTTCCATCTGCACATTTTCTTCCACCGGCAGGGAGGTATCAATCTTCCGGAGCAATTTGCGCATCACCGGCACCAGCAGCGTAAGCACGCCGCCCGCAGCCACGATCCACCGATGCACCCCCAGCACATGGGAGGCCTTGCCGATATAGGCAAAATCATTGGCGGAAATGGGATGCTCCGCCCGGGTGGTGGCTTCCAGAATCCGGGCCATATAGAAGGTATCGCAGAAAATCAGAATGCCCAGCATCAGAAACATCAGCACCAGCATGGGGATATTGGTTTTCTTCCGATGGGGATAAGCATTCAGGAAGCAAACGAAGGAAAGCAGGGAAAAGAGCATGGTGCAAAAGCCGCTCAGGCCCATGCCCTCCAGCTGAATTTTCGCCGTGGTATCCGAAATATGGGTCAGATTCAGGGAATAGAAGAGGAAGGCAATCCCCAGCACCAGCATGGGGATCATCTGAGGCTTGCGCTTTAAGGAAACGATACTCTTACGGAAAAATTCCTTCAGGCCGCCCTGTTTTTTCTTTTGATTCTTCATGCGCTTTCCTCCCTTCACCGGATGGCGTTGGTGGTTTCCTGATCGAAGAAATGGCGCTTATCAAAGGAAACCTTCACCGTATCCCCGGCCTTATAATCGCACCAGCCCCGCAATTTGCAGGTAATGGCGGCGTCCTGGGCGTTCTGGCCCTTCAGGCGGCCATGCACCAGGGTATTCATGCCCAGGTTTTCATTATTGACCACCTGCACCTCAACATCCCCGCCTTCGGAGATATTTTCCGGGCGCACGCCCAGGGTAATTTCCTTGCCCTGATAATTTTTCAGCAGCGCCTGCTCTTCTTCATTCAGGGACAGATCGAAATACTTGCCGGAAAGATGATCCCCCTGCACCGTGGCCGGGAAGAAATTCATGGGCGGCAGGCCGATGAAGCTGGCCACGAAAATATTGGCGGGGGTATCATAAAGCTCCAGCGGGGTGCCCACCTGCTGAACATGGCCCATGGACATGCATACAATGCGGTCCGCCAGGGTCAGCGCTTCGGTCTGATCATGGGTCACATAGAGCATGGTGGCATGCATCCGCTTATGCAGCAGCAGGATTTCCCGTCGGGTGGCGCCGCGCAGCTTGGCGTCCAAATTGGACAGGGGCTCGTCAAACAGGAATACCTTGGGATTGCGCACGATGGCGCGGCCCATGGCCACCCGCTGCCGCTGACCGCCGGATAATTGCTTGGGCTTTTTATTGAGCTGATCGGTGAGCCGCAGAATTTCCGCCGCCGCCAGCACTTTTTTATGGATCACATTGGGATCCTCTTTCCGCAGCGTCAGGGAAAAGGCCATATTTTCATACACGGTCATATGGCCGTACAGGGCATAATTCTGGAATACCATGGACATATCACGGTCCTTGGCAGGGGCGGCGGTAATATCCTGGCCATCCAGAAGCAATTTGCCCTCAGTGATATCCTCCAGGCCCGCAATCATGCGCAGCGTGGTGGATTTCCCGCAGCCGGAGGGGCCCACCAGCACGATGAATTCCCCATCCTTCACTTCCAGATTGAAATCGTAAACGGCCTGCACCTTGTTATCATAGATTTTATTCAGATGCTGTAAGCTGATATTTGCCATAAAGCGTCTCCTTTACGCGGCCATCTCGGAAAGAGAGGCATTGTAGGCGGCCAGTTTTTTGCTGCGTTCCACGCTGATGGCGCCCGCCGCAATGCAGCAGGCAGCAGAGAGACACAGGAAAACCACAATCCAGAAAAACTGGGGATCTTCCATCACCGGTACTTCCAATACCTTTTTCAGCACCGGATCGCTGCGCTTGGTAATGGCGCTGTGGGCCATCAGGGGCAGGATGAAAATCCGGGCAATCTGCCCCGCGCCCAGGCCCAGCAGCACATAGCCATAGCCGGTTTTATAATTCTTCACCCCTTCGGAGGAAAGAAAGGCCACCAGCATGAACACCAGATTATATACCACCGAAACGCCGATCAGCGCCTGATAATACCAATTGCCCACATCGGATTCATAGACGCTGACAAAATACAGCACATTGAAAAGAATCGCCAGATACACCAGCCGGGAGCCCAGTAAATTCTTCGTAAACCGCATCCGATCCAGCTGAACCTGTTTCTGATCATCCAGATTCGTCATTTTTACAGTCCTCCCTTTCCTGCTTCGATCAATTTCTTTTCCGCCCGCATCAGATACAGCTTCCAGAAATAATTGGCCACCAGCGCCAGGCAGACCAGCACCAGCAGGGCGAATACCAGATAATGGGCGTCAAACCAGAAGGTGGAATCAATATATTCCTTCCTGCGTCGGGTGGCATATTTCTGATAGGCCTCAAAATCAATCTGCAAAAATTGCTGCTTGTAAGCAGAAATCTGCTCATGGCCCCAGAGGCTCACCGCAATGCCGCCGCCCGCGAAAGCGAAGGTGGAAATGGTATTGCTGATATAGTATTTCCGGCGGCTGTGGGTATTGGTCATAAACAGGAAGCAGCCCGCCAGCAGCAGCACAATCGTATTATTCAGCAGCTGACGGTTAAAGGGCTGAATATCGTAATATACCTCTGCCCCGGGCACATTCACCTTGGAGGTGGCCAGTTTGGCTTCTTCCGGCAGGGTATAAAACAGGCCGTCGAATAAATCCGTGGATAATCCCAGGGCATACAAAAATACAATCCCGCAGGCAGCCAGCGCCGCAAAGCAGAGAATTTTCTGCCAGATCAGTTGCTTTTTGTACATGATACCCCTCCTGTGATGCATTGGTAAAAAGCCATGAATCGGCGATTCTTTCCGGCTCTCATCAGCCTCCCATTTTCCGGGGGGCTGATGGGAACCCATGACGGGGCATAAAGCCCCGCCATGGATCAAAAGATGATTATTTGCTCATTTCGCCGTAGTAAACCTGCAGACGATCCCAGGCTTCCTGCTTGAGGAACAGATAATCAGCGCCGCCCAGGGTATCGGCAACGGTGGTCACCGCTTCTTCAGCAGAGAACATGCCTTCGGCGATGAAGCCGTAAGCGATGACGTCAACGAAAGCGTTGGCGCCGCCCTTGGCCGCATTGAATTTTTCGGAGAGCTGAGAATAGCTCTTCAGGGTTTCGTTTTCGTTCTTGGTGTTGGGCAGAACGGTGGGAACGGAGGTATACCAGGGATTTTCGGTGATGGCCAGTTCGGGATGCTTGATGGTGCCCAGGCCGATCGCGGTGGAAATCTTGCCGGCGCCTTCCTTGCCCACTTCGTGAGTGCACTGATATTCGAAGGCCTGGCTCTTGGCGAAGGACAGGGTGGAGCCCAGGAACTGACGGGCATAGTTGGTGTAGTTACCGGAAGC
>SVHD01000021.1 GCA_015056015.1 Clostridiales bacterium
GCAGCCATGTTATCGGGATGCAGGGTACGGCCGGTGCCGCCGCCGGAAGCCACGGAGAAATACTTCTTGCCGGCTTCGGTCATTTCCTTCTTATAGGTGCCGGCCACGGGATGCTGGAAGCGGGTGGGGTTGGTGGAGTTACCGGTGATGGAAACGCCCACGCCTTCGTGCCACATGATGGCAACGCCTTCACGCACGTCGTCAGCGCCGTAGCAGTTGACCTTGGCGCGTTCGCCATCGGAATAAGCGGTCTTCTTCACGATGGTCAGCGCATGGTCTTCCTTCACGTCAGCAGACAGATAATCATACTTGGTTTCCACATAGGTGAAACCATTGATGCGGCTGATGATCATGGCGGCGTCCTTGCCCAGACCGTTGAGGATAACGCGCAGGGGGTTCTTGCGAACCTTGTTGGCGTTGCGGGCGATACCGATGGCGCCTTCAGCGGCAGCGAAGGATTCGTGGCCGGCCAGGAAAGCGAAGCATTCGGTCTTTTCGTCCAGCAGCATGGCGCCCAGGTTACCATGGCCCAGACCAACCTGACGCTGGTCGGCAACGGAACCGGGGATGCAGAAAGCCTGCAGGCCTTCACCGATGCAGGTGGCGGCTTCCGCGGCAGTCTTTACGCCCTTCTTCAGCGCGATCGCGGCGCCCAGTTCATAGGCCCACTTGGCGTTTTCGAAAGCGATGGGCTGAATGCCTTCCACGATCTTGTAGGCGTCCACACCCTTGGAATTGTTATAAGCCTTCAGCTCTTCAAAATCCTTGAAGCCGTACTTTTCGAGCACGGGCTGGAGCTGGGGCATGCGGCGTTCATAACCTTCAAACAGAGCCATATTATGCGCACCTCCTATTACTGCTTCCGGGGGTCGATCCAGGCGACCGCGCCGTCTTCGGCCTTAAAGCGGCCGTAGGTGCCAATGTTCTTTTCGTAGGCTTCGTTGGGGCTCATGCCCTTCTTGATGGCGTCCATCATCTTGCCCAGGGACAGGAACTGATAACCGCAGATCTGGCTATCCTTGTCCAGAGCGATCTTCAGCACGTAGCCTTCAGCCATTTCCAGGTAACGGGGGCCCTTTTCCAGGGTGCCGTACATGGTGCCAACCTGGGAGCGCAGGCCCTTGCCCAGGTCTTCCAGACCGGCGCCGATGACCAGACCGTCATCAGAGAAAGCGGACTGGGTGCGGCCGTACACGATCTGCAGGAACAGTTCGCGCATGGCGGTGTTGATGGCGTCGCACACCAGGTCGGTGTTGAGCGCTTCCAGAATGGTCTTGCCGGGCAGGATTTCGCTGGCCATAGCGGCAGAATGGGTCATACCGGAGCAGCCGATGGTTTCCACCAGCGCTTCCTGGATAACGCCCTGCTTAACATTCAGGGTGAGCTTGCAGGTGCCCTGCTGAGGGGCGCACCAGCCGATACCGTGGGTCAGACCGGAAATATCCTTGATTTCCTTCGCCTGGATCCACTTGCCTTCTTCAGGAATGGGAGCGGGGCCATGGTTGGGGCCCTTCATCACGCATACCATTTCTTCCACTTCGCGGGAATATTGCATGGATTCACAGCCTCCTTACAGATAATTGTGGGACATACACCAATTTATTATATCACAATCAACTCAAAGAAAAAAGAGGGGAAGCCCTCTTTTTTTCTCTTTTATCGGGACTGATTTCGCCCGCTGGCAAAACATGACCCATCACGCTCATCCCCGCATGCATTTTCTCCGATGCGGCAGATTCCGGGCTTAATGGTATTTTTCCCCGTCCTTTTCCATGCCCAGCACCACCTGGACGACCGCCAGGGCCATCAATCCAATCAGCGCGCCCATCAGCATCATCAGAATGCCGCTCCAGGGGCTTGTTTCCAGGGCCAGGATGCCCGCCGTGATCCCAATGGCGCAGGCACAGAGGAAAAAAAGCCAGCCGATGATCCGCAGGCTGGTTCGCCAGAAATGATTCCTTTTTTTCAGCAGCATTTTCAGCCGTTTCCGGCAGCCGGGGCAGATATACCGATACGCATCCGTTCCTTTCATCGGAAGCAGCAGATATCCCCGCCGGTCGGTTATTTCGCTTTGGCAGATGCAGCATTCCTTCATTTCTCATCCCTCCGCTATGCAGGGCGTCATCCTATTTCGATATTATGACATATCGTCATATTTGTCAAGAGAGAATATGACATAATGTCATTGGGTGATGAAATGCAGAATCGTTTGAAGGAATTGCGGAAAAGCAGAGGATATACCCAGGTCGCGCTGCAGATGCAAACGGGCATCGAGCAGGCGCTGCTTTCCAAATTCGAAACCGGCGAAAGAATCCCGCCTACGGAAACTCTCCTGCATCTGGCGGATTTCTACAACGTGAGCATCGATTATATTTTGTGCCGGACGGAAAAACCGGAAATCAATCGGTAAAATTATGGTTATTGCGGGAGGAGGCTTTTGAGTCAAAAGCCCCCTCCCGCGCCCACCCGAAAACCTGCTCTGGATTTTTATGGACGATTCTAATCTGCTTGCGTGCCAGTGGAGCATGGGGGACGTTATGGGGCTTATTCAGCCCCATGCCCCGAACCAGGGACATTGACACGAAGAAATTTACGGGAGGGGTTCTTTGAAAAGGCATCGCATGCCCTGCACTTCGTTTGCGCATGCTCTTTGCGCCTGCGGTATTGACGCATGCCGCGTCACAAACCCACAAGGGGTTTGTTCCGGAGAATCCCCCTCCCGCACCCACCCCAAGAAAGCCGTACTGGATATTTCTGATGGGTTCTAATCCACTTGGATGCCAGTGAAACGCGAGGAGAACGTCGGTAGTCACGGGCCGGGCGGCAGAAAGCCGCCCAGCGGATGCGAAGCATCCGGGAAAACGAAAAAACGCCGGAGGAGAAAGCTCGCTTTCTCTCACGGCGTTTTTATGTTTTCCAATGGCCCGTGGATCATTTCAATCGTTTTCTAAAATTCTCGTTTCCCCAAGTTTCGTGCGGAAATAACTGCGATTTTCCACCCCAGTCACTTCGCAAACCGGAGTCCAGAGGAGGAACTCCTCTGGCGCGGGGGTACGGGGGGCGCGGAGGCCCCTGCCTCGTCTTTCTGCTACAGATCAGATCTGATCCAGCAGCGTCACATCGGTGACGCCGGGGAGAGTTTTAAGGGCGGTGAGCAGGAATTCCTGGGGCCTTTCATCCAGTTCGATGGCCATAATGGCCTGGCCGCCGGCTTCCCTGCGGAAAACGCGCATGGTGGCGATATTGATGCGATAATTGGATACCAGATGGGTGACCATGGCGATGGCGCCGGGGGCGTCGGTATGGCGGATAACCAGGGTGGTTTTTTCCCCGGAAAAGCCCACTTCCAGCCCATCCAGATACTGCACCAATATGCTGCCCCCGCCAATGGACGCGGCCTGCACCTTTACCTGCCTGCCGCTTTCCCCGGTGATATGCACCACCACGGTATTGGGGTGGGCGTCCTTCAAATGCACGGGATAAAACTGGATATCCAGCCCCGCATCCTTGGCCAATTGCAGGCTGTCCCGCAATCTTTCATCATCCACCGTCATATCCATCAGCCCGCCGGCCACGGCGCGGTCGGTGCCATGGCCGCGATAGGTTTTTTCAAAGGAGCCGTGGAAATATACGTCGGCCTTCACCGGCGTTTCGCCCAGCAATTGCCGGGAAACCCGGCCGATCCGGGCCGCCCCCGCGGTATGGGAGGAGGAAGGGCCGATCATCACCGGCCCGATAATATCAAATAAATTCATGGTGCATCCGCCTTTATTTCTGTATTCCTTCTTTATTATACCGCCCCGCCTGCGCCTTGACAAGTATTCTTCCCGGCGGTAAAATAATATTTGGGTGATTTTTCCGGATATTTATCCGGATCCGCCAATAAATCATTTTTAGGAGGAATAAATCATGGCCTATTTTGATGAAATGAGCCTCCAGGAAATCCTGCGCCCCGAGGGACACGACTGCGCCTGCGGCCGCCGGCATGATACCGGGCTGCAATTTTTGCGGGTAGGGCAGGGCGTGATCAATTGCGTGCCCGAAGCTATCGCCTTTATGCAGAAGAAACGCCCCTTCCTGGTGGCCGACGCCAATACCTGGAAGGCCGCCGGCGAAAAGGTGGCCGCTATTCTGGAAAAGGCCGGGATCCCCTATTCTTCCTATGTTTTCCCCGCTTCCCGGGGACATATTGAGCCCGATGAACAGGCCGTGGGCAGCATTACCATGGCCCTGGATCCCAGCTGCGATATGCTGCTGGCGGTGGGCTCCGGCGTGATCAATGATTGCTGCCGCGTGGTGGCCCATGCCACCGGCAAGGGCCATATGGTGGTGGGCACCGCGCCCTCCATGGATGGCTATGCCTCCAATTCCTCCTCCATGATCGTGGATCGCATCAAGGTTTCCATCTACGCCCGCTGCCCCCAGGCCATTATCGCGGATGTGGATATCATGAAGGAAGCCCCCATGCGCATGCTCTTTGCGGGCGTTGGCGATATGCTGGCCAAGTATAACGCCATCTGCGAATGGCGCATTTCCCATATCGCTACCGGCGAATTCTATTGCGAAAATGTGGCCCGGCTGGTGCGCGCATCCGTTAAAAAGATCATGGCCAATGTGGACGGGCTTCTGAAGCGCGCCCCCGAGGCCGTGCATGCCGTGGCCGAAGGCCTGATCCTCTCCGGCGTGGCCATGGATTTTGCCAAGATCAGCCGCCCTGCCTCCGGTCTGGAGCATTATTTCTCCCATCTGTGGGAAATGGAAGCCCTCCGCAATGGCGAGCATGCCGATCTGCACGGCATCTGCGTGGGCGTGGGCTTGTGCCTGAGCCTGCCTATGTATGACGCCCTGCGTAAGCATCGCCCCACCAGGGAAGAGGCCGACGCCGCTTACGCCGCCTTCTCCCAGGAAGAATGGGAAAAGGAAATGCGCGAAATCTTCGCCGGTACCGCCGATGACGTCATCGAGGGCGAAAAAACCTGGGGTAAGAATTCCCCCGAAAAGCATGGCAGCCGCCTGAATAACCTGATCAGCCATTGGGATGAAATCCTCAAGATTATGGATGAAGAATTGCCCGAAACCGAAGCGCTGATCAAAACCATGCGCGATATCGGTATCCCCACCACCCCCGCTGACCTGGGCCTGGATGACGCCGCCACCCGCCGCGCCTTTATCGGCTCCCGCGAAATCCGCGATAAATATATCCTCTCCTCCATGCTCTGGGATCTGGGCCTGCTCAAGCACCCCGATTTCCTGATCTGGTAAGGGGAAAGACGAGGAGTTATTGCGGGGGAACCATTCTTTGAAGCCAAAGAATGGTTCCCCCATCCCGCAACCTCAATCGTCGCGCTGGTTCGCTGCCGCTCCCATCGCTCGTTTCGGTTGATTCGTTCAGCTTCCTATGGCCTTTCAGGCCATCCCTCCACTGGAGGATCGGTCGCTTCACTCACCCACCCGAAAACCTGCTCTGGATAAAACATGCAGCCAGCGAATCGGCTTGAATGCCAGTGGCACAGTAAAATAATAAAGAGGCCTTGAATGGCCTTTTTATTTTACCTAAATATGGTAAATATTGGAAATATTACAATATAAAAAAGCCGCACTGGGAATCAGGCCGATTCGAATCGTCCATTGAAATCCAGTACGGCTTTCTTGGAGGGGTGCGGGGAGGGGTTCTTTGGCCACAAAGAACCTCTCCCCGCCATATCTCCCCCCATCCACTGGCACACAATCCGATCAAAACCGACCATAAAAATCCAGTACAGCTTTTCGGAGGGGGCGCGGGGGAACCACTTTTGGCTTCAAAAGTGGTTCCCCCGCAAAAACTCCCCCACTCTCATCACTTCTTCCAGAACCAGGCGCACATGCGGGAATCCTCGGCCCAGGTTTTGCCGGCAGAGGAATAATCCACCATGGGGATGGCGGGGCCATCGGCCTGGGGGATGGCAAGATAAATCATGGCAGGGAAGGGCGGATTCTGCAGGATTTCGGCCTCCACCTCGCCCTTTTCATTGAATTTGGGCAGGATATGGGAATCCACGTCATCATTGAGCCGCGCATCCCGGGAAAGCACCAGGGGCCCGCGGCGCAGGGCCATGTAGGGCGCCTGGGCAGAGGAAACGCCGTAATCCTCGGGCAGAATGGGCCGGATGGCAAAATCCAGGGTCAGGAGGATTTCGTCCCCATCCTTCCATTCCCGGGCGATGGCGGCATACGCCCCCGCCTGACAGGAAACGCATTCGCCGTTGACGGAAAGATGGTTCTCCTTGCTCCAGGCAGGAATGCGCAGGGCCAGGGTGAAGGCTTCCGCCTTTTCCAGCTTCAGCGCCATTTTCACGGTGTTTTCGGCAGGATATGCGGTTTCGGTGGTCAAAATGATTTCCTGGCCCGCGGGGGTCAGGGTGCTGACGGCGCCGTTGAGATAGAAATTGGCATATAGCCCATCCTTCGCCGCCATGACGGCAGAAAGCCCGGGCAGGCCCAGCCCAGCCGCACCAATGCAGGCGCAGCAGCCGTAATACGTGCCATTTTCCATTTCCTTGTATCCGCCCATCTTCCGGCCGCGAATGCCGGGCAGCAGGGGACTGTAGCTGTCAAAGGGCAGGCCGCCGTTGTGCTTGTTTCCGTTGGTGTTGATGGCGCCCAGCATGGCATTATACAGGGATTTTTCCATTTCATCCGCAAAGAAGGAATCCCCCGTGATGCAAAGCAGCTGCCAGCAAAGCTTCATCCAGGTAACGGTGACGCAGGTTTCCTGCATGATGCCCTTTTCCTCGATATCCAATTGCCGCACGCCGGAATGATCGAATAATTCATGGGTGCAGCCCGCGCAGCCGATTACCGTGATATCCGTCTTCGCCACCCGATGGGCAAATTTGATCACCGCTTCCTTCCATTTTTCAATGCCGGTGACCCGGTAATATTCCAGCAGGCCTTCAAAGCAGCTCATCATTTCATAGGCCTTGGTGACGGGGTATTCATAGGGCGCGATTTCATCCGCCAGCGCCAGTTCGAAAATATTCCCCGCATCGCAGCCGCCCCGGGAAACGATGTAAGCAGCAAAATCCAGATATTTCTGCTCCTTCGTAAGCGTGTAGAGGCGGACAAAGGGCTCCAGCACCGAGCTGGAATTGAGGCCATACCAGAAATTCGTGGCCTTGTTGATTTCCTTCTTGCCTTCCTCTTCCGGGCCGATTTTATCCATCAGCGCATCCGCATGCCGGCAAATGGCGGGCAGAATCTGCTTTTTCAAATCTTCATCGGGGCAGATTTCCATGAAATACTGCATGCCCAGCAAAATATACTTCCTGCTCCAGATATCCCAGCCATCCAGCTGCTTTTCTACGGAATAAGTGGAAAAACGGCCGTCCGCACCCTGGACGGACAGCATATCCCGGACGGTTGCCTCCATGGCGGCATAGAGCTTTTCATCCCCGGTGCACTGATAGCAGAAGCATGCGCCGCGCATCATTTTGCCCCAGTATTCGCCGCGCCAGCCCTTGTCGTGATCATCCACATTACCCTGACGGAACTGACTCACAAAAAGCGCCCATAAATCACTGTCCAGCAGCTGGATTTTTTCCACATACTCAATGGCGTCCATCAGATAACCGGTGGAAGAAACACTGCCGGAAGGCAGGGGGAAAAGCCGGTCCGTATTGATCCGGGGCGCCCAGGCGCTGCCCTTGTGACAAATTTTCTGCAATAAAGTTTCCATTATATATACCTCCGTATTTCGCATGGGTTCCTGATTGTATTATAGCGGAAATAATGCCCGTTTTCAATCGATAAATGATTCATCCGCTGTTTTTATTTTTTCAAAATAAAAAAGCTTCTTTTTCAAGAAGCCTGTCTTTCATCAACCAATCACTGGCACACATCCAGATTCCATAGCGCCCAGAAAGATCCAGAGTCAGTTTTCTTTGGGAGAGCGCGAGAGGGTATTTCTTTTTCAAAAGAAATACCCTCTCGCAAAATTCCTCGATTCGTACTCTTAATAATTTTCCGCCTTGATCTGGAAATAGGCCTGGGGATGGGCGCAGACGGGGCACATTTCGGGGGCTTTCTTGCCCACAACGATGTGGCCACAATTGCTGCACTGCCAGATCATATCGCCGTCACGGGAGAAGACCAGGCCTTCTTCGCAATTGGCCAGCAGCTTGCGATAGCGCTCTTCATGCTCTTTTTCAATCTTGGCCACGCTGGAGAAGAGGAAGGCAATGTGGTCAAAGCCCTCTTCCTTGGCTTCCTTGGCAAAGGTGGCATACATTTCGGTCCATTCGTAGTTTTCACCGGCGGCGGCAGACTTCAGATTTTCTTCCGTGGTGCCGATGCCATCCAGCAGCTTGAACCAGATTTTCGCATGCTCTTTTTCATTGTTGGCAGTTTCTTCAAAAATATTGGCGATCTGGACGTAGCCGTCCTTGCGCGCCTTGGAGGCGAAATAGGAATACTTGTTGCGGGCTTCGCTTTCGCCGGAGAAGGCGGTGCGCAGATTTTGTTCGGTCTTGCTTCCTTTGAGTTCCATGGTCATTTCCTCCCTTTTTTCTGTTCGGATATAGCATACCCGTTTTTTGTCATTTTAAAACCATGCCTGTTTTTTTATTATATAATTATTTATGATGCGCCGTCAAGAGCTATTTTTGCCGTTTATTACGCGCAATGTTTCACGTGAAACAAAACGATTTTTTTCTGCCTGCATATTTTTCCTCCGCGCCCGCCATACTATCTTTGAACATCTGGAAGGAGGATGAAAATCATGGCGGATAAAATTGCCCTGCTTCTCACAATCATCGGCGCGGTTAACTGGGGGCTCATCGGGATTTTCCAATTCGATCTGGTGGCTTATATCTTCGGCGGCCAGGGCGCCCTCATCAGCCGCATTATCTATTCCCTGGTGGGCGCGGCGGGCCTCTGGTGCATTTCGATGCTTTTCCGGGATCATGAAGTGGTCAAGGAATAAAAATGGAATGAAAAAGGCGGGAGATAAAATTCCCCCGCTCTTTTTTATTTTCCTTCCACTGGCACACAACCCGATTCGACTCGTCAATAAATATCCAGAGCAGGTTTTCGGGAGGGTGCGGGAGGGGGCTTTTGACTCAAAAGCCTCCTCCCGCAAATTTTCCCCAGCAATTCTTATTCGTCGGTAATCTCCCCGTTTTCCACACGGAGCACGCAGGCGGGGCGCGCGCCGATAAAATCGCTCTGATCGGTGCAGGTGAGCAGCGCCTGGGCCCGGCCGATGCGGGAAATCAGCCTGCGCCGGCGATCGGGGTCCAATTCGCTGAGTACGTCATCCAGCAGCAAAAGCGGCGGCTCGCCCTGGCTCTCTTCCAATAAATCAAAGGCCGCCAGCTTCATGGAAAGGGCAGCGGTGCGCATCTGGCCCTGGGATCCGAAGGATTTGATGGTCTCGCCGCAAAGGGAAAGCTCCAAATCATCCCGGTGCGGGCCATAGCAGGTGGTCATCCGCCGCTGATCCTCCCCGCGGCAGGCCTGCAGCCCCCGCAGCATATCCTCGCTGATGTTTTCGCTTTCCGCCAAAGCGCCATGATAGCGGAGGGAGAAAATTTCCTCCTCCCGGCCGCCGATGTAAAAATAATGATTCCGCGCTTTCGCGTGCAGCGCTTCGCTGGCCGCCCGCCGCAGACGCACCACCGGCGCCGCCGCAATGGCCAATTGCTCATCCCAGGCGGGCAGCTGCCGGAAATCCCCCTGCTTGAGCAGCGCGTTTCTTTGCTTGAGCGCGCTCATGTAGGTCTGCAGCGCGTAAAAATATGCCCGCTGCTGCTGGGAAAGCAGCATATCCAGAAACCGCCGCCGGGCCTGGGGCCCTTCCTTCACCAGGGAAAGATCTTCCGGCGAAAAAATCACGCAGGTGGCGTGGCCCATCAATTCGCCCACCCGGGAGGCCGTTTTGCCGTTCACATAAACGACCTTTTTCTTCCGCGCGTTTTCAAACAGCCGCACGCCCACTTCATGACGCCCGTCCCGTTTTTCCACCGTCAATTGCACCGCCGCGGTCTCTTCCCCGCGCCGGATCATTTCTTTGTCCACGGAGGTGCGATGGCTCTTGCCCAGACAGCATAAATGCACCGCTTCCAGCAGATTGGTTTTCCCGGCGCCGTTTTCCCCTACCAGCACCGTTACGCCCTCCGGCGGCGCCAGCAGCACTTGCTTATACCCGCGAAAATCATGCAGCCGTATGCCCGTCATCCGCATGCCATCCCCTCCTTTCTGCCCCTCAGTTTGCCATATTCCTGAGAAATTGTCAAGGATGGGATTGGCGGGGAGCGGTTCTTTGTGGCCAAAGAACCCCTCCCCGCACCCCTCCAAGAAAGCCATACTGGATTTTACTGAACTTTCTCTTATCTTCTTGTTTCCCAGTGATACTTTTTTTAATAAAAAACAGAAATCGCTGCCGATTTCTGCATAGTTCTTTCATTATATTTTATTCTTTGCTCCACTGGCACGCAAGTTGATTTTACGCCGTCTTGCAATATCCAGAGCAGGTTTCTTGGAAGGGGCCTGGGGAAACCGTTCTTTGGCTACAAAGAATGGTTTCCCCAGAAACACCCCCGCCCCCTCATGTTCCACGTGAAACATCAGCGGTTGAAGCCGCGGACGGGGAGCACGAGGAAGACGAATTCGTTGCCTTCCACGGGCTTGATCATGCAGGGGGAGACGCTGCTGTTAAAGCACATGCAGAGGCGTTCGCCCTCCACGTTATGAATCATATCGGTGAGATACCGGGAATTGAAAGCGATATTCAGCTCATTGCCCTCAAAGCCGATTTCCAATTCTTCGTGAACATCGCCGCGCTCGGCATTGGCGGTCATTTCCATGCGCCCATCCTGCTGCAGCCGCAGATTGATCAGGTTATTCTTGCCTTCCCGGGCCATCAGGCTGCAGCGGTCAATGGCGTCGGAAAACGCCGTGCGCATCACCATCACTTCGGTGGTCCAGCTGGCGGGCAGAATCTTCTGATAATCAATGAATTCGCCGGTGAGCAGCGTGGCATATACCTTCACGCAGCCGAAGGAATACATCACATGGGAAGAATTGAATACGATTTCCGCCATTTCATCGCTGTCGGGCAGCATCTTGCTCACTTCGCCCAGAATCCGCCCCGGCACCACCGCGTGAATCATGCCCTTGCCCGCATTGGCAGGCAGCGTGTTTTCCGCGTTAATACGCTGCAGCGCTAAACGGAAGCCATCAATACCCACCAGCAGTGTTTCGGTGGGATAGACCTCCATCAGCACGCCTGTCAGAATTTTCCTGCTCTCATCGGTGGAAACGGCGAAGAGCACCTTGCCCACCGCATCCCGGAATCGCTTGCAAGGCAGATTCACATGATTTTCGCCCACCACATCCCGGATATCCGGGAAATCCTCGGCAGGCATGCAGGCCATGGAGGAATTGCTGCCCCGGCTGCGGATGAGGGCGCGCATATGATCGTCAATGCGCACGTCCACTTCGCCGGCGGGCTGCTTGCGCATCATTTCGGCAAAGAGCTTGGCCGGAAGCAGGGCGCAGCCATCCTCTTCCACCACGGCGCTGACCCGGGCCTTGATGGAGATTTCCCCGTCCGTGCAGGTAAGCATCAGGCCGTCATCCACGGTTTCGATGAGCACGCCGTCATATACCTGCTTGACCGGCCTTGGGGCGATGGCGCGGGTGACCATGCCAAGACCATAATTGATTTCGTCGGTCTGAATCCGAAAATGCATAACGCAAGTCCCCCTTAATTTCGGGGGGCGTCGCCCCCCAATCCTGGTAGTAGTAGTATTCTATATATTTAGTAGTAGTAGTAGGGGCTGTGGAAAAGTGGAAAACTTCGGCAAAGCCTTGATTTTCCTGCCTTTTTCCGGAAATTGGACTGTGGAAAAAAGGGGAAAACCCGGGAAAAACGGGGGAAAACCCCTTTTCAGCCCGGATCGAAACGCCGGGGATAGCATCCCTTATTTCTGCGCTTCCTCTTTTGCCTTTCCGTCCATTCTCTATTTTCTCATATTTTCCATAAAAATGCAAGTTAATCCGTTGATTTGCAACCCGGAAAAATGGGAAAATTCCGTTATCCACATTATCCCCAATCGGGTTATCCCGGGGCCGTGGATAAAAAAATCCAGGCCACAGTTGATTTTATGAGGGGTGCAGAAAAGTTATGCCAAAGATATCCACAATTTTATCCACAGCTTTTCGGGAACGAAAAAACAGAATTGACGAAAGAAATGGGACGCATTATAATGAATGCGATTACAGAAAAGAGGATGCAGATGATGAAGCACGAAATACGGGATGAATATTATCAGAGCAGGATCTGGAATATTGTGGAAGCGGCGCTGGAATATTTTATTTCCATCATGGTTACCGGCGCTTTTTTGGCCAGGGTCACCGGCTATATGGGCTTTTCTGATAGCCTGACCGGCGTTCTTTCCTCCTTCTTTTCCCTGGGCTGCCTGTTCCAGCTGGGGGCCATTGTGGTTTTCAGAAAAATGAATCGGGTCAAGCGGCCGGTGCTGATCATGCAGGGCGTCAATCAATTGCTCTTTGCCACGGTGTATGTATGCCCCATTATTCCGCTGAGCCAGACCGGGAAAACTATTCTGTTTTTCATCTGCTTCTGCGGCGGCTATATTCTGATGAATCTTTTCCGCTCGCCCAAGGGCGCCTGGATGATTTCCCTGGTTTCCGATAAGGAGCGGGGGATTTTCTCGGCGAAAAAGGAAATGGTATCCCTGCTGGGCGGCATGCTCTTTACCTACGCCATGGGCGGGCTGATTGACGCCATGGAGGCCGCGGGCAAAAAAGATCTGGCCTTCCTGGTAGGGGCTGTTACCATTCTGGTGCTGGGCATTGTGCATATGGGCTGCATGCTGCAGATCAAGGAAAAGCCCAGGGAAATCAAGGAAAAGAAATCGCTGCTTCAGGAAATGAAGGATCTGATGAAAAATAAGCAGCTCATGCAGGTGATGATCATCATCACCCTGTGGAATATTGCTTATTACAGCTCTTTCCCCTTCTACGGCGCCTATCAGATCAATGAGCTGGGCTTTTCCATGACCTTCGTTTCGGTGCTTTCCATTGCTTACAGTATCGTCAGAACGCTCTGCTCCCCCACCATGGGAAAGCTGGCGGATCGCAAATCCTTCAGCTATATGAGCTATATCTGCTTTATTTTCTCGTTCTTTTCCGTTCTTATCTGCTGCTTTACCGTGCCGGAAAACGGCAAAATCCTCTTTACCATTCATCATTGTCTCCATGCCGTTTCCATGGCGGGGATCAACAGCGCCCAGGCCAATATGGTTTACGATCATGTGAAGGGCGATCAGCGGCAGAATGCCCTGGCCATTACCATGGCCTTCAGCGGCATCGTGGGCTTTATCACCACCTGCCTGATGAGCCCGGTGGTGGATATCATTCAGAAAAACGGCAATCAGGTATTTGGCATGTCCATGTATGCCCAGCAGTTTGTATCCGCTATTTCTTGCGTGCTGATGATCGTGCTGCTAATTTATATGAAGAAATGCGTTATCGGAAAGCGGGAACAAGCAAAGGTTATATAAATAAGAAAGAAAAAGGAGAATCACCATGGAAAAAGCGAAGGTATATTTTACGGATTTCCGCACCAAGGCCTTTGGCGATGGCCTGCCCACCAAATTAAAGAAGCTGATCAAAAAGGCGGGCATTGCCGACTTGGAAATGGAAGATAAATTCGTGGCCATCAAGATGCACTTTGGAGAGCTTGGGAATATCAGCTTCCTTCGTCCCAATTATGCCCGTGCGGTTGTGGATGTGGTGAAGGAAATGGGGGGCAAGCCCTTCCTCACCGATTGCAATACCATGTATCCCGGCAGCCGGAAAAATGCGCTGGAGCATTTATGCTGCGCCTGGCAGAATGGCTTTACGCCGCTGACGGTGGATTGCCCCATTCTGATCGGCGATGGGCTCAAGGGCACCGATGATGTGAATGTGCCCGTTGTGGGTGGCGAATATGTACAGGAAGCGAAAATCGGCCGGGCCATCATGGATGCGGATATTTTCATCAGTCTTTCCCATTTCAAGGGCCATGAAACCACGGGCTTTGGCGGCGCCATCAAGAATATCGGCATGGGCTGCGGTTCCCGGGCCGGGAAGAAGGAGCAGCACAGCAACGGCCAGCCCCGGATTGACGCCGATCTTTGCAAGGGCTGCAAAAAATGCCAGAAGGAATGCGCCAATGACGGGCTGGTCTTTGATGAAAAAACGGGCAAAATGACGGTGGACAAGGTGCATTGCGTGGGCTGCGGCCGGTGTCTTGGCGCCTGCAATCTGGACGCCATTTCATTTTCCGATGACGCGGCGGTGTACGAGCTGAATTGCCGCATGGCGGAATATACCAAGGCGGTGCTGGATGGGCGGCCCCATTTCCATATTTCCCTGGTGGTGGATGTTTCCCCCAATTGCGATTGCCATTGCGAAAATGATGCGCCCATTCTGCCCAATATCGGCATGTTTGCCTCCTTTGATCCTCTGGCCCTGGATCAGGCCTGCGTGGACGCCTGTCTGGCCTCCGCGCCCCTTCCCGGCAGCCAGCTTTCCGATAACATGAAGAAAAAGGATTTTGTGGATCATCACGATCATTTTACCAATTCCACGCCCCAGTCCGAATGGCGTACCTGCCTTGCCCACGCCGAAAAAATCGGCCTGGGCGTAAGGGAGTATGAGTTGATTAGGATTTGAGGATTTGCGGGGGAAACCGTTCTTTGTGACCAAAGAATGGTTTCCCCCGCACCCCCTTCCAAGAAAGTCGTACTGGATGTTTTTTTATCTTTACTCACCCTCTTGTGTGCCAGTGGAAGGTTTTCCTCTTGTGTGCCAGTGGGAGGGTGTTATTTTTTTGGCTTTCTGCATATCTTTTTCCGAGGTGATGGATATGGAAAAAGATGGTCTGGGAAATCATACCTTGTCCATGGAAAACAGGCAGCGGGCGGCGCTCACCGGCATTGCGGAGGTATTGGCCTTTGATGAAAATCAGGTGATTTTGCGCACCGATACCGGGGAAATTGCCCTGGCCGGGGAAAATCTGCATGTAACGAAGCTGATGCTGGATGAGGGGCAATTGGTGGTGGAGGGCAAGATTGACGGCGTTTTCTACACCCAGAAAAAGCCCCGGCGCAGTTTTTTCGGCAGAAAAGGCCCATGATTTTCTTTGAAACCGCCCATCAGGCGCGCATATTCCTTCTGCTCTTATCCGCCGGCCTGGCAATCGGCCTTTTCTATGATTTCCTCTCCCTCTTCCGAAGGAAATCTTCCCGCGCTCTGGCCGCGATTCTGGATATCGTCTTCTTTCTTTGTTCCGGCGCGCTTTGCGCTTGCGCCCTGGCCATGGGCGGCGAAAAATCCCTCCGCTTCTATGCCATCCTCGGCGTCCTCTGCGGCGCCGGCATCTATTCCCTGGGCATCCGCCGGGTGGGGATTGCGATTTTTGGGAGTTTGGGGAAAATGGCGGGAGGAGGACGTAGATGATGCGGGGGAAACCATTCTTTGTGACCAAAGAACGGTTTCCCCCGCACCCCCTTCCAAGAAAGTCGCTCTGGATTTTTATGGACGATTCTAATCCACTTGATTGCCAGTGAAGCAATAAAGGATA
The DNA here is from genome assembly GCA_015056015.1 of Clostridiales bacterium. Classification (GTDB taxonomy): domain Bacteria; phylum Bacillota; class Clostridia; order Christensenellales; family Aristaeellaceae; genus RUG563. The sequence goes on from SVHD01000021.1 coordinate 15,632, forward strand.
AAGATAGCCACGGGCCGGGCGGCATTTGCCGCCCAGCGGATGCAAAGCATCCGGGAAAACAAAAAGAACGGCAACGGAGAGAACTTGTTCTCTCCCGTGCCGTTTTTTGTTTTCGGTTGGCCCGTGGATTATTTTAATCGTATTCTGAAGTTCTTATTTTCCCAAGTTTCATGCGGAAATAACCGTATTTTCCCACCCAAGTCATTTCGCAAACCGGAGTCCAGAGGAGTCCCTCCTCTGGCGCGGGGGTACGGGGGGCGCGGAGCACCATGCCTTCGTATTCTTTGTTTACACAGATTTTACTTTTCAAAAAGGGGTATTCTTGATATAATAGCGATGGACCAAGGAAAAATCAGGAGGAATCCCATGCGTATTTTAATTATTGGCGGCGGCAAGTTAGGGCATTCCCTGGCGGAGAATCTGATTGAAGAGGGCCACGACATCACGGTTGTGGATCGAAATGATCATGTGCTGCAAAAGGGCATGGACACGCTGGACGCGATGTTTATCAAGGGCAGCGGGGTCAGTGCGGAAACGCTGAAGGAGGCCGATGTTCAGCACGCGGATATTGTGATTGCGGCCACGGTAGGGGATGAGATCAATATGCTTTCCTGCCTCACCGCCAAGCGTCTGGGCGCCCAGTATGCCATTGCCCGCATTCGCGATCCGGAATATTTGACCAGTCTGGAATTTTTACAGAAGGAATTATATATTGATTATGTCATCAATCCCGAGCGCGCCACGGCCCGGGAGATCAGCCGGATGCTGCGTTTTCCCTTTGCGGGGAATATTGAAACCTTTGCCCGGGGCCGGGTGGAAATGGTGGATTTCCGTGCCGCGGAAGAGGATTTCCTGGTGGGTATCCCGCTGAAGGAAGTCTACAAAAAGCATAAGCATATTCCCCAGGTATTGTTTGCCGCAGTGGAAAGGGATGGAGAAATCATCATTCCCAAGGGCGATTTCATCATTCGTGCGGGGGATCGGGTGCATGTGGTATCCGATAGCGCCACCATCACCCATTTCTTCGACGCCCTGGGCAAGGATACCGACGCCATCCGTTCCGTAATGATCATGGGCGGCAGCCGCATTGCTTATTATCTGGCTTCCATGCTGCTTTCCATGCGATTCAAGGTATCCATTATTGAGATCAATCCGGAAAAGGCCCGCTGGCTTTCCGAGGAATTGCCCGGCGCCACCATCATTGAGGGAGACGGCACCGATCAGGAGCTGCTGGAAAGCGAGGGCTTATCCGACGCCCAGGCCTTTGTGCTGCTTTCCGATCGGGACGAAGAAAACCTGATGGCGGGCTTTTATGCCCTCCGGCGCGGGGTGCAGAAGGTGATCGTCAAATCCAGCCGGGATAAATATTCTTCCATCATGCATAATATGGGCCTGGACAGCATCATCAGCACCCTGAATGTGGCCTGCAATAATATTTTGCGTACCGTCCGATCCCGTGCCAGCCGTTCCTATTCCGCGGTGGAAAGAATGTATCGGCTGATGGATGATCAGGCCGAGGCCCTGGAATTCATCGCCATGGCGGGGGATCCCTATATTCATGTGCCGCTGAAGAATTTGAATGTAATTCCCGGCGCGCTGATTGGCGTGATCGTGCGGGAGGGCCAGGTGCGCATTCCCTTTGGTAATGATACCATTGAGGTCGGGGATCATGTGGTGGTCATCAGCAGAAAGCTGGGCCTGAGCAATCTGAGTGAAATTATAAGAAAGGGATAATCCGTGAATTATCGTTTGGTATTCCGGCTTCTGGGCCGGTTATTGATGATTGAGGCGGCGCTGATGCTGCCCTCCCTGGCGGTTTCTCTGATTTACGGCCAGGGCGACGCCATGGCATTTGTATATGCCATCCTGCTGACCGCCCTGGTAGGGGTATTTCCGGGATTTCTGATCAAGCCCCTGCGCATGGATTTAAATGCCAAGGATGGCATGGTGGTGGCGGGGCTCTGCTGGATTCTGCTTTCCTTTTTCGGGGCGCTGCCCGGCGTTTTTTCCGGGGCGATTCCCAGCATCGTGGATTCCTTTTTTGAGGCGGTCAGTGGGTTCACCACCACCGGCTCCACCATCCTGACGGAGATTGAATCCCTGCCCCGGGGCATTCTTTTCTGGCGTTCCTTCACCCACTGGGTAGGGGGCATGGGGGTATTGGTGTTTACCGTGGCGCTGCTGCCCAAGCTTTCCGGGCGCATGGCGCATCTGGCCCGGGCGGAGAGCCCCGGCCCCACCTTTTCCAAATTGCTGCCCCGGATGAGCGATACGGCCAAGCTGCTCTATGCGCTGTATTTTGCCCTGTCCCTGCTTCAGTTCATTTGCCTTTTGCTGGCCGGGATGAATGTCTACGACGCCCTGATTCATACCTTCGGCACGGCGGGCACCGGCGGATTTTCCAATTACAATGCCAGCGTGGCGGCCTTCAACAGCCCCTTGATCGAATGGATTATTGCGATTTTCATGATGCTTTTCGGCGTGAATTTCGCCATGTATTTCAATCTTTTGCGCCGGGATTATCATTCCATCCTGCACAGCGAGGAATTATGGACGTATCTGGCGCTGATCCTGCTGGCCACCATGGGCTTTACTTTTTCCATTCTGCCCCAGTACGGCAATTTCATGACCGCCCTGCGCTACGGCTTTTTCCAGACCGCTTCGCTCATGTCCACCACGGGCTTTGCCACAGCAGATTTTAATTTATGGCCGATTTTTGCCCAGGGGATTGTGGTAGTGCTTACGTTCATCGGCGCTTGCGCAGGCTCCACTGCCGGCGGCTTCAAAATCAGCCGGATCGTGCTCCTTGCAAAATCCGCCTATCGGGAAGTGCTGCATACCCTGCAGCCCCGCAAGGTTGCGGTGGTGCGTTTTGAGGGGAAGCCCGTCCAGGAAAACACCCTTCTGCAATTGGGCGTGTATCTCTTCATTTATGTGGTCATACTGCTGGCGGGCTTTTTGCTCCTTTGTCTGGAAAGCCCGGATGTGCCCACTGCCTTTACCGCCGCCCTCACCTGCATATCCAATGTGGGCCCCGGCCTGAACGCCGTCGGCCCGGTGGAAAATTTCGCGTTCTATTCCGCGCCCGCCAAGCTGCTTCTTTCTTTCCTCATGCTGGCCGGCCGCCTGGAATTCTATCCCATCCTTATCCTCTTCTTCACCAGCACCTGGCGGAAGAACTAAAGGAGTTTTTTGGGGAGTTTGCGGGGGAACCACTTTTGATGCCAAAAGTGGTTCCCCCGCACCCCCTCCGAAAAGCCTTTCTGGATTTTTATGGACGATTCTAATCCGCTTGTGTGCCAGTGGGGCGGGAAAAAAGTTTTACGGGGTTTTAATCCTTACTGCTTCTGGAAAGATGAATGGAATGATTTGAATTTGTCTGCGTCCCGCCGGGGCGTTTTTTTTATGGGGTGATTTCAGCCCGCCATCCATTTCAGGGGATCAATCGGAAAAGCGATAGGGATTTTTGCTTCTTTCTTTTCCTCAAAATAATTTCCTGCGGCTATTGACATTCCAGGGAAAAGGTGCTATCCTATCACCGTGGTTAGCACTCAACGAACGAGAGTGCTAACAAAATGCCGGAGGGGAGGCGAGCGCCATGGATGGCAGAGGGATGGATGCACGGAAGGAGCGCATTTTGCGCGCCATCATTGATGATTATATCCTCACCGCCATGCCCGTTGGTTCCCGCACCATTTCCCGCAAGTATGAAACCAATCTTTCCAGCGCCACCATCCGCAATGAGATGAGCGATCTGGAGGAGCTGGGTTATCTGGCCCAGCCCCATGTTTCCGCCGGCCGGGTGCCCAGCCACAAGGCTTATCGCCTGTATGTGGATCAGCTGCTGGGCCGCAGCCATATGGATGAGGATCTGGCCGCCCGGCAATACTTTTCCCAGCGGGTGCGGCAGATGGAGGATGTGATCACCTCCGCCGCCCAGGCCATTTCGGAAATCACCCGGTATACCGCGGTGGTCATGATGCCCAAGCAATTGGAATTGCGCATTTCCTGCCTGCAATTGGTGCCCATGCCCAGGGGCAATGCGCTGCTGGTAATCGTCACCGATACCGGCGCCATTCAGGATACGGTGATCAAGGTCAGCGAAAAACTGGATGGGGATGCGCTCTATGCCATTTCCCGCTCCCTTACCGAGCGGCTGGCGGGGCGCACGCTGCAGGAAGTGCAGGAAATGCTGGGGGCCTATGCCCGGATGATGGGCAGCGACGCCCGGGTGCTGGAGGGCATTGCTTCCCTGGCCGCCCAGATGGAAAAGCAGAATGCCACCGATACCCTGACCGTGGGCGGATCCCACAATATTCTCAATTATCCGGAATATTCGGATGTGGAAAAGGCCCGATCCTTCCTTTCCGTATTGGAAGAAAAGAATCGGCTGCTTTCCCTTCTTTCCGGAAGCGAATCGGCCTTTACTGTGCGCATCGGCTCGGAAACGGGCATTGATGAAATGATGGATTGCTCTGTGGTCACCGCCTCTTATCAGGTGGGCGCGGGGCACCGGGGCGCCATTGGCGTCATCGGCCCCACCCGGATGGATTACGGCAAAGTGCTCTCCGCCCTGAGCGCCATCGGAAACGCCCTGACAGAAATGCTGGGGGAATAAAGCAATCATGAGGAACGAGGATAAGGAAATGGCTTTTAACAAGAAGAAAAATGCCGAAGCGGAAGCGCCTGAAGTGGCCCAGGAAGAAACCCCTGTGGAAGAAAATCAGGCCGAAGCGGAAACCGAAGCGGAGGCCCGGCCCCAGGAAGAAAGCGCCCTGGAAAAGGCCCAGGCCCAGGCCGAGGAATATCTCAATCTGGCCCAGCGCGTGCAGGCGGATTTTGAAAATTATCGCCGCCGCACCAAGGCCACCCGCGCCGAAGCATTTGAAGACGGCGCCCGGGAAGTAATCAAGCAGCTGCTCCCCGTAGTGGATAATCTGGAGCGCGCCATCGCCCAGGAAACCACCGATGAGGCCATGGCCACCGGCGTGAAAATGGTCTATCGCCAGCTGATGGATGCCCTGGAAAAGCGGGGCGTATCCGTCATCGATCGGCCCGGCGAAAAATTCGATCCCAATCTGGAAAACGCCGTCATGCAGGGAACCATCGATGAGGGCGAACCCGGCACCGTCTGCGCCGTGCTCCAGAAGGGCTACAAGCTGGGCGAATTTGTTCTCCGCCACGCCATGGTGAAAGTGGTAGAGGGTTAAGGACGGAGGATATTGCGGGAGGAGACTTTTGAGTCAAAAGTCCCCTCCCGCACCCACCCGAAAACCATCTCGGGTAAAAACAATGAGCATCAGTGCTGATTGCTTCCCCGAGTTTGGATATAGATAAAGAAGTATAGAAAGAATTTGCAGATCAACAGCGCGAAACAGCGCGAACAAAAAATGGAGGAAATGAAAAATGTCTAAGATTATCGGTATTGACCTTGGTACCACCAATAGCTGCGTCGCCGTCATGGAAGGCGGCGAACCCGTTGTCATCGCCAACGCCGAAGGCGGCCGCACCACTCCCTCTGTCGTGGCCTTCACCAAGGATGGCGAACGCCTCGTAGGCCAGATCGCCAAGCGCCAGGCCATCACCAACCCCGATCGCACCATCGCTTCCATCAAGCGCCAGATGGGCACTTCCTACAAAGTGGAAATCGACGGCAAATCCTATAATCCCCAGGAAATCAGCGCCATGGTTCTGCAGAAGCTGAAGGCCGACGCCGAAGCGTATCTGGGCGAAACCGTCACCCAGGCCGTCATCACCGTGCCCGCTTATTTCTCTGACTCCCAGCGCCAGGCCACCAAGGACGCCGGCCGCATCGCGGGTCTGGAAGTGCTGCGCATCATCAACGAGCCCACCGCTGCTTCCCTGGCCTATGGCCTGGATAAGGATGAATCCCACAAGATTCTGGTATACGACCTGGGCGGCGGTACCTTCGACGTTTCCATCCTGGAAATCGGCGACGGCGTATTCGAAGTGCTGGCCACCAACGGCGATACCCGCCTGGGCGGCGATGACTTTGACAACCGCGTGATCGATTATATCGCCGAAACCTTCCAGAAGGAAAACGGCATTGATCTGAAGAAGGATCGCATGGCCTTCCAGCGCCTGAAGGAAGCCGCCGAAAAGGCCAAGATCGAGCTTTCCGGCGCCATGACCACCAACATCAATCTGCCCTTCATCACCGCCGACGCCACCGGCCCCAAGCATCTGGATCTGACCCTGACCCGCGCCAAGTTCAACGAACTGACCGCCGATCTGGTGGAAAAGACCATTGGGCCCATGAACGCGGCCCTCAAGGACGCCGGCCTCACCGCTGCCCAGATTGATAAGGTCATCCTGGTGGGCGGTTCCATCCGCATCCCCGCCGTACAGGACGCCGTCAAGCGTGTTACCGGCAAGGAACCCTTCAAGGGCATCAATCCCGACGAGTGCGTGGCCATTGGCGCTGCCATTCAGGCCGGCGTTCTGGGCGGCGAAGTGAAGGATGTTCTGCTGCTGGATGTTACCCCCCTGTCTCTGGGTCTGGAAACCGAAGGCCACATCTTCACCAAGCTCATCGAACGCAACACCACCATCCCCACCCAGAAGAGCCAGGTCTTCTCCACCGCCGCTGACGGCCAGACCACCGTGGAAATCCACGTGCTGCAGGGCGAACGTCCCATGGCTTACGATAATAAGACCCTGGGCCGCTTCCAGCTCACCGGCATTCCCGCTGCTCCCCGCGGCGTGCCCCAGATCGAAGTTACCTTCAATATCGACCGCAACGGCATCGTGAATGTATCCGCCAAGGATCTGGGCACCGGCAATGAACAGAAGGTGACCATCACCGCTTCCACCAATATGACCGAAGAAGAAATTCAGGCCCGCGTCAAGGAAGCCGAACAGTTCGCCGAAGCCGATAAGCAGAAGAAGGAAGAAATCGAAACCTTCAATCATGCCGATTCCCTGATCTACGAAATGGAAAAGCAGCTCAAGGATAACGGCGATAAGCTCTCCGACGAAGATAAGACCACCGTGCAGACCGAAATCGACGCGTTCAAGAAGGTCCGCGAAGGCAATAACGCCGCCGAAATCAAGACTGCCATGGAAGCCCTCACCCAGAAGGTGTATGCCATCTTCGGCAAGCTCTATCAGCAGCAGGGCGGCCAGCCCGGCGATATGGGCGCCCAGGGCCCCCAGGCCGGCACTCAGAATGACGACGGCTCCTTCAATGCCGACGGCAGCGTGCAGTAAGGAATGAAAAGAATTTCTGGGGGAAACCGCTCTTTGTAAGCCAAAGAGCGGTTTCCCCCAGTCCCCCTTCCGAGAAAGCTGTATTGGATGAATCTATCAAAAATTTTATTTTTTCCGGCGAAACGGAAGGAAATGAATTATTCGGAATGATCACAGAGGGGTTTTTATGGCTGAAAAGCGTGATTATTATGAAGTGCTGGGCGTGGATAAAAACGCCACAGATGAAGATATAAAAAAGGCCTACCGAAAAATGGCCAAGGAATGCCACCCCGATCTGCATCCCAATGATAAGCAGGCGGAAGAGCGTTTCAAGGAATTGAATGAGGCCAATGAGGTGCTTTCCGATCCCGAAAAGCGCGCCCGGTATGACCGCTTCGGCCATGATGGCCCGAATATGGGCGGCTTTGGCGGCGCCGGCGGATTTGATTTTGGCGGCATGGGCGGCTTTGGCGGCATGGGCGATATTTTCGATCAGCTCTTTGGCGGCGGCATGGGCGGCGCTTCCCGGCGCAATGCGCCCCAGCAGGGCAACGATCTGAGATACGATCTGCGCATTTCCTTTGAAGAGGCCGCTTTCGGCTGCGAAAAATCCTTTGAATTTACGCGCAATGAAAATTGCGAAACCTGCCATGGCAGCGGCGCCAAGCCAGGCACCCAGCCCAAGACCTGCCCCACCTGTAAAGGCACGGGCCAGGTGCGCGTTTCCGGCGGCTTTATGGTCACCGTCCGCACCTGCTCCACCTGCGGCGGCACGGGCAAGGTGGTTTCCGATAAGTGCACCGCCTGCGCCGGTTCCGGCCGGGTGCGTAAACGGCGCACCGCCAATGTGAAGGTGCCCGCCGGCATCGATCATGGCCAGACCATCGTCATGAACGGCCAGGGCGAGCCCGGCATCAACGGCGGCCCCAACGGCGATCTGTATATCCAGATTTCCGTGCGCCCCCATAAGCTTTTCCAGCGGGATGGCGTCAATCTGCATCTGGATCTGCCCATTTCCTTTACCCAGGCAGCCCTGGGCGCGGATATTGATGTGCCCACCCTGGGCGGCGGCAAAACCACCTTCCATGTGCCCGAAGGCACCCAGAATGATACGGAATTCCGTATCAAGGGCCAGGGCATCCAGCAGCTGCGCTCCACCTACCGGGGCGATCTGATCCTCCATATCCGGGTGGAAGTGCCCCGGAAGCTCAATGAAAAGCAGAAGGATCTCCTCCGCCAGTTTGAGGATATCTCCTCCGGCAAGGAATACGAGGGCCGCAAATCCTTCCTCGACAAAGTCAAGGATCTGTTTAATAGCTAACGCTGGGTTTTTGCGAGAGGGTATTTCTTTTGAAAAAGAAATACCCTCTCGCGCTCTCCTAAAGAAAACTGGCTCTGGATTTTATTGGTCGCCATTTCATTGGCGGGCTTCCCAGTGCGGCGGATAATTTATTTGGTGTGTGCCCCTGTTGGGGCATTTTTTATTGGAAAAGTTTTAAAACTATATTGACAATCATCTAATCAGATGTTATATTTAATTTGACGAATATCAAATTAAATGCAGGAGGTTTTTTATGAGCGTATTGGACGCCTATCATGCCGCGCTGCAAAAGCGGGCGCAGGAAGAAAAGCAAAAGGCCCAGGCGGCCAAGGAAATGGGGGATGAGCGGGCCCATTCCATTCATCTGATGCAGGAAAGCATGCTGGGGGAAATGCTCTGGCAGATTGGCCGGGCCCAGCATGAGGGCAAGCGCCCGGGGATGATGGAAAATCTGATTCAGCAATTGGAAAAGGAAGCGGAAAAGCAGCGCGCCCTGGGGGATTTTGACGCCGCGGACCGGGCAAAAATCAAGGGGGAAACCATTCGATTTGCCCTGAATCTGCTGAAAGAAGAGGAAAAAAGAGAGGGAACGGAGAATGATTCCTGAGGAAGAAATGAGCATTGCCTGCCGGGTGGAGCAAAATGAGGTGCAGCTTCAATTGCAGGCAGGGGGCGGGCTATGCCTTTCCCTGCGCATTTCGCTTTCCCGGGTAAAGGAGCTGAATCAAACCCATGAATGAATCCCTTTCCTTATTCAAATTATTGGCGGATGATACCCGCCTAAAGCTGCTCTGCGCCCTTGCGGAAAAGGAGCAGTATGTGGAATTATTGGCAGAAAAGCTGCAGCTTTCCGCGCCCACGGTATCCTTTCATATGAAAAAGCTGCTTTCCGCCGGGCTGGTCAGCGCCCGCAGGGAGCAATATTACATCGTCTATTCCCTGAACCGGGAATTGCTGGACGTCACCCTTTCCTCCCTGATTTTTAAGGATCAGCAGGATGGGGCGGCGAAAATCCGGGAAGAAATGTATCGGGGCAAGGTGATCAAGGCCTTCATGCCCAATGGCTATTGCGAAGTGATGCCCGCCCAGATCAAAAAACGCCAGATTATTTACGAGGAAATTTTCAAGCGCTTTGAAAAGGGCCGGCTTTATCAGGAAAAAGAGGTCAATGAAATCATCGCCGCCGTCCATGCTGATTATTGCACCGTCCGCCGTACGCTCATCGGTATGGGCTGGATGAAGCGGGAGAATAATGTCTATTCCGTGGTCGAGGAAACAGAAGAATCATTTTGAATACACGTAAAAAAGGAACAGATACATTCTGTTCCTTTTATTTTTGCCGCTGGCATTCAACACGATCAGAACAGCGTTTTTTCTCATCACTGGGACACAAGCGGATGAGAATGCATTTGAAATATCCAGTACGGCTTTCTTGGAGGGGTGCGGGGAGGGATTCTTTGGCCACAAAGATCCTCTCCCTGCCATATATCCCTTCGTCCCTTCATTCCTCCTCGTCCTCCCAGCCCAGCAGCTTGTCTGCGCCCTGGCGGATTTTGTCGATCAGCTCGCGCAGCTTCTGCTGTCCCTGGCGGATCAATTCGGCGCCGGGGGCGGAGACGGTTTCGTAGAGGGTCTGATTGCAGGATTGGATGAGCAAAAGCGCGGCGCGCAGCAGCATGTTTTTTTCCACGCTCTTCAGGCCGGACAGCGCCCGCAGGGCCCTTATCAGCCGGCCCAGGGCGTCATCGCCCAATTCCTCCAGCCGGGTTGCGCCGGTGGCCTCCAGCAGGGAAAAGAGCATGCGGATATACTGGCGCTTTTCTTCATCATTCAGCTTCTGCAGCCATTCCTTCAGGGTTTTATCCAATAAAATGCTGGAAGCGCTCAATTCCTTTTCCCGGACGAAGGAAACGCCCAGCACCTCCCAGTAAACGGGCAGATGCTGCCAGACGCTGATATGGGCGCTTTTGACAATCTGATGCTTTTCCCGATGCTCCAGCAAAAGCCCCACCACCGAGGATTTGGGGATGATGGTCTGAATCCGGGGCAGAAGGCGGATGTAATCCTGGCTCTGGATAAAGGACAGGGGAAAGCCCGGGCCATCGAAATTATAAATTCTTTCGATCCGGGCGGAAATATCGCCCCGGCATCGGGCGCCGGAATAGACGGCCAGATTGCCGCCCTTGGAATGCCCGCAGAGGACGATTTTTCTGCCCTCCAGCACGGGCGTATTTTCCAGATAACGCACCGCCGCGATCTGGGCGGGCACGGCCTCGGAAAGGCTGAGGAAGCAATCCTCCTTCCAGCCTACAATGCTGGTATCCGTGCCCCGGAAAGAAACAACGGCCGTATCATCCAGAAGGAAGGTGAGGGCGGCGAATTGCTTTTCTTCTTCCAGATCCAGCTCATTGGCAAAGGCGCAAAGCTGCAAATCCTGAAACCGGGGGCAAAGGGCGGCCTTTTCCAGCAGCGCCGCGCCGGAAATGCCCACATGGATGGAATAGCTTTCATCCTTTTTTAAAAGATCGGGATGCAGGGAAAAATATTTTTCCGCCGCCTGGCCAAGGGAAATGGACGCCCTTTCCCCGGGCGAAGGCAGAACCTGATTCCATTCCACATAGGAAAGCCAGGCAAGAAGCAGAAAATCCACCTCATTGGCCGGGGCCTGGGCAAAGGATAAATCCCCCCGCCAGGCGAGATAATCATAAAAATTGGCCATATTAGCCTCCTTTTCCGGAAAAGACTGGGTGTAAATTTATTATATGCTCCTTTATCCGATTTGGCAATTGTCTGGCCGGGACTGATTTTTTGTGGTTTATTTTTGTTTTCGCCGCTTGTTTCCGGGGCGGCGGCATGGTATAATGCGCAGTGGTATGGGATTTTGTACGCAGGGGGGATCGAAAATGCACATTGGCTTTGATCATGATAAATACACCGCCATGCAATCGGAGCATATCCGTAAGCGCATTGACGCTTTCGGCGGAAAGCTGTATCTGGAACTGGGCGGAAAATTATTCGACGATAATCATGCCTCCCGGGTGCTGCCGGGCTTCCGTCCGGACAGCAAGGTGTCCATGCTGCTGACGCTGAAGGATCAGGCGGAATTGGTAATCACCATCAGCGCCGATGATATTGAAAAAAATAAGGTGCGGGGCGATCTGGGGATTACCTATGACGCCGACGTTTTGCGCCTGATTGACGCCTTCCGGGCCATCGGGCTGTATGTGGGCAGCGTGGTGATGACCCGCTGGCGGGATCAGAAAACCGCCGTGGCCTTCAAGCAGCGGCTGGAAAAGCTGGGGGTCAAGGTCTATCGCCATTTCCCCATTGAGGGCTATCCCTATGATGTAAAGCATATCGTCAGCGACGAGGGCTTTGGCCAGAATGAATATGTGGAAACCACCCGTCCCCTGGTGCTGGTGACCGCCCCCGGCCCCGGCAGCGGCAAAATGGCCGTTTGCCTGAGCCAATTGTATCAGGATCATAAGCGCGGCATCCAGGCCGGCTATGCCAAATTTGAAACCTTCCCCATCTGGAATCTGCCGCTGAAGCATCCGGTGAATGTGGCGTATGAAGCGGCCACGGTGGATCTGGATGATATGAATATGATCGATCCCTATCATCTGGAAGCCTACGGCGTGACCACGGTGAATTATAACCGGGACGTGGAAATTTTCCCCGTGCTCAGCGCGGTATTTGAGCAGATTTACGGCAAATCCCCCTATGCCTCCCCCACGGATATGGGGGTGAATATGGTGGGCAATTGCATTATTGATGACGAGGTCTGCCGGGAGGCGGCGCGCCAGGAAATCATCCGCCGCTATTATGCCGCCCGCTGCTCCCTTCGCCAGGGCCACGGCACGGAAAACGAAGTGGAAAAGCTGCAGATGCTGTTGCAGAAAATGGGCCTTTCCGATGAAAGCCGCCCGGTGATCGGCGCCGCCCGGAATCGGGCCGAGGAAACCGGCGCCCCCGCCCTGGCCTTGCAATTGCCCGACGGCAGAATCGTAACCGGCAAAACATCCAATCTGCTGGGGCCCTCCGCGGCGCTGCTGCTCAATGCCTTAAAGGCCCTGGGCGGCATTGAAAAGGATGTGCAGCTGATTTCCCCCACGGTCATCGAGCCCATCCAATCCTTAAAATGCGATTATCTGGGCAATCATAATCCCCGGCTGCATACGGATGAAATTCTGCTGGCCCTTTCCATCTGCGCCGCCACCGATGCAACCGCCGCCCGGGCCATGGAAATGCTGCCCCAGCTGAAATCCTGCGAGGCCCATTCCACGGTGATCCTTTCCCAGGTGGATGATAATGTGTTCCGCCGGCTCAAGGTGAATCTCACCTGCGATCCCAAATATCAGACCAAGAAACTTTATCATAAATAAGAAAATCGCCCGTTTCCAGCGCAGGAACGGGCGTTTTTTTGAAAATCCGGCAAAAACCGGGACGGATATTCCCCGGGGACTGTGCAAGAAACGGATTTTATGCTATAATAATTTGAATATTCTCGGCCCCCAGGGTCGTAAAGGAGCGAATGAAGCATGTATGATGTTCTCATCATCGGTGCGGGCGTAATCGGCTGTGCAGTGGCGCGGAAATTATCCCACTATCAGGGAAAAATTGCCGTGCTGGAGCGCGCTGAGGATGTGGCGGATGGCGCCAGCAAAGCAAACAGCGGCATTGTGCACGCCGGCTTTGACGCCAAGCCCGGTACCCGTAAGGCATATTACAATGTAAAGGGCGCCAAGATGTATGCTCAGGTGGCCAAGGAACTGGGCGTTCCTTATAATCCCGTCGGCGCGCTGGTGCTGGCCTTCTCCGAAGAGGATCGGGCCACCATCGAAAAGCTGTATGAACAGGGCATCAAAAATGGCGTGGACGGCCTGGAAATCATCGAGCGGGATGAAATCCTCAAGCTGGAACCCAACACCAATCCCGATGTGGTCTGCGCCCTGAATGTAAAGACCAGCGCCGTGGTCAGCCCCTACGAAATGACCCTGGCCCTTTCCTATCATGCCGCCCAGAACGGCGTGGAATTCATTTTCGACGCCCCCGTGGAAAGCGTGCGCTATGAAAATGAGAACTGGCATGTAAAGACCCCCAAGGGCGAATTCGAAGCCCGGGCCATCGTCAACTGCGCGGGCGTGGGCTCCGGCGAAATTCATAATATGATTTCCGATAAGCCCCTGAATATCATCCCCCGCCGCGGCGAATATTACCTGCTGGATCATACGGTGAAGTGCCCCTTCAGCCGCACCATGTTCCAGTGCCCCTCCAAGATGGGCAAGGGCGTGCTGGTTTCTCCCACCGCCCATGGCAACGCCCTGCTTGGCCCCTCTGCGGAAGAAGTGGAAGACGCCTATAATACCGATACCACCCGCTATGGCCTGGATTTCGTATTTGATAAGTGCCGGCTCACCTGGCCCAAGGTCAATACCCGGCCCGTGATTACCACCTTCGCCGGCGTCCGCGCCCATCCCGATACCGATGATTTCCTTATCGGTGAAGTATCCGGCGCGCCCGAAGGCGCCTTTGAAGCCGCCGGCATCGAAAGCCCCGGCCTGTCCGCCGCCCCCGCCATCGGCGAGGAGCTGGGCGAAATGGTGGCCGAGCATCTGAAATTGCCCGATACCCGCATGTTCAAAAAGGCCGTGCCCCTGCTCAAGCCCTTTGCCGGCATGACCTCTGAAGAACGGGCGGAAGCCTGCAAGCAGGATCCCGAATACGGCCGGATCGTGTGCCGCTGCGAAGTGGTTACCGAAGCGGAAATCCGCGACGCCATCCGCCGTCCCGTGGGCGCCAGATCCATCGACGGCGTCAAGCGGCGCACCCGCGCGGGCATGGGCCGCTGCCAGGGCGGTTTCTGCTCTCCCCGTGTACTGGAAATCCTGGTGGAAGAATTGAAGTGCGATCCCACCGACGTCACCAAGAGCGGCGGCGCGAGCAACCTGCTGGTGGGTACCCTCAGCGATATTGCGAAGGAGGCGCGGGGCCATGAATAATCCGATTCTGGTGGATGTATTGGTCATCGGCGCGGGCCCTGCGGGCCTGGCGGCTGCCATCGCGGCGAAAAAGGCCGGGGTGGATAATATGATTATCCTGGAACGCGAAGATCAGCCCGGCGGCATTCTCCGCCAGTGCATTCATAACGGCTTTGGTCTGCATCGCTTCAAGGAAGAATTGACCGGCCCGGAATATGCCCAGCGGGATATCGATACCGCCCGGGAAATGAACCTGGATATCCGCACCGGCGTTACCGTGCTGAGCGTATCCGAAGATAAGGTGGTTACCGCCGTCAGCCGGGAAAACGGCCTGCAGCAGTTCAAGGCCAAGGCCATCGTGCTGGCCATGGGCTGCCGGGAACGTCCCCGCGGCGCGCTGGCCATCCCCGGCGCCCGCTGCGCCGGTATTTACAGCGCCGGCACCGCCCAGAAATTTGTCAACCTGGAAGGCTATATGCCCGGCCGTAAGGTGGTCATCCTGGGCAGCGGCGATATCGGATTGATCATGGCCCGCCGCATGACCCTGCAGGGCGCCAAAGTGCTGGCCTGCGTGGAGCTTATGCCCTATTCCAGCGGCCTGAACCGCAATATCGTTCAGTGCCTGCAGGACTATGATATTCCCCTGTATCTGTCCCACACCGTCATCGATATCCATGGCAAGGATCGCCTCACCGGCGTTACCGTTGCCAAGGTGGATGAAAACCGCAAGCCCATCCCCGGCACCGAAATGGAATTCGATTGCGATACCCTGCTGCTCTCTGTCGGCCTGATTCCCGAAAACGAATTGTCTGCCGGCGCGGGCGTGGAGCTTTCTCCCATCACCAGCGGCGCGGTTGTATCCGATACGCTGGAAACCAGCGTGCCCGGCGTGTTCGCCTGCGGCAATGTCCTGCATGTGCATGACCTGGTGGACCACGTGAGCAACGAAAGCTTCCGTGCCGGCGAAATGGCCGCCCGCTATGCCAAGGGCGAACGGCGCACCGGCCGGGAAATCGTGGTGAAGGATGGCGCCGGCGTTCGCGGCGTGGTGCCCCAGAAGCTGCTGATGACCGAAGAAAAGACCACCGTGGATCTCATGTTCCGCCCCGATCGGGTGTACCGGGATCATTATCTCACCGTCTATGCCGATGGCAAGGCCATCTCTTCCGTCAAGAAGATGATCCTCACCCCCGGCGAAATGGTGGTGCAGCCCCTGAATGAAAAGCTGCTCACCGCCTGCGAAAACGCGAAGGAAATTTCCGTTTCCATCACCGCGGAAAAGGCGCAGATCTGAAGATAAGCAAAAGAGGCCGAGGAAATCGGCCTCTTTTTTGATGCAGAAAGGAAAAGGAAAACCGGGCTGTATTTCAGCCCGGCTTTTTATCGGCTTTTCTGGTTTTATTCAGGATGATCAATCCCGTCACCAGGATGATCGGGAAAATGACGGCAACAAGCAGCCCGGATTTCAGATTGCCCCCCGCCATTTCGGAAATGCTGCCCACCATGGCGGGGCTTACCGTGGCCCCCAGATCCCCGGCCAGGGCTAAAAAGGCAAACATCGCCGTTCCGCCCCGGGGGCAGCTCTGGGAAGAAATGCTGATGGAGCCGGGCCACATAATGCCAACCGATAAGCCGCAAAGGGCGCAGCCGGCCAGGCCGAGAATGGGCAGGGAAGAAAGGGAGGCCAGCAGATAGCAGCCGGCGCACATCACGCCGCAAAGCAGCATCACCTGGGCAAGATCCAGCCTTTCGCTGAATTTGCCGTAAAGCATCCGGGAAATGCCCATAAACATGGCAAACAGGCAGGGGCCTGCCAGATCGCCCACCGTCTTGGATACCCCCAGCGCCGATTCGGTAAAGGCAGAGGCCCACTGGGCCATGGTTGCCTCGGATGCGCCGGAGCATACCATCAGAATGATCATCAGCCAGAAAATCGGCGTTTTCAGCAGGCCGGGAATGCCCATGCTCCGGTCATCTTCGATCAGGCGTTCAATGGGGCAGCGGATGAAATTGAAGGTGTTATACAGCGGCACCAGGGCCCAGATGATGGTCAGAATTCGCCAGTTTTCCACGCCGAATACGGCGAAAAAGAGGGTGGAGCCCAGGATGACCCCCATTGCCCCCCAGCAGTAGAAGGAATGCAAAAGGCTCATCACGCCATCCTTGTTTTCAAAGGGGCAGGCCTCCACAATCGGGCTTACCAGCACCTCAATCAGCCCGCTTCCGATGGCATAAAGCACCACCGAAATCAGAATGCCCGCAAAGGGATTGGTCATCAGATCGGGCGAAAACGCCATGACCACCAGGCCGACGGCCGATAAGACCTGGGAAGCCACCACGCAGGCGCGATAGCCGATTTTATCGGCAAATTTGGTGGCGGCAAGATCCACGATCAATTGCGTCAAATAAAAAACCATGGGTATCATGGCAATCTTTTCCAGGGTAATGCCATAAGTGCCCTTGAACGTCAAAAATAAAAGGGGTGCAAAATTGGCTGAGATGGCCTGGGTCACAAAGCCGAGATAACAGGCGATCAGCGTTTTTTTGTAATTCTTTTGCGTGGTCATGATAGCTCCTTTCCGCTGCAGGCCCCGAAAAAATTGCTTGCCCGGGGCGCACGCTTCCATCCTATCATAGAAAGGGAAAATAAACAAGAACGGGCGGGGCGGAAAATCCCCCATCCCGACTGCCCGCTTTTTTTCCTCCCCCATGATTTTGTTACAATTCCCCCCTTGACAGAATGTGGTAGACAAGTGTATCCTATCAGTAGACAATTGTCAACAATGAAGGAGGATCAATTCATGGCTGTGCAATGCACCGAGGCGGAATGGAAAATCATGGAGGTATTGTGGGAAAGCGCGCCCCGCACCATGCCTGAAATCACGAAAATTCTTTTGTCCTCTACCGGCTGGAGCCGCCATACCGTGATCACCCTTTTGAAGCGCATGCAGGAAAAGGGCAGCGTTGCGGTGGATGAAACGGGCCCGGTGAAAAAATATGCCCCCCTGATCACCCGGGAGGAGGCGTCCGCCCAGCAGACGAAAAAGCTGCTTTCCCATGTATTTTCGGGGAAGGCGTCCCTGCTGGTGCAGAATCTGGTGGATACGGGGGAAATTTCCCTGGATGAAATGGAGGATATCCTTTCCCTTCTGAAGCAGGAGGGGAAGAAATAAGGAGGCGATTTGATGCGCAAGGCGGATCTTTTCAATTTTTTGCTGGAGGCCAATCTGATGGCCTGCATGGCCATTGTGCTTTTGATCATCGCGCGGAAAATGCTGCGAAAGCCCCTGGGCAGCGGCCCCATCTGCTTTGGCTGGCTGCTGGTGGCGGCGCGGCTGCTCTGCCCCCTGGCGCTGCCCAATCCTTTGATCGGCAGCATCCGATCGGATTTTATCAATGATCTGGCCATCCGGCCCATTGCCACCCAGTTTAAGCGCCGGGCGGAGGACGCCCTGGCGGATTTATACAGCTTCACCCGGGTGGATCTGGGAATCCCAGAGGAGCATGCCCTTTCCCGGGGCGTTTTCCGGGCCTATTCCAGCACCTGGGATGGCAGCATGGCCAAAATGCTGGTGGTGATCTATCTGGTGGGGTTTGCATTGGTGCTTGGCTGGTTCATTTACAGCAATCTGCGTTTTCATCGGAATATTTCCCGCAATCGCATTGAGCCCCTTTCCGGGGAATTGCTGGAAAAATACCGGGCCCTTTGCGAAAAAAGGAAGGTAAGGATGCTTCCGGTATTTCTGGTGGATCCATTGCCCAGCGCCTGCCTCATCGGCGTTTTCCGGCCCTGGATTGCCCTGCCCGTCACGGCGGATCCCGGGGAAGCGGAAAAAATCCTGGATCATGAAATCTGTCATTTCAAGGGCGGGGATCATCTTTTCTCCCTGCTGCGGCTATTTTGCTGCGCGCTGCATTGGTTCAATCCCCTGGTGTGGCTGGGGGCGAATCTTTGCCGGGCGGATATGGAAATGCGCTGCGATGAGCGGGTGACCCGGGGCATGGATGATGCGCAAAAGCGGGATTACGCCGCCGTGCTGGTCAAGGCCGCGGCCAGGCGCACCCTGCCCGGGCTGCCGGTGCTGGCAACGGGCATGACCATGAAAGCCAAGCGGCTGAAAAGCCGGGTGAAGGGGATCATTGAAAATCAAAGGCCCATCCGGGCGGCTGCCTTTGCCTTTGTGCTGGTGTCGTCCATGCTGCTGGTGGGGGCCTTTGCCACGGCGGAGTATTATCCCATTCCTTCCATTCCCGATTTTTCGGCGGATATGCTGGTTGAAAACCGGCCCGTGGAAACGGCGGAAGAGGCCCTGGCCCTGGCCAGGGAAATTGCGGCGCTGCCCCTGATTGCCACCGATGTGGATGGGGCGGAATGGGAAGTGGATGAATATCCCGACGCCGGTGCGCCTGCCTGGCGGGTGAAGGCGGTGGCTCCCAATATCAATTATTATATCGTGGTACTTTTGAAGGAGGGCGGCATTTACAGCATTGCCCAATCCCCCAATTGCAATTGGGATGCGGTGAATCAATTCCCCAAGTACAGCCATCGGGATGAGGAATTCAAGCCCGTGCTGCTGGAATTTGTGAAGGATTTTTCGGTATACGCCAATCCTGCGCTGGAGGGGAAGCTGGACGGGATGAAATTCACCTATGATTTCATGTATCAGAATCGCCGGTACGCCGTTTTTGAAACGCCCATTCCCGGCACCTTTCAGCATATGATGCTCCGTCTGCAAACGTCGCCCGAAATCCGCATTCTGGAATACGGCCCGGGAAACGGCTGATGGGGATAAGGGACGGGGGAGGATTGCCGGGTCAAAAAATGCCTCCCGTGAGGGGGGCTATTTCTTTTCAGGAAAATATGGTATATAATGGGGAAAAGGAGGGAGAGCAAATGGAAGCGAAATTAAGCGTATGGTCATCCTATTATGTTGAATTGAGCCCGGAGGACGCGGTACGGGAATTCAAAAAATACGGGTATTCCTGCTCGGAATTATCCGATGAGCACGGGGAAATGCTGCTGCATCGGGGGGAGCCCAAGGCGGTGGGCGCGGCCTTCCGGAAATTTTTAGAAGAAGAGCAATTCGAAATGAAGCAGGGCCATCTCTGGCTGAAATGCAAAATCTGCTCCGACGCCGGCATGCCGGAAAATCTCTTCCCCTGGCTGGATTTATACGAGGCCATCGGCGTGGAAAATGCGGTGCTTCATTGCGATCCCATGATCGGGGAGCCGGATTTAAGCGAGGAAGCCCGCTATGCCCGGAATCTGGCGGCGCTGAAGAAAATCCAGGATTATCTGGAAGCGCATCAGATGAAGCTGCGGATTTGCCTGGAAAATCTGCGCCTTCGTTTTTACAGCGTGGAGGAGCTTTTATCCCTGGTGACCAAGCTTTCCCCCGATCATTTCGGCATTTGCCTGGATACGGGGCATTTGAATCTGACGGAAAAAAATCCCCGGCATTTCATTCTCGCTGCCGGGAAATATCTGCGCGCCCTGCATATTGCGGATAACGAAGGGGAAACCGATCAGCATCTGATGCCCTACGGCCGGGGGAATGTGGATATTGCGGCGGTGGTGCAGGCCCTCCGGGAAATCGATTACCACGGCTATTTCAATTATGAAATCCCCGGCGAACGCAAGGCCCCCCTGCCCATTCTGGGCTACAAGCTGGATTACATCCGCAAATGTTATGACTATCTGATGGAGGAATGAGGGGGACGGAGATATATTGCGGGGAGGGGTTCTTTGTAGCCAAAGAACCCCTCCCCACACCCCTCCAAGAAAGCTATTCTGGATTTTACTGGTTGCCTTCGAATCGGCTTGTGTACCAGCGGGGCAGTGGGGGAATTCCATTGCCGGATCAATAAAAAAGCCTCCCTGGGGAGGCTTTTTCTTTTCTGTATACGCCACTGGCACGCAAGCGGATTCAGCGTCGGCCAGTAAGAACCAGAGCAGCTTTCTTGGAAAGGGGTGCGGGGGAAATCCATTCCCCCTCCACTGGCACGCAAGCGGATTCAGCGACGGCCAGTAAAATCCAGAGCCGGTTTTCTTTGGGAGAGCGCGAGAGGGGCTTTCTTTTTCAAAAGAAAGCCCCTCTCGCAAAAACCCCACCTCTCATTCCCCATGATGATGATGGCAGCCGCAGCCGCAATGGTGGTGGTGGTGTTCGTGTTCTTCTTCTTCGTCATCCTGATCCACTTCAGGGGTATTTTCCATGGCCTGGGCAATGGCCATGGCCACCTGCTTTTCCAGCACGGCGGAAATGATATCGTCCTCGCCCACAACCACAAAAACGGGCGCGCCATCCGCGTCCGTTTCAATGTGGGTGACCAGCAATTGCCCGTCGCCGGCGTCGTGCTCCAGCACGGCATAGGTTTCCCCGGCGTAGGGGGTCAGGGCGCTGACGCGAAAGCGGAATACGCGGCCATCCGGCGCGGTCAATTCCACCTGTGCCCCAATCAGCGCTTCATGATTCATTATTCGTCCTCTTCTTCATCCATCATGGCCACGAACTGATTGAAGACGGCCTGGGAAACCGCTTCATCTTCGACGGTGACATAGATGTCTTCATCGGTTTCGGGATCCTTTTCGATCTTGAGGATCAGCACTTCGCCTTCTTCGTCGTCGTGCTCTTCGTCTTCCAGCATCATCAGTACCACGTAGAGCTCGTTTTCGTATTCGATGGTGGTCAGATATTCAAACTGGCTGGTAACGCCGTCTTCATCGGTGAGTTCCACGATGCCTTCGGGCAGTTCTTCTTCGGGGATGTTGTTCTTGATATCGTCAGCCATGGGAAAATTCCTCCGTTTAATGATTGTTATAAATTGAAAAATGCTGGGGGAAGCCCGGCATTTATCGATTTCTATCCAGATATTGCTGCAAGATCACCGCGGCGGCCACTTTATCCACCGTGCCCTTGCGGTCATCCCTTCGCATGCCGCCCTCGATCAGGGCGTCATGGGCGGAAACGGTGGAAAGCCGTTCATCCTGAAATTCCACCTGCAGGCCGCATTCGGTGAGCTTATTGGCAAAGGCCATCACCTTTTCCGCCTGGAAGCCGATGCTGCCATCCATATTTTTCGGCAGCCCGCAAACCACCAGATCGGCGGAAAGATCCTGGCATAATTTTTGAATGTGGCGGCTGTCCGGGCCATAGCCCACCCGGTTATACACGCTGTGGGGAGAGGCAATCAACCGGGTAGAATCGGAAACGGCAATGCCGATACGCTTATCGCCCACATCCAGGCAAAGAATCCGTCCGCTCATCCGTTCAGCCTGTACTGCACGTAAAAGCGCACCAATTCTTCCAGAATATCATCCCGCTCCAGACGGCAGATCATGCTACGCGCGCCCTCATAACTGGTGATATAGGTAGGATCGCCCGTCAAAACAAAGCCTACCAGCTGGGTGATGGGATCATAACCCTTGGCCTGCAGGCAGCTGTATACATGGGCAAGAATATCCGCGGCGGTTTCCTTCCCTTCCGGGATGGGCCGCAGTTTGGTGGTATGATACGTATCGGACATATCGCTCATCCTCCTCTCCATCGTCAATTATACACCATTTCAATCCATCCTGCAAGGAGGAAAAAAGGCCTGATTATGGCAAAAGGTGTATCTTTCCTGCATTGTTACAAATGGGAGGGCGGCGTGCTGCAGGATAATACACGCATCGCGCCTCGGAAGCAGACAAAGGCCGGCAGGGCGATCACCATGCCCATCAGCCCCCATAAAAGGCCGCCGGCGGAAAGCAGCAGAATCACCGATACGGGATGCAGCCCCGTGGCCCCCGCCATCAGCCGGGGCGAGAGAAAATATCCCTCGATCTGCTGTACGAAAATCGCCACCCCCAGCCCCCAGAGCAAATGCTTCATGCCCATGGGCAGGGCAAAAATGGCAATGGGCACGGCGCCGATGAGGGGCCCTACATAGGGAATCAATTCGCAAACGCCCATCAATAGCCCCAGCGCCAGCCAGGCAGGAATGCCGGCCAATAAAAGCCCAAGCGCCGTCAGCGCCGCCACCGACAGGGAAATAAGCAGCTGCCCCCGGATGTAGCCCCCCGCCTCCCGGCGCATTTCCCGCAGCGCCGTCAATACCCGCTTGCGATGCCGGGCGGGAATCCACAGGGATAATTGATAGGAAAATGTTTCCCGGTCCCGGAGGAAATAATAGGCCAGCACCGGCGATAAAAACGCCCGGGAAATAAAATCCACCCCCGCGCCGATTTTGCCAAGAAGCAGGGGCAGGCTCTCCGTCAGATGCCGGGCGGCCTGCTGCAAAAATTTTTCCGGGCTTTCTGCGCTGACGCCCAATTGGCGAAACCATTCCGCCCTGGCCAGCCGCCCCCAGTATTCCTGCAATAAGGAAAACAGCCGGGGCGCCTGCTGAATCAAAAGGGAAAACTGGGCAATCAGATGGGGCAGAAATAGCCCGATGAAGCCGATCGCCCCCAGAATGAATATACCAATGGAAAGGGCGGCAGAAACGGAGCGGGGAAATTTTCTTTCTATTATATGGGAAAGGGGCAGGGCCGCCGCCGCCAGAAAGGCCGCAAAAAGAATCTGCCAGAATAATCGGGAAAGAGAGGGCCACAGCAAAAGAAGCAGGAGCACGCCGCCGCCAAGAATCGCCCATCGGCCCTGCTTCCATCTCCCCCCGGTGGTTGATATGCCGGTCATGGCCCGTCGCCTCCGAAATAATTGATGTCTTTCTACTATATAATAATAGATGAATCGAAGGAAGGCGGGGGAATCGTCCCCCGCGCTTTTTTTATAGCCCCAGCTTCCGCATGGCCCGGTGCTTCATCCGCCTCAGGCAATATCCGCCGCTGCATTCCTTGCATTTCATGCCCAGCAGAAAGCCGATCATGCCAATGGCAATGCATTTGCTCATGATTGCGCCCTCCCTTCGATTTGATTGGGAATGGTGACGTGGCCGGTATCCCCCGCGGGGCGAACGGAAAAACTGGTGGCAAACCAGCGCCCGTCAAAAAGATCATCCAGGGGCCCGGCGGAAATTTCCAGCGCCGCCACCCGCAGGGTTTCTTCATGCAGCAGCGCATCCGTCACAATGCCCAGCCTGGCGCCTTCCGGATCCGATACCCGGAAAAGCCGGTAATCGGAATCCCTTGGCAGTCGTCGGGGCTTCCCGCCCGCAATGACGGAAAATTGCCCCACCAGGGAAATTTGCTCCCTCGGCAGCCACCGGGCGCCCTTCAATCCGCCCCGCATCACGATGCCGCGGAGACTCCGGCCGTCTGAAGAAAGCACCCCGCGCAATACATTTCCCGAATTTTTCCCGTCAATAATAATGGGAAGCCCGATCATTTTTTTCAGCCCCGTCACCTTCATCACCCGCTTTTATCCTTGCCAATCGCTCCAAATCAATACTGGAAACATTACGAAACCCGAACGATCCCAGGCGGCACCTTCGAATAAGTTCCGGTAATATCAGGAACGATAGACGGCTGAGTCGGGTAGATAGTTCGTGAAACGAAAAAAGATGAAAAAAAGTGAAAAAAATTCAAAAAAAGGTGTTGACAAACGTTTGGTGATGTGTTATTATAATCAAGCGCTCGCGAGAGAGGGTCACGAAAGCGGCCT
>SVHD01000083.1 GCA_015056015.1 Clostridiales bacterium
CTGAGCAGCAATTCCTGGGCACGTTTGGCCATTTCTTCATCCACGGAAAGCAGCATGGAAACGCCCTTTTCGGTGGATTCGGCGTAGGTCTGGGATAATTTCCGGGTCAGGGGATGGGGCAATTCGGCCTCAATATAGCCCATCCGGTATTCGCTTTCATTTTCCAGGAAATTCTTTGCCTGTTCCTGGGCTTGCTTGCGCAATTTGGCGGTATCCATTTTGATTCCTCCCTGTATAATCAGTGTATAGATTTTATTTCTGCCAGGCAATCACGCCATAGCCTTCTTTGGCGATATGGCAATGGAGATGCAGCATACCATTCTGGTTTTCAATCTTTTCAAGGATCAGGCCATCGATTTCCGCCAGCTGCAGGCAATCCTTGCACAGGGCATATTCCGCCTGGGGAACGGAAATCACGCAATCGGTTTCCTTGTCGGAAGCATTGATGATGAAAAGGCGGCGATTGCCGGAAGCATCCTCCCATGCGCCGGAAACCACGGCCTTTTCATGGGTAAGATACTGGCAGCGCAGGGTGGATTCGCTATCCAGCAGCGGAATATCCCCGGTGATTTCCGCCGGGCGCAGCATTTCTGCCTCGGCAAAGAAATCATGATACTGCCAGCGCAACTGCACCATTTTTTTCAGGAAGGGGAATTGCACCGGATCATCCACGATTTCGGGATGAATCCAGCCAAGCTGCTGGCCATAGACCAGGGAAGAGGCGATATGGAAGCGGAAATAGGCGTCATCCTGCCGGGTATTCCAGGAAATCAAGCGGCCGAAAATGGCAGTATGGCCGCCGTAGATCCGGGAAAAGGCGGGCACTACCTCAGGATTGGACCAGCACCAGGACAGGAAGCCATCCAGAGAAGAGCCATATACCTCGGCTACCGATTCGCTGACCAATGCGAATTCTTCCGGCGCATCAATGCGCAGGCTATGCACCAATTCATTATAAGCATCGCCCCAGAAATGGCCGTGGCCCGGTTCATGCAGGTGGGTTTCATCGCAGCATTGATCGTAGGCGGCGGAAAGCACATCCAGATAAATACCATCCACGCCATAATCGGTATAGAGCTTACGGATTACCTGACGGATTTCATTTTTCCAAACGGTGGTGGTGGGGCACATCCGGGCGAATTTCACCAATACGCCGTTGGGCTCGGTGCTGGCATAGGATTTCTGCACGATATTGCCATTCAGATCCTTGGCGGTGGCGGGCACGGCCTCGCTTTCAAAGCGGTAATCATCCCCGCGGTGATCATGGGCGTCCCAGGAATAGGCCGCCATATAGGGCACAACCTTCACATCGGCTTTTTTCAGGGCGCGCATGCCTTCCTTGAAATTATGATGGGTGGGGAAATAATGGGGGTTATCATTATTGAAGGGTACCCAATGCCAGTTATATACATGGAATGCCATAGGGGTGCCCAGGGCTTCCTTGAGGCGGATGGCCTTTTTGTACCAGTCATCCGGCGATGTATCCGGATAGAAGGCTTTCAGCGTGGTGGGATGGGGATTGGCGTCGGGGTTTTCATTGGGCAGGAATGTCATGGCCCACATGGGGTTTTCCCGAATCCATTTGGGCGAATTCTGTCGGCCCCGCATGGGGGTGAACCACTGGGCCTTGGTATGCACAAATTCCCGGTAAAGATTGGCCGCATCAAACCAATCGCCGCCGTAGCGCTGCCATACCATTTCTCCGGGCAGGGTGACGGTATTACCGGCGTGATGCTGATAGGAAGCGGGATAATCAACGGAAACCAACGTGCAATTGGATTGGGGCGCGCCGACCATATTGATAAATTTCCGGCTGCCCAGCGGATCATGCACGCCGATGTACAGGGCATTGAGATTTTCCCTGGCCTGCGTAAGGGGCATGGGATTATACAGGCAGCAATAGGCGGTAGGGGCGCCCGTGCCGGTGGGATAGATGGCATGGAAAGAAGTGGAATGAAGGGCAAAGCCATTGACAACCACGCCGCCCTGGGCGTTATACATGGCGGTATTCAGGCCGCGGGCCAGGCAGGTGGGATAGGAGATGCTGGTAACGGACCAGCGATCGCTGCGGTTGATTACCCGCGTTTTCCAGGAAATGCGATGGAGCTTTTCATCGGTAAAGGCTTCCAGGATTACGCTGATCTGCGTCACTCTTCCGTTATCCGGATCGCTGAGAATGAAGCGGGTATAGCCGGGCCGCTGGATCACGTCGATGCGATCCCAGAAATTGCCGGAATCCAGGTTCATATCCCGTTGGTATTTGGTATCCCACAGCTTCAGATAGAATAGAGGGGTGGGCTGCTGCTCTTCCTTGCTGGCGGTATATTCAATGGGCTTGATCCAAAGGCCGCCGGGAGAATGCAGAATATCCGCCTGCAGGGCGCCGGCTGCCAGATGAATTTCCTTTTCATAGACGGAATTATGCACAAACAGAGGAAGAGACGGGGTCTTTTCCTGCAGATCATGCATCTGGGCGAAGAAATCCTTGGGTTCTTCCAGCAGGAACCAGGCGCCGGGGCTGTTTTTGCCGCAGTAGAAGCGCAGATCGCCATCATAAGTGGTAAACTTGGGGAAAACAGAGATAAATTTGGCTTCGGCGTTGAAGGTGGGGTTGCCGCCAATGACTGCCAGATAATCATTTTCGCCTTTGATGGCCAGGGCGTCCCGGAAGGTCTGGGGACGGGTTTTCATCTTTTCCCAGATGGAATGGGGGGTCATATGCTGCAGTTCTTCGTAGGAGGGCGTATCGGGGTTTTCCTCGGGCATGGAGAAGGTTTTGCAATAGGGATTGCCCTGGGCGTCAAATTCATAACCGGTATAGGAAGTAATTTTCATGCCTTCCGTGGTGATATCCATCAGCTTGACCGTGCAGCCGTTGATCAGCATATCACTGCCGAAAGAAACGGATACATGGAAGGCGGAGAGGACGTCGTCAAAATGAAAGCGGTAGGTGACGATCAAACCGGGAAGAGGCGCATTGAAATCCTCTTCATTTACGGCGGCGGTACGAACGACCAGATCATTGCCTTCTTTGGCAATGCTGGTCTTTTCATGGAACAAATGATAGCGGTTCTTGCCGTTTTTGATGGTATCATGGAAATCAATATGCTTTTGACCATTGGTAAAGGAAAGTCGCAGGCTGTGATTCAGGATGGAGAGAACGCCGGACTGAGAAATTGACATGTGATTCCTCCTCTGGTTTACTTGTATGCATTAATACCATTATAGCACGAGCAAAAAAACGGAAAAATACAGAAAGTGATCATCAGACGGGCGTAAGTTACAGTTTTTTATCATTTTTTAGATTGAGAAAAGGGGAAGCAGCCACGAGAGGGCTTTCAAGAAAAGCCGAAACGCGATTGCTTCCCCATTTTTGAGAAGAGATAAAGGGAGGGATCAGCCCTTGACGGAACCGATCATAACGCCCTTGACGAAATGCTTCTGCACGAAGGGATAGATGGCCAGCAGGGGCGCGGAAGCAATGAAGATCAGGGCATATTTCATGGCCTGGGCCACATAGGCGCGGCGGGTCATTTCCAGGATCATGTCGATATCGGCATTTTCCATATCCAGGTTGGCCAGGGCGCCTTCATTGAGCAGCAGGATGCTGCGCAGCACCAGCTGCAGGGGCTGATAGTCGGTCTTGCTCACGTACAGCAGGGCATTGAAATAGGCATTCCAGTGGGCCACGGCGTAGTACAGCGCGATAACCGCGATGATGGGCTTGGCCAGAGGCAGGGCGATAGAGAAGAAGCAGCGGAAATCGTTGGCGCCGTCGATACGGGCGGATTCATAGATTTCCTCAGGGATGGAGTTCTGGAAGAAGGAGCGGGTGATGATCGTATTATAGATGGAAATACCGCCAACCAGCACCAGAACCCAGGGGGTATTGAGCAGCCCCAGATCCTTGATCTGCAGATAGGTGGGGATCATACCGCCGGTGAAATACATGGGGATGAGCAGATACCAGGTGAAGAATTTGCGAAGCGGCAGATCCTTCTTCGCCCAGGCATAGCCGCAGGGGATGGTCAGCACCAGATTGAAGATGGTACCGACAATCATATAATAGAAGGAATTGCGATAGCCGATCCAGATGCGCTCTTCTTCGATTACATTCTGATACGCTTCCAGGGTGAAGCCGGCGGGCAGCAGCACCACATTACCCATGGAAACTTCATAGGGATCGGAAATAGAGGCGATGACGGTGAAATACAGGGGATAGAGCATCACCAGGGTGATGATGATCAGCAGGCCGTAGTTGACGATGTCAAAAATCCGGTCGCTGCGGGTTTTCTTAATGGCATTGCGCTTATTCATTACGACAGTAGTCATTTTTTTCCCTCCTTACCACAGGCTGGTCTCGGTGACCTTCTTGGAGATCGCATTGACGATCACCAGGGCGATCACGTTCACCACGTTGTTGAACAGGCCCACGGCAGAGGAAAGGCTGAACTGACCGCCGCGGAGACCGATTTCGTAGGTGTAGGTGGAAATGATCTGGGAGGCGTCCATATTCAGGGGGTTCTGCAGCAGATAGACCTTTTCAAAGCCCAAGCTCAGCAAACGGCCGCAGCGCATGATCAGCATGATGATGATGGTGGGCAGAATGGTGGGGATATTGACGTGGGTTACGATCTGGAGGCGGTTGGCGCCGTCGATCTTGGCCGCTTCGATCAATTCGGGGGATACGCCGGAAAGGGCGGCGAAATAGATGATGGCGCCCCAGCCCAGTTCCTGCCAAACGCCGCTGATAACCATGATGTGGGGGAAAGCAGAGGCTTGTTCCATAAACGGCTGCCTTGTCCCCCCTAGTGCTGCGATGATGGCATTGAAAACGCCCTTGTCTTCATGCAGGAAGAGGGTCACCATGGAGCAGAGAACAACGGTGGAAATGAAGTGGGGGGCATAGGAGAGCATCTGCACCGTCTTTTTGAACTTCATATGATCCACTTCGTTGAGCATCAGAGCGAAGATAACGGGCAGGGGGAACATAGCCAGGTTATACAGGGTAATGGTAAGGGTATTTTGCAGCATGGTCCAGAAGGTGGGCAGGCTGAAGAATTTAATGAAATGCTTCAGGCCAACCCAATCGCTGCCCCAGATGCCCTTATTGGTCTTATAATTCCGGAAGGCAATCTGCACGCCGTAGATTGGAATATAATTGAAGATGAAAATGTAAATCAGTGCCGGGGCCAGCAGCACCAGCAGCTGCCAACGGGATAATCCGCGCAGAAAGCGTTTCTTTAACGGATTATTGTAATGAGCAACCTTGTTTGTCATGGGGAAATACAACCTCCCTTTTCTCTTTTATAGGTGTTAGTATATCAAAAAGATTTCCAAATTGGAAGGTGGGAAAAACGGACATGGGAGGGGGGTAAATCGGACATTATGTTTAAATCGGTCGAAAAGATGTATTATCTGGTCAAAATGTCCGATTTACCCACCTGAATGTCCGATTTACCCACTTGCATAATAATAATAATAATAATAAAATGGAAACACCGAAAAAAATTTGAAAGGAGCCCTATCCACATGAAGAAACTCTTCTCTATCCTCTTGGTTGCGTGCCTGCTCATGTCCGTATGCGCCGGCGCCATGGCGGAAGAATTCAAAGGTCTTGATTCTTCCGATTACTCCCAGTTCCCCCTTGTTAAGGAAGGCGAAAAGCTGACCATCACCGTAGCCCATATCCGCGACGCTGCTTATGGTGTAGACGTGGAAGATATGTGGTTCTGGACCTGGGCCGAAAAGGTCACCGGTATTGATTTCGAAGTTCAGCAGATTCTGAGCAGCTCCAAGGCTGACCTGCTGCCCCTGATGTTTGCGGGCGGCGATGTGCCGGATCTGCTGCTGGGCCTGAGCCTGACCACCGCTGAAATCAGCCGCTATGGCGTTGCGGAAGGCCAGCTGAAGGAC
Source organism: Clostridiales bacterium (assembly GCA_015056015.1). Classification (GTDB taxonomy): domain Bacteria; phylum Bacillota; class Clostridia; order Christensenellales; family Aristaeellaceae; genus RUG563. The sequence goes on from SVHD01000083.1 coordinate 5,917, forward strand.
CTGACCGAATGGATCACCCCCGAACGTATGCCCTATCTGACTGCCTGGTTCGAAGCTTATCCCGAAGCCAAGGCGCTGTGCATCACCCCCGACGGCGCGCTGTATCCCCTCCCCGGCTTCCAGAATATCGTTTATACCCACGGCGTTGGCGGCAATACCACCCAGTTCAACGTAGCCTGGATGGAAGCCAACAATCAGGAAGCCCCCAAGACCCTGGATGAGCTGGTTGCCCTGCTCTATGCTCACAAGGCTGCTATGCCCGATGGCACCCCCGTTGCTTCCCATGCTTCCAAGCGCGGCGCCGAAACCAATGAATCTGGCATACTGGGCAATCTGCTGTATGCCTTTGGCTTCCTTGGCGGCCGCGAATACGGCATCGATGTTGCCGTTAAGGATGGCAAGGCTGTCATTCCCGCTGGCCATCAGGATTTCAAGGCCTATCTGGAACTGCTCAAGAAGTTCTATGACGATGGCATCATGATGAAGGACTACTACACTGCTGACGATCTGGCTGTGCAGACCCTGATTCAGGAAAACAAGTCCCTCATTGCTGGCCAGGTTTACCACATCATTCCCGACGCCGCTCGTTTCCAGGAATGGAAGTATCTGAGCCCCGTCAGCAGCGAATACACTGCTACTCCTCTGGCTAAAGCCTCTACCCCCTTCAAGGTGGGTACCTGCTTGGTTGGCGCCAAGGTTACCGATGAAGAACTGGATGCTCTGCTCCGCTTCCTCGACTTCTTCTATTGCGAAATCGGCGGCCTCTACACTTGGGATGGCCCCATCGCCGGCAGTGATGACCTGCTGGGCTTCTCTGAAGGCTGGGTCTATGACTACTCCACCGGTTCCACCGGCTCCCGTATCTTCCTGGATGTTACCGCCGGCAAGTATTCCTCCGGTACTGAATACGTCAAGGGCGTCATCGGCGCCAACTGCAATGGCTTCGGTAACCGCTCTCACTCCCTGACCAATGAAAAGCTGACCTACATGTACGAAATCACCCAGTATGTGCAGGATCCCACCATGGAAAACTTCATCCCCTACGTATGGGCTGAAGACCACGGCGACGGCTGGGGCCGCATCTGGATCAAGGCCAATATTGCTCCTTACGCTGTTCCCGGCTTCCCCGAAATCGTTTACTTCGATGAAGATACTCAGGAAGAAGTTGACGAAATCCGCATGGTGATGGATGCTTACATCGAAACCAACGTGGCTAAGTTCGTCACCGGCGCTCGCGACCTGGCTGAATTCGATCAGTTCGTGAAGGAAATCGAAGATCTGGGCCTGCGTGATCTGGAAGCGATCTATCAGGAAGCCTATGATGCTTACCTGGCTGCCAAGTAATTGCTGAAAGGCAAGAAGCAGGATTTCTGAAAATCAAAAATCAGGGCATGAAGGGAAACCTTCATGCCCTTTTTTATGGAAATTTATCAGGGATGCAAACTATTGTAAAATAAAGAAAACTTATAGAAATTTATCATGAAACTTATAGTATTTTATCATTTATCGTGTTGAAATCTATTTTTTAATATGATAAAATGAACAGTAAGTAGAGCGCTGCTCTATTTGCTATTATAATTGCTTCAATGGCCCCGCAGGAGGGAAATCATGAAATTTTCCATCGGTTATCCGCTGAATTCCCACGGAAAATCTTTCTATGAATCGGTAAGCCCCCTGATGGATCGGGTGGCGGAAATTTATTTCGCCTGGCCCGGGGAATCATCGGGCCGCTCGGCCGCGGGCCATAATTTCGGCATGATCGATTATGGCGCCACGGAAGAATTGCTGGATGAATTATATCGCTTCCGCAATGCCGGGGTGAAATTGGCGCTGCTTTTCAATGGCAATTGCTATGGGGAAGACGCCATGTCCAAGGCGCTGGAGGGCAGGGTGCTCTCCGCCCTGGAATATATGGATCGCACGGTGGGCATCCCTGAAACCGTCACTACCGCATCCCCCGCCATCGCCTATGTGATCAAAAAGCATTGCCCGGAAATCAAAACCCGCGCTTCCGTCAATATGCGCATCGGCACCGTGCAGGGCATGCAGTATGTGAGCGATCGATTCGATGAATTCGTATTGCAGCGGGATTATAACCGCAATCTGGCCCATATGACCGATCTGGTTGCCTGGTGCAAAGAAAACGGCAAGGCGGCATCCATCCTGGTCAACAGCGGCTGTCTTCGCTTCTGCTCGGCGCAAACATTCCACGATAATCTGGTGGCCCATGGCTCCGGCGTGGATATGCGCTATCCCATCGAGGGCTTTTCCCTCAATACCTGCTGGAATCATCTGAAAAAATCAGATGAAAATAAATTGGCCATGCTGCAATCCACCTGGATTCGCCCCGAAGATCTGCATCATTATGAAGGGCTTTTCGATACGGTGAAGCTGGCCACGAGAATGCATCCCGCCCCCTTTATGGTGCTGGAAGCATATTGCAAGGGCAGCTTTACGGGCAATCTGCTGGATTTATTCGAGCCGGGATTCGCATCCATTATCGAGCCCCATATCCTGGATAATAAAGCATTCAGCCCGGATTGGTTTGAAAAGGTGCTCAAATGCAATGGAAACTGCCACAAATGCTCGGTTTGTAGGGAAGAATGGAGAAGAATTTTCCGATAAACCGGTCAATGATGGATATACACATGGAAAAAAGGAGATGTTGGTCAATGGAGCTGCTGGAAAAAATAAAGAAAATCGCGCTGGACGCGGGTGCTGACGTAGTTGGCGTGGCCTCGATGGATCGATTCGAGGGCTTCCCCATGCAGCAGGATCCCCGGTATATGATGCCGGAAGCAAAATCCATGATCGTGCTGGGTCACCGCACCATGCGCGGCTCTTTCCGCGGCGCGGAAGAAGGCACCCTGCTGAGCCATTATCCCGCCGCCGGCCGTGGATATGTGACCATGGACGTGGTGCCCTTTACCGTTCGTGAAGTATGCCGCTTCATCGAAGATCAGGGCAAGGAAGCCATGCCCATCGGCGCTCATTTCCCCTGGGCTGCCACCGATGAATTTGGCAATATCAAAAAGCGCTATTCCGTGCCGGTAAAGGAAGGGCTGCCCCAGCCTGATATTTGCTTCAGCATGACCCATGCGGCCTTCCTGGCTGGCCTGGGCGAAATTGGCTACAGCGGCCAATTGCTCAACCCCGAATTTGGCCCCCGTATGGTATACGGCTGCGTGCTGACCGAAATGGAATTGCCCGCCAGCCCCATTATGGCCCCCGGCACCCTTTGCAATCGCTGCATGAA
>SVHD01000084.1 GCA_015056015.1 Clostridiales bacterium
TCTTGGGGCCAACGCCGTAGCCCCAGCCCTTTTCATCATCCGTCCAGCGGATGCCGCCATATTCGCTGATAAACATGGGGGCCTTGCCGTCGTAGTGCTGCTTGCTGGGATGATCAAAGCGATCATAGAGAGGTTCGCCGGGGGCATAGCGCTTGGCGAATACTTCGGGATCCTGCTCATAATCGTGGGTATCGTAGATATCCGTTTCTTCGTGGAAGCCGCCGCTGGTATCAATGCAGGGACGGGTGGGATCGGCCGCCTTGGTGGCGCGATAGGTCATCTTCATGGTCAGATCCCGCAATCCCTCGTTATTCTCTCCCCACACTTCATTGTAGGGGCACCAGCCCACGATGCAGGGCGCATTGAAATCCCGCTCCACGCTTTCCAGCCATTCCCGAAGGAAAATGGTCATGGTGTGCGGACGGCCGGGCTCAATCCCCCAGTTGGCCATTTCACCCCAGCAGATATAGCCCAGATGATCAGCCCAGTAGAGGAAGCGCTGCTCAAATACCTTCTGATGCAGCCGGGCGCCATTAAAGCCCATGGCCATGGAAAGCTCAATATCCTTTTTCAGCGCTTCATCGGAGGGCGCGGTATAAATGCCGTCGGGATAGAAGCCCTGATCCAGAATCAGCCGCTGGAAAACAGGCTTGCCGTTGATCAGGCATTTCTTTCCGTCAAAGGAAATGGTGCGCAGGCCGAAATAGCTGTCCACCGTATCAACAGCTTCGCCATCCTTGGAAAGGGTCAGCTTCAGATCATACAGATTGGGTTCGCCCGGGGCCCACAGATGCTTTTCCTTGGGCGTCACGGTCAATTTGGCATGATTGCCATCCACTTTGGCTTTGACGCAGCCCTGGCATTCGCCCTTGAAGGCGGCGCAGGCATTCAATTCCATGCCGGCGGCATTTCCGTCAATCAGCGCATCCAGATACAGCGCGCCATTTTCCGCATCAGGAATCATCCTGACAGATTTTACGAAAACTTTCGGCACCCATTCCAGCCACACCGTCTGCCAGATCCCGGTGGTGCGGGTATAATGGCAGCCGCGGGAATGGAAATCGGGGCACTGCTTGCCGCCGGGCTGACGGCCGGAACGCAGATGGTCATCCGCGCAGACAACCAAGGTATTTTCCCCATCCTTCAGCGCATCGGTAATTTCAAAGGTAAAGGATACATAGCCGCCCTCATGCACGCCCACGGACTGGCCGTTCACCCAGGCTTCGCATTTGTAATCCACAGCGCCGAAATGCAGCAGCACACGCTGTCCCCTGGCCTCTTCGGGCAGGGTGAAGGTGCGCCGATACCAGACGGCTTCCATAAAATCTTTATAATTGACGCCGGAAAGCTCGCTCTCCGGGCAGAAGGGAACGATAATCTGCTCGCTCAGTTCCTTTTCCACCAGACCGCGGGCACGGCCGGAGCCGCCAAAATCCTTTTCAAATTGCCAGGTACCGTTCAGGTTCATCCAGGAAGGCCGGGAAAACTGGGGCCGGGGATATTCTGGACGAGGAATGGCATTCATTTGATCATCTCTCCTTTTCTCTTTCCCTGTATACCTATTATTTTACGTTGAAATCCTTATTTTTCAAGCAAAAATCATCTTATAATATTGACATTTTCTATCGTTTCATCTATTCTGAAATTGTGTTGATTTTCTATTTACAGCAGGAGAATGCCATGGAAATTCTGCGTATTCGTCATCGCTGGCCGGAAAAGGCCGGTTTCGCCCTGAATCGTCCGGAAGGAACGGATGATTATGTGCTTTTGCATTTTCATACCCCAGTGCGTATTTGGATAGGCCATCAATGGCAGGATACGCAGCCGGGGGCCATCATTATCTTTTCCCCGGGAACGCCCCATCATTTTATCAGCTCCTCCCCGCTGGTGCATGATTGGGCTCATTTGCAGGGCGATATTGAAAAAGAAATTGCGCCCTATCATCTGCAATGCAATATCCTCTATCAGCCCGGCTTCACTCCCCGCATTTCTGAATGGATCGCCCAGATTGAGGCGGAATTTTTTGCCCGGCGGGATCATTGGGAAACCGTATGCCATGCCCTGTTCCAACAGCTTTGGATTCATCTGGACCGGAATCTTTCCGGTCAGGCCCCTGCGCCCGTGCCCAGGGAAACAGCGGAAAGGCTGCGCGCCCTGCGGGAGGATATGCTGTTGCATCCTGAATGGGATTGGAGCAACGATGGCATGGCCAAACGCCTGGGGCTGAGCGTATCCCGGCTCTACCCCCTTTACCGGCGCATGTTTTCCATCTCTCCCGGCCAGGATCTGATCCTCATGCGCATTGAAAAGGCAAAGAATCTGCTGCTGCGGGGCGAAAGCGTCGCTCATACTGCAGAGCTCATGGGCTATGCCAATCTGTTCCATTTCATCCGCCAATTCAAGCAAATTGCCGGCGTCACCCCCGGCCAATTCCGGGGGTAATTGACGGAAAATATTGCGAGAGGGTATTTCTTTTGAAAAAGAAATACCCTCTCGCGCTCTCCCAAAGAAAACTTGCTCTGGATTGTACTGTTAAAACTTAATTTGCTTGCATGCCAGTGGAGCAAATAATAATATCTCATATAGTTTCACTGGCACTTTACTTGCTTAGCGCCTATGTCATCATCCAGAACCGCTTTCTTGGGGTGGGCGCGGGAGGGGGATTCTTTGGCCACAAAGAATCCCCCTCCCGCAAATATCCCTTACTTATTACTGCATCAACGTGCTCAGGGCGTCCACGGTAACGCGCCTGGCCCCAGCTGTGGATTTTTCCACCGCTTCCAGCAACACTTTTTCTTCCTCTGCTGTCAGCGTTTTGGCTTCATCCCCATAGCGCCAGATTTCATAGCCATTGATTGATAGCTTGGCAAGGCGATAAGGCTGATCATTTTTCTCCGGTACAGTCGCTTTTACCATCGAGAATGACCGCAGTTCGGTATCTTCATACGCCTGTTCGGGGTTAAATGCATAATAGAAAATTTCTCCCCGTTCGTCTGCTTTACCAAACCAACGATGAAAATTATTGGTATAGAGCGTAATATGGCGACTGCATTGGTAGGAGCCCACTGTATTCATGGCAACATAAGTCGTGTTCTTCAAATCCATCCAGTTTCTCCCATTGGTAACCTGGGCCGGAGACACCCCTTCTATCCCAAATGCCACCACAATCCTGCCATCGGAAAGCTGATAACAACCGGCAGAATAAATGTCTGTTTCCGAAATCATCTTCGTGTCAAAGAGCAGGGTACTTCCCATCAGAACGGCCACCGCCAGCATCACCAGAATTGTCAGCACAAGCGCAAAACGTTTGATCCATTGTTTTTTCAAAAAACGGATTCCACTGACATCCCGTTTTTTTCCGCTCTTTTCAATTTCAATTCGCGCCTGCTGCATGCCCAGCGCCTGGGCGCAGACAGGGCAAGAGGCGATATGGCCAGCAATCTGCTGATTGGTTTCCTCGCCCGTTAATTCTTCCACATACAGCGGCATCAGATCCCGCACCACCGCGCAGGAAAGATTGGCCTGATTTTTCATTTCACTCATCCTGATTCCATCCCTTCCGCAATTTTTCCTTGGCCCGGTAAAAGGTTACCCGCGCCCAGTTTTCTGTTCTGCCCAGGATTTCCCCGATCTGCTGAAAGCTCAAATCCCCCATCACCCGCAGATACACGATCTCGCGCGCGGTGGCGTCAAGCCCCTGCATGGCCCGGAATAAAGAGATCCTTCCTTCATCGCTTTCCATATTAACGGAAGCATCATCGCCCTCTGACGCTATATTTTCATCCAGCGGCTGCCATGCGCCCCGTTTTTTTCGCTTTTCCAATTCCTGATACCAGATATGCTTGCCAATCTGGCATAGCCAGGTGATCAGGCGGCAATCCCCACGAAAACGATGAATGCTCCTGGTGGCCCGGTAAAAGGTTTCCTGGGTTAAATCCTCTGCCAGCTTTTCATCATGGCAAAGGCTTTGCAGATACAGATAGACCGGACGGGCGTATTCCTGATAGATTTCGTTCATGCTTTCGCCCTTGTCCATCTCTCTTCCCCCTTTCACCTTATTAGTCCGGTATTCCGCCATAATGTTACAGGATGTGAGAATATTTTCTGTTTTTATATGCGAGAGGGCCTTTCTTTTGAAAAAGAAAGGTCCTCTCGCGCTCTCCCAAAGAAAACTTGCTCTGGATTTTACTATTTCATTCTAAAATGCTTGCACGCCAGTGAAGCAATAAATATAATACCTATTCTTTTCTCCCTCTTCACGGGGACATGGCTGTTTAGAATGATTTATCATCATCCCGAATCGCTTTTCGGGAGGGTGCGGGAGGGTGCTTTTGGCTTCAAAAGCATCCTCCCGCCAATTCTTCCGTTCTTACTTCATCAGTTTGACCAGCACAGCCTTCTGGGCGTGGAGCCGGTTTTCGGCTTCGTCAAAAATTTCATTGGCGTGCTCTTCAAATACCTTGGCTGTGATTTCCTCTTCCCGGTGGGCGGGCAGGCAATGCATCACCATGGCGCCGGGATGGGTAACCGCCATCAATTCATCATTCACCTGATAGCCCTTGAAGGCTTCCTCGCGAATCTTCTTTTCGCTTTCCTGGCCCATGGAGGCCCAGACGTCGGTGTAGACCACATCCGCATCCTTGGCTGCTTCCATAATATCATCGGTGCAGAGGAAATCGCCATTTCCCTTGGCCCAGGCCATCAGCTTTTCATCTGGCTGATAATTCTTGGGGCAGCCGATGGCCACCTTCATCCCCATGGTGATGCCGCCGGCAATCAGGGAATTGGCCATGTTGTTGCCATCGCCGATGAAGCAAAGCTTCAGCCCTTCCAACTTGCCCTTGTATTCCCGGATGGTCATCAGATCCGCCAATACCTGGCAGGGATGGGCGTAATCGGTAAGGCCGTTGATAATGGGAATGCTGCCGTATTCCGCCAGCGCTTCCACCTCCGCCTGGGCAAACGTACGGATCATGATGCCGTCCAGATACCGGGAAAGCACCCGCGCCGTATCCTGCACCGGTTCGCCGCGGCCAATCTGCAGATCATTGGAGGAAAGGAAAAGCGCGCTGCCCCCCAGCTGATACATGCCCGCTTCAAAAGAAACGCGGGTGCGGGTGGAGGATTTCTGGAAAATCATGCCCAGGGTCTTGCCCGCCAGATGAGGATGGGCAATGCCATGCTTCTTTTCGTATTTTAATTGATCTGCCAAATCCAGAATGGATGTGATTTCTTCCCGGGAAAGATCCTGCAGCTTCAATAAATGTTTCATAAATCGATACCCCTTCCTTGCCGCAAAATCGGCAAAAATAATTATTCAACACACCGCATAACTATAAATCTTTTTTTCTTTCTTGTCAAGGGAATATTATCCTTCGCGATAATTATTGGCATAAAAAATCAGGCCGGTAAATACCGGCCTGGCATGTATTCCTTGGCATCCATTATCCATTCAATTCTTCCATCACGTCATAGCAGAAATCTTCCGCCTGGCCACGGTCATAAAACATATCCCGGCCGGATTGATAAGCATTCAGCGCCGCCTGAATCACGGCCTGATGGGCATGGGACAAGTTTTTCAGTCCCCATTCACCGCCCTGCTTTTTGGAAAGCACCAATTGATCCCGCTTATAGGCCAGCGCCCGGCAAAGATTCAGCACATAATAGATGGGCTGCTCATGCAAATGTTCCCCGGAATCGGCAGTATCCTGACGGATTGCGCAAAGGGCGTCCTCCCGCTTGACCTGACCAAATACCCGGGCCACGCTGGGCCCCAGAACCGGCACGCCAAAGGTATGCAGATTCAGAATATGGGCCGTCAAATCCATATCCTCGCCATGCATTCTTTCGCAGAATCCCCTGGGGCTGCGCTCATATTCCTGCATCCAGCGGGGAGAAAAATGCAATTCATAGGGAACGGGGAAAATGGGCGCCCGGCAGTTTTCTTCCAGCAGCACGCTCATTTCAAATCCCTTGGGGGGCGCATCCCTGCGCAGTGCATACAGGCATTCCACCAGCGCGATTTTCTTTTCCACCGGAATGGACTTTCGCACCACCACAAGAAAATCAATATCGCTCACATCCCATTGGAAACAGCCCGCCGCCAGGGAACCATGCAGATAAATCCCCACCAGATTATCAGGCAGCAGCAGGGTATAACGATCCTTAATAATCTGCATCAGCGCCATGGCGTCATTGGCTTCCTTGGCCGGGGCAACCCCGGAATCCAGCAGCCGCTTGATTTCCTGGGCGGCAATTTCTTCATCCTCACCTTCCACGGTCAGGATCACCGGCTTGCCGCCGGTAATGCCCATGGAAAGCAGGCCCAGCATGGATTTGCCATTGATGGTGCGGTTTTCATGTTCAAATAGAATACGAGAAGAAAATTTTCCGGCCAGATGAACCAGATGCTCAATCTGCATCCGGTTCAGGGGGGTGATTTTCGATAAATCCAGGATCTCTTTGATCATTTTTTTCATCCTCATTATTTGCGGATGCGCCGATCATCTGCATCAATTTGCGCATCCGGTGATTTGCCCCGGATTTACTCAGGGGCGTTGGCAGCATCTGCCCGATTTCTTCCAGGGACGCTTCCGGGTGAAGCATCCGCAGCCGGCCGATTTCCTGCAAATCCTGGGGCAATCCCCCCAGGCTGTATTTCAGGGAATAGGCCGTAATCGCCTGGGCCTGCTTTGCCCCGGCGGATAATTGCTTTTTCAGATTGGCCTCATCGCAATTGCGGGCCCTGTTGGCCTGATTGCGGGATTCCCTGCGGATGCGGATATTTTCCATTTCCATCAGGGAATTATGGGCGCCCATCAGCGCCAGGCAGGAAACCACGTCATCGCCCTTTTTCAGGTACACGATATCGGCCCCCCGCCGCTTGGTAACCGCTGCCTTTACGCCGCTTTTTTCCAGCATATTCACCAGCGTTTCCGCCCGGGCTTCGGAGGATACAAATTCCAGATGATATTCCTTATCCGGATTGGTAACGGCCCCTGCCCCCAGAAAAGCGGCGCGCACAAAAGCCGCCCGGCAGCAGCGCCGGGTCATGGCCGCCCGGGGTACGCCGCGATATACCGCCCCTTCATCCGATTCCTTGAGCATGCGAAGGGCAATCAGCAGCCGACGGCTTTCCGCTTCCGGCACCGTCAGAACAGAAATGCGACGCCCGCCCAGGCGTTTATGCCGGGCGAATTCCAATATGGGGGTTATTTCAAGCCGCCATTTCAGCAGCAAAAAAATTCGTTTGGCCAGGGTTGCGCTTTCCACTTCGTATACAACCTTGACCCTGCCGCCGCCGCTTAATCGAAGGGAGGCGCAGGCCTGGGTCAGGGCGCTCAATTCCGCAAGCATACAGCAATGCTTATCCGGCTTGATCCGCAATAAATCCTGCTTCACTTGGGCAGAAAAGCTCATAAATCGTTCCCCAAAATGCGCACTTCATTTTCCATTTGTACGCCGAATTTTTCCTGAATTACCTGCTGAATTTTTTCCTTGAGGGCAATAAAATCGGCCGCCGTTGCGCCGCCGCGATTGATCAGGAAGCCAGCATGCTTTTCACTGACCTGGGCGCCGCCAACAGAAACGCCCTTCAAACCGGCCTGTTCAATCAGCGCCCCGGCAAAATAACCGGTGGGCCGCTTGAAAAAAGAACCGGCGCTGGGGTATTCCAGCGGCTGCTTTTCCCTGCGCCGGGCAGCCAAATCCCGCATCAGCGCATCAATGGCTTCCGGGTCGCCCTTTTCCAGATGGAAGGAAGCCCCCAGAATGATCCATTTTTCATCCATTGCTTTGGTGTGGCGATAGGAAAAGGCCATTTCCGAAGCGGAAATTTCCCGGATTTCCCCATCCTGCAAAATCCGCACAGAGGATACCACCTGACACATTTCTCCGCCATAAGCGCCGGCATTCATATATACGCCGCCGCCGACGGCCCCGGGAATACCCTGGGCAAATTCCAGGCCGGTCAATTCCTCTTCCAGGGCGAAATGGGCAAGATTGCTCAAAAGAGCCCCTGCCTGGGCATAAATCCCATCCGCCGTTCTTTGAAGGGCAGAAAAATTCTTTCCAAGCCGAATCACGGCTCCCCGGAATCCCCCATCACGGATGAGCAGATTGGAGCCATTGCCGATCAGCAAAACAGGGATATTGCAATCCGCCGCCGCTTTCAGCGCGCCGCAGATTTCCGCCTCTGTTTTGGGCTCCATAAAATAATCCGCCGGCCCGCCAACCCGAAGAGTGGTATACTTTTCCAAAGCCACGCCCTGCCGGATTTCCAATTCCGGACAAAGAGCCTGGACGCATGATACAAATTTCATTTTTTTCAATCCCCCAAGCATTATATCAAAATCCCCGCAGCCTTTCAAGTACTGCGGGAGTTAGGATTGTATTTTCTGTAATTTTTTATACCATTTCGTGTCATTTATTGGACAGAAGGATAAGAAATCAACGCCCCTTCAGAAAAAATCCGCAGGTCATATCCATCAGCCGGCAAAAATGCCGTGCAGCCAAGGGGCAATTCCATGCTTCCGTTTTCCCAGGAAAGGGTGGTTTTTCCCGTGGCAGTAATGAAAGCAAAACGACGGATATCTGCAAGCAGCACGCCGTTAAAGCCGGCCAGCCGATCCAACCGGAAGTATTTTTCATCAAGAAGCCTGAAATGCCCGGGAGCAATTTCCGTTTCCGCGGCGGCGCTCAGCTGTGCAGTTACATCCGTTACATCAATTGCTTTTTCCAAATGTAACTCCCGTTTGTTTCCGTTTTTGTCCATTCGTTCCCAGTCATAGAAGCGGTAGGTCACATCGCTGGACTGCTGAATTTCATACAGCACAATCCCGGCGCCGATGGCATGCACCATGCCGGCAGGAATGAAATAGGTTTCCCCGGCTTTCACATCCACCTTCCGCAAAAGCCCTTCCACCTGGGCGCCGGCCTTGGAGGCCGCCATCAATTCTTCCCTGGTCACATTTTCCTTCACGCCATAGACCAGCTGCGCGCCGGGCTCCGCATAAAGAATATGCCATGCCTCGGTCTTCCCCAGTTTATTCTCCACCCGTTTGGCATATGCATCATCCGGATGCACCTGCACAGACAGGGTA
>SVHD01000085.1 GCA_015056015.1 Clostridiales bacterium
CGGCTTTTGCCGTTTACCTGGCTGCAGGGCGTTTTGCCGTCCACGCCGCAAAGGGCAGGGAAAAGATCGGCAAAGCTGCGGGGAAGCAGGGTCTGCAGCACGGTGGATAATTGCTTTTTGCCGGCGGCAGCCAGCTCCCTGGTCAGGCGCTGATCCAATTGCTCGGGGGTCAGGCCGGGCTTCAAATCCAGGCGCATTTCTGCCGCTTTGCCTTCCGGCAGATGGGCGGAAAGCTCAATGGCCAGAGGGCCGGATACCCCGAAATGGGTGAAAAGCAATTCGCCCATCTCCGAGTATATTATTTTACCACAGGAAAGGCCGGTAAGGCAAATATTTTTCAATGCCAATCCCTGCAATTGGGTGGGCCAGGTTTCTTTGGTAATCAATCCCACCAGGGAAGGCCGGGTAGGGATGATTTTATGGCCGGTTTCCTCTGCAAAGCGCAGCCCGTCGCCGGTAGAACCGGTGGAGGGATAGGAAAGCCCGCCGGTACATACGATCACAGCGCCGGCAGAGAGGATTTCGCCGTTTTCCAATTGCACGCCGCTGATTTTTCCTTCTTCCGCCATCAGGCGCTGCACCCGGGTGTTCAGCCGGATATGCACCCCCGCCTGCCGCATGCCCTTTTCCAGGGCACGGGTGACGTCGCTGGCCTTATCGGATACGGGGAAGGCCCGCCGGCCCCGCTCAATTTTGGTTTCGCAGCCAAGATCATGGAGCAGGGAAAGCAGATCCTGGGGGGATAATTGGCCCAGGGCGCTGTATAAAAATCTGGGATTGCGGGGCACATTGCGCAGAAATTCATCCGTGTCGCAGGCATTGGTCACATTGCAGCGGCCCTTGCCGGTGATATAGATTTTCTTGCCCAGTTTTTCGTTTCTTTCCAGCAATGTGACGCGGCATCCGTTTTGCGCGGCAAACAGCGCCGCCATCATCCCGGCCGCGCCGCCGCCGATCACGATCAGATCACTGGTTTTCCTTATTGATGTATACACTGTAAGCGTCCCAGATTCCTTCCAATTTTTCAAAATGCCGGCTCAAATCTTCCCGCTTTTTCATGGCCAGGGCCACCAGCAGCGCATTGATAACCGAAAGCGGGGCCACCAGCGAATCCACGAAGGACGCCATATCCGTCCGGGCAGAGAGACAGATATCCGCCTCTTTATGCAAAGGACTCATGGGCCCGTCGGTAAGGCCGATGACCTGCGCGCCGCTTTCGTGGGCAAAGCGCATGGCTTCCAGGGTGCGGGTGGAATAGCGGGGGAAGCTGATGCCGATGAGTACATCCGTAGACCGGATGCGGGAGATGGTTTCAAATACGTCGCTGGTGCCGGAGGCGACCACGCGCACGTCGTCGAAAATAAAATGCAGATAATAGCCGAAAAACTGGGCCAGGGGCGCGGCGGAACGCAGACCCAGCACATAAATGCTGTCTGCATGCAAAAGGCGCTCCACCACATCTTTGAAGGCAGTGTCGTCAATTTGCTCCACTGTATGGCGGATATTGAGCATATCAGCCTTGAGCACGGTGGAAAGCACCTGATCCTCGGGAATTTCCGAGGTCATTTCAAAGCGCTGCACAGCAGTAAGCCGATGACGCACCAATTCCTGCAGGGAATGCTGCAGCTGGGGATAGCCTTCATACCCCAACGCCATGGCAAAGCGCACCACCGTGCTTTCGCTGACCCCCACCATTTCGCCCAGGGTAGCGGCAGTCATAAATACGGCCTTATCATAATGGGCCATGATATATTCGGCAATTCGCCGATGGCTTTTACTCAGGCGTTTTCCGCTCAGATTCAGCCGTTCAATCAGATTCTGGGTTTCTTCCATGGTTTTTCCTCGCTTCTCCGGGTAAAAGAGCCCGATTCAGGGCCTATTATACAGGAAAGCGGGGGTAAAATGCAAGCCTATTCTTATAAATCCTGCATTTTTTCGGCGAAAATTCCGTTGAAATCCCGAAAATTCCCCAAAAACGTGCAAGTGATGTGCCCATCTTGCAAAAACGCGAAGTCGCTGCCCGGCTCGATTTTTTCCCGGGGCAGGCCGGAGGTATCATCGACGGAGAGATAAAAATGCATTTCGTCCGCAGTGCCTTCGTTTTCCCGCTGCTCATAGCGATCCAGATAAAAGCTCTGGGAAAGGGGGCAGAGCACCATGGGCTTTAATTCCTCCGGGGGCAGGGCAGGGGCATTGAGATTGATCACGGTAAAGCGGGGCAATTCTTCCTTGACCATTTTTTCGGCCATGGCAATGGCGGTATCCGCAAGATGGGCGAGCATCCGTTCATCCGCGCCCACCTGAATGGAAACGGCCATGGCGGGGATGTAGAGCATGGCGGCCTCCCGGGCGGCGGATACGGTGCCGCTGTAATAGACGGCAGAGCCGGCGTTTTCCCCGCGGTTGATGCCGGAAAGGCAAAAATCAATGGGCCGATCCGTCAGATTGGGGGAAAGACGCACGCAATCGCAGGGGGTACCTTCCACGGCATAGGCCTGGGCGCCGGGCCAATCCCGTTTTTTTACCCGGATGGGGCCCATCAGGGAAATATGCTGGCTGTTGGCGCTGCATTGCCCCTTGGGCGCACTGATAAGCAGGGTATGCCCCCGGCGCAGGGCAGCATCGGCCAGCATTTTCAGGCCGATGGAATCAATGCCGTCATCATTGGTAAGCAGAATATGCATGAGGTGAACTCCTTTCAAGATCATCCTTTCTATTATATAAGAAAAGCATTTCTCTGGCAAGCATGCCGCAGGAAAAGCAGGCATATGTTGGATGGGGAGGGGATACCCATGGATTATTCCTATCGTTTTTTGCAGGGGAGAGAAGGGGTAAGCGGCCATGCCCGCTGCGGAGAAGCGGGGCAGCAATTATGCGCCCGGGGCTTGGAGCGGGGGATGGAATGCCGCCTTTATCAATGGAAGGCAGGGGATGGAATCTGCATCGCCGCAGAAAAGGCGGATGAAAGCGGCCAGGTTCATTTTTTTGAACTGCCGGATGGGCCGCTTTTTCTGGCCGCGGCTGGCCGCCTTGTTTTGTGGGAAACGGATGCGCCGGAGGAAAACTATTGGCGTGCCTGGGAATTTTTGCGGAGAACGAAGGAAGAAAAAAGAAAGGAAAACGGTGCATTCCCGACGAAAGAAGCGCCGGCAGAGAAAACAGAGGAGCAGACGGCGAAAGCCGCCGAAGCGGAGAATCTTTTAATAGAAGAAACATTGGAAATTCCGGCTGAAACGGAAGAATACACCCTTCGCAATCCGGGAAAGAATCCGGGCGTGGATGAATTGCCTGCCCTGCTTTTTCCGGGGCGGGCAGGGGTGCTGAAAAAGTATTTTCAATCCTGCCCGCCGATTCAGCCATTTTCCGCGCCGGGGTGGCGCTTTGTGCGCGCACCTTCCCCCATTCCCGGAGCGGCCTATTGCGCGCTGGGCTATCTGGCGCGGGATGGGCGGGCTGAAAAAATCGCTTATGCCATTCCGGGCAGCCCTCATCATCCGCCGGCGCAGCTGACGGGCTATCGTTATCATGAGGGCTTCTGGGTTCTGGTGCTGGATTCCGAAGAAAAATAAAATCCCGGCCGGATGCAAGCGGCCGGGAGGCAGGCGATTCATTCGCCTGATTTTTTATTGGGGAAAGGTGATGGATACGGTATCGCCGGAGGCGGAGGCGTCGGCGCCCAGGGCCTGCAGGAAAGCAAAATTCACATACAGATCGCCTTCCCATACCCGGGCGTTGCCGTTCTGGGGCTGCCCGTCGACGGTCAGGGCGGAAATGCCGCCGCCGTCATAAGTTGCCATGATTTCACGGCCCAGCACCATGCAGGCCGCGCCAGGGGCATAATCCCAGCCGGCAGCCGTCGCCAGGGACTGGAGAGAAACGAAGGGCTGCTGATTTTCATCCCGATACCAGGTGAAGGCCTGCTCCGCGCCATTCAATTGTAAGGTGCTGCCGACAGCAGTCAGGCCGCTGGGAACAGGGGTGGGCTCCTCGGTGGGCTGCTGGGTGGGTACTTCGGTGGGTGCTTCCGTAGGCACTTCCGTGGGTACTTCGGTGGGCACTTCAGTGGGGGCTTCCGTGGGTGCTTCCGTGGGTGCTTCGGTGGGCGCTTCAGTAGGCACTTCCGTGGGTACTTCGGTGGGGGCTTCCGTGGGTACTTCGGTGGGTACTTCGGTGGGTGCTTCCGTGGGCGCTTCCGTGGGTGCTTCCGTAGGTACTTCCGTGGGTGCTTCCGTAGGTACTTCGGTGGGTGCTTCAGTGGGTACTTCGGTGGGTGCTTCCGTAGGCGCAACGGTGGGCGCTTCGGTCACGGGAACCTGGGTGGCCGGCACCTGAGTGGGGGCCTGGGTGGGCACTTCGGTGGGAACCTCTGTGGGGGCCAAGTATTGGAAACGGAAAATGATGGTGGAGGGGGTGACGGCGCCCTGAGCGGTTACGCTGACCGAGGTGGTAGGAGATCCGATCAAGTGATAATCCGCAGGCACGCAGGAAGGATCCACCGTCACATGGGACGTGGTGCCGCAATAAATGGTGGCGCTGGTCTGATAGATCATTACGCCGTCTTCCGTGGTGTAATAAACGGGGACAACCACGGTGGAAGCGGTGGGGGCGGCGGTGACCCGCTTCTGATAGCGGAAGGTGACGGATGCGGGCGTGGCCGCGCCATTCTTGACCGAAACGGTAACCGCATTGGAAGAAGTAAGGATGTAATCCGAACCGACATAATTGCCGTTGGCGTAAATGGTGGTGGTGCCATAGCAGGTCATATCCACCCGGCGCAGCAGCTGGCCGTCTTCATTGACGTAATAAACCGGCACAATCACGCTGGTGGGCACAGCAACGGTGGGCGCCAGCGTGGGGCCCTGGGTGATATTCGGGGGCGCGGTGACCACGGCAGTGCTTTCAAACAGCGTGGATTGGGTGATTTTTCCGGCAACGCCATCCACTTTCAGGTTATTATAATACTGGAAACGTTCTACGGCCTTTTTGGTGTTCTGGCCGTAGATGCCGTCGATGGTATCATTCAGATAACCCAGCTCGGTCAAACGCCGCTGCAGCTTTTTGACTTCATCCCCGCGATCACCTACATACAGGGTGGTATACTGGATGGGCGTGGGAGAAGGGGAAGGGCTGGGCGAGGGGGAGGCCGTGGGCGCCTGGCTCACATAGGGCGTGGCGCTGGGCAGGGAAGCTGCGGGCGGCGGCGTCAGGGCCGGGGAAGCCTCCGTGGCGGCGGAAACCACCATCATCATGTATACCAGCAGCGTCTTGATTAAATCCATGAGTTCATCTCCTTTGATACGGAAAATGGGCTGACATGAAGATAACGATCAAAAAGAGGAAGTTATTGCATAATCCGGAAGGGAAAAGAAATATTGCCCTTCGCGCTTTCACAGACACGGGGAAAATGCACGATTCGATATAATTGTATGTTCCCGAACCGGTTTTCTTCGGGAGAGCGCGAGAGGGCCTTTCTTTTTCCGAAAAGAAAGGTTCTCTCGCCAATACCTATCCTTTTCAGATATCCATAAACTTGCGGAATTCGGGCAGGATGCCGATACCATCGGGATAATGGGCGGCAAACTGGGGCACCGCATGGCTGGGGAAGGAATTGCCCTCGATAAAGACGGGGCCCTTTTCCGTAATGGCCACATCCCAGGCAACGAATCTCACCTGGGGCACCACCCGCATGGCTTCCAGACACATGTTCTTGGCTTCCTCAAAATAGGGCACCTGGAAGCCCACGATGGCAGTGCCGGTCATGGGATGCTTTTCAAAGGTATTGCCCTGCTTATCGGCGCCCACGGTAAGCAGCTTGCCGCTTTCCAGATCCACCCGGGCCGCCATGCCGCCGCAATCCACATTATCCATCACCCGGCCGTTGCCGATGCGCAGGAAGGCGTATACAATTCCTTCCTTTTTATCGCCCAGCAGGGTGGCGATCCGGATGGTATTGACGGAGGTGGGACAAAGCCGCGCCATTTCGGGATGCTGCACCACGATTTCTTCCAGGATGGCCGGGCCGTTTTCCAGCAATTGATCCCGGAACAGGGGCAGATCCGCCCATTCGGCCTTTTCGTATTTTACGATACCCTGGCCGCTGGAGCCCTCCAGAGGCTTGAAGATAACCCGCTCTTTACCGGATAAAAAGGCTTCCAGCGCTTCGGCGGTCAGGCTTTCATCCACCTTCACCCAATCCCGGTTTACCCATTTTGCAAAGAGGGTGTTGAACTGGGTCTTGTCATCAAAATGATGCCAGTAGGCCTTGTTATTCATCCGGCGCACGATTTCATTGGAAATCCCCCGGGTGATGACGGTTTTGCGCTGGGCGTCATTGAGCCGATACATTTCGGCGATTTTATAATCCATGTAGCCGGCGTTGTATTTGGCGGCGCAGCGGGCCATATCGGCAAGCAGCCAGATGGTGGGCTTGCCCGTTTTTTTATGCAGCATATTGGCGGTATCCCGCATCCGGGAAAAATCCATTTTGCCAATGCGCTTTAATACGTAGGAAATTCGGCTCATTTTTCTGCCTCCGGGATCAAATATAATCTGCTATAGTATAAGGAAGTACCATTTCCATTATACGCCAACTTGGCATCCATTGCAAGAGGGCGTGCGGGAGCAAGGAAAAGAGGAGAAAAATGGAAATATTACAATTTGAAAAACAATTTTTTACCGAAAAAATACGGCAAAACAAGCACTTGTGAAAAGCGGTGCGAGTTTTTCCGGAAGGGAAAGGAATGGCCGCAAAACGAGAAAAAGGAAAGGATTTTCTTGATTTTTTTAGAGAAAATGGTTGACAAATATACATGCTCATGCTATTATGATATAGTTGTCTGTAATATGCGGGCAACTGGGTTTTTGTGAGTCCAAAGCGGAGGGATCAAGATGCCCGAAAGGCTCAAAAAACGCGCCATGCGCGTTGTGGGCGTGCGGCAGGTGCTGCGCGCGCTGAAGGAAGACGAGCTGGAAAGGGTGTTCCTGGCCCTGGACGCCGCCCCCAATCTGCGAGGCCAGATTGAGGAAGCGGCCCGGGAAAAGGAAATTCCCGTGCAGATGGTGGCCACCATGGAAGAAATGGCCCAGCTCTGCAGGGTGGATGTGCCCTCGGCGGCTGCCGGGCTGCGCAAAACCACGTAACCGGCGAAAATCATTCGCCATTCCAACGGACTATATATCCCCGAGGGTTGCGGGGATTTTATAGGAGGAGGCCAGATACTGGCTCCGAACAATTATCAGGAGGTGCTTCCATGCCTACGATCAATCAGTTGATCCGCAAGGGAAGAGAAAAGGTTGCCAACAAGTCAACCGCGCCCATCCTGCAGGGTTGCCCGCAAAAGCGCGGCGTGTGCCTGAGCGTGAAAACCACCACGCCCAAGAAGCCTAATTCGGCTCTGCGTAAAATTGCGAGAATCCGCTTGACCAATTCCATCGAAGGTACTTGCTACATTCCTGGCATTGGCCACAATCTGCAGGAGCACTCCGTCGTGCTGATCCGCGGCGGCCGTGTGCGCGATCTGCCCGGTGTCCGTTACCACATCATCCGCGGCGCGCTGGATACCGCCGGCGTTGCCAAGCGCAACCAGGGCCGCTCGCTCTACGGCGCCAAGCGCCCCAAGAAATAAGACGAAAATCCATCGTCAGGGCCGCTGCCCTGGCAGGGTAGAAAAATGGAACCGCCTGCGGAATGGAACACCGCCGAAAGGCCATTTTCCCCACCTGCCACGCACCGGACAAACGGAACGGCATGATGCTGACATGCTGTGGCCGGCCCGATGGAATTCGCCACTATCTGAGGAGGGAACTACATGCCCCGTCGTGGATTTATCCCGAAGCGCGAAGTGCTCCCCGATCCCGTACACGGGACCGTTGTGGTCACTAAGCTCATCAACCAGATCATGCTCGATGGCAAGCGTGGCGTAGCCCAGCAGGTTTGCTACAACGCCTTCGATATGATCAAGGAAAAGACCGGCAAAGAGGCCAATGAAGTGTTCCAGCAGGCGCTGAACAACGTCATGCCTCAGCTGGAAGTTAAGGCTCGCCGCGTTGGCGGCGCCACCTACCAGGTGCCTGTTGAAATCCGGCCCGAACGCCGGCAGACCCTGGCTCTGCGCTGGATCGTGGACTTCTCCCGCAAGCGCGGCGAAAAGACCATGGCCGAACGCCTGGCCGCTGAACTGATGGAAGCCGCCGGCAACACCGGCAACGCCGTCAAGCGCAAGGAAGAAATGCATCGTATGGCCGAAGCCAACAAGGCCTTCGCCCATTACCGCTGGTAAGATAAGAGAAGGTTTCGGCCTTCATCTTATCTGCGCAGCATAAAATTGAGTGTTAGAGGAGAACGCAACACATGCCCAGAAGTCACCCTTTAGACAAGGTCCGCAATATCGGCATTATGGCGCACATCGACGCCGGAAAAACCACCACTTCTGAACGTATCCTGTTCTACACCGGCCGCGTTCATAAGCTCGGTGAAACGCATGAAGGCGCGGCTACCATGGACTGGATGGAAGAAGAACAGGAGCGCGGTATTACCATTACCTCCGCTGCCACGACCTGTCAGTGGAAAGGCTACCGTCTCAACCTGATCGACACCCCCGGCCACGTGGACTTCACTGTGGAAGTGGAACGTTCTCTGCGCGTATTGGACGGCGCTGTGGCCGTCTTCTGCGCCAAGGGCGGCGTTGAGCCCCAGAGCGAAACCGTTTGGCGTCAGGCCAACAAGTACCGCGTGCCCCGCATGGCTTACGTCAATAAGATGGACATCACCGGCGCTGATTTCCACCGCGTTGTGGATATGATGCGCACCCGTCTTGGCACCAAGGCCGTGCCGATCCAGC
>SVHD01000022.1:0-26539 GCA_015056015.1 Clostridiales bacterium
TGGTGGCCCAGACCCTGTCTGTGGATCCCAACACCCCCCCGGAATTCCCCGCCATGCTTGGCTCTTCCATCGCCCTGATGATCTCCAATATCCCCTGGGGCGGCCCCACGGCTGCCGTGGTGGTTGGCCGTGTTAACGGCGAACTGATCATCAACCCCGATGAAGAACAGGCTGCCAAATCCGATATGCATGTGACCGTGGCCGGCACCAAGGACGCCATCATGATGGTAGAAGCCGGCGCCAACGAAGTCAGCGAAGACGCCATGATGGACGCCATTCTCTTTGCTCATGAGAGCATCAAGGAACTGGTTGCCTTCCAGGAAAAGATCACCGCTGAAATCGGCAAGGAAAAGAGCGAATTCCCCCTGGTGCTCACCGGCGAAGATATCAAGGCCGCCGTGCGTGAATACGCCTACGAAAAGTGCCAGTATGTGTTCTCCACCTACGTCCGCAAGGAACGTCAGGCCCGCGAAGCCGAGGTTTCCGAAGACGTGGCCGCTCATTTTGCGGATATCTTCCCCGGCCGGGAAAGCGAAGTGGCGGATGCCCTGTATTACCTGAATAAGGAAGTTATGCGCCGCAAGATCCTGGATGAAGGCATCCGCCCCGATGGCCGCAAGGTCACCGAAGTGCGCCCCATCTGGTGCGAAGTTGGCGTGCTGCCCCGCACTCACGGCAGCGCCGTTTTCACCCGCGGCGAAACCCAGGCGCTGACCATCACCACCCTGGGCATGGTTTCCGAAGCTCAGCAGCTGGATGGCCTTTCCAATGAGGAAAGCAAGCGCTACATGCATCAATACAATATGCCTTCCTACGCCACCGGTGAAGCCGGCCGCCTGCGCAGCCCCAACCGCCGCGAAATCGGCCATGGCGCCCTGGCGGAACGCGCGCTGGTGCCCGTCATCCCCACTGAAGCTGAATTCCCCTATGCACTGCGCCTGGTTTCTGAAATCATGGGCAGCAACGGCTCCTCTTCCATGGCTTCCGTGTGCGGCAGCACCCTGAGCCTGATGGACGCCGGTGTTCCGATCCATGCCCCCGTTGCCGGCGTTGCCATGGGCCTGATCCAGGACGCCGAAACCGGCAAGATCGAAGTGCTCACCGATATCCAGGGCCTGGAAGACTTCCTGGGCGATATGGACTTTAAGGTGGCCGGTACCATGAATGGTATCACCGCCATCCAGATGGATATCAAGATCAAGGGCATCAACCGCGAAATCCTCTCCCGCGCCCTCAATCAGGCGCTGAAGGGCCGTCTGCATATTCTGGGCATCATGCTGGAAACCATCGGTCGTCCCCGTGAACAGCTTTCCAAGTTCGCGCCCAAGATTATCCAGTTCACCATCAATCCCGATAAGATCCGCGAAGTTATCGGGCCTGGCGGCAAGATGATCAACAAGATCATTGCCGAAACCGGCGTTAAGATTGATATCGAAGACGACGGCCGCGTATTCATCTCCACTCCCGATCAGGCTGCTGCCGATAAGGCCAAGTCCATCATCATGGGCATTGCCAAGGATATCGAAGTGGGCGATGTATTCCAGGGCAAGGTTGTTCGCATCATGAACTTTGGCGCCTTCGTTGAACTGGTTGGCGGCAAGGATGGCATGATCCATATTTCCAAGCTGGATAACAAGCGCGTGGAAAAGGTGGAAGATGTTGTGAACATCGGCGACGAAATCGAAGTGAAGGTTTGCGAAATCGACTCTCAGGGCCGTATCAACCTGATCCGTAACGATATCGTTTACGAAAACACCAATTTCTCCCGTCCCGCTCCTGCCGGTGCGCGTCCTCCCCGCCGGGATGGCCGCCCCGAACGGAAATAAGGAAGATTCATAAAACTTGTTAAAGAGGGGAAACTATTACAGTTTCCCCCCTTTTTCTCAATGCAGTGCTTGGCGCCTGCCTTGAAATGAGGAGGATTCCCATGCCGCCTGTGAAACGGAAATCCGTGGATGATCATTATTCGTTATGCGTTCAGCCGGCATTTATTATCGGCACGGAAAACCCGGATGGAAGCAGCAATTTTGCCCCGATTACCTGGGTGAGCGTTACCTGTGAAAAAGAAGAGTATTTGCTGGTGATCAGCATGTTCGGCGGCAAAAGAACGAAAAAGAATGTGCTGCGGACAGGGAAACTGAGCGCAAATCTGGTTAGCAAGGATATGCTGCCGCTGATGGATTATTTTGGCGCCCATCATGCCGACGATGGCGCGAAGGATCAAATGGCTTGCCGCGTTTCAAATGGCGTCAAGGTGGCTGTTCCGGTATTGGATGAAAGCCGCTGGGTATATGAATGTGAAGTGGAAAAGACCGTGGATATTGGAGAATCGACCACATTTTTCTGCCGCATCAAAAATATACAGATCGATGAAAGAATTTCGCCGAAAGATCATTTTTCGGTGGATCTGACAAAACTGGATCCCGTTATTTATTCGGGCATGTATCATAGCATTGGAAAAAACCTTGGAAAAATCGGGGATTTTTCAAAACCGGAAGATTTGGCAAAATAAAGGAGAAAGCCATGGAAAAATTCGTTCTCAACAATGGATTGACGGTGCTGGTGGAAGCCATGCCCTATCTTCGTTCCGCCTCAATCGGCGTATGGGTGAAGGCAGGAAGTATGCTGGAATCCCCGGAAGAAAATGGCCTCTCTCATTTTATGGAGCATATGGCCTTCAAAGGCACCACCAAGCGCTCTTCCCGGCAAATTGCTGAGGAAATGGATGCCGTGGGCGGACATTTGAATGCCTCTACCAGCAAGCTTTGCACCAATTATTATGCCAAGGTGATCGATGAAGATCTGCCCATGGCTGCGGATATTCTGGCGGATATCGTATGCAATCCCAGTCTGGATCCGGTGGAGACGGATAAGGAGCGGGGCGTGGTACTGGAGGAAATCTCCATGGTGGAGGATTCCCCGGAGGACGTGGTATACGATTTGCTTTCTGAGGCGGTCTTTGGCACCCAATCCCTGGGGCAGACCATTCTGGGGCCCGCTGACAGGATTGCGGCGTATACCCCGGATGATCTGCGCGCATTCAGAAAACGCCACTACGGGCCTAAAAATGCCGTTGTGGCCATTGCCGGCAATGTGCAGATGGATGCCGTCAAGGAATTGATGGAAGAAAAATTCGGCGCCTGGCAGGGCGCGGAAGGGGAGGATTTCCCCAAGAGCATTGCCATTGATGAACCCAGAAAGCTGTTCCGGGATAAGGATACGGAGCAGGTGCATCTGTGCCTGTCCTTCCGTGGCAGCCAAATGGGCAGCAAGGAAATCTATCCCATGGCAGTGCTCAATAATGTATTGGGCGGCGGAATGTCTTCCCGGCTGTTCCAGCGGATCCGCGAAGAATTGGGCATGGCCTATTCCGTATACTCCGGGCCCTCCAATTATCCCGGCTGCGGTGAATTTACCATTTACGCCGCCACCTCTCCCAAGCATGCCAAAACGGTGCTGGAGCAGACGGATATTGAAATACAGAAGCTGCTTGAGAACGGCATGACGGAAAAGGAATTCACCCAGGCCAAGGCGCAGCTTAAGGGAAGCTTCATTTTGGGGCTGGAAAGTGCTTATAACCGGATGAGCTCTCTGGGGCATAATCAGATTCTGCTGGGCAAATATATTCCGCCGGAGGAAACCATCGCCGCCATTGAAAAGGTAACGCCGGACGACGTAAAGGCCATTGCGGCACGCATCTTTGGCGGCCCCAGGGCGTATGCGGTGGTGGGGCGCAAGGCAGAAAAGTATATCCCGTATATGAAATAAATTGGAAACAGAAAAAACGCGGAAAAACCGCGTTTTTCTTTTTATTTGTGCAAAATATGTGTCATCGACGAAAAAATGTGGTAGAATGGGAACGGAAGACAATGATTGAGCATAGGATGAATCAACGCGAATTTGGGAGGCGTAAAATATGCAGATTGTATTCTTAACTGCGCTGGGCGTAGGCGGGGCCACGATCATCGGCGCGATTCTGGGCTTTGTATTCAAAAAGATTTCCCATCGCTTCAGCGATATCGTATTATCCTTTGCTGCGGGCGTGATGTTGGCTGCGGCGGTGATCGGGCTGATTTTGCCGTCCCTTGAATACGGCGGGCAGAATGGATTTCCGGTAACGGTCATCGGTATTTTCTGCGGCGCGCTGTGCCTGCGGCTGCTGGATAAGCTGGTGCCCCATCTGCATCAGCTCAGCGGCGTTGAAGGGGAGAGCCATCCTGTCAACGCAGAAAAGCTGAATAAGGTATTGCTTTTTGTGATGGCCATTGCCATTCATAATCTGCCGGAAGGGATTGCGGCGGGGGTGGGCTTTGGCACCGGGGATACGGGCGAAGCCCTGACCATTGCGGCCGGCATTGCCCTGCAGAATATCCCGGAAGGCATGGTCATTATCGGCCCCATGCTGGCAGCGGGGATGAAGCCGGGGCGCACCTTTATTGCTGCCATGATGACGGGTGTTGTGGAGGTGCTGGGCACGCTGCTTGGGTATTTTGCTGTTAGCGTATCCGCCGCCATTCTTCCCTTCGCACTGGCCTTTGCAGGCGGCACCATGCTGTATGTGATCAGCGACGAAATGATCCCTGAAACCCATGCCCATGGCGCAGAATGCGGGGCGACCTATTCCTTGCTGGCCGGCTTTTGCCTGATGCTGGCCATGAGCCATTATCTGGGGTGAGGATGCAAGCACGGTCAATTATTTTTGAAGCGTACCTGCCTGCCGGAGGATATCCACTGCAGGGCCAGGAATCCGTCCCAGATAATCGGGACCAACATTTAACAGATAATTGACGCCACGGGCATTGAGGTGTTCCTTTAATTGCAACACCCGCTGGGCATCTTTCCAATTATTATCGAAGGTTTTATAGCCCCAGGTATCATTCAGGGTGGCAGGGCATTCTACCAGTTGGGTGGAAAAATCCTCGTCGGTGATCTGATTATCACCCAAAGAATGATAATCGCCCATTCCGTTTCCAATGCGAGAGTTGACCAGGCAATTGGGCTGATAGAAATGTATCATATCAGCCAATTCCTTACTTTGCGCCGGAGAGATGGTATCGGGTGTATCGAACCAAATCAGGCAAAGATCGCCATACTGGGTCAGGATTTCTTTGACCTGGGGCTTGATCTTCCGTTCAAAACACCGATCGTAATTCTTTTGGCTGGTATCCGGGTAATCCCAGTCGTTGGTCCAGGACATCATGCCTGCATTGGGCGTAGTGCGGGTATAGCCGCCGCCATCGGGATCTGCCCAATCCAATTCCTGGGAGTAATAGAGACCGAGCTTCATATTATGGCGGGCGCAGGCGTCCGCCAGTTCTCCGATGACGTCGCGCTTAAAGGGCGTGGCGTCAACGATGTTAAAGGAATCGACTTTGGAGCGATACATGGCAAAGCCTTCATGATGCTTGGACGTGACCACAATATATTTCATGCCTGCATCCCGGGCCAATTTGACCCATTCATCTGCATTGAAAAAAATGGGGTTGAAAATGTTGGCCAGCGGATGGTATTCGGCATTGGGAATGCGGAATCTTGCCTGCAGCCACTCACCGATATAAGGCATGCGCTGTCCTTTCCATTCGCCGGCAGGAATGGAGTATAATCCCCAATGCACCATCATGCCGAATTTTGCAGATTTAAACCATTGAAATTTGTCCATTTTCATCCTCCTTATGCTTGTTCTATGCATGAACACATGCTATAATTTATATACAGTATAGTATAATCAAAGCAAGAGTTGAATGGCGAAAAGCAGCCTGATGATGTCCAAAATCGCCTTTGGGGAGGATATATGGATATTTGGTTTTCAACATTCGGGAAAGGTTATGCACCGCCGGGATGGCATATCAATCATTTCAAATATGTCAATCGTATCTATGTGATTCTGAGCGGAACTGCTTATTTCTTATATCCTGATAAAGAAATCAAGCTGATTCCCGGCAATTTGTATTTATTCCCTCATCGTTTGCCTTTTCGGGTAAGGCAGGATGAATCAGATCCGGTGAATCATCTTTATTTTGATTTTGTGATTACTCCGCCGTTTTTGGGAGATTCACTCATAGAAATTCCTTTGGCGTCAGATTCGTTGATTGATCATACTGTTCAATGTCTGCTGATGGCAATGGATCAACCCCAGGGCGAGCGAATGCGCCTGATAAAGGGATATTTTGAAAGCCTGGTTCGGTTAATTCTGATTAAAAATGAAAATCTGCAATGGGAAGAGAGCCGGCTTTCGGAGGTATTTCGCTGCATTCACGAAGAATATAATCGGACGCTGACGGATGCGGATCTGGCAAATCTGATGCATCTGGAGAAAAACTATTTTATCCGAATGTTTAAAAAGGCCGTCGGTCTGACGCCATACCAATATTTGCGGGAATATCGGCTGAATCGTGCGGTCGTCAAGCTGCAAGGCGGTATGAGCGTAGAACAGGCGGCGGTAGAATGCGGTTACGAGAGCGCCTTTTCATTATCCCACGCCATGAAAAAAAGCAGAGGAATATCGCCGTCGTCCTTAAAAGAAAGGGGAAAGAACGGTTAAACGAACGAAAACCGACCGGAGATACGCTCTCCGGCCGGTTTTTGACTGCTTTGGTTCGGCTTATAGGCCGTCCATTTGTGCTTCGGCATTTTCCATGATTTCCACGATCCGGTCGCAGAAGGTGTCGAAATCCGGATCATCCCGCTGAATTTCGGGATGGGACAGGAAATAGGCAATAGATTCCGGGGCGGCCTGATCAAAGCGACGCTGGGCCGTAAAGCCGGGCACCAGGGAATGAAGCTTGCTGCAATCAAAGATCACGGTATTGGCTTTATCCCCAAAGAGCGCGCCCCGCAGATCATAGCTTTTGCAGGAAGCAAGCAGGGACGAGGGCACATAGCAGGGCTTGAATTCCACGCCCAGGGCTTTGGCTTCCGTCTGCAGAATTTGATTCCAGGTGAGCAATTCCTCCGAGGCGATCTGCACGGCCTGGCCAATGGCGTGGATATTGCCCATGAGCCCCACAAAGGCACGGGCAAAATCAGCGCTGCTCATCACCGCCCAAAGGGTATTGCCGTCCCCGGGCACGATAATGCGTTTGCCATTCATCATGCGTTTTAAAACCTGCCAGGCGCCGTTTTTTCCGTGAACCGGCACGGGAATGGAGCGATTGGCGAAGGTATGACTGGGACGGATGATGGTAACGGGAAAGCCGTTATTGCGGAAGGCCTTCATCAGCGTTTCTTCGCAGGCGATCTTTTTCCTTGCATATTCCCAATAGGGATTGGAAAGAGAGGTCGCTTCGCTGATGACGGGGGAGGGCAGGGGCTTTTGATAGACGGAGGCGGAGCTGATGAACATATATTGATCGGTTTTTCCGGTAAAGAGGCGGATATCCCGTTCAATCTGGGCGGAATCAAAGGCGATGAAATCCACCACCACATCAAAATGCTGGTTTTCCAGCGCTTTTGCTGCGGCCTGTTCATCGCTGATATCCAGAATCAGCTGCCGGGCGCCGGGAACGTCATCAGGGCGATTGCCTCGGTTGAGCAGGGTCAGATCCCAGCCATTTTCCACGGCGCAGCGGGATACGGAGGTGCTGATAATGCCGGTGCCGCCGATGAATAATGCCTTCATACAGGGCCTCCTTTTCAATGCTTACTTTTCGGGAATGCCGTATTTTTCGATGACGTAATCCATATCCTTGTCCCCGCGGCCGGAAAGATTGATCAGAATGGAACCATGCTTCATTTCCTTGGCCAGACGGATGGCGTGGGCCACGGCATGGCTGCTTTCAATGGCGGGAATGATGCCCTCCAGGCGGGAGAGCTTGAAGAAGGCGTCAATGGCCTCGTCATCGCCCACAGTATCATAGGTGACACGGCCCAGATCGTGAAGGAAAGCATGCTCCGGACCGGAAGAGGGATAATCCAAGCCGCTGGCCACGGAATAAACGGGCGCAGGATCGCCGTTTTCATCCTTGAGCATAATGCTGTTAAAGCCATGCATAATGCCTTCGGTGCCATATTTCAGGCTGGCGGCATGATCGCCCAGCTTTTCGCCCTTGCCCTGAGGTTCCACACCGTAGATTTTCACGGGATCATTGAGGAAGCCCGCAAAGAAACCGGCGGAATTGGAACCGCCGCCCACGCAGGCAGTAATGGCGTCAGGCAATTCGCCTGTCATTTCCAGGAACTGAGCACGGGCTTCTTCGCCCACTACATACTGGAAATCGCGCACCATCAGGGGGAAGGGATGGGGGCCGACCACGGAACCGATGCAGTAAATGCAATCCTTGTATTCCTTGGTATAGGCGGCAAAGGCGGCGTCAACGGCTTCCTTCAGGGTGGCCAGGCCATCGGTGACCTCTACCACATTAGCGCCCAGGATTTTCATGCGGGCCACGTTGGGGGCCTGCTTTTTAATATCAACAGCGCCCATATAGATATCGCATTCCATACCGAAATAGGCGGCGGCGGTAGCCATGGCTACGCCATGCTGGCCTGCGCCGGTTTCGGCGATGACCTTTTTCTTGCCCATATATTTGGCCAGCAGCACTTCGCCCATGCAGTGATTCAGCTTATGGGCGCCGGTATGATTCAAATCCTCGCGCTTGGCATAAAGCTGCACATTGCCGATGGAGGCGGAAAGGCGTTCAAGATGGGAAATGGGGGTGGGGCGGCCCTGGAATTCCTTGCGGATCCGGCGCAGCTCCGCGATAAATTTGCGGCTTTTGCAGATGGTGAAATAGGCCACGGTGATTTCTTTCATGGCGGCCTTGAGTTCATCGGATACATAGGCGCCGCCGTATTTGCCAAAATAGCCGTTGGCGTCGGGGTAATTCTTGAAATAGGTGTCAAAATCCACGTTGTTGAGCTTCATGGGGGGATCCTCCTTCAAAATAGAAAATATTTTGATGGATATTGGCGCTGAGCCGCTGTAAGAAAAACGCCCCAAGCGATCTGCTTGAGGCGGAAATACCGCGGTACCACTCAACTTGACCTTTCGGCCCACTTTCTCCACATGCCATCACATGCGTTGCCATGATAACGGGTGCAAATCCCGTCGCATCCTACTTGGGTTCAGATGCGCCCTCAGAAGCCCATTCAACGAACTTTTCTGCGCCGCGATTCCACCGGCCGCGGCTCTCTTTGCCAGAAATAATTCCGCCTACTTTTCTTCCTCGACGGTTTATAGCATCATAATAAACGTTTGAAAGCGTTTTGTCAATCAGCATTTGGCCAAAAGGATTGTTTTTTGGCTGTATTTAGGCCTTACTTTTCGCAGAAGAATTCCACGTCTTCGCCGCCGGGGCCTTTGCAGAAAGCCAGCCGGGCGGAATAGGGAACGGCAGTGGCAAAGGCCAGATCCTTGGGCTCGATGGTGATTTCATAGCCGGCATTGCGCGCGATTTCGATGCACTTATCCACATCCTTGGTCTTCAGCGCGACATGGGCAATCATGCCGTTGGTGGCCAGATCCTTGCCGTTGGCGAAGATTTCCAGGATGCCGCTGCCGGTATCAATCATGGCGGCGACCTTTTCGCCTTCGCCCCAGGTGCGGGCAATTTCCAGGCCCAGCAGATCGTGATAGAAATGGATGGCCTTTTCAAACTGGGCCACGTCGTCATATTTGATGGCTACATGATGAATTCCGCAAATCAGCTTATCCATAAGAGAAGCTCCTTTCAAATTCATTTTGTATTTCTTTTACTCTACCATATCCGCCCGATTTTTTCAAGTGTTTCCTGTCTTTTGCAAAATATCCAGAGTATGATTGGAAAGGCCCACCATATCCTGCCTTTCGCAGATGCAGAAATGGTATTTGAGATAGAAAGCAAAGGTTTCCTCATCCATTGCATCGATCATGGCGCGGAAATAATTCGTATACATATCCGTGCCTACGAAATGCAGCCGCCGGACCGGGAAGCCCTGATTGATTTGATCGATGTGCTCCCGGCGGATGATTTCAAATAGCTCCTCCGGGGTGGAGCGCGCCTCAAAAGTTTCCGGGTTCAGCAGCTTTTTTTCCACCAGCTCTTTCCAGTTATTCTTGCCAAAGGCATACTGAATAATGCTGGAATCCGCCATACAATAGGCGATGAATAGCATGCCGCCTGTTTTTAATACCCGGAGGGATTCGGCCAAGGCCTGGCGCTTTTCAGGCAGGGTATAGAGATGATACATGGGCCCCAGCAGCAATACCGCATCATAGCTTTCATCCTGCAGCATGGAAAGATTCAGGGCGTTGCCCTCAAAAATGCGGATGCTTTCTTCGGCCAGGGTATTTTGTCTGAAAATTTCAATGTTGTGGGGGATCAGCTCCACGGCGTCCACCTCGAATCCCTGCCGGGCGAAATAATGGGAATACCGACCGGTACCCGCGCCGATTTCCAGGATTCTCATGCCCTTTTGCAGGTATTTTTCCACGTATCGGATGGTGGTGAAAAATTCCACGCTACCGTGCCGGGAAAGCAGGCGAGAATCCTCATCGTAATTGGAATAGTGAATATTTAAGGCTTCATAGAGTTCCATTTTATTTGCTCCCTTCATTTTCGTAAAACAAAAAACGCAGGGGGAGGTTTTTCAGCCTCTCACTGCGTTTTACGGGGATCAAGCGTTGGCCTACGCTTCAATCCGGGTATGGCAATGGAAGCCCTTGCGCGCGCGCCAAGGGTTGTAATTGCAATTGTTCACAAATACCCGCGCCATTGCCATGCCTCCTCCTGCATTGTTTGCGGCATTATACCGCATAAGCATGCCGACTGTCAAGAAAAATTTTACAGGCAGCCCTTCCGCGCCATTTTTTCCAGGGCGGTGAGCAGGGCGATTTTGCCATGGGCATAGGTGAGTCCGCCCTGCAGATATACGATAAAGGGTTCACGCATGGGGGCGTCGGCGGATAATTCGATGGATGCGCCGGAAACAAAGGTGCCCGCCGCCATGATGACCTCATCGGTGTAGCCGGGCATGGCCCAGGGCTCGGGAACGGCGCTGGCGTCGATGGGGGAGGCGGCCTGAATTCCCTGGCAGAAGGCAACCAGCCGATCGGGCTTTTGCATTTCAATGGCCTGGATGATATCGGCCCGGGGGGCGTTATAGGCAGGGGTGGTCTTCATGCCCAGCAGTTCAAACACACGGGCAGAGAGAATAACCGTTTTCAGCGCCTGAGTGACGGTATGAGGCGCCATGAACAGGCCCTGATAGAAGGGACGATAGGAAGCGGCATAGCTGCCCACTTCGCGGCCCAGGCCGGGAGCGGTAAGCCGGGCCTCGATGCGTTCAATGGCGCGATTGGTGCCTGCCAGATAAGCGCCGGTGGGGGCAATGCCGCCGCCGGGATTCTTGATCAGGCTGCCTACGCAAACATCGGCGCCAAAATGGGTGGGCTCATTTTCACAGATAAATTCGCCATAACAATTATCCACCATCACGAAGATATCCGGGCGCTTTTCATGCACGGCGCGGATGGCGTCCGCCATTTCGTGCGGCTGGAGGGAGGCGCGCCAGGCATAACCCCGACTGCGCTGAATGAGCACCACCTTGGTATTTTCCTGAATGGCGGAAAGCACGGCGGGAATATCGATTTCCTTCTGATCCTTCATTTCCAACTGGGAATAAGAAACGCCCATTTCCTTGAGATTGCCGGGGGCATTGCCGGAAAGGCCGATGACCGTTTCCATGGTATCATAGGGGGCGCCGGTAATGGAAAGCAGATGATCCCCGGGCAGCAAAAGGCCAAAGAGGCACAGGGAAAGGGCGGCGGTGCCATTGGCAATGGAGGGCCGCACGATGGCGCTTTCCGCGCCAAAGAGCCGGGTGAAAACCCTTTCCAGGGCATCCCGGCCGGTATCATCATAACCGTAACCGGTGGTGGGCGCAAAATGCCGGATGGCAATATCCTCCTCGTGGAAGGCGGAAAGCACGCGCTTTGTATTTTTTAATTCAGTTTCTTCCAGTGCTGCAAAAACGCTCTGGCAATCCTGTTCGGCCTGAAGAATCAGCTGGCTCAGTTCCATGGTATATCCTCCGTAAATTATCCGTTATTTTTCCATATATTTCTGGCAGATCATTGCTGCCATCTGGCCCAGATCCATATCCATTTTCCAGGGCAGCCACTGGATGCGCTCATCCCGCTTGAACCAGGTGATCTGCCGCTTGGCAAAATGCCGGGTGCGCAATTTAAGCAGGCTTACGCCGTCAGCAAGGGACATTTCGCCCTTCACTACCGGCAGCAATTCCTTATAGCCAAGCCCCTGCATGGATTGGGCCGTTTCATCCACGCCCTTTTCATGCAGGGCGCGAACCTCCTCCAGCAAGCCTTCCTTCATCATTTCATCCACCCGCTTTTCGATGCGGGCATAGAGGATGGAACGGGGCAATTCCAGGGCATACAATTGAAAATCGTAGGGGCATTCATCGGGCCCGGGCATTTTCTGCTGGGAAAAGGGAATGCCGGTGAGATCAAATACCTCCAGGGCGCGCACAACCCGTCTTACATCATTGGGGTGCAGCCGGGCCGCGGAAACGGGATCACAGGCGCGCAATAAATCATGCAGCGCCTGAACGCCCTGAGTATCGGCAATTTCATGGTATTTGGCCCGGATTTTTTCATCCCCGGAAACCATGCCGTAATCCATAGGCAGGGAAAGGGATTGCAGATACATGCCGGTGCCGCCCACCAGAATGGGAATTTCAATGCTTTTGATGGCGGCATGGGCGCGCTTGGCATACTGGGAAACGGAAAAAGAATCCGTAGGGGAAAGAAAACTATGCAGATGATGAGGGGCCTGGGCAATTTCCTGGGCAGTGGGTTTGGCGGTTCCAATATCCATATCCCGGTAGATCTGCATGGAATCCATACAGATGATTTCGCCCTGCAGCGCTTTGGCCACCCGGAGAGAAAGGGCGGTTTTTCCGCTGGCGGTGGGCCCCACGATACCGATGACTCGCTTTTTATCCATTTCAACTACCACATCAATTCTGAATTCTGCG
Organism: Clostridiales bacterium; assembly: GCA_015056015.1. GTDB lineage: Bacteria > Bacillota > Clostridia > Christensenellales > Aristaeellaceae > RUG563. The sequence goes on from SVHD01000022.1 coordinate 12,976, forward strand.
GAAGCGTTTATCCAATTCCGCGTGGGTTAATTGAACCATCAGAGGCCTGCCGTGGGGGCAGGTAGGGGTAACCTTTTGCTCAATCACATCCCGGATCAGGGAGAGCACGCTGTCGTTGGAAAGCCTTTCACCGCCCTTGACGGCGTGCTTGCAGGCCATCTGAATCACCCGCTGGGTGCGATCGGCCAAAGGAGAAAGATGATCGGAAATCAGATCATCCAGCGCCTCCATCAGGCATTTTTCCGCCTGGGGCTGCCCAAGGATCATGGGCACGCCGCGAAGCTGCACCGTATCATCCCCAAAGGGAGAAAGATCAAAGCCGGCATTTTTCAGGGCCTCGGCATTTTCTTCATAGGCGGCATATTCCTGCTTGGACAGAGAAATGACCTGGGGGATGAGCATGGCCTGGCTCATGGGGGCGGAGGCGGTTTCCCGCATGAATTTTTCATAGAGCAATCGCTCGTGCACCGCATGCTGATCGCAAAGCACCAGCATATCCCCGTATTCCATCAAAATATAGGTATTGAATGCCACGCCGATCAGGCGCAGGGGCGTTTTTTCAAAATGCTTTTCCACCTGCTCCAGCTGGGTTTGCTCCACGGGCTGTTCCGGGGGAAGCAAAGAGGGCGCAGTTTCCTTCTGCACAGGCAAGGGCAATTCGGCCGTTTTTTCGACGATCATGCTTTCTGCCTTTTTGATGGTGGATATCACCCGGTCAAAGGCGGCCGGTGGCATGCTCATTACGGGCCTGGGCGGCAGCAGGGAAGCGCCGCTGTCCCGAAGGGAAGAGGCGGTGGAAGAAGACGGAAGGTGAATATCTTCCGGCGCGGGCATGCTTTCCTTTTTGATGGGAGCAGGCGCAAATACCGGCATGGCAGATGCATCTGCCGTAAAGGCGGACATTTTGGCGGAGGCGCTGACAGCAGCCTTGGGAGCATTTTCCGGCGGGGGCACAGGATCGCTGATTTTGATGGCAGCGGGCGCGGAAGAAGGCTTCTGAGTTTCCAGATACAAAGGCGGAATAACAGGGGCCTCATTGGTTTTTTCAAGCGATTCAAAAACAATGGTCTCCACGGCCTGACGAACTGCCCTTTCATCCTGGAAACGGACTTCCCATTTGTTGGGATGAACGTTTACATCAGTCGCTTCAAAAGGCATGGAAAGATGAAGCACGCACAGGGGGAAACGGCCGATGGTGATACGCTGGCGGCAGGCATTTTCCACTGCGGCGCTTAAAATGGCGCTTTTCATGGCGCGGCCATTGAGGAAGAAATGTTCATGGGAGCGATTGCCGCGCCCGGCGTCGCCGACGCCCACAAAGCCGGAAAGGGTAAGGCCAAACATATTGCCTTCTACCTTTGTCAGCATTTTAAGCGTGGGCATGCCATAAACACTCATCACCGCGCTTTCCAGCTTTCCATCCCCGGCGCTGAAATAAACCAGCTTATTATCCGCCATAAAGCGGAAGGAAACAGAGGGATGAGAAAGAATCAGCCGGGCCATCAATTCACTGACGGCTGCGGTTTCGGTGGCTGGCTTTTTCAGGAATTTCCGGCGCACGGGGGCATTGAAAAATAAATCCTTGATGGTAAAGGTGGTGCCCTCCGGGCAGGCGGCGTCCTTGATTTCCAGAATTTCGCCGCCCTCGTTGCGCACTGAAATGCCGCTGTCCATTCCTTTGGCCCGGGTAAGACAGGTGACCCGGGCAACGGCAGCGATGGAGGCCAGGGCCTCGCCCCGGAACCCCAGGGATTTTACGCCATATAAATCCTCTGCCGTGCGGATTTTGCTGGTGGCATGGCGGGCAAAGGCCAGGCGGATATCCTCCGGGCGGATACCGCTGCCGTTATCGGATACGCGAAAGGAAGAAAGGCCGCCTTCCTTGATATCCACGGTGATGGCGGTGGCGCCGGCGTCCATGCTGTTTTCTACCAGTTCTTTGATGGCGGCGGCAGGCCGCTCCACCACTTCGCCGGCAGCAATCTGACCGATGACATCCGGGGGCAATTGACGGATACGGGAAATTTCCATAGGATCTCCTTATAATTTCATGGCCTTTTCCCTGAGCAGGAAAAGCTTGTTCAGCGCGTCCATGGGGGTCATGGCCAGCACATCCAGGGCGCGCACCTCTTCAATAAATTCTACCTTGGTAAATTCCATCAGATCCACCTGTTCGTTCTTTTTCTTGTGACCTGCGCCCAGAATATTCTGGCCGATGGAATTGTTGGTCATATTATTGACTTCCAGCCTTGCTTCGATTTCCTGGGCCCTGGCAACCACCTGGCGGGGAACGCCGGCAAGACGCGCCACATAGATACCGAAGCTCTTATCCGCGCCGCCGGGAATGATTTTGCGCAGGAAAATTACTTCCTCGCCATGCTCCTTGACGGAAACGCAGAAATTCTTGACGCCGGGCAGATGCCCTTCCAATTCGGATAATTCGTGGTAATGGGTGGCAAAGAGGGTCATGGCGCCGGATTTCTTCTCATCGCAGAGATATTCCACCGCGGCCCAGGCAATGGAAAGGCCGTCGAAGGTGGAGGTGCCGCGGCCGATTTCATCCAGGATCACCAGGGATTTTTCGGTGGCGTTGCGAAGAATATAGGCCATTTCGCTCATTTCCACCATGAAGGTGGATTGGCCGGTGGCCAGATCATCGGATGCGCCCACCCGGGTATACACCCCATCCACCAAAGGAATATGGGCCTCCCTGGCCGGCACGAAGGACCCCATATGGGCCATCAGCGTAATTAAAGCCACCTGGCGCATATAGGTGGATTTACCGGCCATATTGGGGCCGGTGATGATCTGCATCCGGTTTTCCCGGTCAAGATGCGTATCATTGGGCACAAAGGCCATATCCGGCATGGATACCTCCACCACCGGATGGCGGCCATCCAGAATTTCCAGCTTGCCATCCTCGGTGATTTCGGGGCGCACATAATTATTCAGCCGGGCCACCCGGGCAAGGGACAAAAGCGCATCCAGGGTTTTATAGGCGGCAGCGGTGGATTGCAATTGGGCAATCTGATCGCTGATGGCATTGCGGATGCTTTCAAAGAGCGCCAGTTCCAATTTGGCCGCCTGTTCCTGAGCGCCGGTCAATTTGCTTTCAATGGCGCGAAGCTCGTCGGTGGTAAAGCGTTCGCTGTTGGTCAGGGTCTGCCGCCGCTGATAGCGCAGAGGCACCAGGGCATAATTGGATTTGGTGACCTCAATATAATAGCCAAAGACCCGATTATACTGGATTTTCAGATTTTTGATGCCGGTTTCTTCCCGTTCCCGGTTTTCCAGATCCAAAAGCCATTGCTTGCCTTCGGTGCTGGCCCGGCGCAATTCATCCAATTCCGGATGGAAGCCCATGCGGATGATGCCGCCATCGGAAATGAGAAGCGGCGCATCCGGAGAAATGGCCCGGCGCAATAGATCGGTCAATTGCGGCAGGGGATTGAGCATTTCGGAAAGGAAGAAGAGGGCGTCCCCCTCAATGGAGGAAAGCAGGGAAAGAATTTCCGGGGCCTGCTCCAGCGAGCGAAGCAGGGAAAGGCAATCCCGGGCGTTCAAAGTGTGGTAAGAGATTTTGGAAAGCAATCTTTCCATATCGTAAACATTGGTTAATTTATCCCGCAGCGCTTCGGAAAGCACATGCTGGTGATACAGAGCATCCACGGCGGAAAGCCGGGCCTCAATTTTTTCTTTGTTAAGCAGGGGCTTTTCCACCCAGGCGCGAAGCAGTCGCCCGCCCATGGCGGTGGCCGTTTCATCCAGGATGGAAAGCAGGGATCCCTTGGCGCTGCGGCCGCGGATGGTTTCGGTCAATTCCAGATTCCGTCTCGTGGCGGCGTCCAGGGGCATGATATCGCCCTTTTCCATCACGCGGATGGAGGCGATATGCTTCAGGGAATTTTTCTGGGTTTCATTCAGATACCGCATCAGCGCGCCTGCAGCGCAGGTGGCGGCGGAAAGAGAGGCGTCCAGGCCCAGGGCGATAAGGGAATTTACGGCAAAATGCTTGATCAGCGTTTCCCTGGCGTTCTGGCTCTGGAAGGCTGCGCCGGTAAATTTCCGGCAGGGAATGGCCGCGCAGGGGGCGGCAAAATCCGGATCATTGGTGATGATTTCGCCGGGATTGAGGGCGGAAAGGGCGGATTTGACCGCCGCTTCCGTTGCCTCCATCTGCTGAACGGAAAATTCACCGGTGGTGACGTCGCAGGCGGCAAGGCCGGCGCGCTTGCCGACAATACAAAGGGAACAGAGGAAATTATTCTTCTTATCCCCGATGAAGGTGGAATCGGTGAGGGTACCGGCGGTGACGATGCGCACGATATCCCTTTCCACCAGGCCCTTGGAAAGGGCAGGATCGGTGAGCTGCTCCCCGATGGCCACCCGATATCCCTTTTCCACCAGACGGGATACATAGGTATCAATGGCATGATGGGGCACGCCGCACATGGGCGCGCGCTCCTCCAGGCCGCATTCCTTGCCGGTTAAGGTAAGCTCCAGTTCCCGGCTGGTGGTGATGGCGTCCTCAAAAAACATTTCATAGAAATCGCCCACACGGAAAAAGAGCAGGGTATCGGGATTCTGCTCTTTGAGGCGCATGTACTGCTGCATCATAGGGGATAGGGTGGCCATGAGGAGATGCTCCTTTGTATCAGATTTCAGATAGGATTAGTGGCAATGGCTGCAACCGCCGCCGCAGCTGTGGCAATCGCCGCCGCAATCATCGCCGCAGGAGCTCTGGGGAGCGAGCACCTTGGAAAGTTCCATATTCACGGCCTGCATCAGATCGGTGAAACCCTGACGGGCATTCTGCATGGCCTGGGCCAGGGGCAGGGCCTGGATTTCCTTCTGCACTTCTTCCATTTCCTTGGAAAGGGCGCCCATGCGATCGAAATCAGGTTCCTGCTGCATGGAAAGGCGTTCCATTTCCTGATGCAGATCATTGTAACGACCAAAAGCTTCGGCGATGGCTTCATCCTGAGCGGCGGCGTCTTCGGCGGCGCGCATGGAAATGAATTCGGGGGACTGGGCAATGAGCAGGGCCAATTCCTGGGCCTTTTCGATAACGGATTGAGTCATTTTGATCAATCTCCTTTCAAAATTTCGCCGCGCAAAGTGGTTTTGCTGGCGGCAGTTATATGGATCGGCAAAATTTTGCCGATGGCATCGGAGGGACCTTCAAAGTTCACGCTGATATTGCGGGAACATTTGCCGGTGAGCTGATTTTCATTCCGGCGGGCATGGCCGGTAACCAGCACGGTTTCATTGGTACCCACCAGGGAAGCAAAGACCTTCTGGGTCATTTCTTCCTGCAAGGCGATGAGCTTTTCAATACGCTGGGTAGCGACGGCAGGATCAATACGGCCAGGCATTTCAGCGGCGCGGGTGCCCACCCGGGGAGAATAGATGAAGGTGAAGGCGCTGTCAAAGCCGACAGTGCGCACCAGATCCATGGTATCTTCAAATTCGGCTTCCGTTTCCCCGGGGAAGGCCACGATCAGATCGGTTGTGAGCCCGATATCGGGCACGGCGGCGCGGATTTTATTCACCTTTTCCAGGTATTGTTCCCGGGTATAGCGGCGATTCATGGCGGCAAGAATCCGGTTATTGCCAGCCTGCACCGGCAGATGCAGATGACGGCAGAGAGCAGGATTGACGGCCATTTCCTCAATCAGTTCATCGGACAGATCCTTGGGGTGGCTGGTCATGAACCGGATGCGGGGAATGCCCGTTTCGCCGATTTTATGCAGAAGCCTGGGGAAGGAAATGCCGTTTTCCATATCGTTGCCGTAGGAATTGACATTCTGACCCAGCAGCATAATTTCCTGAACGCCCTGCTTTTGCAATCCTTCTACTTCCCGCAGAATATCATCCGCATTGCGGGAGCGTTCCCTGCCGCGGACATAGGGCACGATGCAATAGGAGCAGAAATTATTGCAGCCATACATGATGGTGACATAGGATTGGAAGGGGGATTCCCGGCGGATGGGCAAGCCTTCAATCACGGTGGATTGTTCATCGGGAACGGATACAACCCGGCGGCGGGTGGTAACGGCGCGCAGCATCAGTTCGGGCAGGCGATGGATATTGCCGGTGCCAAAGGCGATTTCGACAAAGGGATACTGACGCAGAATTTTTTCCGCCATGCCAGGTTCCTGCACCATGCAGCCGCACACGCCGATCATCAGTTCAGGCCGTTCCTTTTTGATTTCCTTGAGCCAGGTTACATTACCCAGGGCCTTGCGTTCGGCATTATCGCGGATGCAGCAGGTATTATGCAGTACAAAATCCGCATTTTCCTTGCAATCGGCCTGGGTCATGCCCATGCTTTCCAGCATGCCGGATAATTTTTCCGAATCGTGGGCATTCATCTGGCAGCCATAGGTGACGATGAAATAGGTTTTCGGCCGATGGTCAAGGGCGGAAAATTCCCGGGCGAATTGCTGCTGAGCGGCAATTTCTTCCGGAGAAATACGGATGGTTACTTCTTCTCTCATGTTAATCCTTCCTCGATGAGGCCCGTGCCATGGCAGCGCGGGCAGATGGGCAGGGGCGAAACCTGGGTTTCGATTTTTTTACGGGTCATTTCCATGAGCCCAAGGGAGGTAAAGCCGTGGAGCACGGTTTTCACCGGGTCATCCTGCAGACTTTCCCCAAGAGCAGCGGATACCTTTTCCCGGCTTTCTTCATTTTGCATATCCACAAAATCAATCAGGATAATGCCGCCGATATTGCGCAGACGCAGCAGCCGGGCAATTTCCCTTGCGGCTTCCAGATTGAGCTTGAGAAAGGTATTTTCCGTGCCGGATTTGCCGCCGGTAAATTTGCCGCTGTTGACGTCAATAACGGTCATGGCTTCCGTTCTGTCAATCACCAGGAAGCCGCCGCAGTCCAGCCAGATTTTCCGGCGCAGGGATTTTTCCAGATGGCTTTGCACGTTATACAGCGCAAAGGAATTTTCGCAGATGCGAACCGGGCAGGAGGCCGGGGGAATGGCGTTTTCATCATCGCAGAGGATTTCATCCACGCCGCCCCGCTCTTCCCTTAGGATTCTACCCAGAATATCCTCTCTTGTTTCCAATAAACAGGGGGCCTTTGCATGAAAAGATTTTTCCTGGATCTGCTGCCATTTATCCCAAAGCGATTGCATTTCCCGGGAAATATCATCTTCTGTGGCGCCGGCGCTTTCCTGGCGCATGACCAGGCCGCATTTTTCCGGGCAGATGCGCCTGCCGATTTCCAATAGACGCTCGCGTTCCGATTCATCCTCAATGCGCTTGGACAGGGTGATTCGCTGCAGCAGGGGGGTAAAGAGCACGGTGCGCCCGGCCAGGGAAATATCGGCGGTAACATAGGCGGCCTTTTCGCCGGTTGGCGGGCGCTTTACCTGCACCAGCATTTTATCCCCGGAACGGGGTTTTTGCTTACATTCGGAAAAGGGGAGAAAGCCCACGGTATCTTTATCCAATCGGATAAAGGCGGCCTCCATGCCCTTGACGATGCGATCCACCACGCCCAGATAAATCTGTTCGCTTTCAATGCCGCCGGATTGCTCCTGAAAAAATGCCAGCAGCCTTTTTTCATCCAGCAGGGCGAATTGCCTTTGATCGCCCTTTTTCTGTATCAGCAGCCGTTTCATTACAAAAGCTCCAGGGGTTTAAAATCATTTTCTTCGCCGCCCAGCAGCTGAACCCGGGTAATGAGCATCCGGGGACGATCCATGCCCGCAAATTCAAAGAGGGAGGAGAGCAGAAGATCGGGCTTGCAGGTGGCCTTTTCGCAAAGGGCCAGGGTCATAGACAGGGTGGAGCCCGTCAATTTCAGATCATAGATCATGGGCCGGATATCGCAGGGCTTCATGCCGGATTTGGTTTTGCGGATGGCGGGAATTTCCTTTTGCGCAAGGAATTTTTCCACGGCTTCGGCAAGGCCATCCGGCACATTTTCCATCTTTGCTTCATAAACCGCCGCCGTCAATTGCGCCATGGGCGCGGCATGCCGGTCGTCGTGAGGAATGGCCAGCAGGCAGGGCAGATCCACAGGGAGAGCGGCAGAAAGCTTTTCCAGGAATTCCTGGGTGGAAATTTCTTTTTCCAGGGGCACTTCCATGATTTCTTTTTTGCCGGGCATGCCAACGGACAGGGGCGCGGCAAAATTCAGAAGGATATGGGGATTAAAGCCCTTGGAATAGCAAAGGGGCAATCCACTGCGGCGCAGCGCCCGCTGCATGGCCCGCATCAGATCCAGATGGCCGATATGGCGCAGCCGGGGGGATTTTTCAAATACCACGATCATTTTCATTTTGAAATTTCCCTCCTTTAATCAAACAGCGGGGCCTGGGTTTCATCCGTATCCTTCAGGGGCGGATTTTTTACCCAGTCGCATACATCCCATTTATGCAATCCGCAGCCATTGCAGCCCTTGCGGCAGTCCCGGGTGATTTCCCCGCGCTTGGCCTTTTCGCATTCCCGCTTCAGATATTCCTGGCTTACGCCGGCGTCAATAAACTGCCAGGGGAGCAATTCGTCATAGGGCTTTTCCCGATGGGCGTAGAAGGCAATATCCAGCCCGCAATCCTGGAATGCGTTCATCCATTCATCGTATTTGAAATGCTCATTCCAGCCATCCAGGCGGCAGCCGCGCTTCCAGGCGTGATAGATCACTTCGCCGATCCTGCGATCGCCCCGGGTGACGGCGGCCTCCAGCTGGGAAAGATAGCTTTCATGCCAATTGAAATTGACGCACTTGGTTTTCAGATACTGGCGCAGGGCCGCCTGCTTTTCATGCACCATTTCAATGGTATCCTGGCCCGCCCACTGGAAGGGGGTAAAGGGTTTTGGCACGAAAACGGAGGCAGAGCAGGTCACCTTCAGCCCGTTCTTGGAGCGCTGTTCCTTGGGCAGCCGGTAATAGGCCCAAACCACTTTTTTTGCCAGCATGCCGATGCCCTGCAGATCCTCATCGGTTTCGGTGGGCAGGCCCATCATAAAGTAGAGCTTGACGCTGCTCCAGCCGCATTCAAAAGCATCGGAAACGGCGCGGATCAGATCTTCTTCCGTTACGCCCTTGTTGATCACATCGCGAAGGCGCTGGGTGCCCGCTTCGGGGGCCAGGGTCAGGCCGGATTTTTTCACCTGCTGGGTTTCTTCCAGGGATTGCTTGACGATATTATCAATACGCATGGAAGGCAGAGAAACGCTGACCCGCTTTTCCTTATACCGCTCCATCAGGGAGGCGATGAGCTGGGGCAGGCAGGTGAAATCCCCGGAGGAGAGGGAAGAGAGGCTCATTTCCTCATAGCCGGTGGATTTTTGCAATGCATCCGCCAATTCCAAAAGGCGATCCATGCTGCGCTCCCGCACCGGGCGATAGAGCATGCCGGCCTGGCAGAAGCGGCAGCCTCTGGTGCAGCCGCGCATGATTTCAAGCACCATCCGGTCATGGACGATTTCGGTATAGGGAACGGGAATATTATCCGGATAGGAGGCGGCGGTCAGATCCTTGACCACCCGCTTTTTCACCACGGCGGGGGCGGCGGGATCAATGGGGCCAAAGGAGGCCAGCGTGCCGTCTTCGTTATAGGTGGCTTCATACAGGCAGGGCACATAAACGCCCTCCACGCCTGCCAGAGCGCGCAGAATATCCAGGCGGGATTTTTTTGCCGCCCGGCCATCGCGGATTACGTCAATGAGCTCATGCATCACTTCTTCGCCGTCGCCGATCATAAAGGCGTCGATGAAGGGGGCCAGCGGCTCGGGATTGAAGGCGCAGGGGCCCCCCGCCACGATGATGGGCATTTCTTCCGTGCGATCCTTGCCGTATACGGGGATTCGGCCCAGATCCAGCATTTCAAGAATATTGGTAAAGCTCATTTCATATTGCAGGGTGAAGCCCACAATATCAAATTCAAGAAGGGAATGGCGGCTTTCCAGGCCGAACAGGGGCACATTTTCCTTCCGCATGCCATCGGCCATATCGGCGCCGGGCATGCAGACCCGTTCGCACAGGGCGTCTTCCCGTTCGTTGATCAGATGATAGAGGATTTTCATCCCCAGATGGGACATGGCGATTTCATAGGTATCCGGGAAACAGAAGGCAAAGCGGGCCTTTACCTTTTCCCAATCCTTTACCACCGCATTCATTTCTCCGCCGATATAGCGGGCGGGCTTTTGTACGGTTTCCAAAAGCGCTTCCAGACGCGCATTTTCCAATTCAGTCAAGGGTGCAATACCTCCCCATTAAATCATACAAAACCACTCTATATTATAGCATCAAAGAAGGGGTTTGTCTATGAAAAGCGGCGATGAAATGGAAAAAATCCCGCAAAAAAATACCGCCCGAAGGCGGTATATGAATCCGGGGATTCTGTGGAGAAAATGATATCAATAACTGGTATAAGGAACGACGGCGTGGAATTGGCCATCGCTATAGACTTCCTTGCCATTATTGAATTTTCCCTCCCAGGTACCGGAAATGGTGAATTCTCCATCCACTTCTCCGGCAAAATCGATCCGAACCAGAATATAATCCTTATCCCCTTTAAGATTATCCTGCCTGCCGTGATACTGGGAATCCCAGGCAAGATAATCCGTGGTATCTTTGGAAAGCCTGAATCCTTCGACCACATTGCTTCGGGTCATATAGAATTCATCGCCGGTTGCCGCATATTTGGGAATATCCAGCCCAAGATAATCGATGGGGGCGTTGGTGGCATGGTAGAAGGTATCGTAATAATCCCGTCCGGTGGCCGAATTGGGCATTTTGCTGCTCTGCAATTCAAATTCGCATACCCGGCCGTTATAGGTGACGGTCATATAATTGGTGCGTTCCTTGGGGGCGTAGGCCATGCCGTTTTCCACCAGGAAGAGCATCTGGCCCTGAAGGCCGGGGATGAGATAGGCGGTTTTGCCGTCGCCTTTCTGAATGGAATAGCCGTTGGCGCCATCCACCGTGGCAGCGGTGACGCTGTATCCTGCCGTCCGGGCCAGGGCGGTATAATCGCTGATAAAGCGATTGACGCTCGTGGGATCGGGATAAGAATAGGCGGTGCAGAAATAACCGGCAAGGAATTCATAGTTTTCTTGGAGCAAAGTGCCCATTTCATCGGTGATTTCGGCAGGATCGGGAAGCAATTTATCTTCCTGCTGGATCAGGCCGTTGATGCCGCCGGCGCCATTGCCGCCCATGAGCCCGGAAAGTCCGCCGGCCTGGGCGCAGGGGATGATGAACGCAATCAGCAGCAAAGAAAGAATCAGAATGCGTGTTTTTTTCATAGGGAATATCCTCCTTCAAAATTTATTTCAAACCAGGATCTCAATCCGGAATGAAAACGTATTGCCTGCTTTCCCAATATCCAAGGCCATCACAGGTCTGGCATTTTTTGGGACAAATCACCTGCTCGCCGTAGAGGCGATAGACGCCGCTGCCATGGCAAAGATCGCAGACGCCGCCCACGCAGGCAAAGCAATCCTGTTTGGTTGTCTGCCATTCCCAATGGCCGCCGTTGGAAGCGGGCGTTGTGTAGGAAGAGGTTTGTTTTTGCGGCGCCGGGGTGGGGGGGACGGTTGGCGGAGGCGGCGTGGGGGTGGAGAGATAATCCATGCCTCTTTCCACCAGGAAAAGCAGACTGCCCTGGAAATTGGGCACCAGCATGGCCAGACGATGACGAGAATCTTCAATAAGATAGACCTGCTTGCCATCCTCTATGGCCGGCGTGATTTCGTAATGCGCAGCCTTCAATAAAGCGGTATAGGCCGAAAGAAATGCGTTCCAGTCATTGGGAAGGGGAAAGGTATAGGCGTTGCAGATATAGTTGGGGCTATATGGATAATCTGCTTGAAGGACGACCCCGTTTTTCCCCAACACATCTCCGGGATCCGGCAGCGCCCCGGATGGGGAAGGGGGAATTAACCCTTCGATTCCGGATGCGCCGGCAGAACAAATGCAGATACAGCAAAACAGACACAGAATGGACAAAAGCAATCCGGAACGCAAGGAAACCACCACGCTTCTATACAATATATATTGATATAAATTATAGTATTTTTCGTTTGATAAGTCAATCTGGTTTTTGCAAAATTTGACAAATAGAGGAAATTGACGAAATACAAAAAATAATTCCGATTTTTTTAGTCGGGTATATTGACAATTGCTGCTGCACATGCTATGCTTTATACGAAATCCGATGATTTCAGTCGGAATTGAGAAAGGAGGCCGCTCATGAAGCTTTCAACCAGGGGAAAATACGGGCTCTATGCCATGGTTTACCTGGCCCAGCATGAAGGGGAGGGCCCCCAATCCTTGAAGGCCATTGCCGAATTGGGGCTGCCGGATCCGTATCTGGAGCAATTGCTGGGCAATCTGCGCAGAGCCGGGCTGGTGAAGACCGTTCGCGGCGCCCAGGGCGGGTATCAGCTTTCCCGGGGATCGGATGAAATCACGGTTCGCAATATTATTGAAGCCATGGAAGGGCCGCTGAGCCTTTCTGAATGCGTAGGGGAGCCCGAGCATCATTGCCCCCGCGGCGGCAATTGCCATGCCAGGGGTGTTTGGGAATACCTGACGGATCAGATCAACGGTTTACTGGATGGCATTACATTAACCGACATGCTTAACCGCGATATCAGCAAACTGTAAAAAGGAGACGCACAATGGAACGCATTTACATGGATAACGCCGCCACCACTGCCGTGGCCCCCGAGGCCCTTTCTGCCATGCTGCCCTGCTTTGCCCAGTTTTACGGCAATGCATCCAGCATTCACGGCACCGGCCGGGAAGCCCGCAAAAAGCTGGAAGACGCCCGCAAAACGGTAGCTAATTGCCTGGGCGCCAAGCCCAATGAAATCTATTTTACTTCCGGCGGCACCGAAAGCGACAACTGGGCCATCAAGGGCGCGGCTTTTGCCAACCGGAAAAAGGGCAATCACATTATCACCAGCCAGATTGAGCATCATGCCGTGCTGCATACCTGCCAGTGGCTGGAAAAGCAGGGCTTTGAGGTCACCTATCTGCCGGTGGACGAATATGGCCTGGTGAACCCTGCTGACGTGGAAAAGGCCATCACCGATCAGACCATCCTCATTTCCATCATGGCCGCCAATAACGAAATCGGCACCATCGAGCCCGTCGCCGAAATCGGCAAGATTGCCAAAGAACATAAAATCCTTTTCCATTGCGACGCCGTGCAGGCCGTTGGCGCCATTCCGGTAGATGTGAACGATTGGAATGTGGACATGCTGTCCCTCTCCGGTCATAAATTCCATGGTCCCAAGGGCGTAGGCGCGCTCTATATCCGCACCGGCGTAAAGGCCGAGCAATTTATGCATGGCGGCGCTCAGGAACGGGGCCGCCGCGCCACCACCGAAAATCTGCCCGGTATTGTGGGCCTGGCCGCCGCGCTGGAGCATGCATGCCTGCATATGGAAGAAAACGCCTGCAAGATGATGATGATGCGGGATCGTTTGATCAAGGGCATCCTGGATAATATTCCCCACACCCGTCTGAACGGCCATGCCATGAAGCGTCTGCCCGGCAATGTGAATGTTTCCGTACAGTTCATTGA
>SVHD01000022.1:26549-38085 GCA_015056015.1 Clostridiales bacterium
GGATTTCCGCCTCCTCCGGGTCCGCCTGCACCTCCGGTTCCCTGGATCCTTCCCATGTGCTGCTGGCCATCGGATTGCCCCATGAAATCGCCCATGGCAGCCTGCGCCTTTCCCTGGCGGACAGCAATACGGAAGAAGAAGTGGATGAAGTGCTGCGGGTGCTGCCCGAAATCGTAAAGACCCTGCGGGATATGAGCCCCCTGTACGAACAATTCCTGGAAGAAAACAAGGGCTGAAGCATACATCGCAAAATTGTAAATTTATTTGCTGCTGATCATGAAATGGAGGAAATAAGACAATGTATAGCGAAAAAGTAATGGATCATTTTTCGAATCACCGCAACGTGGGTGAAATCCCGGACGCCGATGGCGTGGGCACCGTTGGCAATGCCAAGTGCGGCGATATTATGAAAATGTATCTGAAAGTGGAAGATGGCGTGATCGTGGATGTGAAATTCAAGACCTTTGGCTGCGGCGCCGCCATCGCCACCTCTTCCATGGCCACCGAAATGGTCAAGGGCAAAACCCTGCAGGAAGCCCTGCAGCTGACCAACAAGGCCGTGGCCGAAGCCCTGGATGGGCTGCCCCCCGTAAAAATGCATTGCTCGCTGCTGGCGGAAGAAGCCATTCATGCGGCAGTGGAAGATTATATGAAGAATCACCCTGAGGAAGTAAAATAATGCTTTGCTCCGGGGAATGAAGGAGCTTTATGCCACAGGAAGTACATGGCAATATTACGGGCATTCGGGAAAGCCAGCTGGCGGAAATTGCCGCGATTTACGATTGCCCCTTTGAATACGATGAATTTGCGCCGCGCGATCTCTTAATTGAGCTTGCGCGGCATTCGTGCGCTTTGAACCGGGAAATTGCGGTATATGTCAGCCGGGATGGGGACGTACTGGATGTGACCGTCGGGGTCATTGACAGCGTGCCCTTGCTGGATTTGCGTTTGCGCCGAAATTTCAGACGCCTTTCCTGCGTGCGATGCATTCATACCCATCCCGGCGGTTCTGCCCAGTTATCCGATGTGGATATTTCCGCCCTGCGTTCGCTGATGCTGGATAGCATGTGCGCCGTGGGCGTGGATGATAACGGCAGGATTACCGGGGTCAGCGCCGCTTTTCTGGGTGAAAAGGTAAACGGCATGCCCAGCGTGGCCATCAGCGAAATCTATCCGCTGAAAAAGATGCCCCAGGCCGAATGGATGCAGGAAATTGAACTGGCAGACAAAAGGGTGCTGCTTGGGGATGACGGTGCAGAGGACGCGCCGGAGCGGGCGCTGCTCATCGGCATTGACAGCGAAAAATCCCTGGAGGAATTGCAGGCGCTGGCAGAAAGCGCCGGCGCGATTGTGGTGGGGAAGATTTTCCAGAAGCGGCCCAAGCCCGATACCGCCACCTTCGTTGGCAGCGGCAAGGCGGCGGAATTACAATTGGACGCCCAGGCCGCCGAAGCCGATCTTCTGATCGTGGATGATGAACTCACCGGTGCGCAGACACGCAATCTGGAGGAAATCACTGGGGTGAAGGTGGTGGATCGCACCACCCTGATTCTGGATATTTTTGCCCAGCGGGCCAAATCCGGGGAAGGCAAACTGCAGGTGCAGCTTGCCCAGCTGAAATACCGGGCAGGCCGGCTGATCGGCCAGGGCCTGATTCTTTCCCGTCTGGGCGGCGGGATCGGCACCCGGGGCCCCGGCGAAACCAAGCTGGAAATTGATCGCCGCAGAATCCGGGAACAGATTACCAATCTGAAACGGGAACTGGATACGCTGCAAAAGCAGCGGCAGCTTCGCCGGAAAAGCCGGGAGAAGAATGCCATTCCTATCGTTTCTCTGGTGGGCTATACCAATACCGGAAAATCCACCCTGCTCAATAAAATCACCGATGCCGGGGTCTATGCGGAAAATAAACTCTTTGCCACCCTGGACGCCGTATCCCGGAAAGTGGAATTGCCCGATGGCGGGGAATTTTTGCTGGTGGATACCGTTGGGTTTATCAGTAAGCTGCCCCATGATCTGATCGAGGCCTTTAAATCCACTTTGGAGGAGGCGGCCCTTTCCGATCTTCTGCTCATCGTTTCGGATGCATCCAGCGAGGAAATGATCTTCCAGCACAAGGTGGTGGAGGATGTGCTTTCCCAGATTGGCGCGGATACCCAGCCCCGGCTTGACGTGCTGAATAAATGCGATCTGGCCGAGCATGATGAAAACGCCATGCCTGCTCTGCCCGGCGCCATTCGGATTTCGGCGAAAAACGGCCAGGGAATTGATGATCTGCTGCTGGCCATTGGCGAAAAGCTGCGCAAGGATGAAAAGAAGCTGACCATGCTGGTGCCCTTTGCCCAGTATGGTGTGCTGGCGGAACTCAGGCAAAAGGGCCGAATTCTGGAAGAAAACTATGAGGATACCGGTTCCCGGGTGGTGGTCATGCTCAAAACCGACGCCGCCGGGCAGATTGCCGCCCGCTACGGGGATATGATTCTGGACGCGGAATAATCCCTGCATACCAAGGAGGAAGCCATGCTTGCCAAATTACTGACACTGCTTATGATGCTGCTTTCCCTGGGGCAGGATGTGATCGGGCAATATGCGGATGAAATGAGCCTGGGGGGCAATTTATTCCTGGTCAACCGGGATTATGCCCTGGCATCGGATTATGTGCCCAATGATTTAACGCGGCCCGACGTGCAGATGACCAGCAGCAATATCAAAATGCGATCGGAGGCCGCAGCGGCGCTGGAGGAAATGTTTCAGGCCGCCAAGGATGAAATGGGCTATACGCTGGTGGCCGTTTCCGGCTATCGCAGCTATGGCCAGCAATCCGCCATTTTTGAGCGGAAGGTAAAAAACGTGGGGAAGAAGGCGGCGCTGCTGCTTGTGGCCCCGCCCGGATGCAGCGAACATCAATTGGGATTGGCCATGGATCTGGGCTGCAAAAGAAATACATCCCTTACCGAATCATTCATCAATACGCCGGAAGGCGCCTGGGTGGCGGAAAATGCCCATCGCTTTGGCTACATCATCCGTTACAAAGAAGAATGGACTGAAATTACCGGCTATTCCTATGAACCCTGGCATGTGAGATATGTGGGCAAGGAGCATGCCCAGCGGATTCATGCCCTGGATATTCCCCTGGAATACTATATCGCCCAATTGCAGGAGGCGCAATTTGCCCTCCTTGGCGAATAAGGAGTGATTATGATCAAACGGCTGATTGGATTATGCCTGGCGGCAATGATGCTCTTTGGGGCGGCAAATGCGCTGGCGCAAAGCCAACCGGAATGGGAATATCCCCTGGCCCCTGAGATTTTAAAGGATCCGGGCGACTATATTATTCTGACCAATACGGAAACCCTGCTGGGAGCGGATTATATTCCGGATGATCTGGTGAGGGTAACGGCCAAGAAAGGCGCGGGCGGCGAAATGGAATTGAGAAAAGCTGCCAACGACGCCCTGAACGCCATGTTTGCCGCCGCCGAAGAAGACGGCTACACCCTGTATGTAAAGAGCGTCTACCGCAGCTATCAGACCCAGAAAACCATGTATTACAACCGTTTGGATCGCTACGGATACGATGACGGGCTGGTGGCCTTTCCCGGCTCCAGCGATCATCAGACGGGGCTCGGGGTGGATATCCTCAATTACGAATGGACCCAGAAAGACGGCATGAATGAAAAATTTGCCGCCGAAGCGGAAGCAAAATGGATGGAACAAAACTGCCATCGATTCGGCTTTATCCTGCGCTATATGGAGGATAAGGAAGAAGTAACCAATATTAAATACGAGCCCTGGCATTTCCGCTATGTGGGGCTGGAGGCCGCCGCCTACATCATGGAAAATCATCTTTCCCTGGAGGAATTCACCTGGGAATGGCAGGCCTACATTGAGGAATACGAAAGAAACGGCGGCGATTTTGAAGAATTGCTTCGTGAGCGGGCCCGAATCAATTATACCGTGATTGAGGTAACGGAAGACGGAGAAGAGGAATTATCCATCTACTACTGAAGAAATGAGGGAAGCGAAAGATGAGAAAAGCATTTGCTGTCTGCTTTTTATGCCTGCTGCTGATTGCGAGCAGCGTTTCTTCGGCCTTCGCCGCTCCCTTTGATGACGACGGCCTTCTTCGCCTGGTCAACCGGGAAGAAAAAATCACAAAAAAATATGAACCTGCGGATTTGGTGAAGCCCAATGTGCCCACCAATAAGAAAAGCCAGCAGGAAAGCATTTATATGCGTGCGGAAGCCGCCGCGGCGCTGGAAAAAATGTTTCAGGCTGCTATGGATGAACAGGGCTATACCCTGCTGGCCGTATCGGGCTACCGGGCATACGGGCTGCAGCAGGTAATGTTCAATAATAAGGTGGCGGCCGTTGGCAGTAAGGAAAAGGCCTGGCGCAAGGTGGCCCCTGCGGGCGCAAGCGAGCATCAATTGGGCCTTGCCCAGGATGTGATCTGCGATAATTACCGCTATCTCAACAGCGGCTTTGCCGAAACGGCGGAAGGGCAATGGCTCTATGCCAATTGCCATCGCTTTGGGTTCATTGTGCGCTACCTCAAGGAATGGGATGATATTACCGGCTATGCTGCGGAACCCTGGCATTTCCGTTATCTGGGGGTGAATCATGCCGCCGCAGTGCACTGGCTGAATATTCCTTATGAAACCTATGCCCATCAGGCCATGCTGCTGCCGGAATATATTCTGACGGACGGCAATGCCTATCTGCTTTACGGCGTGATGGATAACGCCCTCAACGGTGATGGATGCCTGTTTGAAGAAATCTGCGATGCTGCCTGCGAAACCAAAGAACAGCAGCAGGCAACCATCGAAGAAATGACCGCCTATTTCCTGCCGGAAGGCATTACCCTGGAAATGGCGCTTTCGGGGCAGGTGCATTAAAATGGCCTCTCTCCGGGATAAACTGAGGGCCACGGCACCGCAAAAGAAAATGCCGCCCAGGGAAATCAAAACCAACTGCATGATCAAGGAAATCAAGTATCCCCTGAATCAATTTGATTTGCCTGTCTTTATCAGCGGGGAAAGCCTGCATATGATGCATGGGGGAGAATTTTCCGATTGCAGACGGGAGGATTTTCTTTTTCTGGATACCGAAACCACCGGCCTTTCCCATGGGGCGGGAACGGTGGCCTTCCTGGTGGGCGTGGGCTATTTTACGGATGAATGCTTCATTGTGCGCCAGTATCTGATGCGGGATTACGATGAAGAGCAATTCCTGCTGGCCCATACGGCCTTTGACATCCGGGAAAAGAAGCTGCTGTGTACCTTCAACGGTGCGACCTTCGATTTGCCCTTGCTGGAAGTGCGCTTTACCATGCAGCGCATGCGGGAAGAATATGAGAAAAAGCCTCATCTGGATTTATTGCCCATTTCCCGAAGGGTATGGAAGCTCCGGCTGAAAAAATGCAATCTGACGGCGCTGGAATGCGCGGTGCTGGGGGAAGAACGGGAGGATGATCTGCCCGGCGCGCTGGTGCCGGAACGATATTTTTCTTTCCTGAAAACCAGGGATTTTTCGCTGCTGGATGATATCCTTTCCCATAATGAACAGGATATTGTTTCCCTGGCCCATATTCTCAATCGCCTGCTGCAATTGCATGAAGCGCCGCTGCTGGCAAAGAATCCGGAAGATTTATTCAGCCTGGGCCGGATCTATGAAAAGCGGGGCAAGCATGAAGGCGCACGGAATTGCTACCGGGCGGCGGATCAGGGGATTGTATCCGCCCTGGCACGGAATTCCATGGCGGAAAGCTATCGGAAAAACGGGGATTGGGAGGAAGCCGCCAAAATCTATCAGCGGATGATTGCCTCCCATCAGGGCGGGATCGCGCCTTTGATTGCTATGGCAAAAATTTGTGAGCACAGGAAAAGGGATATTGCCGCCGCCATCGAATATACAAGGAAGGCCATTTCAATGGCTGCCGAACGGGATGACAGCGATATGGCCGCATTACAGAAAAGATATCAACGCCTGATGTATAAGGCGAGGAGGGAATTGGAAAATGGGATTCATGGACGGGATTAATGTTCGCAAAGCGATGATGAAGCATCAGAAGGGCGATTATGAAGGCGCCATGGCCGGTTATGAAGCGCTGTATCAGAAGGGATATACTTCCTGCTCCTACCTGCTGGCTTACAGCGTGCTGCTTTTGCGCGCCGGCGGGGAGGAAAACTATAAAAAGGTGAAGGAAATCCTGAAGAAGGCGGAAAAGGCCCCGGATTACAAGGGCGAAAGCCGGCCTCAGCTGCTGATGAATTATGCCGTGGCCCAGTATAAGCTGGGGGATATGGCCAGCGCCGTGAATCTGTTGGAAGCGGCCCACCAGAAATATCCCTGCGGCCTGATTTATGAAGCCCTGGGCTTTATCTATATCGAAACCGGCGATGCGGAAAAGGCGCTGAGCTATAATCTGGAAGCCCTGGAATATGATGAGGAATCCCCTGTGACGCTGGATAATCTGGGCCAATTGTATTACCGGCTGATGAATGATAAGGAAACCGCCCGGAAATATTTTGAAAAGGCCCTGGAACAGAAGGATAACCAGATTGATACTTTGTATTTCCTGGCCCTTTATGATGCAGAGGATGGCAAGAAGGAAGCCGCCATCGAAAAGCTGGAAAAGGCGCTGGAAGGCCGTTTCTCTCCCCTGAATTTTGCCACGAAGGAAAAGGTGGAGGCTGAGCTGGCCAAACTGAAGGGCTGATGAATTTCCCTGTATGCCAGGGATAAAATATGAAAAACGGGCGATGCTAATTCCTGTAAAGGAGGAATGAAGCATGGCCCGTTTTTTGCGTCGGATTGCGCTGATGACGTCTCTGTCCCTATGTTTTTTGCTGCTGCCAAAGGCGGCATTGGCAGCCCCTCTGGAGGATGCGCCGCCGATGAATCTTACTGCCCCCGGCGCTATTTTGCTGGAAGCGGAAACCGGCGCAGTGATTTTTGAAAAGAACGCAGATGAAGAGCGCCCGGTGGCGTCGGTGACCAAGCTGATGACGCTGCTTTTGATTCTGGAAAAACTGGAAAGCGGACAGATCACCCTGGAGGATCAGGTGACCGTATCCGAATATGCCGCAGGGCAGAGCGGATCCCAGGCCTTTCTGGACGCCCATGCGGTGTATCCTTTAAAGGATTTGCTGAAAGCAACCATCATTTCAAGCGGGAATGACAGCGCCGTGACCCTGGCGGAATATGTGGCGGGAACGGAAGAAGCATTTGTTTCCCTGATGAATGAAAAGGCGGAGGAAATGGAACTTCTCAATACCCACTATGTGAATTGTACCGGGCTGCCGGCGGAAAATCAGTACACCACAGCCCGGGATGTGGGGATGATTTCCCGGGAAATCTGCCGGTATCCCGATTATTTTTCCTATTCTTCCACCTGGCTGGACAGCCTGACCCATCCTTCCGGCCGGGTGACGGATTTGACCAATACCAACCGGCTGGTACGATTTTATCAGGATTGCGACGGGCTGAAAACTGGCTCCACCAATGAAGCAAAATACTGCCTGAGCGCCACGGCGGAAAGAAAGGGCATGCGGCTGATTGCGGTGGTACTGGGCGTGCCCAACAGCCAGACGCGCTTTGACGAGGCGCGGGCCATGATGGAATACGGCTTTGCCAATTACGCCCGGGTGCAGGTGGCTGCCCAGGGGGATTTGATCGGAGCGAAAATTCCGGTGAAGATGGGCTCCCGGGAGGAAGTGGACGTGGCCCTTGGCAGCGGGCTTGGGATGCTGCTGAAAAACGGGCAGGCGGGAAAACTGGGATTTGAAACGCAGCTTCCTGAATTCCTGCAGGCGCCGGTTGAAAAGGGGCAGGAAATCGGCATGATCCGGGTATTGCTGGGGGAAGAAATTGTGGCCCAATTGCCGGCTGTGGCCGCGGAAAACGTGCGCCTGCCCGGCATGCTGGAGGGCTTTCACAGATTGCTGGAAAACTGGAAATAAGAAAAAGGGCTTTCAGCATTTGCTGAAAACCCCTTTTTTATGCCTGGATTTACGCCATGGTTTTGAGCATTTCCATGGTGACGGAATACTTCATGGGCTGGCCGCTCAGGAAGCGCTGGGCCTCTTCAATGCAAAGATCGGCCATGAAGACCACTTCGTTGCCCTGGGAGCCGGCGATATGGGAGGTATGATAGATATTGGGCATATGCAGCAGCGGAGAATCCTCGGCAGGGGGTTCGGGGAAGGTGACGTCCAGCAGAGCCACAATATCCGTGCGTTCCTTCAGCACCCGGATCATGCCTTCTTCATCCACCGTGGCGCCGCGGCCGGTATTGATAAAGGTGGCATGGGGCAGCATGGAGGCAAAATGCTCGGGGGTGAGCATTTTCACGGTTTCGGGAATATTGGGGGCATGATTGGAAACCACCAGGCAGGTGGAGAAGATTTCCTCCAGAGAGCATTTCTTTACGCCCAGTTCTCTGGCCTTTTCTTCGGAAAGATAGGGATCGTATACGCAGACATGGATGCTGGGCAGCTTCATCCGCTCAATGACCATCCGGCCGATCATGCCCGCACCGATAAGGCCCACGTTGATTTCAAAAAAGCCGGTATATTTGAATTTCCCATGGAAGTCCCGGGCGCTGTAATTATCCACCCGAAGATTATGGAAAAAGCCCTTGGCGGCCAGCTGAATCTGGGAGGCGGCGTAATCCGCCACGAATTCGCCATTGGCCTGGGCGGAGGTGACCACCTGGATGCCCCGGCGCAGGAAGGGCTCGGCAAAATATTTGACGGTTCCGGCGCCGTAGAATACCACTTTCAGATTGGTCAATTGATCCAGATACTTTTCTTCCGGGACAAACATATGCCAGGAAGTAAAGAGACAATCAATATCCTTGATATTTTCCATTTCCTCGGCGATATTTTCAGGCGTGATCACTTTTTCATACAGATCAAACATTTCGGCGATTTTTTCCCGGCGGCCCAGCTTGTAGACGTAATCAATGATGTTAGGGTATTTGCTGAAGAATGCAGCTTTCATCATGGTATAATCCCTCCTGAATTATTTTAAGCGCATTGGCTTTTCCAACTGTTTTTTCCAGACGCGTTCAAACCACAAATCCCGATCGGGCAGGGGACGGGCAGCGCGCAGATGGCTATTTCCGTTACTGGTATATATCACGCCGTCGCCGGGAGCATCCAGATCCAGCAGCATGGCGGAAATAATGTTTTTCTGGGTGATGCAAAGATCCTTAAGCCGCAGTCGGGCGGGAAGCTGAGGATCATCCAGAGACGCTTCCAGAGAATTGCCGAGGATTTCTTCGCACCGGGCCATGATCTTTTTCATGCCTTCCGGATTTCGCATAAAGGCGGCATGGCGGGAAAAATCCGCCTGCATTTCCCGGAGCAATTCTTCCGCGTCCCCTGCCGGCAGGATGGGAAGCTTCACTTCGGCGGCAGATTCCCGGGGAAGGCGCATGCTGTCCCGGGCGATATGCTCTGCCGCGCGGAGAGAACCGACCTGCGTGCTGTTTAAGGCAGAGCCGCCGGGGCGGCGCTTGCCGAAGGTGCCTGCCGCTTCACCGCATACATACAGCCCCGGAACGCAGCTTTGCCAATTGGCGTCCACGGCAATGCCGCCGCTGTGATGCTGGGCGCAGACCTTGATTTCCAGCATTTCCTTTTCCAGATCAATGCCGTGGCTGCGATAAAGCTGAATGGCGGGGGCGTTCATGGCCCGCAGCCGTTCAATGGGCAAATTTTGCAAAGCGCCGCAGTTTTTTAGATAGGAATGGGCCTCTTCTGAAAGATTTTCCGGGGAAAAGCCGGTGGGATTGCGCCGGTAATCCATATAGACCCTGCGTCCCAGATCGGTTTCACGCTTTACCAGAATATCAACAAAAGATGAGCCTTCTGCCTTGGCGGGATCAAAGGGCCATTGATAGCCCTTGAGGAAAATGCGGTGGAGCATATCCCTTTCATCCAGGGCATCCAGCAGGAATTCCCGCTCCACGCCCTTTTCATCCACCGATACATATCGGGGCAGGGATTGCTGATAACTGCCGGATACATTCCAGCGGAAGGAAACGGAGGCCAGGCCATACTGCCAGCAATGCAGATTGGCCCCTTCCGCCCCGGCTTCAAAGGCCAGGCTGCTCATGCCCTGCTGGCTTTCCGGGAATACGGAATCCCTGTAAATATGGGCAGGGCCGCCGGTACAGAGGATCACATGGGCGCAATCGATTTTCAGCCATTCGCCGGTATCCGTTTTCAGGCACAAAAGACCGCAGACGCCGTTTTCATCCGTCAGGATTCTTACAGCCAGGGAATGATCCAGAATTTCAATATTCTTTTCTTTGACGCTCTTTTCCAGGGCTTCGGTCATAAAGCGGCTGGTAAGGGGGCCGGCGGAGGTGGCCCGGGGGAAAAGGGAATGATCGGTCTGATAGCCTACGTATTCCCCAAAATCATTCTGGGGGAAGGGAACGCCCAGCTTCGCCAGCTTGAAAAAGCATTTGGCGGAGGAAGCCGCTTCGCAAAGAGCGGTATCGCCGTTGACGTCTGGATAATGCAGATCCCGGGCCAATTTGCCCACGCTGTCATCCGTATCCCCGGCCAGGGATAATTTATAGTAGGTCTGCTTATCGCTGCCGGTATTGCGGGAAGTGCCGGAAAGCAGATTCTCCGTCACCAGGCAAAAATCTCTTTCCCCCAAATCATACAGCCAATCAGCGGCATTCAGCCCGGCGCAGCCGGAGCCGATCACCACGGTTCGCGTGATTTTTTTCAGCATCACAGCCTCCTTAAGGCAAAGCCGCCATCGGCATTGAGCACCTGCCCGGCGGAATAATCCAGAAGACCGGAGCAGCAGGCCAGCACCATTTTGGCCACGTCCTCAGGCTTGCCGAATTTGGGCACAGGCAGCAGCCCTTCATCAATCAGTTTCTGATATTTATCATGCACCACATGGGTCATATCCGTTTCGATAATGCCGGGACGCACCTCAAACACGGGAATACTTTCCGCCGCCAGCCGATCGGCCAGCAGTTGGGTCACCATGGCAAGGCCGGCCTTGCTGATGCAGTATTCCCCACGGGCGATGGAGGAGGTATAGGCAGAGATGGAGCCGATATTGATGATGCGGGGCGCATAATCGGAAAGGGTCTTTTTTCCGTTCAGCATGGCGTTAGCAGCCAGCTGGCAAAGGAAGAAGGTGCCCTTAAGATTGATGCCCAGTACCCGATCAAAGCTTTTTTCTTCCATTTCCAGGATATCCTTGCGCACAAGGGGCGCAACGCCGGCGTTATTCACCAGCACATCCAGGCGGCCATAGGTATCGAGGGCATATTGGATCAGCGCTTCCCGCTGATCTTTTTCCGCAATGTTACAGGGGAAATAATCCCGGTCCTGGGGAAGATTTTCCGGGCGCTGCGCTTTGGTGCCGGAATAGATTACCTGATAGCCGTTTTCATGGAGCATATCGGCGATGCCCCGGCCGATCCCCCGGGAAGAACCGGTGACCACAGCAATTTTTTTCAAGGATGATACACCTCCCGATCGCGGACGATGCAGCC
>SVHD01000023.1 GCA_015056015.1 Clostridiales bacterium
AAGTCATCTACAGCGATGATCACGCCCGGCCTCGTTCCGCCGCCCTGGATCCCCGCTGCGCCTTTGTGGTTTACGGTGATGACGTGAGCGCTTCGCCTCTCTTCGGCGTGCATTTTCATCCCATTACCGATGCTGCCGGCGTTCCCCGTGGCTATGAAGCTCAGGTCTATACGGACAGCGAATGCCTTTGCTATCGTGCTTCCGATGCCGCCTCCCTCTTCCTGGGCCAGCCCATATCCCGTACGCCCCATTATTTCGGCCGGGTTCCCCTGATCGAATACTGGAATAACGAAGAGGAAACCGGGGATGTGGATAGCGTGCTTTCCCTGATTGAGGCCTATGATGTGCTGGAATCCTGCCGGGTCAATGATCAGGAGCAATTGGCCGACGCCCTGCTGATCGTCTATGGTGCCCGGCTGGAAACGGATGATCAGGGCCGCTCCCCCGCTCAGCAATTGCGCCAGGATAAATTGCTCTATCTTCCCGATCGGGATGCAGGTGCGGAATACCTGGTGAAAAACGCCGGGGCCGGGGCAGAGGAATTGCGCCTTTCTCTGGAGCGGGATATCCACAAGTTCTCCATGATTCCCGATCTTTCCGATGAGCAGTTTTCCGGCAATGCCAGCGGCGTGGCCATCAAATATAAGCTCATGGGCCTGGAACAATTGACTCGCAGCAAGGAACGCTGGTTCCGGGAAGGTCTGAAGGAACGCATGGCCTGCTATGCCCATTTCCTCTCCGTCAAGGGAGAACGTCCCCTGGATGAATCCAAAGTACAGATTCTCTTTACCCGCACGCTTCCGGAAAATCATCTGGAGGCCGCGCAAATGGTCAAAACCCTGGAAGGCATGGTGCCCGATCAGCTGCTTTTGTCCCAGCTGCCCTTCCTGGATGGCCAGATTCCTGAATCCCATCAAAATAAGGAGGAATAATTTCCCATGGAAGAAAAAAATCCCGTTGTTCCTGAAAATCCCGAAACCGCGCCCGTCAATCTGGGCGATATCGAGCGCTGCTTCCAGGATCTTTCTGCCCGCATTACCCGGCAAATGGAGGAAGCCGCCCAGGCGGAATCCGATCGCATCAGCCAGCTGGATACCAGGGAAGAGGCCCTGAACAAACGCGAAATGCAATCTCTGGCCCGGGCTGAAATGGAAAAATGCGGCCTGCCCGCCGATCTGGCTGCCTGCCTGAATTTTGTGGATGAAGCCGCCGTCACGGAGGGCGTTTCCCTGCTGGAAGGCGCCTTCCGCGCTGCCGTACAGAAGGGCGTGGAAGATCGCCTGCTCAATCATGCCGCCCCCAAAGCTGCCCCTATCCTGCCCCTTTCCGAACTTTCGGATGAAGAATACTATGCGGCCATCAGCCGTCAGAACATGTAAGGAGGAATTTTCATTATGGCTAACTCTTTTATCTCTATCAAGGATTTTGCCCGCGCTGCCCTGCCCCGTCTCATCGATCATCTGGTGTTTCCCAATCTGATCCACAAGGATTATTCCGATGATTTCGCCGCCCGCCGGGGCGATACCATCCAGGTTCGCAAGCCCGTGGTGCTGGAAGCGAAGGATTTCGATCCCGCCCAGGGCGTTTCCACCCAGGATATCGTGGAAAATACCGTGGATGTCACCCTGGATAAGATCGCCACGGTGGATGTTGGCATTGAAGCGCTGCAGGGTGCTGCCAATATCGATGATCTGATCCGTGTTTTCATCGATCCCGCTGCCGCCGCCCTGGCCCAGAAGATCAACGCCGATGGCCTGAAGCTCTATCAGGATGTCAATTCCTGCGTAGGCGAAGCCGGCAAGACCCCGGATACCCTCTTCGCCTTTGCCGATGCCCGCAAGCAGCTGAATCTGCAGAAGGCCCCCGTTTCCGGCCGCGTTGCCGTATGGGATGCGGAAGCCGACGCTGCTTTCACCGCCCTGGAGCCTATCGTCCATGCGGAAAAATCCGGTTCCACCCTGGCCCTGCGTGAAGGCAGCATCGGCCGGGTGATGGGCATGGAAAACTATATGTCCCAGGCCGTCTGCCAGCATGAAACCGGCATCACCGCGGCCCAGGCCGTGAAGGTGAATGGCAAGGTTTCTGCCGGCAGCAATACCCTTTCCCTCACCGCTACCACCCTGACCGGTAAGCTTTCCAAAGGTGATCTGATCAAGATCGGCGATCACACCTATACCATCACCGCCGATTCCGCGGCCGCTGCCAGCAATGCCATTGCCAATGTGCAGGTATCCCCCGCGCTGCCCGAAATCGCCGATAAGACTGACGTCACCCTCATCGGCAGCCATACCGCCAATTTGGCCTTCCATCCCATGGCCTTTGCTTTCGTCACTCGTCCCCTCACCGCTCCCGGCGGCGTGGAAAGCTATGTCACGCATTATAACGGCATTTCTCTGCGCGTGGTGCGCGGCTATGATATGCAGCATAAGCGGGAAATGCTGTCCATGGATGTGCTCTACGGCTTCAAGACCCTCTATCCCGAGCTGGCCGTTCGCGTGCTGGGCTGATGCCATGAACGAAACGGCTTTGCTCAATGACCTGCGCTTGCGCCTGCCGGACGCCGCGGATGCATCGGATGAGCTTTTGCTTTCCCTGCTCCGGGACGCCGGCAGCCTCATCTGCGCCCTGACCTGGCGGGAGGAAATTCCTCCCGCCCTTTCCAGCGCCCAGATCCGTATGGCGGTGATTTTCTTCAATCGCATGGGCATGGAAGGGGAAAAAGAGCATACCGAAGGGGATATCCGCCGCAGCGCAGAGGATTTACCGGAATCTCTTCGCAGGGAAATCTTTTCCTATCGCAGGGCCACCACCTAAATCCATCCGGAATTTCTTTTTCCGAATGTCACGAAAGGAGTATCCCATGCGCCTATTCAAACGCGGCAGAGCAAAAATCTTCCTGGCAGGGAAGGAAATGCTCTGCGCCATCCGTCCTCTTTCCGGGACGCTGAGTGCCAGGGGCTATGGCCAGTATGTACAGGATATGCTGCGGGTACTGCTGCCCGTCAATACCCTGATTGCCCCTGGGGATCAGGTAATAATCCAGGATGCGCCCTATGTCTGCGTATCCCTGCGGGCCTATCCCGGGCATCTGGCGGCGGATCTGCGCCGCTGCAGCCGATGAATATCACCGGTCTTGATCAAGCCCTTTCCAGGCTGCATCAGCTGCCCGGAAAATTGCTCGAGTATTCTTCCATAGAAATGGAAAAAACGGCCCAGGAGGTCTTAAAAACGGCTCAGGCGATTGTTCCCGTCCGCACGGGCGCGCTGCGCAATTCCCTGCAGCAGAATACCTGGGCTGTGGGGGCGGAAATTCTGGCCCGCCGCCCCTACGCCATTTATCTGGAATATGGGACGCGCCGCATGTCGGCGCGCCCCTTTTTGCTTCCCGCTGCCAGGGAAGCCGATTATCTGGCCCGTATGATCCGGGCCATGCAGGAGGCGATCCAATGATCGATATGAAATCCGCCATGCTTTTATCGCTTTCCCATCTTCCTGCCTGCACGGCGGCCGCCTTTGCCCGGGAAGAAATGCCCCTGCCTGTCATCACCATCGCGGATGCCGGCGGCGGCGTGCACGCCCAGGCGGATGGAACAGGGTATCTGGAGGAATACATCGCCGATGTGGATGTATATGCCCCCTCCCGGGAAAGCCTGGAATCCCTTTCCATCCAGGCCGATCAGGCCCTTTCCCAAATGGGCCTTCGCCGCATCGCCCAGCAAGATTTCTATGATGAAATCGCCTACGCCTGGCGAAAGCATCTGCGGTATCGCTGTCTTTTGCAGGGCGAAATAATTTATCAGTAAAGGAGAATCAATATGGCACAGAAAGCCATGGGCACGAAAATTTCGTGCACTTATCAGGATCAATCCATGCTCATCGGCCGCATCCGTTCCATCAGCGAAATCAAGGCGGAAAGCGAGGCCATCGATGTAACCACCCTGGATTCCCCCAATGGCTATAAAACCTATACCCAGGGACTGAAGGATATGGGCGAGGTCACGCTGGAAGGCTTCCACGAAAACAGTGAAAACGGCCAGGCGCTTTTGCGTACCCTCTTTGAATCCGGCGAAACCGTTCCTTTCACCGTCACCTTCCCCGATCAGACCGCCCTTACCTTTTCCGCCTTTGTAAAATCCCATGCCCTGGGCGCTGCCAGTGTGGATGGCGCGGTGGGCTTTACGGCGGTTCTGCGCATCTGCGGTAAGGTGGAAATCGTATGATGCATTCCCTCTGCCTGGCGGGAAATCATTATTCCCTGCGCTTTACCGTAAACGCCCTTTGCAATCTGGAAGAAAAAACGGGCATGAGTCTTGCGCATTTGCAGGAAACCAGCTTTTCCTGTATCCGCGGGCTTTTGTGGTGCGCGCTGCTTCATGAAAATCCCGCCCTTTCCCTTCCGGATGCAGGCAATCTGCTGGAACATCACCTGAAAAGCGGCGGCAGTCTTCAGGAAATTGCCAATGCCCTTGCCGCCGCCCTGGAGGACGCCTGTTTTTTTCATCCGGCGGGGCAGGATCAAGCCATGAATCCTTAAAGGAGCAATTTCAGCGCCTTTCCCTGAAGGCTGCGGAAGCGGGCGTCATGGAAGCAAAGGATTTCTTTTCCATGACGCCCCGCGAAATTTTTCTTCTGCTGACCGCCAGCCGGGCCAGAATGCAGTATCAGGAACGGGAAAAATATTTCCTCGTGCGCGCCATGGCTCTGGCCTATCATGCCCCGGAAAAATTGCCCGCCCCGCCCCTTTCTTCTTTTCCCATGGGGGAAATGACCGATGAAGAAATCAAACAGCGCCTGCTTGCCTGGCGCGGAAAGGAATAATTCCTCATGACTCTTGATGAAATCTCTGTCCGCTTTACTGCGGATATCGCCCCCTTTTCTGCCGCCGCTGCCCAGGCCGCCGCCCTGCTTGCCGCCATGGGCGGCCAGGCGTCCTCTCTTGCATCCCAATTTTATTCTGCCGGCGCCATGGCAGGGGACGGCCTGCGAAACGGCATTCTTTCCCGTCAGGGCGCGGTGGTTTCTGCCGCCCATGCCGTTGCCACGGCGGCTGCCAATGCCCTGCGCGCCGCCCTGAGCATCCATTCTCCCTCCCGGCTCACCTTCGAGGTGGGCCGGCTTTTTGACGAAGGTCTGCTTGAGGGCATTTCCCAAAGTGCCGGACAGGTGGAAAAGGAAGCCGATCTTTTGGGCCATCGTGCCGCCCAGGCCCTGGAAATTCCCGATTTTCAGCCGCCCGTTTTCTTTGCCTCTCCCCATTTTTCCGCTGCCCAGCCCGTTTCCCAGGATCAGGGCCAGCAGAATATTTCCATCACCATTCCGCTGGAAATCGATGGGTATCGTCTGGGTGTTGCCGCCATTGACGGCATCAACCGGGTCACCCAGGGCAGCGGCCGGGTGGAATTGAATCTGTAAGGAGGAATGCCCATGTTATCCATCAACGATGTGGTATTGCCAAGCCCCCATTCCCTGTCGGTAAAAATCACCCCAAAAACCGGCTCCACCCAATATAATACCAGGGGCCAGCTTTTGCAGGATGGGGTGCAGGAAAAGCGCACGGTGGAAATCGTCTGGGTGCGGTTGACCCAGGACGATCTTTCCCTGCTGGCCGGGCAGCTTAATCCCGGCGGATTTTTCACCTGCAATTATCCTGATCCCCTGAAAGGGCAAACGGAAATCACCTGCCGCCTTTCCGGCCAGCAGGCCACGGTATATCATTATCAGCCCGCCGCACCCCTGTGGGCGGATGTGAAATTGATCCTGGAGGAACAGTAAATGAGCGAAATGACCCTTGCCAATTTGCTTTCCGCGCCTGCCAGGCAGCCCACTCTCTCCGGGGAAATCGTATATCTGACCGGTGAAACCCTGTTTTTTTCCGGGGATCGGGCCATTTCTTTTCAGATGAGCGAGGGCGTCAGCAACGGCCAATTGCTGGGCGGCGCCTTTTCTGCTTCCTGCAGCCTGACGCTGCATAATGCCGATGGCTATTTCACCGATGCCCGTTCCCTCTCCGGGGCGCAGATCCGTGTCAATCTCTGCCTTGGGGATTTTGTTTCTCCCCTCTGCGTCTTTTTCGTTTCCAAGGCAGCCTCCCAGGAAGGGGATCTCCGCCTCATTCTTACCGGCCATGACGCCCTGGGCGTGGCATTTGAAAGTGCATTTTCCGATGAATTTGTGTATCCCCTTACCCTGGGCGAATTGGCGTCCCAGCTGGCTTCGCTGTCCGGCTTTGCGCTTGCTGCCGATTTTCCCAATGCGGATGTGGTCATTTCTTCCTGCCCCGATTGGGGGAATATTTCTATTCGCCAGGCCCTTGCCTATACCGCCGGGGCAGCCGGCTGCTTTGCCGCCGTCAACCGGATGGGCAGGCTGGAATTCCGTTCCCTGTGCCCAGGAAAAGCGCCCTATTCCATTTCTCCCGATGTGACCCTCTCCCGGGAATACGGGGAAAAGGTATTCGGCCCCCTGACCGCCCTTTCCATCGCCTGCAAGGGCGCCCCCAGAGGCACGGAGCCCCTCCTTTTTCAGTTGGATGGCACCGCCCCATCCAATCAGAATTGCCTGTATCTGAGCAATCATCCCCTCTTTCCCTATCAGGGCGAGCATACGGAAAGGCTGGCCCAGGGCCTGCTTTCCGCGTTGGAGGGGCTTTCCTACACCCAGGCGAAAATCCAATGGCGGGGCGATCCCGGGCTGCTGCTTGGGGATCCCGTTGCCATTTCCGATACCCAGGGCAATATCACCCATACCATCATCACCCGCCAGTCCCTTTCCTTTTCCCGGGGCTTTTCCATGCAGAGCGATTGCACCGCTCAGGAAAATATCCAGTCTGCCGGGCGTATTTTTACTTCCGCCGGTGCGCTGAATGCCGCCATGCTTTCCGGTTTCATCAACGGGGCCATCATTCAGGATGGCAGCATCGCCGCCCGATCCCTGATTGCCGGCTGCATCACCGCGCTGCAATTGGCCGCCAACGCCATTACCACGGAAAAAATTTCCGCCGATGCCGTTACGGCCGATAAAATCGCAGGCGACGCCATCACCGCCCATCATCTTTCCGCCAACGCCATCCAGGCCCATCATCTTTCTGCTGACGCCCTTTCCGCCGTGGATGCCCATATCCAGTCCGCCGATATTGACTGGGCAGAAATTGACGCCTTGAATGCCGCCGTTTCCCAAATGACCCAGGCCGCCATCGGCACGGCGGATGTGGATTTCGCCCGGATCAAGGATCTGGCTGCCGGCACCGCCATCATCACCAAGGGCAGCGCCGGGGAATTGTATATCGCCAAGTTGGCCGTTACCGAGGCAAATCTTCTCTCCCTGTCCGTTGGCGAATTGCTGGTCAAAGGGGCCGACGGCGGCCTTTACGCCCTGACCGTCGATGAAAACGGCGATGTGATTACCGCGCGCAAGCAGATCGGAAATGAAGATATTCTTCATCAGGGTATTCACGGCGGCGAAAAAATCATGGAGGGCACCATCACCGCCGCCACGCTGAATGTGCAGGAAATTTTCGGCGAAAGCGCCATTATCCAAAGCCTCATTGCCGCCAAACTGGATGTGGATTCTCTCTTTTCCCGGGAAGCCACCCTGCAGAAAATCAATGCCCTGGATATTACGGGCAATGAATCCATCCGTCTGTATGTCAAGCAGCAGGAGGAATTGAGCGTGTATCTGCGCGTTACGGAAAACGGCCTGGAAATCGGCAAGGTGGAGGACAGCGCCAAATTCCGCGCCGATAACCGTACCCTGGAAGTGACCAATATCAAAACGGAACGCCTCGGCATTGCCCAGCGCATGAGCCAGGGCGAGGAATGGGCCTGGGTTGCCGCCGCCAGCGGTCTGGGGCTCAAATATGTGGGCTGATACGCCGGAATCAGGAGGAATACACCCATGAATTTTACCACCAATAAATCTCAATATAATATTTCCGATCTGGTAATCGTCACCTTTGAAAGCCCGCTGGAAAGCGCCTATACCCTGAGAATTCAGGTGGGCGATATTTACCGCACCGTTTCTCTTTCCGCCGGGGAAGAAAGCACCTATTTTTACGTCAGCCCCTCCTATCTCAGCAGCAATATCATGCTGGAAAGCGCCAGCGGCCAGATGGTATTGACGCTGAGCAGCGAAAGCGGTGTTTCCACGCAGAAAACCATCCTGATCTATTGTCCTTCCACTTTGGGTCCCACGGTTTCCGGCGCAGCCGTCACGCCCATTGCCGGGGATGTGCCCCTTTCCTGGGGAATCTATGTGGCAGGCAAATCCAGGGTGCTGGTTTCTCTGGATGCCGCCGCCCAGCCCTATTGGGATTCCCCCATCGCATCCTATTCGATTTCCGGCTGCGGCGCATCGGCGCAAAGCGATCGTGTGCCTATTTCCGCCGAAACCGGTTTTCTTGCCGCCGGGGAAAATATCATCACCGTATCGGCCGTGGATAAGCGCGGCGGCGTGGGCGTTCAGGAAATCGTCCTGACCGCAGAAAGCTATCAGCCCCCCGCCCTTTCCGGCATCGTCAGCCTGCGCTGCCAAAGCGATGGATCGGAAAGCGATGAAGGCGTCTATGCCCTGGTCCAGGCGGAAATTTCCCATTCTTCCTGCAATGGCTATAATATTGCAGAATGCGAAATCGCCTATCGCCGCCAGGGGGAAACGGATTGGATCGCCGCCGGAAAGCTGGAAAATGGTTCCCTTCTCTTTGGGGGCGATCTTTCCACCGCCGATAACTGGGAAATCCGCTATACCGTCACCGATCTGTTGGGCGAAAAAAGCGTCTATTATGATATCATCACCCGGGCCGTCTGGGAAATCCATTTTCTCAAGGGCGGCGGCGGTGCGGCCTTTGGCGGCGTGGCAACGGAAAAAAATCTGCTGGATGTCTACTGGAATATGCGGGTGCGCGGGGTCATCGCCGGCAGTGAAATGTTTTCCTATGATTCTGCCACCACCACCCTGACCATCACGCCCTTTGGCAATACATTCACCTATGATGAGGCCACCGGCGAGCTTTATATTTCCAATCCGGAATAAGTAAAACGAAAGGAGCAAATTATATGCCTCTTCTTTTTCGGGGTAATTCCCCCGGTTTTATTTCTTACGAAGGAAAGAGAGTGGAAAAAGTCCTTTATAATGGCACGCTGGTCTGGAAAGCCTTCCCCGCCAAAAAGCCGCTGGAAGATACCAGCTGGGAAGATATTTCCATCATTTGCCGCGCCGGCCTGGCCAGCGAATACTGGCAGCTTGGGGATACCAAATGCCTGATTTCCGGCGATTCCTCCGTGCAGCTGCAAATCATCGGCTTTGATCACGATCCTGTTACCGATGCCGAAAGCTACGGAAGAGAAAAGGCCGCCATGACGCTGCAGATGGTGCAACTGATTCCCGAACTCAGCGCCGTCATGAATAACACCAACTATATTGATACCGCCTGGTATCATCCCTCTTCCATGTATTGCAGCGATATCCGCTCCACGCTTTTCCCATCCTATTTCCAGTCCGCGCTGCCTGCCGCCCTGCAAAACGTAATCGTTCCGGTTCAGAAGGAATATTATACCGTGGGCGATAAAGGCAAAAACACCATCAGCGATACCCTCTTTCTCCCGTCGCTGGATGAAGTGCTGGGCACCGTCACCTCCTTTTTCGGCAGCGAGGGCAATCAATATGCCTTTTTTGCCCAGGGCGGATCCAAAATCAAAAAAACGGCGGCCGGCACAGCCTCCTCCTGGTGGACGCGCTCCCCCACCGGTTCCAATGCCCGATTCTATCTGATCAATACTTCCGGCGCCCTTACCAGCGCATCCGCCATCTCCACCTCTTATGCCCCTCCCTGCCTGTGTATTTAAGGAGTTGAAGCAATGAATTCCAAAGAAGCAATCCTTGCCTGGGCCCTTTCCCGGGTAGGGAATCCCTATCTCATGGGCGGCACCGGGCAATTCTGCACCCCTTCCTATCGCAAGGCCAGGGCCCGGCAATATCCTCAAAGCGCTGAAAAAATCAAAAAGAATTGCCAGCGCATGCGGGGCGAGGCCACATCCTGCAAGGGCTGCCGCTATTATGACGAAGCCGCCGGAACGGGAAAACGCGCCTATGACTGCGCTCAATTCACCCGCTGGGCCATGGATTCCATCGGCATTTCTCTGGTATCCGGCGCCACCTCCCAGTGGAATAAGACCGCATGGGCCCGAAAAGGAGATATTTCCACCCTGCCCGCCGCTTCCATTTCTCTGGTATTCCGCCAGGATTCTCCCACCGTTATGGGCCATGTGGGCCTGTATCTGGGGGATGGCACCGTGGTGCATGCCAAAGGGCATGATGATGGCGTGGTGCGGGAAACGCTCGCTTCCTACGGCCGCTTTACCCATTGGGGGATTCCCAAAGGCCTGGAGGAAAAGCAATCGTCCCCTCCGGATACCGCCGCCCTGTTCCAATCCATCCGCAGCGCCCTTAACGCCCTGGAAGCAATCTGTCAGGAGGATTCCCATGCGAACGGATGAAATGGAAAAAATCGTTTCCTCCCTCCGGGCGCAATACGCCGCCATGCGCCGGGATATGAAAACCGCCTTCCGCAGAATCGATGAACAGACGAAGCTGACCGATACCGTGCATCAATTGGCCCTTTCCATCCGGGATCTGGCCAATAAGCAGGATTCCACCCAATCGGATGTGATCCGCATCAGCCGGGATGTGGAAGAATTAAAGGGCCGTTCCGGCAAGCGCTGGGACGGCATTATTTTTGAATTGATCAAATATCTGGTGCTGGCTGCAGCAGGCTATCTGCTGGCCCATTTATCCTGATGAAAGGAGAAATAGCATGCCCCAAAATCGTCTCAGGTCCTGGGCTTTATGGACCTCCCTGGCCGCCCTGATCGTTTTTTGCGTCAAGGAATTTGCCGGGCTTGATCTTAAACCCACCGTGGATGGATTGCTGGATGTGCTTTTGCCCGTGCTGGTGGGCTTTGGCATCATCAATAATCCCACGGATAAGGAACATGTATAATCCATTCCATGCAAAAGGCACGAAGGAGAATTTTCTCCCTCGTGCCTTCTTTTTTGTTTATTTTTCCGCAGCGAATACGGCGGCCTCCTGAAGCCAGGAAAGCAATTCTTCGTCAATCTCCTCCCGCTTTCCCACCATCATATGATGGGTGAAGCGCTTGGGATAGGGCTCCGACGCCGCATCAATCCGTCCGGATTCCATCAGATGGTTCAGGCCGAAGGTGATCGTCAGATAGTTTTCCGGCCGATCCGCCTTTTTTCGCACCGGTAGAAAGGATACGCAGGCAAACAGCCGTTGATTATAGAAGGAAATCTGGGTCTGCTGCACCTTGATTTCCAAATCGGGCAGCATGGCCGTCAGCTGATCTTCCAGCGCATGATAGATCGGCAGCGCCCCTTCATGCCCGGAAAAGAAATACAATACTTCTTCGCTCATTTTTCTTCGGGATACAGCACCGTGCCCATATCATCGCCATGGAGCACATCCAGAATATTTTCCGGCTCAAACAGGCCGAAAACCCGCACGATAGGCATCTTGTTTTCAGCGCAAAGGGCGAAAGCCGCGCTGTCCATCACCTTCAGGCGCATATCCTGGGCCTTTTCATAGCTGATTTCCCGGATCAGGGTGGCGGTAGGATCCTTCTTGGGATCGGCAGTATATACGCCGTCAATGTTTTTGGCAAGCAGGATGGCGTCCGCATTCACTTCCACCGCGCGAAGCACCACGGCGGTATCGGTG
Organism: Clostridiales bacterium; assembly: GCA_015056015.1. Classification (GTDB taxonomy): domain Bacteria; phylum Bacillota; class Clostridia; order Christensenellales; family Aristaeellaceae; genus RUG563. The sequence goes on from SVHD01000023.1 coordinate 11,732, forward strand.
GAGAAGAAGGGGTTGCCGCTGCCGGCAGCAAAGAGGGTCACATGGCCCTTCTTCATATGCTTTATGGCATTCTGGGTATTATATACTTCGCAAACCCGGGGCATTTCGATGGCGCTCATAACCACGGCCTTGCCGCCTGCACGCTGCACCGCATCCCGCATAGCCAGGCAGTTGATCACCGTGCCCAGCATGCCCATCTGATCAGCGGTCACCCGGTCCATATCCCCACCGGAACGGCCGCGCCAGATATTGCCCGCGCCGATCACCACGCCCAATTCCACGCCCATATCCACGATCTGGCAGAGCACCTGGGCCACATGATCGATCACATCATGATCAAAAAGACGGCCGTTTTCCCCCAGCATTTCTCCGCTGAGTTTGAGCAATACACGCTTGTATTTCTTATCCATATGATCGTTCTCCCCAATTTTTCTCATAAAAAACAGGCGGCGCAGGGCCGCCCGTTTCATAAGCAAATTACTTCTTGGTCATTTCGGCGATTTCGGCCGCCAGATTGGATTCCTTCTTTTCGATGCCTTCGCCGCATTCATAGCGAACGAAACGACGGATGGAAATCTTTTCGCCGGAAGCCAGGTGGCTTCGTTCACCAGGGTGCCCACGGTGATGTCAGGATTCTTGACGAAAGCCTGTTCCAGCAGGCAGTTTTCGGTGTAATACTTGGAGATACGGCCTTCCACCATGCGATCCACGATCTTTTCGGGCTTGCCTTCGTTCAGGGCCTGGGCGCGCAGGATTTCCTTTTCGGCTTCCAGAGCGGCGGCGGGAACGTCTTCCTTGGAGATGTAGAGGGGGTTGGCGGCGGCAATCTGCAGGGCCACGTCATGGCACAGGGACTTGAAGGTATCGGTCTTGGCAACGAAGTCAGTTTCGCAGTTGACTTCAACCAGAACGCCGATCTTGCCGCCCATGTGGATGTAGCTTTCTACGCAGCCTTCAGCGGCAACACGGCCAGCCTTCTTGGCGGCAGCGGCCAGGCCCTTTTCACGCAGATAAGCAACGGCCTTTTCCATATCGCCTTCGGTTTCATTCAGGGCCTTTTTGCAGTCCATCATACCGGCCTGAGTGCGTTCACGCAGTTCTTTAACCATCGCGGCAGTAATAGTAGCCATGATAAACTCCTCCTAATATACGGTTTGAAGATTATATCAATTATTCGGCGTCAGCAGCTTCCACTTCGGCAGCTTCTTCGCTCTGTTCGCCCTGCTTGCCTTCCAGGATGGCATCGGCCAGCTTGCCGGCGATCAGCTTGACAGCGCGGATGGCGTCGTCATTGCCGGGGATCACGTAGTCCACTTCGTCGGGATCGCAGTTGGTGTCCACGATAGCAACGATCGGAATGCCCAGGGTGCGGGCTTCAGCGATGGCGATGTGCTCCTTGCGGGGGTCCACAACGAACAGGGCGCCGGGCAGCTTCTTCATTTCGCGGATACCGCCCAGGTTGGCTTCCAGCTTTTCGCGTTCATGCTGCAGCTGAATGACTTCCTTCTTGGGCAGCACTTCGAACTGGCCGGCCTGTTCCATCTTATCGATGGCGTTGAGGCGTTCCACGCGGGTGCGGATGGTGCGGAAGTTGGTGAGCATGCCGCCCAGCCAACGATTGTTCACATAATACATGTTGCAGCGCTTGGCTTCGGATTCGATGCTTTCCTGGGCCTGCTTCTTGGTGCCAACGAACAGCACGGTCTTGCCTTCCATGGCCAGGTTGCGGATGAACATGTAGGCTTCGTCAATCTTGCGAACGGTCTTCTGCAGGTCAATGATGTAGATACCGTTGCGTTCGGTGAAGATGTAGGGGGCCATTTTGGGGTTCCAGCGGCGGGTCTGATGACCGAAGTGTACGCCAGCTTCCAGCAGGTGCTTCATAGAGATGACAGCCATTTGGGGTTCCTCCTTAAATTGTTTGTATCCTCTGCGTGCCTCATCTTTCCTTGCCACCGTTTTCACGGCACAAGCAAGCAAATCAGCACGCATGCGTGATCCTGCAAATTATAACATGACAACATCACATTTGGCAAGTGTTTTTCTTGTGTTTTTTCGTTTTTTTTCAAATTTTCCTTCCCTTTTTTCAAATGCCGCCTTTCCCCTGCGGAATAAAAAAGCGGCGCGGAAATCTTTGCTCCGCGCCGCTCACGAGGGATTATCTTCCCTTTAAGTATTCCACATATTCTTCCAGGCAATAATTCAATTCCTGAATCTTTTTGCTGTGCTCCAATCCCACATAGCGCACATGCCATTCCTCGCCCATGATCCCGGTGATTTCTTCCTTTTCATCGGTGTAACGCATGATAAAGCCGTAATCCCAGCAATTCTTTTTCAGCCACAGATACTGGGCCGTATCGGCAAAGAATTCCCCGGGCACATTCAGGTCAAAGGCCAGGCCGGTATGATGCTCGCTGGCGCCGGGATCGGCCACGGTCAGGCTGGCAGCGGAAATGGCCTGGGATCGGGAAAGATCCCTTTCCTCCATCAGTTCCTTTACCTGATTATCAAAAATCTGCTGCTGATAATCAAAGGTACGGTATCCCTCCCGCAGCTTCCAGGGGGTATAGCCCTGGGCCTTGGCGTCCTGAATCATTTTAATCAGGGCCTCCACCGCTTCCCTGACGCCCCGCACATTATCGTCCCCGTATTCCACGAAAAGATCGCCTGCCAGATCCTGCACCCGAACCAGATCTTTGGGCACAAAGCCGTCGGGCAAGGGATAGGTGGCATTTACCAGCAGAATTTCGGAAAGGGTATCGGCGGTCTGCATGGGCTTGGCGTCATTGGAATAGAGCTTGGAAAGGGTCTGGCTGCCGGCGATGCCGTCGTCATCCAGGCCATGCTGACGCTGGAAAATCTTCACCGCCTGCTTGGTGCCGTTGCCATACTGGCCGTCAACGGCGCTGTCATAATACCCCAGTTCCTTGAGCCGTTCCTGCATGGCCTTTACCTGATCGCCGTTGGATCCGTAGGCCAGATAGCTGGGGGTAGGCGAAGGCTGGGGCGTTAAGGTGACCAGATAGGGATTGGGGGTCACGATGACGGATCGCACGGTGGGCGAAGGCGTGGGCGTTATCGCCGCCTCCCGGTCATAGGCAGACCAGGCATTCAGCGCCCGCATGCCCACAAAAATCAGGGCGATCATAAGGATCGCGGCCAGAATGATAAATAAATACGGCGAGCGCCGGGCGCGGCGGGCCGGGCTTTTCTTTTGCGGCATAATTTCCTCCCGGAATAAATTTCGGCAGAAAAATTATACTGTTTTTTCATCGGTCTGTCAATGCAATTGCAGCCAGCCCTCCGCCTCCTCCCGGCTGTCAAAACCCAGGCCGCGCCGCAAGGCTTCCTGGGTTTCTTCATCAAAATCCTTCAGCGTTTTTTCGTATGTGGTCAGTACCGCCATCCCATCCCCGTATTGATTCTGGGTCAGCATGATTTCCCCCGCATTATTCGCTGTCAATACCTTGTGCATGGGGCAAAAAAGATCAATCTCTCTTTGCATTTCCATCTGATCCCGGGAAAAATTCTCCATCTGCCAGAGGGCATAATATTCCTTTGCTCCGGCAAAATCCATTCCGATGATTTCCGCCGGCGCTTCAATTCTCCGGCTTACGCTGTGGCCGCAGCGGGAAAAGCCCATGGTCTGGGTAACGGCGCAGCCGGATTGGATTCTTTCCCCGCCCTCTGATACAATCTGCGCCGGGGCCGCCGTATTTTCCGCCCCGGGCGCCACCGGCGCTTTGGCGTCCGTAAGCATCATGCCAAAAAGCATGCATAAAAAAGCAAAGGCCATGCCCATGACCCGCCCCGGGGTACATCTTCCATTTTTCATTTTTTCATCCCTCCTTTTCCAGTATGCCCGCCTTGCACAGATTCCATTCTTGTGCTAAAATTATTAAGATAGAAAAATTGGAGGAATACCCATGAAAAAGGCCGTCATTTTCGATTTGGATGGCACGCTGGTCAATTCTTTGCCCGATATTGCGGCAGCCATGAATCGTACCCTGGAAAAATTCTCTCTTCCCGTTCATGAAGTGGAGCTTTATAAATATATGGTGGGCGGCGGCGCCAGCAATCTGGCCAGCCGGGCCGTGGGCGAAAAGCAGGAATTTCATCAGCAGGTGCTGGATATTTACCGGGCGGATTACGCAAAAAATTGCCGTATTGATTCCCATATTTACGATGGGGTCATGGATATGCTGGAGGAACTGAAAAAACGCAATCTGTCCCTGTGCGTTTTTTCCAATAAGGATCAATGGGATGTGCAAAGCGTGGTGGATTATTATTTTCCCGGCTTTCCCTTTGCCCATGTGCGCGGGAAAACGGCGGATATGCCCTTAAAGCCCAATCCGGCCGGCGCGCTGTATATCGCCGAAAAATTGGGCGTTCTTCCCGCTGATTGCCTCTATATCGGCGATACCGGCACCGATATGGAATGCGGCAATGCCGCCGGCATGGAAACCGTGGGCGTTACCTGGGGCTTCAGAAAGCAGGAAGAATTGGAAGCCGCCCATGCCCTGCACATCATCCATCATCCTCTGGAATTGATTTCTCTGGTCGATTCCGAGCATAAATAAGGAGCGTTTTCAATGGAAAAATATGCGATTGGTCTGGATTTTGGCACCCTCTCCGGCCGCGCCGTGCTGGTTCGCGTCAGCAATGGGGAGCAGATTGCCTCTGCCAGCATGGATTATCCCCATGGGGTTATGGATCAGTTTTTGCCCTGCGGAAAGCGCCTGCCTGTGGACTGGGCCCTCCAGCACCCCCAGGATTATCTGGATGTGCTCTATACCGTTATCCCCCAAGTGGTGGATGAATCGGGCGTAAACCCCAAAGATATTATTGCCCTGGGGGTGGATTTTACCTGCTCCACCGCCTTCCCTGCTTTTAAGGATGGCACTCCCCTTTGCTTCCTGCCCGAATACCAGGAAAATCCCCATGCCTATGTAAAGCTGTGGAAGCATCACGGCCCCCAGGAATATGCCAACCGCATTACGCAGGCCGCCTTGGAACAAAATCAGCAGTGGCTGAATAATTACGGCGGCCGCGTTTCCTCTGAATGGTCCATTCCGAAAATCTGGGAATTGCTGGAGGAAGCGCCGGATATCTATGAAAAAATGGATCACTGGATTGAGGCCGGGGATTGGATGGTCTGGCTGCTGACGGGCAATCGCACCCTGAGCCTTTGCAATGCGGGCTATAAGATTTTCTATAATCAAAAAACCGGCTATCCCTCCGAGGATTTCTTCGCTTCCCTCAATCCCAAACTGCGGCATGTGATGAAAGAAAAATATGATGCGCCCATGATCTATCTGGGCGAGCGCGCAGGCTTTGTCACCGAAGAAATGGCGAAAAAGCTGCATCTGCATCCCGGCGTATCCGTGGCTGCCGCCAATATTGACGCCGCCGTCTGCACCCCCGCCGTGGGCATTGATCGCCCCGGGGTGATGCTGGGCATTCTGGGCACCTCCGCCGTGCATCTGGTCAACGGCACGGAGGAAAGGCAGGTTCCCGGCATGTGCGGCGTGGTGGAAAATGGCCTGATTCCCGGCTTCTATGGCTATGAGGCCGGGCAGAGCTGCCTGGGCGATCATTTCGCCTGGCTGGTGAAAAACTGCTGCCCCAAGGAATATTATGAAAAAGCCCGGGAAGAGGGCGTTTCCATCCATGAATATCTCACCCGCCTGGCCTCCCGCCTGGCCCCCGGCGAAAGCGGGCTCATCGCCCTGGATTGGTGGAACGGCAATCGCAGCGTGCTGGTGGATTGGGATCTGGAGGGCATGATGCTGGGCATGACGCTGCAGACCACCTGCGAAGAAATGTATCGCGCCCTGATTGAGGCCACCGCATACGGCGCCCGGATGATCGTGGAAAACTACCGGGAAAACGGCGTGCCGGTGGATTCCTTTATCGCTTCCGGCGGCATCAGCCAGAAAAATCCCATGATGATGCAGATTTATGCCGATGTGCTCAATATGCCCATCCGCATTGCCGGCAGCGCCCAGGGGCCCGCGCTTGGCGCAGCCATCTTTGGCACGGTATCCGCCGGCAGCGAATTGGGCGGCTATGACGACGTAATCACCGGCGCCCGGAAAATGGGCCAGGTGAAAAATCTGGTTTATACCCCCATTCCCGAGCATGTAGCCGTATATGAAAAGCTGTTCCGGGAATACAGAATTCTTCATGATTATTTTGGCCGGGGCGCCAATGATGTGATGAAGCGCATCAAGGAAATCAAAAAGCAGGCACGATAAAGAAGAAAGGAAGGCCCGTTATGCTCAAAGAATTAAAGCGTGAAGTATTGGAAGCCAATCTGCTTCTGCCCAGGCATCAGCTGGTCACTTTTACATGGGGCAATGTTTCCGGTATCGATCGGGAAAAGGGCCTGTTTGTGATCAAGCCCTCCGGCGTTCCTTATGAAGAACTGACGGAAGATACGCTGGTGGTCATCGATCTGGAGGGCAAAAGGGTGGAAGGAAAACTGAATCCTTCTGCCGATACCGATACCCACCTGGAGCTTTATCGCCGCTTCCCCCAGATCGGCGGCGTGGTGCATACCCATTCCCGCTGGGCCACCGTCTGGGCCCAGGCCGGCCGGGATATTCCCGCCTACGGTACCACGCACGCCGACGCCTTTTATGGCGCTGTGCCCTGCGCACGGGTGCTGACCAAGGATGAAGTGGAACGGGATTATGAATTGGAAACGGGCAAGGTCATCGCCGCCCATTTTGAAGAAAACAATCTGGATCCCCAGGCCATTCCCGCCGTGCTTGTGCATTCCCACGGCCCCTTCACCTGGGGAAAAGACGCCCACGCGGCAGTGCATAACGCCGTGGTGCTGGAGGAAATCGCCATGATGGCCTTCCATACCGAAATGCTCTCCCCCAAGCGTCCCCGGCCCCCCATGGCCCAGTATATTCTCAATAAGCATTATCTGCGCAAGCATGGCCCGGACGCCACCTACGGCCAGAAATAATTCACCATAAAAAATACTGCCGGAGCTTCCCGAAAGCATGCTCCGGCAGTTTTTCTTTTTCACTTATTCTTCGGTGGCCTTCTTTACCGCATCCTGCACAGCCATGGCAATGGTGGTGGAGCTGGCAGTGGCGCCGGTCACAGCGTCGATGCCGCCTTCGATCTTGCCGCCGTCAAAATGATCCACATTGGCAGAGGGCGTCAGCACCAGATCCAGAATCACCTGCACATCCTTGCCAATATACTGGGCAAAATAGGCGTCCTTGCCTTCAGCCCAGAGGCGGAAGGTTTCCGTGCCGGTATCAATTACGCTGCCTTCCCGCACATTCACGCCGGTGATCACGCCATTGTCGATGCTCACATCCACGATGGCGGTAAATTCCGTATCGCCGTGCCAGGTCATGCTGGCAACGCCGGTATAGCTTTCCCCGGCCGCTTCGGAAGCCTTTTTTTCTTCTTCCCCGGCAGGCTGTTCATCCGCCGCGTCCGCCGCGTCTTCCGCGCCTTCCTTGGTCAGCAGCATGGCCATGTTTTCGCTCATAGCCACCATGTTGTTGAAGGGAACATAGATATTCTTGGCCCATTCATTGCCTTCCGCTGCGCCCAGGGTCTGGGTCTGGCCGTTGTAATAGAGCACCAGCTGGCCATCCAGCACGGCAAATACGCCCACTTCGGCGAAATTGTTGATGCCGCTTTCGGTCATGCCCGCCACATCATGGAATTTCTTTTCATCCGTGCTCAATTCCGCGCCCACCTGGCCGTAACGATTGTAAACATAGCATTTCTGATATTTGGCGGATTGCGCTTCATAGGTATCCCCATCGGGCAGATCGGCATTTACCTGATAGCCCTTGCGCTGGGCATTGAGCACTTCCTGACGGAAGGTGCCGTCTTCCCGCAGTTCCAGATTCACAATTGCACGGATCCACAGGAATTTTTCCGCCGTCCATACGGGCGCGTTCTTTTTCAGATCTTCCACAAAGCCCTGCCAGTCATGGCTGCCGGTATACAGACCCAGCAGATCGGGATATTTTTCCGCATCATATTCATTATCCACAACCACAACGATGGAATCTTGGGCCGGATCGGTGGAAACGAAGGTGCCATACATGGAACGGGATTCCACGGTTTTCCGGGTCTGGCTTTCCGCCTTGATCACGCAGATCCCGGGGCCCACGGCGGTCAGCACGCCATCGGCGTTCACGCTGGCCACTTTTTCATCCGTGCTGCTCCAGATCACGCCGGTCACCGTATCAAAAATGGTGGGCAGATTGACCTGGGCGGAAAGCGCTGCGGTTTCGCCGGATTTGAGATTGAGCACCCCGTTCCCATCGATCACCACGGAAAAATCAGTGGCAACCTTCACCGCGCAGGTATATTCCTTGCCGGCATAGGAAGCGGTAATCACGGCGCTACCATCCCCCATGGCCATAATCACGCCATGATTGACCACGGCAACCTTTTCATTGCTGGAGGCATAGCTGTCTGCGGCCTTTTCCGCGCCATTTTCCATCATGGCAAGATAGGCGGTCTGGCCAAGTTTGGTCAATTCCAGATAATCCGCAGAAAGGGCAATTTCCCCTTCCGCCATTGCGGGCACGATGCTAAAAATCATCACCAGTGCCATTAACATCGCCAGCATTTTTTTCATTATAATCCCCTCTCCTTTCATGCATATCGCAGGATGGTTTCAGTTTAATGATCCCTCTTCCGTTTGTCAATATATCCACCGCCTGATTTACCCGTTCGAATTGCACATATTCTGTACTTATAATTACAAAAATTCCACATCGTCAGTTTTGTGCTTTTCCTGCGCATAAAGATTTCTTTTCCTTGCGTTTCTTTCCAAAATTTCGTATAATGGCTTTTGCATGTAAAAATAAAAGGAGTGAAATGCATGCGAGCAAAAGATATGACGGCAGGCAAGCCGCTGCCGCTGATTATTGCTTTCGCCCTGCCCATGATGGCGGGCAATATCTGCCAGCAATTATATACATTGGTGGACGCAGCCTTTGTAGGCCGCGGCGCCGGCACCCTGGCCCTGGCCGCCGTGGGCGCAGCCGATTGGTTCAACTGGGTGATTATGGGGGTGATCTGGGGCTATACCCAGGGCTTCTCCGTGCTGATTTCCCAGTATTTCGGCGCCGGGGAAAAGCAAAATGTGCGCAGGGCAGTGGGGCTTTCCATTTCCCTGACCACCGTTATTTCCCTGCTGCTGATCCTGATCAGCCATCTGCTGATCTTGCCGGTGCTTCGCCTTCTGCATACCCCCGACGATATCTTTGCCCAGGCCGAATTATATCTGCGTATTCTCTTTTCTGCCCTGCCCATTCTGGGGGCCTATAATGTTCAGGCGGGCATCCTGCGTGCCGTGGGCGACGCCAAATCCCCGCTGATTGCCATGATCATCGCTTCCTGCGTCAATATCGCATTGGATGCCCTGTTTGTCATGGTTTTCCGTTGGGGCATCGCCGGCGCTGCCGTGGCCACCGTCATCGCCCAGGGCGCTTCCGCCGTTTATTGCTTCATCATCATCCGCAAAATTCCCGATATCCGCTTTGAAAAAGAGGATCTTGCCTGGCACAGCGCCATCGGCCGCCGGCTGCTTGCCCTGGGCACGCCCCTGGCCGCGCAGAATACCGTTATCGGCGTAGGCGGCATGGTGATTCAGCGGGTGGTCAATCCGTATCAGAGCTCCTTTATCGCCGGCTATACCGCCACCAATAAGCTCTACGGCCTGCTGGAAATGGCCGCTGCCTCCCTGGGCGGCGCCCTGGGCGCCTATACGGGCCAGAATTTCGGCGCCAGGAAAATGGATCGTGTCCAGTCCGGGGTGCGTTTGGGCGTTTCCCTGGCGCTGATTGTTTCGGTCATCGTTTCCGCCGCCCTGCTGCTTTCCGGGCGCAGCCTGCTTTCCCTCTTTGTGGATCCTTCGGAACCTCAGATTACCTATGTTCTGGATGTGGGGCAGCGCTATCTCAATACCATGCTCTATGCCCTGCCCACCTTGTATCTTCTCTGGGTTTATCGCTCCGCCCTGCAGGGCATGGGCGATACCATGATTCCCATGGTATCCGGCCTGGTGGAATTTGGCATGCGGGTGGGCGTCGCCATGATTCTGCCGGCGCTGATTGGCCCGGATGGCATTTTCATCGCGGAAATTTCCGCCTGGATCGGCGCAGCCATTCTCCTGGCGGTTACCTACTATATCAAGATTGGCAAATTCTCAAACAGGAGGGAATACTAAATGGATTTTGTTACGATTCTTGCGCAGGAATTTCATCTGCGTCCCCAGCAGGTACAGGCCGTTATCGAGCTTCTGGATGCGGGCAATACCATCCCCTTCATCGCCCGTTACCGGAAGGAAGCAACCGGCTCTCTGGATGATCAGGTGCTGCGCGAATTATCCGAGCGGCTGGAATATCTGCGCAATCTGGAAAAGCGCCGGGGCGAAATTGAAAAATCCTTGCAGGAGCAGAATGTGCTCACCGAAGAATTGCAGCAAAAGCTTTCTGCGGCCCTGACCCTTGCCGAGTTGGAGGATCTCTATCGTCCCTTCCGTCCCAAGCGCCGCACCCGGGCCACCGTCGCCAAAGAAAAAGGCCTGGAGCCTCTGGCCCTGTGGCTGCTGATGCAGCTGCCCGGCGCCGATCCGAAAAAGGAAGCCGAAAAATATATCAGCGAAAAAAAAGAAGTATTGGATGCTGAAGCCGCCCTTGCCGGCGCCCGGGATATTATCGCCGAATCCGTCAGCGATGACGCGGCCCTGCGCAAGGATATGCGCGCCTTTTTGCTGCGTGAGGGCGTCATGGAAACCCGCGCCGCCAAGGAAGAAGACAGCGTATACAGCATGTATTATGAATATTCCGAGCCCGTTTCCCGGATGGCCGCCCATCGCATTTTGGCCATCAACCGGGGCGAACGGGAAGAATTTTTGAAAGTATCCCTGAAGGCGCCCGATGATAAGGCCCTGCATCTGATTTTCCTTTCCTTTGTGCGGCCCGGTTCCCCTGCCTCCCAGCAGGTACAATTGGCCTGCGAAGACGCATGGGAACGCCTGCTCTTCCCCTCCATGGAGCGGGAAATCCGGGGTGAGCTTACCGACCGGGCCAACGAATCCGCCATCCGGGTCTTTTCCCAGAATCTGCATCAATTGCTGATGCAGCCCCCCATCAAGGGCAAAATCACCCTGGGCGTGGACCCCGGCTTCCGCACCGGCTGCAAGCTGGCCGTTATTGATGAAAACGGCAAGGTGCTGGAAACGGGCGTGGGGCATTTCACCCTACCCGGTCAGGAATTCCAGAAGGCCCAGTCTGCCAAGCTCATCAAGCGCATGGTGGCCGAGCATCACGTCACCGCCATCGCCATCGGCAATGGCACCGCATCCCGGGAAAGCGAGCAATTCATTGCTTCCCTTCTGCCCGAAATGCCCGGCGTTGCCTATATGATCGTCAGCGAGGCCGGCGCCTCCGTCTATTCCGCCAGCAAGCTGGCTGCCCAGGAATTCCCGGAATATGATGTTTCCCTGCGCAGCGCCGTTTCCATCGCCCGGCGCATGCAGGATCCCCTGGCCGAATTGGTCAAGATCGATCCCAAGGCCATCGGCGTTGGCCAGTATCAGCATGATCTGAAGCAAAATGAACTCACCGGCGCTTTGGATGGCGTGGTAGAGCAGTGCGTGAATATGGTGGGCGTGGAAATTTCCACCGCCTCTGCCGAATTGCTTTCCCATGTGGCGGGCATTGGCCCGGCCCTGGCGAAAAATATCGTGGCCTACCGGGAAGAAAACGGCATTGCCAGCCGGGCCGCCCTGAAAAAAGTGCCCAAGCTGGGGCCCAAGGCCTTTGAGCAGTGCGCGGGCTTCCTGCGGGTGATGGACAGCAAAAATCCCCTGGATGCCACCGCCGTTCACCCTGAAAGCTACGACGCCGCCAAGCAATTGCTCGCCCTGCTTTCCTATGATCTCAAGGAACTGAAGAAGGGTGGCGTGCCCGGCATTGCGGAAAAGGCCGCAGAATACGGCCTGGATAAGCTGGCAGGCGAGCTGAATATCGGCCTGCCCACCCTGAATGATATGCTTTCCGAATTGCAAAAGCCCGGCCGGGATCCCCGCGATGAATTGCCCGCTCCCGTTTTGCGCACCGACGTATTGGATATGAAGGATCTTCAGCCCGGAATGGAGCTCACCGGAACCGTCCGCAACGTCATCGATTTTGGCGCGTTCGTGGATATCGGCGTGCATCAGGATGGCCTGGTGCATATCTCCCGTATGGCCGAGCGCTTCATCCGCCATCCTTCCGAAATTGTGAAGGTGGGCGATGTGGTCAAGGTCTGGGTGGTGGATGTAGACATGAAGAAAAAGCGCATTGCCCTCACCATGGTGAAGGGAAGAACGTAAGAAACAGGATGTTTTGCGGGGGAAACCATTCTTTGTAGCCAAAGAACGGTTTCCCCCGCACCCCTTTCCAAGAAAGCTGTTCTGGATATTGCCATTTTTCTCTGATCTGCATGTGTGCCAGTGAAAATGAGGTTATCATAGAAAAATTTTGAATTCTAAATCCCGCATGAAAAAAGAGCTTCCCGAAGGAAGCTCTTTTCATTTACTGTTGATTATTCAGCAGCGGGAACGGTGAAGGTGGGGATAACGCCACCAGCAAAGCCTTCATTTTCCAGGATAAACTTCTGAACCTTTTCAGTGCACAGAACCTGTTCCAGGGCCTTCATCCAGGGAGCTTCAGCATTTTCGGGGGTGCAGACAACATAGTTGATATACACCTGGCCGGTCACGCCTTCAGCTTCAGTGAACAGGGCATCATCCTTAACGGTCATGCCGGCATCCAGCACATAGTTGCCATTGATCACGGCGAAAGCCACATCTTCCAGCACGGAGGGGATCATTTCGGCGTTGAGTTCATAGATTTCGATACCATTGGTTTCCACGATATCTTCCTTGGTCAGGCCGCTGTCAGCATTGGCGCCTTCGGGCAGCTTGATCAGGCCGGCATCCTGCAGCAGCAGCAGAGCGCGGGTTTCGTTGGAGGGGTCATTGGTCACAGCGATCTTGTCGCCAGCGGCGATTTCGCTCAGATCCTTCTTGGTGCCGGGATAGATGCCGTAGGGTTCGCAATGCACGCCGATGGCAGCAACCAGCTGTTCATCTTCGGGAGCATTGGCGTTGTAGTCATTCAGGAAGGGGATATGCTGAAAATAGTTGGCATGCACATCGCCGGCCGCGGTGGAAGGATTGGCGATGAAATAATCGGTTACTTCCAGAATTTCAATGTCATAACCCAGAGCTGCCATATCTTCCTTGACGAATTCCAGGATGATGGCGTGGGGAGTGGTGGAAGCGGCGATGATGATCTTTTCATTCGCCAGAGCGCAGGTGGTGGCAGAGGCCAGGCAGACCAGGGCGAGTACCAGAGCGAGCAGCTTTTTCATTTTGTTTCTCCTTTCAAATTTCCGGTCTTATTTATCGGATACGATGATCCAAGCGGCGGGTAAGCCGCGTTCCGGTGATGGTAATGATCTGTACCATCAGCACCAATACGGCGCTGGCGCAATACATGAAATCGTAGTATTTTTTCCCGCGCTGATAGCCCTTGGTGATGGCGTAGGCGCCCACGCCGCCGCCGCCCACAGCGGAAACCATGGCGGTATAGGCCAGAATCGTGGTCACGGCCACTGCCGCCCCGTTAATCAGGGAAGGCACGGCCTCGGGAATCAATACCTTGGTAATAATCTGCCATGTGGAGGAACCCATGGACTGGGATGCCTCAATCACTCCGTGATCCACTTCCAACAGTGAAGATTCCACCACACGCGCCACATAGGGCGATGCGCTGATCACCAGCGGAAATACCGCGGCGGTGGTGCCAATGGTGGTGCCCATCACCACGCGGGTAACGGGAATCAGCATGGCAATCAACAGAATGAAAGGAATGGAACGCAGGAAATTGATGATTGCCCCCAGCACCGTATTAAAGGTGGGCGCCGGGCGGATACCATCCTTCCTGGTGATAACCAGCAACACCCCGAGTGGCAAGCCGATCATATAGGAGATCACCGATGCGCTTACCGTCATCATGCAGGTTTCCAGAAAGCCCTGCCACAAAAGCGGCCAATTCATCAGGGAAGCACCTCCTTCACTGTCAGCCCTTCATTTGTCAGATACTGGATGATCCGCTTGCAAATTGCTTCATCCTTGGGCATTTCAATCAGCATCTGCCCGTAAGGTTTTCCATTGATCCGTTTGATATCCGCGGAAAGGATATTTACATCCACTCCGCAATTTTTCACCAGCCCGGCAATCACGGGCTGATTTTCCTTTCCGCCGTCAAATACCACTCGCAAAGCAGGGATTTCCGCACTGTTTTCTTCCTCCTGCTTGGAGGGCACAATGCCAAAGAGGCGCTTGCCGGCAGCGGAACGGGTATGCACAAATACGTCATCCACCGTGCCTTCTTCTGCAATCCGTCCGCCATCCAGAATGGCCACCCGGTTGCAAATCTGGCGGATTACCGCCATTTCATGGGTAATAAGCACCACGGTAATGCCCAACCGCTGATTAATATCCTGTAAAAGAGCCAAAATGGATTGGGTGGTCATAGGGTCCAGAGCGGAAGTAGCTTCATCACAAAGCAGCACTTCGGGATCGCTGGCCAGAGCCCTTGCAATGGCCACACGCTGGCGCTGGCCGCCGGAAAGCTGGATGGGATAGGCGTCCGCCTTATCCTCCAGTTCTACAATTTTCAGCAATTCCTTCACCCGGGCATTGGCCTTGGCCTTGGGAACGCCGGCTATTTCCATGGGATAGCGCACATTGCGCGCCACCGTCTTTTGCATCAGCAGATTGAATTGCTGGAAAATCATGCTGACCTTCCGGCGCATCTGAATCAATTGCTTCCCATTCATAGCCAGTATATTCTGGCCTTCGATCAAAATCTGGCCTTCGTTGGGGGTATCCAACCGGTTCATGCAGCGGATCAGGGTGGATTTGCCCGCGCCGGACATGCCGATGATGCCGTAAATCTGGCCTTTTTCGATAGAAAGATTGATGCCGTCCAGGGCGACCACTTCGCCGCCGGGCACCTGATATACCTTGCGCAAATCGCGCACCTCAATGAGAGGCCTGTTTTCCTGTGACAAAATGCATGCATTCCTTTCAGTCATTGCCCGCGGCACGTCTGCCAGGGGCCTGCCAAAGAAAAAGCCCGTCTCGCGCATTTGCGAGCGGGCTCAACTGACAAATTCGTTCGTCAAGCGGCGCAGCACAAACAGCACGAGAGGAAGCTCGCGCACATGGACATTCGCATAGCAAAATGATTCATGCGGAAGCCTCCTTTCCCGGGCTATACGCCCTTGATCGTAAATATTATAGCCCAGGGTTCACAGAGTGTCAACCCCGGAAAGTGTTTTTTCGTTGTTTCATCCGGGAAAAAATGCATTTTCTGCCATTTTTCTCAGTTTTCTGCTTTACCTGTGAAGGCGCGGACCGCTTCGCTTTCAAATACCTGATCCGGCTTTCCTTCGGCCACTACTACGCCCTCTTCCATATAGACCACCCGATCGGCCACTTCCCTGGCGAAATTCATTTCGTGGGTCACCACGATCATGGTGCGCTTTTCCAGGGACAGCGCGCGGATAACGGATAATACCTCCTGGGTGAGCAGGGGATCCAGGGCGCTGGTAGGCTCGTCAAAGCAAAGGATATCCGGATCCAGGGCCAGGGCCCTTGCGATGGCCACCCGCTGCTGCTGGCCGCCGGAAAGCTGGCAGGGATAGGCCTTTTCCTTATCCGCCAGGCCCACTTTGCCAAGCAATTCCCGGGCATATTTTTCCGCATCCTCTTTCTTTCTGCCCAGCACGCAGATCTGCGCTTCCGTCAGATTCTTCAGCACATTCATGTGGGGAAAGAGATTGAAATTCTGGAATACATAGCCCATTTTCAGGCAGATACCCCGCATTTCCTTTGCCGGCGCATAAGCGCCGTCGTTTACCATCCATTTTCCGGCAATTTCGATGCTGCCCCCATCCACCTTCTCCAGGTTATTCAGGCAGCGGAGGAAGGTGCTCTTCCCCGAGCCGCTCTTGCCGATAATGGCCACCACTTCGCCTTTTTTAATCTCCAGGCTCACGCCCTTGAGCACGGGCAGAGCGCCGAAATTTTTCACGATATTTTTTGCCTTCAGCATCCGGCGCACCCCCTTACCAATAATAATTCAGCTTCTTTTCCAGCTTGCCCAGCACCAGAGAAAGCAGGCCGCTGAAAATCAGATAATACACCGCCGTAAAGAACAAAGGCCAGATGGCGCCGGAAATCCCCCGGCTGCCCTTCATGAAGGCCTGGCCCGCCCAGATGATTTCCTGCAGGGCAATAATCCGGGAAAGGGAGGTATCCTTGACCAGGGTAATGATTTCGTTGCTCATGGGGGGCACGATGGCCTTGATTACCTGCAGCAATTTCACCCGGAAAAAAATCTGCATTTTCGTCATGCCCAGCACCATGCCCGCTTCATCCTGTCCCCGGGGAATGCCCTGAATGCCGCCCCGGTAAATTTCGGAAAAATAGCAGGCGTAATTAAAGATAAACGCCACCGACGCCGCCAGAAAGCGCCCGGCTTCCCCGCTGCCCCAGATATTATTTTTCAGCACCAGGCCGGGAAAATAATAGATGATCAAAAGCTGGATCATCAGCGGCGATCCGCGCACGATCCATACCACCAGCCGGGTCAAAAGGCTCAAGGGCTTGAATTTGCTCATGGAGCCGCAGGCAATCACCAGTCCCAGGGGAATAGCCCCAAGCAGCGTCACAATAAAGAGCCGCAGCGTCTGCACAAAGCCCTGATTCAGCGCATCTACAACGATCGGGAATTGTTCCATAAAGGTGTTCATCTTTTTTGCCCCTGTCATAACAAGAGGACAGCCGGGACTGCATTTTTTCGCAGCCCGGCTGCCATTGCTTTATTCTTTGTCAGTCATTATTCCGCAGCCACCTGGGGGATAATGGCAGCCTGCACCTTATAGGTTTCGGCAATCTGCTGCATGGTGCCGTCGGCCCAGGCTTTGACCATGAAATCATTCAGGGCGGCAGCCAGATCGGAGCCCTTGCGGAAGCCCACGCCGTATTCTTCGCTGTTGAGGCCGAAGGTGTAGGTGAGGGCTTCATAGCCGGTGCCTTCGCCCACCATGGCGGCGGCCATCAGGGAGTCGATCACGGCGGCGTCACAGGTGCCGGCGGCCACTTCCATCAGCGCGTCAGCCTGGGTGGCAACGGCGGTCTTTTCGTAGCCCAGCTTGTCAATTTCGGCTTCACCGGCGCTGCCGGCTTCCACAGCGAAGACCAGCTTGGCCATGGCGGCCACATCGGCATAATCCGCAGCCTTGGCAACAGGCAGGATCACGGTCTGCGCATTGTTGGCATAGGGATTGGAGGTTTCCATGGCGGCCTTCACAGCGTCGGTCAGGGTCATGCCGTTCCAAACGCAGTCAATGGTCTTGGCGTCCAATTCCAGAATCTTGTTATCCCAGTCGATTTCAACGAATTCATACTTCACGCCCAGGGATTCGGCAAAGGCCTTGGCCATATCCGCATCAAAGCCGATCCATTCGCCGTTGGCGTCCTTATAATCCATGGGAGCGAAATCCGTAATACCCACAACCAGGGTGCCCTTGGCCTTTACATATTCCATATCGGTTTCCGCCATGGCGGGGGCGCACAGCATCAGGGCCATCATCGCAACCAGGATCATGCTCAGCAACTTTTTCATCTTAATTTTCCTCTTTTCCAATCTTTGTTTCTTCATTTTCTTTCCCGGTAAGCGGGAGTTCGTTCAGTTTGCGTTTTATCGCTTTAGCTCGCTGAACTGATAGCATAATAACACGGCGTTTTGATTTTGTCAACCCCTTTTTTACATTTTTTCAAGAAAAAAACAGAGGATCATTTCTCCTCTGTTTTCATTAAAATAACCGCTTATTTCTTTGTATCCGGAGGCGGCATTTCGCCTCTCCCCCATTTTTCCGCTTCATGCAGGCAGTCAATCAGCTGCATTGTGGTCAGTTCCCGCTGGCCGAATTTATTTTCACCCACAACGCCCGCCATCCCATGCCAGAGACTGGCCAGGGCCGCCGTTTCCGCGCCGGGCCCCTGAGAATGAAGCAGCCCGGCCAGCATGCCTGCCAGGGCATCACCGCTGCCGCCCTTGGCCAGGGCAGGCGATCCTACGGCATTAAGATAATAGCAGGGTATATTTTCCTGCATTTCCCCAATCACCGTCACATCGCTTTTGAGCACGGCAGTGCAATCAAATTTTTCGCAAAGGGCACGATTGGCCTGGAATCGATCCGCCAGAATTTTTTCCATGCTCCAGCCCAGCAGCCGGGCCGCTTCCCCGGGGTGGGGCGTAATCACCGCATTTTTCCCCAGCTTCATGGGCCGCTTTGCCAGCAGATTCAGGGCGTCCGCATCCCATACGGAGGGCCTTTGAGGATCATATAGTTTCAGGATGTTTTCCCATACGCCTTCTTTTTGAGAAAGCCCGCATCCAACCGCCAATACATCATAAGCAGGGGGATTTTGCACCGCTTCCTCAATATCCACGCACATGGCATTGGGCGCCAGCACCTGCAAAACGGGAATGATTTCCCTGAGGCAGGCAATGGTGGTCAGTCCTGCCCCGGCGGTAATCGCCGCCCTGGCGCACATGGCCGCCGCCCCCGCCATGCCCATGCTGCCGGCATAGATCAGGATGCGCCCGCAATCGCCCTTGTGGGCGTTTAAGCGCCGCCTGGGCAAAAGGCGAATCGCCCGGGGCGATACCATTTCGCAATTCAATTCCATTTCATCCAGCAAAAGGGCGTCGCTCCGCCAGGGCGCCATATTCCATAATCCAATATCCGAAATGACGATCTTCCCCACTGCTTCCCGATCCCGGGTCAGATACAGCCCGGGCTTGGGGGCATGGAAGGTCACCGTCACATCGGCATGCATGTAGGCGCCATCAAAGATTTCTCCCGTACGGCCATTGACGCCGCTGGGAATATCCACTGCAATCACGGGATGATTTTCAAAATCATGCCAGGGGGCATTGATCATTTTTTCCGTCAGCGCATCCGGCCGCCCCTTCAGCCCCGTACCAAGCAGCGCATCCACATATCCGTCAAAATGATCCTTGGGCGCTTCACCGGCAAAGGGCATATCTTCTTCCGCCAGTTCCCCCAGATTCAGGATATCCAGCCCTAACCGCATACACCACTGATAATTCATCCGGGCATCCGGCGTTTTGGGCAGGCCCGAAAGCCAGATTTCCGGATAGCCGCCGCGCATGGCAAATAAACGGGCGGCCGCCAGGCCATCCCCGCCATTATTGCCGGTACCGCACAGAAATAGTACCTTCTTTCCCCGGCAGCAGCCACCCAGCGCCTTTTCCAGTTCATCCACCACGGCAAGGGCGGCATGCTCCATCAAAAGCATGCTTGGCACCCCCAGGGCAAAGGCCTTCTGCTCCGTTTCCCGCATATCCCGGGGCGTCAATACCGGATAAAAATCCATTTGTGCATCATCATAATGCATGCGCTCAATCCTCTTTTTCCCGCTTCACTGGCACACAAGCCGATTAAACAAGTTCTGCCCCATCCAGAGGCAATTTTCTTCAGGTGGACGCAGAAGGACCTTTCTTTTTCAAAAGAAAGTTCTTCCTGCAATCTCCTCCGTCCTCCGCGTCCCACTGGCACACAAGCCGATTAAACAGATCCGCTCTTTCCAGAACAGCTTTCTTGGGGTGGGTGCGGGAGGGGGATTCTTTGGCTTCAAAGAATCCCCCTCCCGCAACTCCCCTCATCTCCCCATTACTTCGCATCCCTTTCCGCGATGGCCACGGCGGCGGCAATGCCCCCGTCATGGGTAATGGAAAGATGCAGATTATCGATATTTCTTTGGGCCACATGCAGGGCAAAATCTCCCCGCAGATCGAAATAAGGCGCGCCGAATTTATCATGCAGAACGCAGATATCCTGCAGACTGGCGGTGGTAAAGCCCGTGCCCAGGGCCTTCACCAGCGCTTCCTTGGCGGCAAAAATCCCTGCCATGGTGGCCGCAGCCCCTTTTCCCTTGTATTCAATATATTCCTGTTCTTCCGGGGCAAAAAAGCGGCCCAGGAAGCGCCCGTCCACCAGCAATTCTTCCATGCGCGCAATATCGCACACGTCAATTCCTACGCCCACAATCATAATTTCGCATACATCAGGGCATTGGCAATGGCCCTGGCCGTCACTTCCGCCGCAGCGGCACATAATTTCACAAAATTCACTTCGGAATGCACCCGTCCCGTGGCCAGGGCAAACATGGTATCCCCATCCATCTGGGTATGCACAGGCCGGATGGTCCGGGCCAGGCCGTCATGGCTCACGTCCGCCAGACGGTTTGCCTGCTCCTTGGTCAGCTTGCAATCCACCGCCACCACGCCGATGGTGGTATTGCTGCCGGGCGCAGGGATACGAATCTGCTGGGGCGCAGGGGCATGGCCGTAAAGCAGCCCTTCCGCCAATACCGGCGTGCCA
The DNA here is from genome assembly GCA_015056015.1 of Clostridiales bacterium. Classification (GTDB taxonomy): domain Bacteria; phylum Bacillota; class Clostridia; order Christensenellales; family Aristaeellaceae; genus RUG563. The sequence goes on from SVHD01000023.1 coordinate 32,267, forward strand.
TCGGGCATATGCGCACAGCCCAGCACTTCCCCGGTTTCGGGATGATATACATCGCCCACGGCATTTACCGCCACCACGGCGCCAACCGTCACGCCTTCAGGCAGGGTAATAGCGGCGGATCCCACGCCGCCCTCCTGGGGCACGGCGCCGGGAATCAGCTTCCCCACCGTCGCGCCGGTGCCGGCGCCAACCCGGCCCTGGGCCATGCCCTTGGCCGCCGCCATGCATGCAGCGCGGCCCATGGCTGCATCGGGCCGCACATGGGGATCGCCCACCGTCAGATCAAATAATACCGCAGCCGGCACAATGGGCACCCTTACAACGCCCATATCCATGCCGCAATCCATCTGCTCCAGATACCGCATCACGCCGCCGGCCGCATCCAGGCCAAAGGCGCTGCCGCCGGAAAGCACCACCGCATTCACATTTTCCACCAGATTGCCGGGCCGCAATAAATCCGTTTCCCGTGTGCCGGGGGCTGCGCCGCGAACGGATACGCCGCCAATGGCCCCTTCCTTCCGGCAGAGCACCACCGTGCAGCCGGTTCTTCCCGTCTGGCTCTGGGCATGGCCCACACGAATTCCATGCACATGGGTAATATCCCCGGGATACATCTTGCTTTGCATAAGATACCTCTTTCTTTTTTCTTGCGGGGGCGCTTTTGAATCAAAAGCGTCCCCGCAAACACCCCCGAAAACTAACTCGGGAGATTTCTCATGTTTCCTTTATCAACAATTTTCCCGTGTTTCGAGTAGGATTAAATTTTGCCGTTCAGCCACGCAATCAGATCGGCATATACCTCTTCCCGATTGATTTCATTGAACATTTCATGCCTGCCCTGGGGATAGAGCTTCATTTCTACATTTGAAAGCCCGGCCTGCCGGTATTCCTCCGCCACCTTCTTTACGCCTTCGCCCATCTGCCCTACCGGATCCCGATCCCCGGAAAAAAGATAAATAGGCAGGGCTGCAGGCAGGGCGGAAAGCCGTTTTGCATCGGTGAGCGCAATGAGCCCCGAAAAGAAATCCGCAAAGGCGCTGCCGGTAAATACAAACCCACACATAGGATCGGCAATATACTTGTCCACTTCTTTTTCATCCCGGCTCAGCCAGTCAAAGGGCGTGCGTGCCGGTTCAAAGGGCTTGTTATTTCCCGCAAAGGCCACCTGATTGACCAATTGCGCAGGCTTTTCCTTTGCAGAAAGCCGGGCCAGCATTCGGCCCGCCATGCAAAGGGGCTTCTCGTAATAGCCCGTGCCGGAAAGCACCAGGCCATCCAGTTCCTTTCCCCAGCGGATGGCATATTCCCGGGCGGCAAAGCTGCCCATGGAATGGCCCAGCAAAATCAGGGGCAGACCGGGATACGCCGCCTTCATTTCCAGAGAGATCTGATGCGCCCTTTCCAGCAGCGCATCCCATCCCTTTTCCTTAGCAAAATAGCCCAGTTTTTCTGCCTTGGGGCCATGGCCGGGATGATCATGCCCAACCACCAGACAGCCATTCCCGGCCAGCGCATTTGCCGCCTGATCATAGCGGGCGATGTGCTCCGCCATGCCGTGAAGAATCTGTACGATAGCGCGAGGGTTTCCTTCCGGTTTCCAGATGCGGTATTCCATCCTGATCCGCTCCTTTCAAAAAACGGTATCATGGGCCGAAAAAAATCCGGGCAGGCTTTCTTGGAAGGGGCGCGGGGGAACCGTTCTTTGGCCTGCCAAGAACGGTTCCCCCGCATTTTATCCTGTTCATCAGCCCTGATAGAGGCCAACCTTCTTATACACTTTCCGAAGGGTCTTCTGGGCCAGATACTGGGCCCGTTCCGCATTGCGCTTGAGGATGGCGTTGAGCCCATCCTTATCGGCGATGATTTCATTGTATTTTTCCTGGATGGGGGTCAATTCGCCAATAACCGCTTCCGTGACCGCTTCCTTCAGCGCGCCATAGCCCAGGCCCTGGAGGGATGCCACCGTTTCTTCCATGGTTTCCTTTTTCAGCACGGAAAGGATGGTGAGCAGATTGGATACGCCGGGCTTGTTTTCCGGATCATAGCGGATTTCGCCGTCACTGTCGGTCACGGCGCGCTTTAATTTCCTGCGGATATCCTCGGGCTTATCCAGCACGGCAATGAAGGTATCCTCAGGATCGGATTTGCTCATTTTCTTGGTGGGCTCGGTCAGGCTCATGATCTTGGCGGTTGCCTTGGGGATATAAGGTTCGGGAATCTGGAATACATCGCCGTAAATGCTGTTGAAGCGCTGGGCGATATCCCGGCAGATTTCCACGTGCTGCTTCTGATCCACGCCCACGGGCACGATATTGGTCTGATACAGCAAAATATCGGAGGCCATCAGCACGGGATAGGTAAACAGGCCCGCATTGATATTATCCGCATGCTTCTGGGATTTATCCTTAAACTGGGTCATGCGGCTCAATTCGCCCATGTAGGTGTAGCAATTGAGCACCCAGGCCAGTTCCGCGTGAGCGGGCACATGGCTCTGGCAATAGATGATATTTTCATCCGGATCCAGGCCGCAGGCAATATAAATCGCCGCCAGGGAAGCAGTGCGCTTGCGCAGATCGGCAGGATTCTGGCGCACGGTCAGCGTATGCAGATCGGCCATGCAATAGAGGCAATCCGCATTGTCAAAGCTGGTAAAATTCCGCAGCGCGCCCATATAATTCCCCAGGGTAATATTGCCGGAGGGCTGAATGCCCGAAAAGACTACCTTGCGTTTTTCAGCATTGTTTTCCATATTTCATCATTTCCCTTCTGAAATTCTTTATCATTATAGCATGCTTTTTTGTCGATGTAAAGCGGCGGATTCCCCCGGGGCAAAGAAAGAACATAGGGTGAATCCTTCATTTTTGAAATTTTTCCCTTTTTCATGTAGCATATTTTTCACTTCTATGGTATACTTATTAAATCATAACATTTCTACATTTTCTTGAAAGAAGGGATCGCCTTGTTTTCTATTGATTGGCCGGATATTCTGATCCGAATCGGGGCAGCCGTGGTCATTGGCGGCGTGGTCGGCGTGGAGCGCGAATACAAAAATCGTCCCGCCGGCATGCGCACCCATGTGCTGGTATGCCTGGGCGCCTGTATCATTGCCCTCCTTGAATGCCTGATGCGTCAGGAATTGAATGCCTCTTCCGACGAAGGGCAAATCACCATGACCATGGGGCGCTTAAGTGCCCAGGTCATCAGCGGCATCGGTTTCCTGGGTGCGGGCACCATTTTCAGCTCCCAGAAAAAAATCGCCGGCCTGACCACCGCGGCCAGCTTATGGACCGTGGCCTGCATGGGCCTGCTGACGGGCTTTGGCTTTTATTATGTGGCCGGCGCCTGCTGCCTGCTGGTGCTCATCGTGCTCACCTTCCTCCAGCGCATTATCCGTGTTAACGCCATCAAGCGTGTGGAGGTTCGCTTCATTCATCGCACGGAAACCCTGTCCTACATCAATAAGTTCCTGTCCAAAAACGGCGTTAAAATTCTGGACGTTGACTTCCACGTAGAAAACAAGGCCGACGGCCAGACCCACGAATTCAATGTATACACCAATCTGTATACCCTGCATCTGCCCACCCGCTTTACCTACACCGATATCGTCAACGAGCTTTCCGAGCATCCCAATATCCAGGCCGTGCGCACCCGGAATACCTAATCCGGTCGCCCTTGCGGGAAACGATTTCTTTGAAGCCGGAAAACGCTTTCCCCTGCCCGTATATATTTCGCATAAAAAAAGGACTGTCCGAATGGATTCCATTCTGTACAGTCCTTTTTCTTATTTCACTTTCCGAATATTTGCCATGGGCCAGATCACCCATTCCACCCGGCCAACAATCATATCCTTCCGGATGGGGCCCACTTCCTCCGCTCTGCTGTCTTTGGAGGAAAAGCGGTTATCCCCGATGACAAAATATTCATTTTCACCCAGCCGGCGCTGGGAATAATCCCGGGGCGTACTGCCCATATCCTCCGGATCCGGCACCCATTCCCCGTTGACGTACAAATGCCCGCCCCGGATTTCCACCGTATCCCCCGGCAGGGCTACCAGACGCTTGACAAAAATGGTATGCCGGGTCAGTTCCGTGGACGCCCCCAGGGAAATGCTGCCCGCCAGACGATTGGGATAGCGGCAGATAATAATATCTCCCCGCTCCATTTCGCCCCCCGGCCAGTCATAGGCCCTGGAAACCAGCAGGATTTCCCCATCATGCAGTGTACCTTCCATGCTGGTGCCATCCACCCGGATGGGCTGGGCCACATAGGCCTGGAAAAGAAAGGCCAATACCGCCGCCAATACAATGATCCGGAAAAAAACGAAAATCTCCGCTTTCAGGGATTTTTTCTTTGGCGTCATTGGGGCGATCTGCATTCGCCTTCTTTCCCGGATGCTCATGAATTATTCCACGCTCCTGAAATTCGAGAAGGGAAGCAGCACCCGGGTCACCTTGCCCATGATGGCGCCGCCGGAAATGGGGCCCACATCATTGGCACGGCTGTCATGGGAAGTGCGGCGATTATCGCCGATGACGAAGTATTCATCCTCGCCCAGCAGACGCAGGGGATAATCCCCGGGGCGGCTGGCCATGAATTCGGGATCTTCCACCACTTCGCCGTTTACATACAGCAGACTGTTTCTGATTTCCACGGTATCCCCGGGCAGGGCCACCAGGCGCTTGACAAACAGCACGTGATTTTCCACGGAAATCGCGGCGCCCAGATTAAAGGCAGTGGATACACGGCCGGGATAGCGGCAGATCACGATATCGCCCCGCTCCATTTCGCCAAAGCGATAGGCCAGCTTGGATACCAGCACAATTTCATTATCCAGCAGCGTATTGGTCATGCTGTTGCCATCCACCCGGATGGGTTCCGCAATATAGGCCCTGAATACGGTGGCAATCACCAGGGCGGCGATCAAAGTCCAAATCCAGCTCATAATTTCCTGCTTTAATGTTTTTTTCTCTTTTTCTTTCTTGCCCTTTTTCTTTTTCTTGGGTTCTTCCGGGGTCACAGCGGGCTTCTTTTCGGTTTCCATGGAAAGTTCCTCCTTTATGCTTCAGGCGCGGGGCCCTGCTGAATCACCTTTTTTCTGCGCTTTAAATATACTTCCCGATCCAGCATCACAATCCGTCCGCAGCCCTGGCACTTGATTTTGATATCAGCGCCGGTACGAATGACCACCCAGATGTCATTGCCGCAGGGATGGGGCTTGCGGGTCTGGATGATATCCCCCAGACGAATCTCATTCTCCATAAAGCAATCCTCCTTGGCAGTCGCTTGCTTTATTATATACGCTTTCGGGGAATTTTTCAATGTTAATTGTATGCAAATGTAAATTGTAAATTCAGAATACGGAATTATATTGGGTGATACAAAAAAGAGACAGTATTTTCTGTCTCCCTTATCCCCCACTGGCACACTCGCCCTTTGGAATATACGATAAATATCCAGAACAGCTTTCTTGGAAGGGGGTGCGGAGGAAACCATTCTTTGGCTTCAAAGAATGGTTTCCCCCGCAAAATAATTCTCAACTTCCCTTACGCTCTGAGAACAGCGTTAAATTTTTCCTTGGCGATCTTGAGCGCCTTATCGGTGACCCGGTTAATTTCTTCTTCGGTCAGGGTATGATCGGCGGCGCGGATGGTCAGGGCAAATGCCACGGATTTATTGCCTTCGCCAATCTGCACGCCCCGGAATACGTCGAACATGCGGATATCCTCCAGCAGCGCGCCGCAGCCATCCTTCATGGCGGCCATCAGCGGGC
>SVHD01000024.1 GCA_015056015.1 Clostridiales bacterium
GACTACCTGCAGCAGCCGGTCATTGGGGATGACCACCAGGGTATCCACGCTCTGCTTGAGTTCATTGATGCCCACTTCCGCATTCTTCATGCGCTGCTTGCCTTCAAAGGCAAAGGGCTTGGTCACCACAGCGATGGTGAGGCAATTGCTTTCCCGGGCGATTTCGGCCACGATAGGCGCAGCGCCGGTGCCGGTGCCGCCGCCCATACCGGCGGTAACGAATACCAGATCGGCGCCCTTGATGGCCTGGGCAATTTCTTCCCGGCTTTCTTCGGCGGCACGGCGGCCCACATCGGGCACAGCGCCGGCGCCAAGACCCTTGGTCAGCTTTTCGCCGATCTGAATCTTGATATCCGCCTGGGAAAGGGCCAGGGCCTGACGATCCGTATTGACAGCGATGAATTGCACACCCTGCAATCCCGCTTCTACCATGCGGTTGACGGCGTTGGTACCGCCGCCGCCGCAGCCAACGACCTTAATCGAGGCGAAGGACGGTTGATCCACTTGTACTTCAAAAGGCATGGTTTAATCCCCCTATGATAATATGGCAGACGGCAATCAGCCGCCGAAAAGGCTTCTGAAGAATGCGCCAACGCCGCTGGCGGCGCGCTCATTGGAAGCAGTATCGATAATCAGATCCAGAAGACCCAGGGCACTGGAATAGGCAGGGCTGGAAAGCTTCACCGCCTTGCGGGGCAATTCCCGTACGGGCTTATCCAGCTTGGCAGCCAGGAAATCCCGTCCGCCCCGGTTGATGGCCAGGCCGCCGCCGGTCAGATACACGGGCGACCAGTTGCTCATTTTCACGCCGGATTCCTTGATGGCGTCCCGCACCGCTTCGCAGATTTCTTCCGCACGGGGCTCCAGAATTCCTTCTACCTTTTCCCGTTCGAAATTCTTGGGATTGCCATCCTTGTCCGCGCCTTCAAAGGTAGCCGGTCCGGCAGAAAGGCCATATACATAGGCCCGCTTGATCTGCTCGGCCACCGGCAGGGTCACTTCCAGGCCATAGGCCAGATCGGCCGCAATATGGCCGCCGCCCATGGGGATGGTTTTCAGATACGTAACCGCATCGCCCTCAACCGCCATGACTTCGGTATTGAGATAGCCCATATCCACCAGAACCGCCGTGCGATCCCTTTCTTCATCGGGCACGAACAGCATGGCCTGGCCGGTGGGGGTGGAGAAGCAGCCGCTCACCGTGATGCCGATACTGCGGAAACGTTCCGTCACATCTTCCAGGAAAAACTGATCGGCAATCACGAAGGATACCATAGCCCGCAGCTCATAGCCGTGCATGCCCATGGGTTCCAGGGTCTTTTTGCCGTCATCCACAATAAACCAGGCCGGGCTGCGATGAATCACGCTGCCCCGCACATCCCCCAGTTCATTGGTGGCGCGATTGAATAATTCGTTGATATCCTTTTCCGTCACCCGGGGATCCGCGCCCTGCAGTTCTACTTTTACTTCAACCGTGCGCACCTGGGAAAAATCCCCGGGCACGCCCACATTGATTTCCCGAATGCGGGTATGGGATTGCTCCTCCGCTTCATGCACCGCATGGCTAATGGCCTCATTGAGCAGATCGGGCGCATTCCAATGCCCTTCCATGTAGCCGTCATAGGTGGCGATTCCCGCCCCAATAATATCGCAGCGCTGCCGTCCGCTGGTCTCTGCGACCAGCGCCACAATCTTGCTTGTGCCAAAATCCATCGCGGCAACTGTTGTTTTCATCCGTCCATCATCCCCTGTTCGTCAGGCCAGGCCGTCTTTGACGGTACAGCCAGAAAAAGCCGAAAGCGCAATCATTCTATTCGGTCACTTTATTGTAACTGTTTTGTGATAATTTGGCAAGTGAAAAACGAGGAAAAGCCGGATTTTTTTGAAATATTTTTCGCAATTTTCCCTTTTCTTTTCCTTTTTTTACAACTCCGAGGGGGTATACGTGGCCACGGCAGGCACCGAGGCCTCAATCACCCCGCCATACTTGCCCATTTCCCTGAGCTTGTTCACCACGGCGCGCACTGTGCCAATTTTTGCCCGCAGTTCACTGGTATCCCCCAGATGGGCTGTGTAGCTATCCGTAGTGATCAGGTATAGGCTGTCCGGATTGGAAAGATTCAATTCAGATACCTGATCGGAAAATCCCTGCAGTTCAATTTCTTCCATCAGCAGCTCGTAGGCCTCCATCTGTTCCTTTGTGCCGGGAACAATAATGCTGCCCACCCTTACTTCCTTGGCCTGGAACCCGGTTACATTCACCAGATCCCCATCCGGCAGCGTGGCGCCGATTCTCTCCAGCACCATGCCCTCATCATCCAGCAGATAAGTAACCCCCATTACCTGCACATTGGCCCGGGCCACCCGTTCCTTCACATAGATGGCCACGCTGCCCGGGAAGGCCTTTTCCATTTTTTCAAAAATCAGATAGCGATTGGCATTGATGCCGGCGGCAATCTTTTCCTCATCCAGGGCAAAATAGCTTACGCCCCCGTCCAGGCCCGCCGCCGTAACCACCTCATCCCAGGTAATATCGCGATTGCCAACCACGGCGATATGCCTTACCTGCAGAATGCTTTCATTGAGCAATACCGCCACCGCGCAAATCAGAATCAGCGTGAGAATGACCGTGCGCACCCCCGCCCGTTTCCGGGGTGGGGGTGACGGCGGCGTGGGGATATTTCCTTCCCAGTATGAATTTTCAGGCGGATACATCTGCGCCATATTGTGCCTCCGTTATACATCAATTCTATCGATTTTCGCCCCCAGGGCGGATAAGGTATCTTCCAGATGGGCATACCCCCGGTCAATGAGAGCGATATTTTCCACAATCGTTTCGCCCTGGGCGCAGAGCCCGGCCAGCACCAGCGCTGCCCCGCCCCGCAAATCCCGGGCCATCACCCGCATTCCGTGCATTGCATCCACGCCCTGCACCACCGCCATCCGGCCGTTGACCCGGATATTTGCGCCCATGCGGCATAAATCCGCCACATGGCTCAGTCGGTTTTCAAATACGTTTTCAATAATCACCGATGTTCCCCGGGCCACGCAGCATGCTGCCAGCATCTGGGCCTGCATATCGGTGGGAAAGCCGGGATGGGGCTGGGTCTGCAATTGGGAAATGGCATGCAGCCTTTCCGGCGCCTCCAGCGTCAGCCGGTTTCCGCTTTCCCGGATCCGGCAGCCCATTTCCTGCAGTTTATCAATCACCGGCACCAGATCCCAGGGATGTACGTTGCTAAGCTCCATCTTCCCGCCGTTCATGGCCCCGGCGCACAGCAGCGTACCCGCCACAATCCGATCAGGAATAGGCGCATAGGAAATGCCGTGCAGCTTTTCCACGCCCTCGATTTCGATGATTTGGGTGCCCGCGCCCCGGATTTTGCCGCCCATCCGGTTGATAAATCGCTGCAGATCCTCAATTTCCGGTTCTTTTGCCGCATTGTGAATGGTGGTGATTCCCGGCAGAAGCACCGCTGCCATCATCACATTTTCCGTAGCCCCTACGCTGGGATAATCAAAATAGACGTCCCCGGCGTGCATATCTCTGCCATCGCAGTAAAGCACGCCGCCTGCATCCACAATTCTGACCCCCAGGGCCCTGAGCCCCTTCAAATGCAGATCAATGGGCCGGATGCCGATTTCGCAGCCCCCGGGATAGGTCACCGTGGCCCGGCGCAATTTTCCCAGAATAGGGCCCAGCAGAAAAATGGAAGAGCGGATCTGCTTGGATAATTCATCCGGCATTTCCCACTGATGTAAGCGGCCGTTGCGAATCAGCATTTCCCCGTTTTGCCAGATCGTTTCGCAGCCCAGCTTCCCCAGGATTTCCGCCATCGCGTGCACATCCCGGATATCCGGGCAATCCCGGATGATCACATCCCCTTCCGGCAGAATGGCCGCCGCCAGAATGGGCAATACGGCGTTCTTGGCCGCATCCACCCGGATGCTCCCTTCTATTCTTTCGCCGCCAAGCACTCGGAATCCTTCCACAAGGCTTCACCTTCCTTCTTCTCCCACCCTATGCAGGAGAAAAAAATCGGTGAAAGCCCCCTTATACCAGGTTTCGGTTTCCGTACCGGCTGATATTGAGCACAATGCCTACCGCCGCCATGGTGATGGAAAGGGATGTGCCCCCGGCGCTGAAAAACGGAAGCGGCAAGCCGGTGGTCGGCAGTATTCCCACCACCACCCCCATATTGATAAAAGCCTGCACGGAAATCAGCCCCGTAATTCCTGCCGCAAGCAGGCAGCCGAATTTATCATCGCAAGTCATGGCGATGCGCAGCCCCGCCATCAAAAAGGCAATGAACAGAAAAATCACCACCAGGCAGCCCAGCAAACCAAAATCCTCTCCCACGATGGCGAAAATAAAATCGCTTTCCGGGTAAGGAAGATAGGCGTATTTCTGTCTGCCCTGACCAAGGCCCATGCCAAATAAGCCGCCGGAGCCAAAGGCGATCAGGGACTGGGAAAGCTGATACCCTTCATCGCTCATTTTGGCGAATGGATCCATAAAGGAAAGCAGGCGCTCCCTTCTGTATTCCTCGCTCCAGGCGTAATACGCCCCCACAATCAGCCCGCCGATTCCCAGGGCCAGCATATGCCGCCATTTAGCCCCGGCCAGCATCACCATCAGCACGCTCACAATGATGATGGTGCCGGCAGTGGAAAGGTTCGGCTGCTCCAGAATCAAAAGAAACATAACGCCCGGCACGATCAGCACCGGCAGAATCCCCGAAAAAAATTTCTGGATTTTTCTGCCTCGTACCGTCAGCGTCATGGCCATAAAAAGCACCGCCGCATATTTGGCCATTTCCCCCGGCTGAAAGGAAAGGCCGCCAATGGAAAGCCAGCGCCGGGAGCCGTTGATATATACGCCGACGCCGGGAATCACCACCAACAGCAACAAAATGAAACTGAGCACTATCCCTCCTACCACTACCTTCCGCCTGCGCCAGAACTGATAAGGAATCCGGGAGGTAAAAAACATGGCGATAGCCCCCACCGCCACCCCAAAGAGCTGCTTTTTTACTTCCGATAATGGGTCTCCCCCGTCCTGGGCCTTATAGTAGGTGGCGCTGAAGAGGGTAAGCAGGCCCAGCATCAAAAGCAAAATCATGATGGTGAGCAATGATTTATCCACCGGTTTATGCCGGGGACGGGAATGCACAGCGGGCGAAATCATCGGTTTTCCTGCCTTTCCGTTTCCGTTTTTTTCGCTTCTGTGCCCCTAAAATACAAAGGGCGCATGAATCATGCGCCTTTTGTATGCCGTATCCGAATTATAACTGATTGACAATCTCCTTGAAAATTCTGCCCCGCTGCTCATAATCGCTGAACATATCAAAGGATGCACAGGCGGGAGAAAGCAATACGTTTCCGCCATTTTCCATCAGTTCCCTGCAAAGCAGAATGGCTTCCTTGAAGGTTTCCGCCCGGTGGATATTTTTGTATCCCGCATCCTTCAGTGCCCCTTCAATCTGATTGGCTGTTTCGCCGATCACCACACAATGGGCAATCAAGGGGGTTTTGATGATTTCTTCTGCCAGCGGCACGAAGGAAACATGCTTATCCGATCCGCCCAGAATCAGGGCCGTGGGCAATTTCATGGATTGCACAGCCTTGATGGTGGAATCCACATTGGTGCCCTTGCTGTCATTGATATAGCGGATGCCATCCTTTTCCCGGACGAATTCAATCCGGTGCTCCACGCCCTGGAAGGTACGCAGGGTATGGCGGATCACAGGGGCGGGCACGCCCCGGGAATAGGCAATGGCCGCGGCGGCCAGGGCATTTTCCTGATTATGGGGGCCGGGAATATAGATTTCATCCATTTTGCAGATGATCTTTTCTTCATTTCCAAGCCGGATTACCATCTGGCCATCCCGGATAAAGGCGCCCTGAGGCACTTCATGCAGCCGGGAAAAATAAAGCACCCTGGCCTTCAGCCCCTTCGCCATCTTCCGGCAGTATTCATCTTCGTAATTGAGTACGGCGAAATCATCTTCCGTCTGGGCGTCAAAGATATGGCGCTTGAGCCCGGCATAGACCTCCATGGTGCCATGGCGCACCAGATGATCCTCCGTCACATTCAGCACGGCCGCCGTCAGGGGATGGAATGTATCGGTGGTTTCCAGCTGGAAGGAGGATACCTCTACCACCACTGCATCGTCATATTTGCTTTCCATGGCAGTGGCGGATAAAGGATAGCCGATATTCCCCGCCACATGGCTGATTTTTCCCGCCTGCTCAAAAATAGCGCCCAGCAGGGAAACCGTGGTGGTTTTTCCGTTGGTGCCGGTTACCGCCACCATGCTGCCCCTTGTGAGGCGGGAAGCGATTTCCAGTTCACCGGAAACCGCCACGCCCATTTCCTTTGCAGTCTTGACGATGGGCGCATCAATGGGCACGCCGGGGCTGATGATCAGCAGATCCTTATCTTTCAGCGCATCCAGCCCGTTTTCCCCCAGGCGGAATTCGATGGGAAGCGCTTTGAGCACATCCAGCTTATCCCCGAAATTTTCCATGGGCTTCATATCGTTGACGGTCACAATCGCCTTTTCCCGGCAAAGCAGCTGGGCCAGGGCAATGCCGCTTCTGGCCATGCCCACAATCAGCACGCGCTGCCCTTCCCAGGGATTCACTTTTCCTTCCTGAGAGGAATTTTTCCTTCCGCTTGCACCAAAGAAAACGGGTTCACGCATGCCTGTTCACTCCTTTTCAGATCAAATTCCGTATGTTTCAATAAAATGCAGTCAGAGAAAGCACCGCAATCAGGGAAAGGATCAGCGTCACGCCCGCATACATCAGCACGATCTGATTTTCCTTCATGCCGCAAAGCTCAAAATGATGATGGATGGGGGTCATCTTGAAGATACGCTTGCCCTGGCCATACTTTTTCTTGGTGATTTTGAAATAGGTGGTCTGCATCATCACGGAAACAGAGCTCATAATGCAGGTAAAGCAGATGGGAATCAGCACAAATTCCAGCTTCAGCAGCATGGCCACGCCCACCATCACGCCGCCGATAAACATGCTGCCCGTATCCCCCATGAAGATTTTGGCAGGATGCCGGTTAAAGCGCAGGAAGCCGATGCAGGCGCCCACCAGCGCGAAGCAGGCAATGGCGATCACATAGCCGTTTACGGCAAGATCATTGGCCCCGTTGGCCGCCATGAAGGAAGCAATCACGCCAAAGGCTGCCATGCCAACAACGGTAACGGAGGAAAGAATACCGTCCACCCCATCCTGCAGATTGGCGCTGTTGGTCATGAACATCACCAGCACCGTCATAATGGGAATATAGAAGACGCCCAGATTCCAGGTGTGATTGGTGAAGGGCAGAATTACATCGCTGCCCACCTTGAAATAACAGTAGACAGAGAAGGCCAGGCCCACAAACAATTGCCCGATGAGCTTCTGCTTGGGCTTGAGCCCTTCATGATCCTTTTTCACATCCTTAATGAAATCATCGGCAAAGCCCACGGCCATGGAGCCCAGCACCACAAACAAAAGGGGCCAGAGCGCATTGGAAAAGCCAAAGTTCCATCCCTTGCGCACGCCGGTAATGACCGCCACCAGCAGCAGAGAAATAATCGTCGCCCCGGCAATCACGATGCCGCCCATATTGGGGGTGCCCTGCTTGGCCTTATGGGCCTGGGGCCCCAGATCATAGATGGTCTGGCCAAACTTGAGCTTTTTGAGATAAGGCAGGAATTTGGGCATCACCAGCAGCATGATGGAAAGGGCAATGCCGGCCGCGATCGCGCACTGTGTAAACATGGTATCTCTCCCTCTTGCGTGGTTCGTTTTCCGTTTTGCCGATTATTGATCCAGTTCCTCCAGCAATTCCCGTACGACCACTTTTTCGTCGAAGGGGTGCTTTACCCCCATGATTTCCTGGTAGGTTTCATGTCCCTTGCCAGCAAGCACAATAATATCACCATCCTGCCCGATTTGCAAGGCATGGCGGATGGCTTCCCGTCGATTTTCGATCACGATATATTGCCCGCCGGTGGGTTTGATGCCCGCTTCCACTGCTTTAAGAATCTCAAAGGGATCCTCGGTGCGGGGATTATCGCTGGTCAGGATGGAATAATCCGCCATCCTGCCGCTGATTTCGCCCATAACGGGCCGCTTGAGGGCGTCCCGATCCCCGCCGCAGCCAAAGACGGAAATCACCCGGCCTTTGGCAAATTCCCGCACGGCGGAAAGAATGTTTTCCAGGGCGTCCGGAGAATGGGAATAATCCAGCAGCACCTTGTAGGGCGTATGGGTATCAAGGATTTCCGCCCGGCCGGGAACGGATTTTACCTTGGCCAGCGCGGCGGTAATCACTTCGGGATTCACCCCGATATTCAGGCAGACCGCTGCTGCCGCCAATGCGTTATACACATTGAACATTCCCGTCAGCTTCAGTTCTGCCGGGTATTCGTGGGTATTAAAGAGCTTCATGGTAAAATGCACGCCGTTTTCGGTAATTTCAATATTCCGGGCAAACAAATCGGCGTTATTGCAAATGCCGTAGGTGGTACGGGGCACGGTAATATCCCGCAGGATTTCCGCGCTGGTTTCATCATCCACGTTGATGGCGGCATTATCCAGCCAGCAGGGGGCAAAGAAGGTTTTTTTGCAGGCAAAATATTTTTCCATGGTGCCAAAGAGATCCAGATGATCCTGGGAAAGATTGGTATAGCACCCGGATTCAAAATGCACGCCCAAAAGCCGGTTCATATGCAAAGCATGGGCGGATACCTCCATGCTTACCGCATGAACCCCTGCATCCCGCATCTGGCGGAGGAGCTTGAAAAATTCGATGGGTTCGGGGGTGGTGAAATGGGATTCCAGGTATTCATCCCCGATCATATTGCCGGTGGTGCCAATCAGGCCCACCTTGTAGCCCGCTTCCTCCAGAATTGCCTTGATCAGGAAGCTGGTGGTGGTTTTGCCCTTGGTGCCCGTTACGCCGAGCAGCTTCATTTCCCGGTCGGGATGGCCGTAAAATTCCGCCGCCATCAGGGACATGGCCGTGCGCACATTTTCCACCTGCACCTGGGGCACGTCAATGGGCAGAAAATGGGTAACCACCAGGGCTGCCGCGCCGTTTTCAATGGCCTTGGGGGCAAAATCATGGGCGTCAAAGCGCGCGCCGGGGATGCAGAAGAAAAGCCCTTTTTCGCTCTTTTTCCGGCTATCCATCACCAGATCCAGAATTTCGCATTCGCCCCTGATTTCCTTCACTTCTTGGGCCGCGGCCTTGGCCAGCACCGATAACAGCATTTCTTTCACTCCGTTCACTGTGGTAATTCAAAGGTTACCTTGATTGTATCGCCCAATGCGGCAAAATTTCCCGCTGCGGGCTCCTGGCGAGCGGCCAGGCCGCTGCCCGAAATTTCCATTTCAAATCCCCGCGCCCGCAGCTGCCTTCCCGCTTCCACCATGGAAAGGCCGCTCACATCCGGTACGCAGAGCAGATCCACCGCTTTGGGCGGCGCATCCTCATAGGTATAGAGCATCACGCAATCGCCTGTTTGCATGGTCGCCCCCGCAAAAGGCGCCTGCGCTGAAACCATATCGCTGATCCCATCCGTTTCAGCCATCAATCCCGCTTCCGCCAGCATTTTTTTGGCTTCCTTCACGGAAAGCCCCGTCACATCAGGAACGCAGGCATTTTCCTTTTCTTCCCCATTTCTTTTATCAATCCCCAGATAGGGCAGAATATCCGCAAGAATCTGCCTTGCAAAGGGGGCAGCCGTGGTGCTGCCGTAATCCACGGGAACAATGGCCTCATGCACCGTCACCAGCACCGCTATCTGCGGATTTTCCATAGGCGCAAAGCCGATGAAGGATCCGATATGGACGTCGGATACCACTTTGCCGTTTTTGTATACTTGGGCGGTGCCGGTTTTTCCGCCGATGGAATAGCCCTCCACTGCGGCATTTTTTCCGCCGCCCTGATCCACCACATTCTGCAGAAGGGCGCGCATCACCCGGCTGGTTTCTTCACTGATGGGCTGGGAAACCACCTGGGGCAGGGTACGGTCAATCACCGCGCCCGTTTCATCCAGCACTTCCTTCACAATGAAGGGGCGCATCAATCGCCCGCCGTTTACCACTGCGCTGGCCGCGCAGATAAGCTGAAGGGGCGTTACCGCCACGCTCTGCCCGAAGCCGATGCGGGCCAGATCCACATCCTTCACATACCGGCTGTTGATCAGGATTCCCGCGCTCTCCCCCGGCAGATCGATGCCTGTCTGCCGGCCCAGGCCAAATGCATGCAGATACTGATAATAGGTATCCACGCCCATCCTGAGGGCCAGATTCACAAAGGCGGGGTTACAGCTGTTGGAAAGGGCTTCCGATAAATTCTGATGCCCGTGGCTCACCTTCCAGCAGCGGATTCTGTCCCCCGATACGGTGATGCTGCCGCTGCAGTTGAAGGTATCGGAAAGGGCTGCATAACCGCTGTCCAGCGCCGCAGCGCAGGTGAGGATTTTGAAGGTGGATCCCGGCTCATATACATCCGTAATGGCGGTCAGGCGCATCAGATCATTGAGTAGCGCCACGTCATTCCGGGGCGGATCATTGGGATCGTAATCCGGCTTCATGCAAAAGGCCAGAATGGCCCCCGTATTCACATCCATCACGATGCACTGCACTGCGGCGGCGTTATTGACCGCCAGGCATTCCCGCATGGCCTTTTCCACCACGCCCTGAATGGCGGCGTCCACCGTCAACCGCAGCGTATTGCCCGTTTTCGGGGCCACATAGGCCGTTTTGCCGTCAGGCAGCATCCGGGCCCTGATATCCACTTCCGTGCGCAAAGAGCCTGCCTGGCCCTGCAGCAGCGCCTCATACCGGCTTTCCAGCCCGGATTGCCCCACGGAATCCACATTGGTCAGGCCCAATACCTGAGAAAGGAAAGCCCCCTTGGTATAAAACCGCCGGGTATCCTCTTCAAAGGCCACGCCCCGCAGCAGCTTGCCCATTTCCTCGCTGCCGCTTTTCAGCGCCCGGATCCGATCTACCGTTTCCCGCGGCACCTGGCGCTTTAAAATGACGGATGCCAGCTTCTTATTTTCCAGCTTTTCCGTCATCTTGTCAATATCTGATTCCAAAATCGGGCCCAGCACCTGGGCAAAGGCCCGTTCATCCGATATCGCCTGGGGATTGGCCGTAACAATATAGGCTGTGGCCGACAGGGCCAGCGTTTCCCCATTTGTATCCTGAATGCTGCCGCGCCGGGCGATCACCACGCCCTCCCGCGTCCATTGCTGCACGCCGCGGGCGGTTAACACTTCCCCCTGAAACAAGGTTAAGCTGCCGATGCGCACGCCTACCACCAGGAATAAAAGCGTGAGCACCGCCAGCATCGTCAGCATCCGTTTGCGAATTTTTAGTTCTGCTCGCATGGTTTTCCCCCCATGGGCAGATCCGATGATTTACCGGCTGCCCGTAATCATTCCATGCTCAACAGAAAAGGGGGAATTTCCCGTCAAGCTCTCCGTCTGAATATCCGGCCGGGTATCCGGCGCCATCACCTGTATTGCTTCTACGCCGGTAGCGGCCACCATGCCCAGATCCTGGGCTGCGGCATAGCAAATCCGGGAGGAATCCCGGGCTTCCATCACTTCCAGCGTCAGTTGGCTGTTATCAATAATCGTTTGTGCAATGCTGCCTTCCATGGCGCTGATATTCTTGGAAAGTTCCGCCCGCTGGCAGGCCCGATCCAGCACCATAATGCCAAAGGCCAGGAAAACAGCGCAAAGGAAAATGATGCCCACATTGGCAGGAACCGTGGCGCTGCGCCGGGGCAGCCGCTGCGTTTCGGCAGCATAATAGGGCTGCCGCTGGCCATCATAGCCCGCTTCTGCATCCGGTACATGCACATGGCTGCGCACATTCATGCGCATGCCCGGCATGGCCTGCACGCCGGCCATGGCGTACTGCATCGTTTTTCCTTTCTGCATCATTCTATTCCCTCGTTTCCCATTATTAGAACGTTTGGCCTTTCTGCATTTCTGCAATCATGGCCAGGGGATCGGCAAATTCTTCGTCAAAATCCAGATCCTGCTGCCGGCTGTCGGCGGCGGGCACAATGCGGATATGGGTGGTGGCGCCGTTCACGTCCACATCCCTGGTATCCCCCAGCCGCCAGGCGCGGATTTTCTGGGGAAGCAGCAGACGGCCCTGGGCGTCCGCTTCGCAATCCACATAGCTGTATTTGCTGAATTGATCCAGCAGCCGCTGGGCACGGGCATTGATTTTTACCAGCGCAATCAATTCGTCTCTTCTTTCCAGCCAGCCTTCGATGGTGTAAAGGGCCACGGCCTTGAAATCAGGGGTAGGCGCCACGGCGAACTGATCACCCAGCGGTTCGCGGAAAGCGGCGGGAATGATCATACGGCCTTTGGCGTCGATGCCGTGGGTGTAGCTGCCTACAAATCCCAGGAAGGGCGGCTTGTGATGATCGTTATGATCGCCGTGATCAGCGGTGTTCATGGCGTCAGAAGGATACAGAGCATCCTCGGGCTTTTCTGCGTTCAGGCCCGCTTTTTTCTCATTCGCCATGTTCTCACCACACAATCCGCCATTTTTTCACCACTTTTTGGGCTGCTTCACCATTTTAAGGCACTTTTTAGGGCTTTGTCAAGCAGGCGAACAAAAGGTGTTTTCCTCTTTGGGAAACATTTTCGTCATACTTTCGTCATTTGTTCGACGCAAAGAGAAAATACGTTCGTATTTTCGACAAAAAAATTGAGAGAACACGTTTTCGCATTCTCTCATTTCTTGTTTCTTTTGATCAAATTATTTCATTGTTTTTGAATTGATTAAACAAAAATTTAAAACATTTTTCGTTGCACCCTTTTGGGAATTTGTAATATAAATTTCATCTTCTTGATCCTGCCGTTCCCATTTTGTTCGTTCTCTCCACATCTTGGGGCGGCATGCCACGGCAGCAACAAAATAGCGGCCTTTCAGCCGCTTTTTGCTTATTTTTCTTCCATCCCGCTCCCTTGAGTGGGATCAGACGCCACCGAAGGGCTCGGCAGATGATATAACCGGAAGCCCAGGCCATCACAGGAAACACAGTGATATCGCACACCGCTGTATACGCCGGTTACCGCGCCCCGGAGCGAGGCGCCATGAAGATGGCCATAGACCACGTCATCCACTTCATACCGGGCAAGCAATTGGGAAAGCCGGGTTTCCTCTCCCCTGTCTCCCAGCGGCGGATAATGGCACATCACCACAATCCGGTCGGCTCCCAGTTTTTTTGCCCGTTCCAGAGACATTTCCATCCGCAGCAATTCCCGGGCGTAGATTTTTTCATCCTCCGCCGCCTGGGAAGCCGGCAGCGTCCATCCCCGGGTGCCGCAAAAAGCGGTATCCCCCAGGCGCATGGCGTCATTCTGCACGGCATACATTCCCTGGGGCAGAATTTCCCGCAGCCGGGAAATACCGCACCACCAGTAATCATGATTGCCCCGCAAAAGAATTTTCTTTCCGGGCAGCCGGCCGATGGCCTCAAGATCCGGCAGTGCATCCTCCACCTGCATAGCCCAGCTGATATCCCCAGGAATCAGCACCACATCCTCTTGCGTAACCCTTTCGCACCAATCCTTTGATATCCGTGCAAAATGGCCCTCCCAGTGAGCGCCGAATACTTCCATGGGTTTATTATCGCCGCCAGGCAGATGTAAATCCCCAATTGCGTAGATATCCACTTTATTCGTCTTCGTCCTCGTCGTCTTCGGCTTCTTCCTCGCCCATTTCGTCCAGAGAAAGATCGCTCTCAATTTCGTCATATTCCCGTTCAGGGATATCCTCGTCAATTTCAGGAATGATTTCATCCATGGAGCTGACAGGATCGATGCCCAGGGAGGATTCGCCTACCCGGCCTTCGTTTTCATCATCATGACGATCGTTGTTGCTGTTCATTTCCTTCAGGCAGAAAAGGCACACATCCTTGCCGGGCAGGGCAGGGGCTTCATTGCAGACGGTGCACATTTCGATTTCATCGTGCTGCCGTTCACCCTTCATTTCCCGCTTGCAGATTTTGCAGTAGTCTTCATCTTCCTGAATATAATTCAATTCGCACCGCGGACATTTCACCAGTTTCATTTTTTTTCCTCCTCATATTCTCTGCCATCAATTCCCTTGGCAGAGACGTGGCAATTTATTTGATCTTTTTTTCTGTTTGTATTACGATCTATTCGCGATCGTAAAACACTTGAAACAAAAGGAGTTATCACATGAAACACACGCTTTGTATCTTTACGGTTTCCATGCTTTTGCTTGCTTCGGCGCCCGCTCTGGCGGATCATACGCCCGAATCCCAGTTCGGTTTCAGCGGCTGGCCCTATCGGCAGCAGAATCCCGCCTGCACCCAGGAAACCGAGGCTTATCCCTCGCTCTCCCCTGCGCACACGCCCGTCATTCAGGCAACCCTGACGCCCACCGCGCAGCCCAGTCAGCAGCCCGCTGCCACCGCCACGCACCGGCCCCAGAATACGCCGACCGCAAGCACGGGTGATTATACTACAATATCGCTCTCTGCGCAAGAGCAAAAAGCATGGAATTTGCTCAATAATGACCGAATGGCCCATGGTTTGCCTGTTCTTTCTCTGGACAAAGAACTTTCCCGCATCGCCCGGATCAAATCCTGCGATATGAAAGAGAATCGCTACTTTGCCCACGAATCCCCCACTTACGGCAATGCCTCCGCCATGCTGACCCATTTTGGCTATTCCTTCAGCGGCGTCGGGGAAAATATCGCCCATCACGCCACCGTGGAAAAATCCCAGGCCGCCTTCATGAGCAGCCAGGGCCATCGCGCCAATATCCTTGGCAGCCAGTGGACCAAAGTGGGGATCGGCGTCTGCTACGATGACCAGGGCTTTGTCTACGTTACCCAGCTTTTTGCCCGTTAATCCATCTTTTTGAAAGGGCCGCCGCATCATCCCGATGCAGCGGCCTTTTTTATCGTTTCAGAATATGATGCAGCGCTGCCCGCGATTGCAGCGGTCGATATGTATTCCCGGCATTTTTTGCCCGTATCACGCAGGGCGCATTTATAGGCCCCTCTACGGCATTGCTCACCTGCATATCTCCCATTGCCTCCGCCGCCCGCATCACGCTCTCCAGGGCTGCCTGGCCGCTTAAATGCCGGGGCAGGGCAGGCAGCAGCGCAGCCTCCTCAATTTTCATTGCCGGGCGTATAATTTCCTTCATTTTGGCCATATTCTCCACCTCGCTTTTCCATCGGTTACTGCATTCTATGCCGATGAAAAGAATCGGTGCGGAAAAGAAAAAGGCCGAAGGGGAAGCTCTTTCCTCCTCTTCGGCTTTTCTGTTATTCAGTTTATGCTTTCAGCCATGCAATCACATCATCCACCTGGGATTGCACATTTTCCATCAGACAGACGCCCCGTTTTTCCTCTCCCTTGACGAAAAGAATACCGGTATCATCTTCATTCAATTGCCAGGTGAAATCCACCATTTTGCCTTCCTGATCCTTCTTCAGCCGCTTCTGCCAGTAAGGGAAGGTGGTGTACAGATTTTCATCTGCCGCCTGAATATAACCGGGTTCAGAGAATTTCCCGTAAACATTGCCTTCCGCCGCATTGACCATCCGGCACTGCCGGATAGCACAGGGCGAATCGGAAAATACATTCTCATACAGATCGTTATCCAGGCCGGTGCAGCCCTTGCCGTCGGTATAGCGCTGCTGACCGGTCTCACCAAAGTGCAGGCACTTATTATCGCAATCCAGAATGATGTTCCGCTGGACCTTTACCTGCTCACAGGCGATGGTAAAGAAGCCCATGCCGCCCCGCTCCATGCCATGCTCTTCATCCCGGCAGAAGCCTTTTACATCCACGATCACATTGTTGGTCACTTCAATATCATCCCGGGAGCATTCAATGGTGATGGCGCCATAGCGGCGGGTAAAGGTATGCAGCACCACATTTTCCCTCACCGCCATATTCATATGACTGGCGTCCAGCCACATGCCGCAGCCGTGGGGCGTATTGATGATCCGGTTGCGAAGAATCATGCTGTCCCGGGTATGATGCACCTTCAGGGACGCCGCTTCCATGGAATCTTCGTTTTCCTGCCAGCAGCAGCCGTCAAAAAGGTTATCGGCGATGTAATAATTATCCTGACGCTGCTCGATATAATCAATATCCTCAGATTGGCCGCAGGTGCCTACCAGCGCCGCAAAGCCGCATTCCAGGAATTTGCAGCCTGTCACATACATATAGCCCTTGGTGGCATTGCTCATGCGGGCAGGGGCCTGAAAACCGATATCCATGCCGGTGCCGTTGACCTGGCGTACGGTGCAGTTTTCGATGATCCAGTGATTGCCGCACTGGGTGGAAAGGGCGCCCCGCTGGGGCGGCGGGAAGCCGGTGCCGGCCTTTTCAAAGATCAGATTCTTGATGTGCATATAGGCCAGATATTTTTCATCCGGCGCAAAGCATTGTTCCCGGGCAGTGAATTCAATCTTGTGATCGGCAGGATTGCTGTCATCAAAGAGTCGGATATGGATATGAATGCCATCATCCTCCACATAGAAGGAGCCGGGGATTTTGCCCATTTCATAATACACTGCCACCTGGGTCAGCCGTTTGCCATCGCAGAAAAGCATGCCGCGCTTCTGAATGACGATCTTTCTTTCTTCCAATTTCTTGGTATGGAACATTTTCGCAAAATCCCGGAAGAACCAGGGGGTCAGGCCGCCGTTGACCATGCCGAAAGGATTGCTGCCATCAAAGCAATTCCGGGGCAGCCGCATGGCATAAAGCCTGGCATTGGGATCCTCAAATGCATTGGAGCGATCCATAAATTGCGAGCGCTTCCACCCCTCGGACTGGGTATATTCCCCGGTATATACTTCCGCGCCGGTAATGATTGCTTCTTCCCCGGGCACGCCTTCAAAACAAATCATCCGATCCGCGCTTTCTCCGCCGATGGTGGGCCGCACGGTTTCGTGATATTCTCCGCCGTGAATCCAGATTTTCGTGCCGGGCCGGGCCGCATCCGCAGCCGCCTGAATGGTATTGAAGGGATGCGTCTTGCTGCCGTCACCGCCAGGGGCGGCGTCCGCCCTCACATAGAGCTCACGCTGATAATCGGTGGTATCCTCCCAGTGGGGAAAAGGCCTTCCGTCGGGCAAAAATTCCTGTCGCATTGAATATCCTCCCATCAAAAGCTTTAATTGCCGGTTCATCATTGTCATTCCGGATGGATTGATTATGCTTCTATTATCACCCGGGAAAAATCGCAAGTCAACGATAAATTTCTATAAGTTTTGGGGCTTACATGATAAAAAACTATAAATTTCGCAGGAAATTTTATCATTTCCCTTTGATCAAAAAAGGAATCCCTCCAGTCCGGAGAGATTCCTTTTTTTCGCGCCGATGAAACAGCGCTGCATTTTTCAGCCCTTAACGGAACCAACCATAACGCCCTTGACGAAGAATTTCTGCACGAAGGGATAGATAATCATCATGGGCACAGAACTGATCACGATCAGGGAGTATTTGAGCAATTCGGCGCGCTGCTGGGCAATGGCTTCAGCTTCCATATCGCTGGTCATGTTTTCAATATTACCAACAATCAGCAGTTCGCGCATGATATTCTGCAGGGGCAGCTTATCCTTATCCTGCAGATAGATCATGGAATCGAAATAGGAATTCCAGCGGGCCACGCCGTAATACAGGGCGATAACCGCAAGCACAGCGCCGGAGAGGGGCAGCACCATCTGCACCAGATAGCGCCATTCTCCGCAGCCGTCAATCTGGGCCGATTCATGCAATTCCTGGGGAATCTGCGTTCTGAAATACGTACGCATAACCGTCATATTGTAAATGCTCAGCGCAGAGGGCAGCAGGAATGCCCACATGGAATTGAGCAGGCCCATATTCTTGATGCAGATATAGGTAGGGATCAGGCCGCCGCCAAAATACATGGTAATCAGGCACAGCGTCATGCAGAATTTGCCGAAGGGGAAATCCTGGGCCAGGCCGTAAGCGCACAGGATGGTTACGATCATGGCAAGAGCGGTACCTACCGCGGTATAGAGTACCGCATTGCCGATGCTGCCCCAGGTGAAGGGATAGGCAAATACAGAAGTATAACCATCCCAGGAAATCTTTTTAGGAATCAGGGACAGGCTGAGCACATTGCCCGCACTGACGGAGGACATGAGCACATACAGCAACGGATAGATGATGACCACAAAGAAGATGGCCAGAATGATCATATCAACGATAATGAAAGCCCAGTCCGATTTGCCATACCAGAGGAATTTATTTTCCTTATGCTTTTTTTGCACCAATTTTTTCGTCGCGTCCATTTTTCTCACCTCACCAAATCGAATTGCTGGTCAGCTTCTTGGAAAGCCAGTTGACGCTTACCAGCATGATCACGTTGATCAAAGAGGTAAACAGACCAACGGCGGAGGAATAGGCAAACTGGGGAGAACCGGAATTCAGCGAAATATTATAGGAATAGGAAGCAATAACTTCCGATACTTCTTTGTTCAGGGAGTTCTGCAAAAGGATAACCTTTTCAAAACCCACAGAGAGCAGGCTGCCGCAGCGCATGATCAGCAGGATCATGAAGGTGGGCAGGATGGAAGGAATATCCACGTGCCAGATGCGCTTGACAATGCCCGCGCCGTCCACGATGGCGGCTTCATGCAATTCAGGGGATACGCCGGCCAGGGCGGCGATATAGATGATGGAGTTATAGCCCAACTGCTGCCATACGCCGGACCAGACATACAGGGAATAGAAATATTCCTTCTGGGCCATGAAGTTGATGGGCTCTACCCCAAAAACGCCCAGAATGATATTGAAAAGACCATTGCGGGGGTTGGTGAACTGCAGCACCATGGAGCAGAGAACAACGATGGAAATGAAGTGAGGAATGTAGCTGGCATTCTGAACGGCCTTGACGAACCGGCGGAAGGGCAGGTGGGTCAGCATCAGCGCCAGGATCAGAGACAGCGGGAAGGTAGCCAGGGAATACAGGTTGATCGCCAGGGTATTCCAAACGATTTGCCCGAATTTCCGGTAGGTAAAGAATTTTTCAAAGTATTTCAGGCCCGCCCAGCTGGCCTGTTCCATGGGCTGGGTGATGCGGTAATTCTTGAAAGCAATCTGAATGCCGTACATGGGATAGTATTTGAAGATAATCAAAATAGCCATGGGGATAATCAGCATCAGATAAAACGCGCCGTAACGGGCGAGATGCTTTTTCCAGTTCAAGGGCTTTTTATTGCCCGGAAGCGTACGTGCAGTCATGTCGCTTTCGTTCCTTTCTGCAAAAAAATCGGGGAATAATTCGGATGGGGCAAACCCCGGTGTTACCCGGGGTTTGCCCTAAAAAGTTTGAGCAACTATGCCCAGTAATCAATTATTCAAAGCCGTAATATTCTTTGTAGATTTCAAGCAGATCTTCCAGACCGTCGGCTTCGATGGTGGCCTTGAAATCAGCCCAAGCAGCGTCATCATTGATATCACGGATGCCCATGATGAATTCAACCAGAGCAGTGGTGATATCGTCGGTGATCAGACTCTGCAGCTGACTCTTTTCAGCGGCCAGGTCCATATCGTCGCACCAGGTCATCATGGGCCAGCCAACATCCTTACCATACTGATAGTACAGAGCGCCAGCAGACATCTGATGCAGGTCATCGCCAGTGGCGGCCACGCAGTAAACCAGATCACGGTTGATCCAGGAGGAGCCGATCCAGTCGCGGTTCCAGAAGGTGTTCTGTTCTTCTGCGTCGTTGTACTTAACCACAGCACGGTCAGCGCCGTCCATGGACTTCACGCCATCTTCCCAAGCCCAGTCTTCACCTTCGAAGCCCTTATGCCACATGGTTTTGATAACATCTTCCATGAAGAAGGTATCCAGCCAACGGATGGCCAGTTCGGGATTTTCGCAAGCAGTAGTAACCATCACGCGGTTGCTGATCTTTTCGGTGGGATTGGCGGGAACAACCTTTTCGCCGGTGTAGACATTATCCAGAGGAGCCAGAGCGGTGTAATCGGTGAAATGCACAGCATTTTCAACGCCGCCCTGAGCGGTCAGCATACGGAAATGATAGGGAGCGGGGATGCAGCCCACAACGACCTTGTCCTTGGTGGTGGTGGTGAAGGAGCGCATGTCAACCAGAGACTGGGTGAAAGCTTCGCTGGTGATGTAGCCGGCATTGTAGAATTCATTAATCTTCTTCAGACCAGCGCGCATTTCATCAGAGAATACGTCAGTCTTGATTTCGCCGTCTTCCACATAGAAGAAGCGCACAGCCAGCGTTCCGGAAGGAACGAAACAATAAGCACCCAGCAGGTAGAGCATGGGGTTACCACCGTCATGACCGTAGTTCTGCTGACCGGTGATGACGATTTCGTCGTTGGGGTCGCCGTTGCCGTTCATATCGTTTTCTTTGAAGTATTTGCACATCGCTTCAAATTCATCGATGGTGTCGGGGTTTTCGGCGCCGGTAGCGGCCTTATAGGCTTCCAGCCATTCGGTGTACACCCACATCTTGGCTACGGTAGCCTGATATTCGTTGTATTCCACCTTCGGGATGGCGTAGATATGGCCATCGGGAGCGGTGATTTCCTTGCGGACATTAGGATAGGCGTCCAGCAGGGCCTTGAGATAGACGCTGTGTTCGTCGATCAGTTCATCCAGGGGGATGATGACGCCGTCAGCGGCCAGGGTAAGCAAATCGCCGGTCTTCATGTAGATGTCGGGATAATCGCCGCTGGCGATGGAGGTGTTGAAGATGGTCTGCTGATCGGCATTGGGCACTTCGATCCATTCGATGTGCACGCCGGTCTTTTCTTCAAACCACTTGGTCATGGGCAGTTCAGGGAAGTTGACGCAGTTAGAGAAAGAGGACGCCCAAACGGTCAGGGTTTCGTCGCCATTGGCGATGGGCCATTCACCATGGGGGTCAGTTCAGCCATGGCGCTGGTGCACAGCAGCATGATCAGAACCAAAACAAGAGATACCAAACGCTTCATAGTACAGGTCTCCTTTCAATTTTTCCATGCGTTCAATCAACGCATTAACATAGTAAATATATTACACATATTGGGGCATTTTGTCAATACAAAACTATTGTACTTGAACAGTTTTTGGGATCGTTTTGTGCTACTTTTCATCGTTTTGTGCTATGAATCGTTCCTTTTAACACAAATTTAATATTTTTTCCTTTGTTCACAACGACGGCGTTATATATATATATATTGGGCTCTATTTTTCCGTTATATACATTTTCGAATTTTCCCGGCAAAAAAGAGCAGGTACTCTCCCCTGCTCTTCTTTGTATTACAGTTCCCGTTCGTATTGCCGGTACACGCGATACAGATGCGTGCCCATTTTTTCCGTGTTATTGATGGATGCGGCGTTGGTTTCATCCACGGTGGATCCCTCCACCCATTGAATGCCCAGTTTCTTCGCCTCCAGATACGCCTCATAGAACATGGCGGTATTCACGCCCATATTCTGATATTCCGGCACCACGAATTGCATATTGCAGCGGGCGCCGTAAATCTTATTCTTTCCCAGCAGGAATTTCAGCCAGCCAAAGGGAAGAATCCGGCCCTTCATTTTTATCAGCAGCTGATTATAATTGGGGAAGGCCACCACCAGCCCGATGGGCCGATTGCCCGCATAGGCCATCATGGTCATTTCCGGGCGATAATAGCGGCGATAGGCGGAAAATACCTTGGCAATATCCTCGTAGGTGGGAATATTCAATTCCCATTCCGCCGGGAATGCCTCCCGAATCACCCGGGTCACATCCCCCAGCAGCCGCTGCTCATTTTCCTTGGTAAATTCCAGCTTCTGCACCCGGAATCCAAAGCGCCGCTTGGCCCGGGGCACGATTTCCTCCACCCGCTGCAGATCAAAGCCATCCATCCGCATGAAATAGGCAAAATGATCCCGATGCTTTTTGAAGCCGCATTTTTCAAAATATTCCGCATAATAGGGCGGATTATAGGGATTGAAAATTACCGGCGGGCCATCAAAGCCCTGCACCAGCAGCCCCTTGCTGAAATCATCAAAATCAGCGGAAGTGGGGCCGATGACCATCTCCATCCCCTCTTCCTTCAGATAAGCGCAGGCGGCGTCCAGCGCCGTGCGGGCATAATCCGGGCGCTGCATGCATTCAAACAGACCGATATAGCCGTATTTCTTCCCCAGCCGCTCATTCAGCCGGGTATCCGCCCCTGCCATCACCCGGGCAACGGGCTTATTCTCATCATAAACCAGGAAAAATCGCCGGGGATCAGCCGTCTTTTCGCACAGCGATTTCAGCTGCTCGCCAATCAGCGGCGCCACCCAATTAGGATCGTTTTTATATAAAGCAAAGGGCAGCATCACAAAAGGACGCATGGCCGCGCGGGTCTGGGCCAGAATTTCCACCCGAATCATTTTCCCACCTTCTTTTCTGGATATTCTTTCTGTGAATTCATTATAGCATCGGCCCCTGCATTTGTCAAAGAATGAATGGCGCAAAAAAATGCCGCCCGTTTCCAGGCGGCATTTCCATTGCATTGCAATGATTTGCTTTTTATTATTCGGCCACGGTGTAAACCAGGGTAGCGCCCATGGATTCTTCCAGAGCGGTCAGGGTGCCATCCACAAAGGTCATGGCTTCTTCAATGACCACCAGTTCAGCGCCGTTCTGGGTCCAGGTGCCAACCACATCTTCCTGACCGGACTGCTGCATGGTGCAGGTGCCGTCTTCATTGATGATCAGGGTGATGCTCAGGCCCATCATCGCGGGGTTGATAACCTTTTCGCCCTTGGTGATGGCGGACAGGGTCCAGGTGCCAACCACGTTGGGGGTTTCGGTTTCGGCAGCGGGTTCTTCAGCAACGGGGGCTTCGGGGATGATGATGATGCGTTCCACGGGATACATTTCCGCATATTCTTCGCCCACAACGCCGTTGAGGGTGCCCACGATGTAATCGATCACAACCTGGTAGTCCAGCTTGATTTCGTCCAGCAGCAGGGGATCAGCCATGAACATGTTGGTGCCGTCGCCGCCGCTCTTGAGCAGGAAGTTATGGCTGGCGATGGTGTAATTCTTTTCCAGATCCAGGGGTTCGCCGTTGACGGTCACGTTCTTGACGCGGTATTCGCCGGTCACGCCGGTGAAGTTGCCCTTATCGTCGTTGGTGCAGGAAGAGGGGATGTAGCTGTGGATTTCGTAGGGCAGGCCGGCCACGTGCAGGAAGCCGCCGTTCTGATCAGGCACATTGCGGGCAGTCCATTCCA
This sequence comes from Clostridiales bacterium, assembly GCA_015056015.1. Taxonomy (GTDB): domain Bacteria; phylum Bacillota; class Clostridia; order Christensenellales; family Aristaeellaceae; genus RUG563. The sequence continues at coordinate 23,320 of SVHD01000024.1, forward strand.
GGGCGTCCAGGATGTGCTGGCCGGTGGTTTCCTTCATGCACAGGGAATTGCCGAAGGGATGGCAGGTCATGATCTGTTCCAGGGTGATATCGCCGGCAGGGATATCAGCGCGGATGCCGCCGCCGTTGACAACGGCAACGTCAGCACCGGTCTGATCCTTGTAAGCATCGGCCACCAGATGGCCCAGGTTGGTTTCGGTGTTGCGGATCACGCGAGCGCCGGTGGCGGGATCGTAGATGATCAGGGCAACGTCGGTCTTGGCAACCACTTCCGCCAGCTTTTCATTCAGGGCGGTGGTGGCATTTTCCAGGGCGGTGGCCATGGAAGCGTCATAGGTGAACAGGCCGGTTTCCAGCTTGCCATCAGCAGTAATCTTCAGATAGCCGATGTTTTCCAGCTTGGTGCCGCAGGCGGCCATCAGCACGTCCTTGCCTTCCTTGTTCTTGATCACTTCGGCTTCCAGCACGCTGTGGCTGTGGCCATCCAGCAGGGCGTCGATGCCGGTGGTGTTCAGGATCAGTTCGGAAGAGGTCCAGGGAGAGCATTCTTCTTCGATGCCCAGGTGAGCCATCACAACCACGTAGTTGGCGCCTTCAGCCTTGGCAGCGTCAACGGCGGTCTGCACGGCGGCATACAGGGCGGCGCCGGTATCATCTTCGGCGAAGCCGTAGACGTAATTGCCGTTTTCATCCTGGAAATAGGTGGGGGTGGAGGAGGTGAAGGTCTTGGGGGTGGTAACGCCCACGAAAGCGATCTTCATGCCTTCCACATCCTTGATGATGTAGGGGGCAAAGACGGCTTCGCCGTTGTGGGTGAAGTTGGCGCTTACATAGGGGAATTCAGCCTTTTCGGCCAGGCCAAGGAAGATATCCATGCCATAGTCGAATTCATGGTTGCCCATGGTGGCCACGTCATAACCGGCAGCATTCATCAGATCGATGATGGCTTCGCCCTTGGTCATGGTGCCGATGGGTTCGCCCTGGATGGAGTCGCCGTTGTCCACCAGCAGCACATTGTAATCATGGGCCAGCTGGGCCTTGACCAGCGCCAGGCCTTCGTAGCCGAAGCCCTGATCGATGCCGCAGTGCACGTCGCTGGTGAAGAGAACGATGGTATCCTTCTTGCCTTCGTTAGCCTTGGCAGATTCCAGCGCAGCATTGACGGCGTCCAGTTCAGCCTGGATGGCGGCAACGGCAGCGGCCTTATCGGCGGCGGCAGTTTCGGCAGCGGTCTTGGCAGCTTCTTTCGCTTCAGCCTTGGCAGCGGCAACGGCAGCTTCCAGATCGGCAGCAGCAGTTTCAGCAGCAGTCTTGGCGGCGGTGGCAGCGGCTTCTTCCGCTTCAGCCTTGGCGGCGGCTACGGCAGTTTCCTGGGCGGTAGCGGCTTCCGCGGCAGCGGCTTCAGCAGCAGTCTTGGCGGCGGCAGCAGCAGCTTCCGCATCAGCCTTGGCAGTTTCCAGATCGGCCTTGACAGCGGCGATATCCGCGGTCAGGGTTTCATTCTGCTTCTGCAGGTCATTCTTCTGGCCATTGAAAACAACCGCGCAGGCCGCGGAGGCGATCAGGGCCAGCACCAGAATGATGCTCAATACCTTTTTCATGGGTGTCACCCTCCTAAAAAAACTATAGCGGGCCTGTCATAATGCAGACCCGCTGTTTATTATACCAATTTTATCTAACAAATGCAATCCCATTAGCCCTCTTCTGATAAGGCTTTTTCCAGAATTTCCAGCAATTGATCCCGTCCATCCCCATTTTCGGAGGAAAAACAGACCACCTGCCAGGGCTGCACCTGCAATTGCCGGCAGATAGGGGCCAGATGCTTCATCCGGGCGCCCCGGGAAATCTTATCCGATTTGGTGGCCACCACCAGGAAGGGAAGATTCATTCCCCGCAAAAAGGCATTCATCTGCAAATCATCCTGGGTGGGCTCATGCCGGATATCCACCAGATGCAAGGTCAGCTTCAATTGCTCGCTCTGCCGGAAATAATTCTCCATCATTTCACCCCAGCGGATTTTTTCCTGCTTATCCACCTTGGCAAATCCATAGCCGGGCAAATCCACCAGGTGAAAAGCATCATTGAGCAAAAAAAGGTTGATCAGGCGGGTTTTGCCGGGGGTAGCGCTGGTTTTGGCCAGGGCCTTGCGCTGGCAAAGCTTATTAATCAGGGAAGATTTTCCAACGTTGCTCTTCCCCGCCACCGCAATCTGGGGCAAAAGGGGCTCAGGGGCGGTATAGGCCGCCATGCTGGTGATAAATTCGGCGGATTTGATTTCCATGTTTCTGCTCGCTTTCGTAATCTCTTATGCGTCGGCCTTTTCAGGCTTCAGGGCGATGGTCAGCACATCAGCAATGCTTTCGCAGGGAACGATCCGGAACTGGGAAAGCACATGCGGGGGCACATCCTCCAGATCCTTCTGGTTTTCCTTGGGGATCAGGATGGTTTTGATGCCCGCGCGATAGGCTGCCAGCAGCTTTTCCTTCACCCCGCCGATGGGCAATACCCGGCCCCGCAGGGTAATTTCCCCGGTCATGGCCACATCCTGATAGACGGGCCGACCGGTAAGCGCGGAAACCAGGGCGGTTGCCATGGTGACGCCGGCAGAGGGGCCGTCCTTGGGCACGGCGCCTTCGGGCACATGAATATGAATATCCAGATTCTTGTGGAATTCCTTATCCAGCTTGAATTCTCCGCTGTGGGCGCGCACCCAGGAAAGGGCGGCCCGGGCGGATTCCTTCATCACATCGCCCAATTGGCCGGTCAATTGCACCTGGCCGGTGCCTTCCATGGTGGCGCATTCCACCGCCAGGGTTTCGCCGCCAACGGTGGTATAAGCAAGGCCGTTGACCACGCCCACCTTGGGCGCCTTTTCCGGCATATCCCGAAGATAACGCGCCGCGCCCAGATATTTTTGCACTACCTTGGGATTGACGCTGATCTGATCCTTTTCTTCCTCCAGCATTTCAACGGCGGCCTTGCGCACCACCCGGGCGATTGTCCGGGACAGGGTGCGCACCCCGGCTTCACGGGTGTAGCCTTCAATGATACTCTTCATGGCAGGATCGGAAATCTTCACAGATTTTTTGGGCAGGCCATGCTCTTCCGTCTGCTTGGGCAGCAGATGCTTTTTCGCAATATGCAGCTTTTCTTCTTCCGTATAGCTGGGCACCTCGATAATTTCCATACGATCCAGCAGGGGGGCAGGAATCGTATCCATGGAATTGGCGGTGGTGATAAACATCACCCGGGAAAGATCGAAGGGCAATTCCAGATAATGATCCCGGAAGGCAAAATTCTGCTCCGCATCCAGCACTTCCAGCATGGCGGAGGCAGGATCGCCCCGGAAATCATGGCTCATTTTATCGATTTCGTCAAACAGGAATACGGGGTTCATGGTGCCCGCCTGCTTGATGCCGGCAATGATCCGGCCGGGGATCGCGCCCACATAGGTACGCCGGTGACCCCGGATTTCCGCTTCATCCCGGACGCCGCCCAGACTCATCTGCACGAATTTCCGGCCAACCGCCCGGGCAATGCCCTTGACGATGCTGGTTTTGCCTACGCCGGGAGGGCCAACGAAGCAAAGAATCGGGCCTTTCATGCTACCGTCCTGGGTATTGATTTCCTTCATCCGGCGAACGGCCAGGTATTCAATCACCCGTTCCTTCACCTTATCCATGGCATAATGATCTTCATCCAGCACCCGGCGGGCGCGCTTGAGATCCAGATTATCGGTGGTGAATTTGCCCCAGGGCAGATCCAGAATCCATTCCACATAGGTGCGGCTCACCCCGATTTCGGGAGTGCCGGGGGCCATGCGGGAAAGACGATCCAGTTCCCGGGAAGCCTTTTCTCTGGCTTCGTCATTGAGGGGCGTTTCGGCAAGGCGCTTGCGCAGATCCTCCACGTCGGTTGCGTCCTTATCCCCCAGTTCTTCCTGAATGGCTTTGATCTGCTCACGCAGATAATAATCCTTCTGGTTTTTGTCGATCTGCTTCTTTAAGCGGCTCTGCACCTGTTTTTCGATGGCTGCCAGTTCGGTTTCCCGCACCAGAATACCGCACAGGGTTTCCAGCCGCTTTTCCACATCGATTTCTTCCAGCACAGCCTGGCGATCCTCCACCCGGGTGAGGACATTGGCGGCAATAATATCCGCCAGCTGATCCGGGCGCTCCACATCGCCCACAGAACGCAGGGTTTCCCCGGAAATCCGCATGGACGCCCGGGCGTATTCATCAAATAATTCATGGGTGGTGCGCACCAGCGCTTCAATTTCCGGCGTTTCGGGCACATCCTGAGGGGGGACGATCACATCCGCTTCCCAATAAGGCTCTTCCTGGGTAACGGCATGCAAAAGCGCCCGGTGCTGGCCTTCCACCAGCACCCGGATGGAATCGCCCGGAAGATTGAGCACCTGCTTGATCAGCGCCACGGTACCCACCTGGCAAAGATCGGAAACCGCCGGTTCCTCAACATCCCCATCCTTCTGGGCCACTAAAAATACCAATTGTTCCTCCACCATGGCCTGCTCCAGCGCCGCCACGCTCCGGGGACGACCTACATCAAAATGCAGCACCATATGAGGAAATACCATCAATCCCCGCAGGGGGATCAGCGGCAAATGCATCATTTCTTTCTTTTTCGGCATAATAACTCCTGATTTCCATTGGGTTCTCCCGGCAAAATTTACCGGTGAATATTTATTATATCGGAAAGCGCAAAGAAATGCAACCCGGGATTATACGCCGTTGCGGGATGCGGCAGCCGCCAGGGTTGCCTGGGAAATTCCCGTGTTTTCGTGCTGCTCTTCCCTGATTTCGGCTGGCAAAAGCATCAGATGCATGGCCTGCTCCAAAGAATCTACGGGAATGACCCGAATGCCCATTTCTTCAAATCGTTCCAGATAATTTTCTCTTGGAATCAGCACCCGGGTAAGCCCCGCTCTTTTTGCCGCTTCCACCTTCGCCGGCACGCCGCCCACCGGCCTTACCTTGCCCTGCACCCCGATTTCCCCCGTAACGGCGCTGCTGCCATCCACAGGCCTTCCGCTCAGGGCGCTGATTGCAACCAGCGCCATGGCCACCCCGGCAGAGGGCCCGTCCACCGGCACGCCGCCGGGAAAATTGATATGAAGATCGGTCTTTTCATCCGCAAGGCCCAGGCTGCGAAGCAGGGTCATCACATTTTCTGCCGATGCATGGGCCGTGGATTTTCTGCGCATGGTATGGCCGCTGCCGCCCATTTCCTCTTCTTCCACAATCCCCGTTATCCGGATGCGCCCCGTTCCCTGCCGGGCAACGGCCTCAATTTCCATCACTGCGCCCTGATGGCTTCCGTGCACAGCCAGGCCATGAATGGCCCCCACCCGGTTTTCCTGGGAGGCCATGCCTTCAGGCCTTTCCGCGTAATGCCCGGATTCTGCCACCCATTCCATATCTTTATTGGTAATTTCCCGCCGTCCGTCCAATTGGGCCACGCCGGAGGCCATCTGCACCATATTCACCGCATCCCGGCCGCATGCGGCATATTTCCCGGCAATTTTTGCCGTTTCTTTTTCCATGGCAAATCCGGCGCGGTTTGCCGCTTCATGGGCGATGCGGGTGATTTCCTCCGGTTCCAGGGCTCGGAAGAAAATTTCCATACATCGGGAGCGCAGGGCCGGGGATATCTCCTCCGGACTGCGGGTGGTGGCCCCCACCAGCCGAAAATCCGCCGGCATCCCCTGCTTAAAAATTTCATGAATATACCTGGGGGTGCCGGTATCATCCGCATTATAGTAAGCGGATTCAAATTGCACCTTGCGGTCTTCCAGTACCTTGAGCAGTTTATTCATCTGTACCGGATGCAATTCCCCAATTTCATCCAGAAATAATACGCCCCCGTGGGCCCGGCTTACCGCCCCCATTTTCGGCTGGGGAACGCCCTGAATACCCAGGGGGCCCGCGCCCTGATAAATGGGGTCATGCACGCTGCCAATCAGCGGATCCGCAATGGCCCGCTCATCAAATCGAACACAGGTGGCGTCCATTTCGATAAAGGGAGCATTTGGCTTAAAGGGCGTTCCCTGGCTTTTTTTCGCCGCCTCCAGCACCAGCCGGGCAGCACAGGTCTTCCCCACGCCGGGCGGGCCGTAAATAATCACATGCTGGGGATTTTCCCCGCAGAGAATGGCCATCAGGGATTTGATCCCCTCCTCCTGCCCGATGATATCAGAAAATGCCTGGGGGCGCACATGCTCCGCCAATGGTTCCGAAAGAGAAATTCCACGCATTCTGCGCAAATTTTCCATTTCCTTGGTGCTTTCCCGTCTGGCAACGGGTTCCCTTCGCTTCTGATTGCGAAGCTGCGTGTAAAAAAATACCCCTGTAATGATGGTCACCGTCAATTGAATGAGCAAGAGAAACAAGCTCAAAAAAATCCCCCCTTTTCTATCCGTTCGTTAGGATGTGAAAAGGAGGGAAAGAACATGCAATCATGTTCCAGACAAATTCATCCTGAAATGCGATTTTTTTCAGTCGACCGCTCTTTCCATAATGCGTACGGTTTGGGCGTCGGCGTCCATTTCGCACATCACGCCCAGGGGAATGGTCAGCTTGGGGCTGCAATGCCCGGCGCGGATACCCTGCAAAACGGGCTTATCCTTGGGAAATCCGATCTCGGCCAGAATTTCATCCAGGGTCTGGCCAAAATCCGGATATTCCACGGTGCAATCGGTAAATTCCCCCAGCAGGATCCCCGCGCACTGATCAAAGGCGCCGGCGTGCTTTAAGTTCACCAGCATTTCATCCACCCGGTAGGTATGCTCCCCAATATCTTCCAGAAAGAGAATCTTTCCCGCAAAATCCGGAGCATAGGGCGTGCCCAGGCTGTGGGCAATGAGGGTAAGATTGCCGCCCACAATTTCGCCTTTGGCAATGCCGCCCTGCAGGGTTTTGCGTTCAAAGCCGGGGGGATTGATAATTTCATATCCTTCCCTGCTCTGAAGCGCCTGCATCAAAGAAGCAAAGGAAATTGCCTGGTTTTCATCATCAATGGAAATATCCCCGTTGGGGCCATGGAAAGTTACCAATCGCCCGTAGCGATTGAAAGCAGCATGCAGGGCGGTAATATCGCTGAAGCCCAGAAAGATTTTGGGATGCCTGCGGATCATATCATAATCCAGCATGGGCAAAAGCCGGGCAGAACCATAGCCGCCGCGGATGCAGAAAATGGCGTCCACCGAATCATCGGCAAAAAAGCGATTGATATCCCGGGCACGGATTTCATCCGTTCCTGCCAGATGCCCATGCCGGGATACGCAGCTTTCCCCTACCACGATTTTATAGCCCAGCCTTTCCCAGAAGGCCTTGGTTCTGGGCAGAATGATATCATTATTCCGTGCGCCGGAAGGGGCAATCAGGCCAATGGTCATTCCTTCTTTTAAGGCGCGGGGACGATTCATAAATCTTCCTCCATTTCGGCAGAAACGGCCACGGGCTTTCCGCCGCGCAGATAGACCCTGGGCACCCGCCGGCCAATCATGCCCAGGCATTCATTGCGGTTCATATCGCCCCAGGCGGCAAATTCCCGCAAATCAATATCCCCGCCAAGCAGGGTGACAATATCCCCCTCTTCCGCTTCCGGAATATCAGTGATATCAATCATCATCTGATCCATGCAGACCCTGCCCAGCACCGGCGCGCGCTTGCCATGCAGGGAAACGAAGCCCTTCTGGGAAAGCAGCCGGGGATAGCCGTCGATATAACCCACCGCCAGGGTGGCAACCCGGGTATCCCGGGCAAGGGGCGTATCATCATAGCCCACGCCATCGCCCTTGGGCGCCCAGCCGATGCGGGTGATCTTTGCCTTGAACTGCATCACATCTTTGCCTTCGGAAAAGCGTTCCCAAGCCGGGGGCACATTGCCATACAAAAATGCGCCCACCCGTACAGCGTCCATCTGCCAGTCCGGGAATCGGGTCAGGCCGATGGAATCCACCAGATGATGCATTCTGGCATGCAGGCCGCCCGCCTCAATTTCTTCCGCTATTTTTACAAACAAGGCATGCTGTTCCCTGCTCTGTTCCCGGCTGCGCAGGGCCAGATGGCTGTAAATGCCCTCAAAGGAAAGCATGGGCAAATCCTTGATTGCAAGGGCGGAAGCGGCGTCCGTAAAGCCCAGGCGATGCAAGCCCGTATCCAGCTTTACCTGCACCAGCGCCTCTTTTCCTGTTTGCTGCGCCGCCAGAGAAGCCCGCCTGGCGTCCGCCAGCGTGCCCACCGTCAGGGAAATTCCCTGCCCAATCAGGGAGGGCAGATAGCTTTCCTCCGCCGGGCTCAGCAAAAGAATGTGGGCGTCCTTTGCGGCGCGCCTTGCGGTCAGCGCTTCTTCCGGCGCAGCCACGGCAAACCAGCTCGCTCCATTTGCATTCAGCGTTTCCACCGTACGGAAAAGGCCAAGCCCGTAGGCATTGGCCTTCACCACACAAATGAATTCCGTATTCTTTTCGCAAAGGGAACGCGCCAGATGGTAATTATGCAGCAGGGCATCCTCATCCACCTCAGCCCATGCACGGGCAATTGCGCGATCAAGCTTCATTTTTATTCCTCCCGGATTCTTTCCCGATAAGCTTCCAGTTCCTTCTGATTTCCCAGCACGAAATGGCCTTCTTCGATTTCGCACCATTCAGGCTTATCCACGCTGTAATCATGCACGCTTTCGTCATAAATCATGGGCGGGCCATCCTGGCGGTGATCAGGCGAGGGCATGGGCACGGCGGAAAGCAGCGCCTGGGTATAGGGATGCAGCGGATGCCGGAAGAGGGTTTCTGTATCCGCCAATTCCACCAGCAGGCCCTTATGAATCACCGCAATGCGATCGCAGATGAAGCGCATCACGGAAAGATCATGGGAAATGAAGAGATAGGTAAGCCCTCTCTCCCGCTGCAGTTCCGCCAGCAGATTCAGCACCTGGGCACGGATGGAAACATCCAGTGCGGAGATGGGTTCATCCGCCACAATGAATTCAGGCTGCATGATCAGCGCCCGGGCAATGCCGATACGCTGACGCTGGCCGCCGGAAAACTCATGGGGAAAACGGCTGGAAAATTCAGGCAGCAGGCCCACGTCGGAAAGGGCGGCATCCACCCGTTCCTTACGCTGTTCAGCCGTCAGATGCTTTTCAACATTATACAGGCCTTCGGATACAATGTAGTCCACCTTGGCCCGTTCATTCAGGGAAGCCATGGGATCCTGGAAAATCATCTGGATTTTCCTGGTCACTTCCTGATCCAGCTCTTTGCTGATTTTTCCGTTGATCTTCTCGCCCTTGAAAATCACTTCGCCGCCCGCCGTTTCATAAATGCGGATGATGGCGCGGCCAATGGTAGTTTTCCCCGAACCGGATTCGCCAACCAGGCCAAAGGTTTCCCCCTTGAAAATATCAAAGCTTACGCCGCGAACGGCATAGAAGGGCTTGCGTTTGGGGCCAAAGGCCACCTTCAAATCCCGCACAGAAAGAAGCGGTTCTCTCATCTCACTCATACGATTTTATCCCCTTTCTGCAGCCTGCGCAGCACCGCCGGCGGCTCCACCTTGGGGGCCCGGGGATCCAGCAGCCAGGTACGTGCTTTATGGGTAGGCGTCACTTCAAAGAAGGGCGGCCTTTCTTCAAAATCAATTTTCAATGCGTGAGGATTGCGGGGAGCAAAGGCGTCGCCCTTGATTTCCAGATACAGATTAGGCGGCGTACCCTTGATGGAGAATAGATCCTCCCCCTTCACGCCCAGCTGGGGCAGCGAGGAAAGCAGCGCCCAGGTATAGGGATGGCAGGCTTCGTAGAATACTTCCCGGCTGGTGCCGATTTCGATGATATCGCCGGCATACATTACCGCGACCCTATCAGCCACATTGGCCACAACCCCCAGGTCATGGGTGATATACACGGTGGTCAAATCATATTTCCGTACCAGATCACGGATCAGATGCAGAATCTGGGCCTGGATGGTAACGTCCAGCGCGGTGGTCGGCTCGTCACAGATCAGAATCTTGGGCTTGCAGGCGATAGCAATGGCGATAACCACGCGCTGGCGCATGCCGCCGGAAAATTCATGGGGATACTGCTTGGCACGGCGTTCGGGATCGGTGATGCCCACGTCCACCAGGGTTTCAATCATCCGCTTATGGGCCTCGGCGCCCACCAGATTCTGATGCAGCTTCAGCGCTTCTTCAATCTGGGCGCCAATGGTTTTGAGCGGGTTCAGGCTGGTCATGGGATCCTGCAGCACCATGGCGATTTCCTTGCCGCGGATGGTCAGCCATTCCTTTTCCGTCTTATACTGGGCCAGGTCTTTTCCGTTGTAGAAAATGCTGCCGCTGTCAATCCAGCCGTTGGTATCCATCAGGCCCATGAAGGTCTTGGTCAATACCGATTTACCAGAGCCGGATTCGCCGACGATGGCCAGGGTTTCGCCCCTGTACAGATCCAGAGAAACATCCCGGATGGCATGCAGCACCTTTCCGCGCAGGGAGAATTTCACATTCAGGTTCTGAACCGAAAGCACAGGCGTTTTTTCCATGAATGCTTCTCCTCCTTACAGATGATTCTTGGGATCCGCCGCATCGGCAAAGGCATTACCAACGATATAGAAAGAAATGGTGATGATGGAAAGCACGATGGTGGGGAACAGCAGCTGATAACTGGAACCGCTGCTAAGCAATTTTCTGCCCACGTTAATCAGGTTACCCAGAGAGGGAATGTTGATGGGCAGACCCAGACCAATATAGGTAATGAATACTTCACTGCCGATAGCGCCGGGCACAGAAAGGGCCATGCGCAGGGTAATAACCGATACCAGATAAGGAAGCAAATTGCGGGTAATGATCCGGAAGGTACCGGTACCCAAGCAGCGGGAAGCCAGATTGTAGTCCCGGTCGCGGATGATTACGATCTGGTTGCGGACAAATCGCGCCATGCCTACCCAGCCGGTCGCGCTCATGGCCAGAATCAGGGTGGAAATGCCAGGCCGGAGCACATAGGAAACCAGAATCAATACGATGGTGGTGGGGATATTATCAATGACGTTATATACTTCCGTCAGCAGCCGGTCAAGAGAACGGACATAGCCCCAGAGCACGCCGATGAGAATACCGATGATTGCCTGGCAGAAGGCCACCACAATACCGATCAGCAGGGAGGTACGGGTGCCGGACCAAACCATGGCCCACAAATCCTGGCCCGCATTATTGGTACCAAAGAGGAAGGGGCGCACATCGGGCAGAAGGCGCAATTCCGCTTCCTTGATGGCAATCGCCGTGCCATCCGCTTGCATTTCAATGCTTTCCTTGAGCACAAAAAGCTCATCGCCCTTGTAGGTCAATTCAGCAGGCGTGGTATGCAGGGAAACATTGAAATTGGATTTGGCCTTATAGGGCGTGTTTTCAAAGTCTTCAGGCAGTTTCAGCTTGGTAGTAAAGTCATTCTTCACATAGCCGACCGTGCCTTTGTAATCCACCTTGCAGAAATCCGCGCCATATTCCAGCACAGTAAATTCGTTCCGCTTGGGAATAGTTTCAATTACATTGCTGACTGCCGCCCATTTATCATCTTCCCAGGGGGTCACGGTCAGCACGACGCCCGCTTCCGCCTTGGCCTGCACATTCGTCAGGCCGGGCCGCACATTCATCATCTGCATACCGGTGATGGGATGATTGATAACCAGCTTGGCTTTATACTGGCCGGGCAGCAGCGGCTGAATGCAGGTAAAAACCAGCAGGATAGCCAGCAAAATCAACAAGCCCATGGCCACCCGGTTTTTCAGGAAGCAGCGGAAGGTGCTGCCCCAATAGGAATAGTTGGAATAACCGGCCTTTTCTGCCGCCGCGCTATCGTAGGCAGCAAATTCAAACATGGAATTTTCCAAAGGCTTGGACACATGATCCTTGATGCCTTTCATCAGCGCGCACCCTCCTTCTTCGTCAGGCTGATCCGCGGATCGATCACGGCCATCAGCAAATCGCCCAGCAGCATGCCCACAATACCGATGCAGGAATAAATCATTACGATAGCCTGCACCATGGGGTTATCCTGCTTGGTGATAACGTCAACCAGAAGGCCGCCCATGCCGGGAATGGAATAGAGGGATTCAACATAAATGGAACCACCCACCGTATAGAGCAGGGAGGTAGGGATATACTGAATCATGGGAACAAATGCATTGCGGAATACATGGCGCATGGTAATTTTCTTGGTATCCACGCCCTTGGCCCGGGCAAGGCGGACATAATCCTTATTCAGTTCATCCACCATATACCGGCGCAGCCACATGGCGTAATAGGCGATATTGCCCAGGGACAAAGAGAAAATCGGCAGAATCCAGGTGACCCAGTTATCTCGTTCAAAAAGCATGCTTACGCCCAATAAGGTGGAACCATAAGACTGAATATAGATATAATATACGGCCGAAGGAACGGCGTTAATCAGCACGATAAAGAGCGTGCCGAATTTATCCCAAAATTTATTTTTGCTCCGGGCCATTGCAGCGCCCAGAGGAATACCCAATACCAGAGAGACAGCCATAGCTATCAAGCCCAGGGTCAGGGAGACCGGGGCCTTATTGGCGACAATTTCAATGATCGGCACATCCTTGCTATAGCGGGCGGATACGCCGAGATCGCCTTTCAGCAAATTCAGAAAGAAATCTTTGAGCTGCACAAGCATGGGGTCATTCAACCCCAGCTTATCCAGCGTAGCTTCAATGACCGCAGGGGTCAATTTATCAATGTTATCGAAATAACCATCAATGGGCATTTGGCGAACCATAACAAAAACCAAGGACAGGATAATCGCCAGCGTAAAAATGGATTGCCCGATACGCTTCAGTAAATACTTAGCCAATTTGTCAACATCCTTTGACATTCGTCTGCGGCAGGCCGGAAAACCGGCCTGCCGCAGCGCAATTGTGGTTACCAGGGCTTCAACAGCAATTATTCAGCGGTCAAAGCAGCCTTGGCTTCCATATAGGCGTCATAAGCATCGTAGTATTCGTCGGTGTCCATGTAGTCATCCAGCTTCTTCTGGCCCTTATAGCGTTCCTGAGTCATGCTGTCAGCAGCGATGGGAGCAGAGAAGGGATCCAGCAGGGAAGCGGTGTAGCCGCCGCTGGCATAACCAATGGGCATCACGAAGCCATGGTTGATCAGGAAGGCTTCCGCCTTGGCAAAGGCAGCATAGCGGGCAGCGGTGTCATCCACGATGGCCTTGGCAGCATCCACCAGCGCATAGTATTCCTCGATCAGCGCGGTATCGGTGCAGGCTTCGCCCATGCTGTTGTAGTGGTAATCGTCGGTGCGGAGGAAGGGATCGGTGTAAGTTTCCGGGTCAGTATAGTCGGGACCCCAGTTGCAATTCTGGATGGCATAATCGCCGGTGCGGCGAGCACCCAGATAATTCTGCGCAGGACCAGCGACCAGCACCACATCGATATAATCGGTGCCCAGCACGCTTTCCAGCTGCTGTTCCACGAGCTGCGCTTCTTCAGCGGAGTTGTTGCCAGAAGCGCTGGGATGGTAAGTGTCCAGAATGATGATGGGGAATTTGCAGCCAGCAGCGGTCAGTTCCTTGATGGCGGCTTCCTTATAGGCCAGCGCAGCATCCACATTCATGGTGTCAGCACCCTTGGCGGTGATGGCAGCCAGATCGCCCATGTTCACATAGTCCAGACCATTGGCATCCACGAAGGCAGGGGGAGTCAGGGTATTATACAGCAGGGCTTCGGGGTTGTCAGGATCGATCAGGGTCTTAATCTTGATGCGGTTGAAGGCATTGATGATGGAAAGACGGAAGTTTTCGTTGTTGACAGCG
>SVHD01000025.1 GCA_015056015.1 Clostridiales bacterium
GAATAAGGCAGCACAGCAGTGGTGGGATAGCCCAGCACATTGCGCTCATACACGCCGATCATGGCATCCAGCATGGCAGGATTCTGCAGCAGATCTTCGTTCTTGGCAATGGCGTCCGCTTCCGCAGCGCCGTTAAGGAACCGGGCAAATACTTCAGGGCCAAAGGCCAGGGAAAGCACGGCGCCGCCCACAGCAGACGTGGAGGAATAGCGGCCGCCGATGAAATCATCCATAAAGAAAGCAGCCAGATAATCCGGAGATTTGGCCAGCGGAGAGGTTTCGCTGGTAACAGCGATCATATGCCGGGAAGGATTCAGGCCAGCCTTTTGCAGGGCATCCTTGACAAAGGATTCGTTGGTCAGGGTTTCCAGGGTGGTGCCGGATTTGGATACCAGCACGAAAATGGAATGAGACACGTCAATATTGGCCAGCACGCCGGCAGCATCATCGGGATCCACATTGCTGATGAATTCGGCCTTCATCTTGAAACAGCCGTTTACTTTGGCCCAGTTTTCCAGGGCCAGATACATGGCCCGGGGGCCCAGGTCGCTGCCGCCGATACCAATCTGCACAACGGTGGTGAATTTTTCACCGGCAGCATTGGTGATTTCGCCGGCATGCACCTTCTTGGCAAATTCGGCGGCCTTCTGCTGCTGTTCCAGATAGAAAGCGCGCTTGTTTACGCCGTCAGCCACCACGTCTTTGCCCAGCTGGCTGCGGGTCATATGATGCAGCACCATGCGCTTTTCGCCGGTATTGATCACATCGCCGTTATACAGGGCTTCGAATTTTTCGGCCAGCTGCGCTTCCTTTGCGAATTTCGCCAGCGCACTGAGCACCTTTTCATTCACAGGACGGGCGCCGTAATTGAAATCCATGTCCGCACCCATGGGAATGCTGTAATTCTTTACCCGCTCTGCACCATTTTCGCCGCTCATGGCCTTGGCCAGCGCAACAGGTTCCAGATCAAAAAGTTCCTTATAGGAAGCCAAAGTATCCGTATTTTTCCAGTTTATCATTTCACCCTTCTCCTTCCGCAAATCCAGGTTAAGAATAATCGCTCACGGACAAAAATTATACTATCATTTCCACAAAATTTCAAGATGTGAAGCCTGCTGCCGTGAAAAAACCGTGCTTTGCTCAATTGAGGGCATAATCCAGCATGGCGGCGCCGATAATTCCGGCATCATTTCCAAGCTGAGCTGGCACAATAGGCGGCCGTCCCATCACGTCAATGCCATCCACCATGCCATAGGCCAATTCCCGAAGCGGGGCAAACAGTCTTTCTCCTGCGCCGCTGACGCCGCCGCCGATAACCACAAGATCCGGGCCAAAGAGCGTAATGAGATTTGCCACGCCAACAGCAAGGGCATTGATATAATCATCAAGAATCCGATTTGCCGCATGATCCCCGGCAGCTGCAGCGCCAAATACCATTTTGGCATTGGCCTTTCCATGGTTTTCATCAATCAACCGGGCAAGCAACGCGGATTCCTTGCATTCAACTGCCGCGCGGGCCAGGGCTGTGGCCGAAGCATAGCATTCCAGGCATCCGCGATTGCCGCAGGTACAGGAAATCCCATTCCGTTCAATGGAAATATGCCCAGGTTCAAAGCCAAAACCATTTCCCCCAAGAAATAGTTTATTCTGATAAATGAAGCTTCCACCAACGCCCGTTCCCAGCGTCAGCATCAGGGTGTTTCCGACGCCCATGGCTGCCCCATGCATCATTTCGCCAACCGCCGCGCAATCGGCGTCATTGGCAATATAAACAGGAATATCTTTCAAATATTTTTTCAATTCACCGCGGATATCGGCATTTTTCCATCCGAGATTATTGGCATGAATAATGATATCGCTCCCAGGAATAAGCGTGCTTGGCACGCCGAAACCCACGCTGGCAATATCGCCCAGCTGCAAAATCGCCTCAGCGATTGCCTTTATCGCTTCCTCAAAGGGCGGTTTATGATCCATGGGCAAAATTATCCGTTCTACAATCTCGTTGTTCTCATTCACTACGCCGATTTTGGCCGTTGTTCCGCCCAAATCCACACCGATCCGTTTTCCTTTGACCATTCATCTCATCCTTTACATTTCCTGCAAACGCATCTTTACATATTCGGAAGATTCATTTATCCGGCTGCGCCTGTCTCCACCAACGCCGAATTTCCTTGCACCATTTAATCGCCTTTTCATCATTGGCGTAAACCGATAAATCCACCAGATCGCCAATGCTTTGCGAGAGCGATGACGAAAGCATCCACCGTACCAGGGAATCCGCATTCAAATCAGGCAGTATTTCTTCCGGTATCGGTACATAGCCACCAGCGCCGTCAGCGTGCGAATAGGCGCCGCGCCAGCTGACGCACCAAAGAACGGACGGCTTTCCTTCATGAATCAACAGTTCCAAAGTATCAAGCCGCAATTCCCCGGAAGAAGGCGGACACTTGATCAATTGCACCTTGATTCCCTGCACGATGTCGCCACTCCCATGCGGCGATATTGATCGGGATAATTCCGCAGGCGAAGGAACGCTTCCCATTTCCGCAGTCATATTTTTTTCATGATGTACTGAAGAGGCATTCTTTCGGCAGCAATTCTTTATCCTGTTCAAAAGATATTTCATAGAGTATCCCCCTACATCCTTTCGCATTACGATTCGACACGAAAGAAAAAATCCCTGCACCCGAAGATGCAGGGATTGAAAATACCAGTTGGAAGCGAATCAGCGCTTGGAGAACTGGGGGGCACGACGAGCGGCCTTCAGACCGTACTTCTTGCGTTCCTTCATACGAGGATCGCGGGTCATGAAACCAGCCTTCTTCAGGGCGTCGCGCAGTTCGGGATTGGCCTTGCACAGGGCACGGCTGATACCGTGACGGATGGCGCCGGCCTGGCCGGAGAGGCCACCGCCGCAAACGTTAACCAGCACATCAAAGCTGCCGCCAACGTTGGTCAGCACGAGGGGCTGACGCACGGTCATCTTCAGCGTTTCCAGGCCGAAGTAATTATCGATATCCCGCTTGTTGATCATAATTTTGCCTTCGCCGGGCACGAGACGTACGCGGGCAACGGCCGACTTCCGACGGCCAACGGCATTGAAATCATTCGCCATGATTTTTTAACTCCTTCCGATCAGCTTACTTGATGAGTTCCAGCACTTCGGGCTTCTGCGCAGCCTGTTCATGTTCAGGGCCAGCGTAGATGCGCAGCTTGGTGGCCATCTGGCGGCCCAGGGGGCCCTTGGGCAGCATGCCCACGATGGCGTGACGCACAGCGAATTCAGGCTTTTCCTCGATCAGCTTGCGGTACTTGGTTTCCTTCAGACCGCCAGCATAGCCGGAATGATGGTAATAAATCTTCTGATCCAGCTTTTTGCCGGTCATAACGATTTTGGAAGCATTGATGATGATCACATGATCGCCGGTATCCACATGGGGAGTGTAGGTGGGCTTGTTCTTGCCACGCAGGATATTCGCAACCTGGCTGGCCAGACGGCCAAGCACCATGCCGTTCGCATCAACGACATACCACTTGCGCTCTACATTCTGCGCATTTGCCATAAAGGTCTTCAAGTGAATTTCCTCCTTGAAACAGTAAACTGTTGTTGCTTTCCCGTGATGGTCGCACGTTCCAGCGGTTGAACAATAGTACACCCGGGGCTAGCGGAGCCTATTGATGCAACAGATATTGTATCTGAGTGGGAATGTTTTGTCAAGGGGTTGTGGTACACTTTTTCATAATTTTTTCATTCTTTTTGCAGGTTTTTCAATTTTTTATGAAGAAATATTTCCCGAAAGGGGTGATCAACATGGTTTTCGGCATGCCTTCCCTGGCCTGCTTCCGCAGCATTGAAGAAAACCTTGCTTTTGCCAATCAGCTTGGGCTGGATTTTGTGGAACTGAATATGAATCTTCCTTTTTGTACTGTTCAGGCGCTGCAAAAAGAAAATCTGCCGTCCTTATGCCAAAAATACGGCGTAACCCTGACGCTCCATGCGGACGAAAATCTGTTTTTCTGCGATTTTAATCCGCTCATTGCCGGCGCACATCTGCAGACCATGCTGGATACCATCGTCCTTTGCCAGGAAAGCGGCATTCCTCTGATCAATTTTCATATGAGCGAAGGCGTTCACTTTTCCCTTCCTGACAGAAAGCTCTATCTTTTTGAAGAATACGAAAGCATTTATCAGGAGCGCCTGCTCGCCTTCCGGGAGGCATGCCACCAGACCGCCGGTAACAGCGTGCGCCTTTGCATCGAAAATACCGGCCTGCGAATGCCCTTTATTTTCCGCGCAATCGATCTATTGCTCCAGTCCCCCGCTTTCGCCCTCACCTGGGATACTGGCCATGATCACAGCGCCGGAGGAACAGACGCACCTTTCCTCCTTGCCAGAAAAGACCGGCTGATTCATATGCATCTGCATGACGCCCTGGGGAAAAAGAATCACCTGGCGTTGGGAACCGGCGAGATTGATTTGAGAGCAGTTTTAAACGCCGCTTCTCCCCAGCGTGTCGTTATTGAAGTGAAAGTGCCCGATGAACTTACAGCTTCCGTTTCCTATCTGAAATCGCATTTGCTCTGATTCCTTCAGGATTTTTGCAAAATATGCGCCTTTCCCCTTTTCACAGAATTGAAATCTCGCTATAATAGTTTTGGAAAACATACTTTTATATTTTTAAAAAATAATAATGGGAGGAATTTACGATGGCAATCATTTACGATGCACAAAAAGAAACTTTCCATCTGACCGATGGCACCCATTTCAGTTTCATTCTCAAAACCGCACTGGAGCTCGATGGCATCAAAACCCTGATCAATACTTATTGGGGGCCCGCATTGGGCGATGCGGATTTATCACATTTGAACGAAGATAATAAAAGCGCCGCTTCATTTGATGGCTTTGCCAACCATAATTCCTATGCCTATCCCGCCCGCGGCCGCGGTGATTTCCGCCCCGTGGCCCTGACTGCCACCGGTGCCGACGGTGCCCGGTGTGCGGTGCTCGCCTATCAGGGCCATGCCATTCTGCCCGGCAAGCCCGGGATTCCGGGACTGCCCGCCGTATATGTCGAAAACGAAGCGGAAGCCGATACCCTCTCCATCCGTATGCTGGATGGGCTTACCGGTCTGGAAGTGACTCTGCGCTATACCGTGATGAACGATCTGCATGCCCTGACTTCCAGCGTCATTTTTGAAAATCAGGGCAATCATCCCATCCTGCTCGAAAATCCCGCCAGCGCCTGTGCCACCCTGCGCGGCGCTTATGATATGCTGCATCTGCATGGCGGCTGGGCCAAAGAACGGGCGGTGGAACGCGTGCCTTCCCTCCACGGCATCCGCGAAATCAGCAGCAGCCGCGGCGCCAGCGGCCATCATCACAATCCCTTTATGGCTCTCCTTTCCCCCGATGCCACCGAGCAGCACGGCGATTGCTATGCCATGAATTTTGTTTACAGCGGTTCTTTCCGTCTGCAGGCTGAAGAAAATGAATTCGGCTATACCCGCTTTGTTGGCGGCATGAACGAATGCTTCTGGAAGCTGATGCCCGCTGAAGCCCTGCATACGCCGGAAATGGTGATGGTGTATTCTGACAAGGGCCTCAACGGCATGTCTCAGATTTATCATCAGCTGTATCGTACCCGTCTGTGCCGTGGCATCTGGCGGGATACGCCCCGCCCCATTCTTGTCAATAACTGGGAGGGCACGTATTTTAATTTTACACCCGAAAAGCTGCTGGCCATTGCGGAAAAGGCCGCCAATATCGGTATTGAATTATTCGTGCTGGATGACGGCTGGTTTGGCAAGCGCAATCAGGATAACTGCTCACTGGGCGATTGGGTAGTAAATGAAAGCAAATTGCCCGGCGGCCTTGCCCCGCTGGTCAATAAAATGAACGCGCTGGGGCTGAAATTCGGCCTGTGGTTTGAGCCGGAAATGATCTCTCCCGATTCCGATCTTTACCGTGCCCATCCCGATTGGTGTCTGCATGTACCCGGGCGTTATCGCAATGAGCAGCGCCATCAGCTGATTCTGGATATGAGCCGGACCGACGTGCAGGATTATGTCATCAGCGCCGTCAGCAATGTGCTCAATTCCGCCAATATTGAATATGTAAAATGGGATATGAACCGCAATTATTCCGAGGTTGGCAGCGCCCTGCTCTCCCCGGATCATCAGGGCGAGGTGCACCACCGGTATATGCTGGGCCTGTATCGGGTGCTGGAAACCATTACCGCCCGTTTCCCCCATATTCTTTTTGAAAGCTGCTCGGGCGGCGGCGGCCGTTTTGATCCCGGCATGCTGCATTATATGCCCCAGACCTGGACCAGCGACGATTCTGATGCAGTCGAACGTCTCTTCATCCAGTACGGCACCTCCATGGCTTATCCTGTCAGCTCCATGGGCGCCCACGTCAGCGCCGTTCCCAATCATCAGGTAGGGCGTGTGACCACCCTGGAAATGCGCGGCCATGTGGCCATGAGCGGTAATTTCGGCTATGAACTGGATCTGAGCAGCCTGGGCGATGAGGAACTTGCCATGATGAAAGATCAGGTAGCCTTCGTCAAGGAAATCCGTGCGCTCACCCAGCAGGGCCGTTTTACCCGTCTTGTTTCTCCTTTTGAAGGCCGCTTTGCCGCCTGGCAATTCAGCAGCGAGGATCAGAGCGAAATTCTGGTTTGCCTCTTCCGCCGTTATGCCGCCGCCAATTCGCCCATGCAATTCGTCAAAATCCCCGATATTGATGAAAAACGCTGGTATGTGGATCAGGATGGCAGAGAATATCATGGCAGCGTGCTGAAGCATGTGGGCGTGCGCCCCGTTTTCGAGGGTCCCGGTGCCAAGCGTATGGAAGACGCCGCCAGCGTCATTTTCCATCTGAAGGCCAAATAAAACTCCGTTCAGAATCGAGGTTCCTTTATGCGTCAAGCCATCCTCAATCAGCCTCGCTTGGATTTTCTCTACGGCGGCGCTTCCTTTTCTGATTTATCTGTTGTTAAAGAGGAAACGAGCAAAGAAAATCAAGTCATTACTGTTTATACGCTGCAAGACGGAATAAAAATTACCAATGTGCTCACCTGGCACGGCGAAGCCTGCGAATGGGTCAACTGGTTTGAAAATCCCAGCAATCAAAAAAGCGCGATTATTTCTTCTCTGCAGGATGCAAACATCATTTTGCCCATGGCACATGAGGATTTTTACGATCGCAGCGCCTGGCAGCAGGATTTTGCCAATGTGACCCAGATTCATGCACCCAGCGGTTCCCATTGGTCCTACGATGAATTTTCCTGCAATCCCCATCGAATGGATGATGTGCGCTTCATCGGCCAAGCCGCTCCCAATCGTTCCAGGAAATATGCCAACAGCGGTGGAAGATCCAGTGATAAAAACGCGCCGTTTTTCAATATTCATTTTCAAGGGAGAGGCTATATCGCCGCCATCGGCTGGTCCGGCCAATGGAATTGCGAAATCCGGCGCCTGGAAGATGGCGTTCTCATCAAATCCGGTATTGAAGATACGCATTTCTGCCTGGAGCCCGGGGAAAAATTTCGTACGTCTTCCATCGTGATCATGCCATATGAAGGCGCGGTCATTGACGGGCAAAACCAATGGCGCCGGCTGGTGCGGGAGCATTTTTCCCTCATTGGTCAGCCGGGCCGGGATACGCATGGGCCTTTGTGCTTGAATGTGTGGGGCGGGATGAGCACCCAAGCCGTTCTCAAGCGTCTGGAAACTGCCTGCAAGAATCATCTGCCCTACGAATACCTGTGGATGGATGCGGGGTGGTATGGCATCGATACCGCCGCCACGCCGGATGAATTTGAGGGCGACTGGGCCGATCACACCGGCGATTGGCGGGTAAGCCCGTTGATTCACCCCAACCAGCTTAAAGACGTGGCAAACGCGGCGCATCAGGCAGGCATGAAATTTTTGTTGTGGGTTGAGCCGGAACGGGTCATCGCCACCACACCCATCGTTCAGGAACACCCGGAATACTTTTATCTCCCCAGCGATGAAAAAAGTCAAAACCGGCTGCTGAATTTGGGAAATCCAGACGCCTGGAATTATTGTCTGGAAACCCTTTCCGGACTCATTGAAACCATTGGCATTGATTGCTATCGCCAGGATTTCAATATGCCGCCGCTGAATGATTGGCGCCATAATGATGCAGAAGACCGAAAATGCATTTCAGAAATCAAGCATATCAACGGCCTGTATCGCCTGTGGGATGCGTTGCTTGATCGTTTCCCCCATCTGCTGATTGATAATTGTGCTTCCGGTGGACGCCGCATCGATATCGAGACCTTGCGCCGCAGCATTCCTTTATGGCGCAGTGATTATCAGTGCAGCGCCAATTTCCTGGTGGAGGCCTCACAGTGCCATCAGCTGGGCTTCAATCAATGGCTTCCCTATTCCGGCAGCAGCACCGGAAGACTGTATGATACTTACCGGATGCGCAGCGCTTACACCCCTGCATTGGCAGCGCCATACGCATTCAGCGAACGGGATTCGTTCGGGGATGACCCGGAAAAAATGACCTGGCTTCGCCAATATTTGCTGGAATACTTAAAAGTGCGTCCCATGATGGAGGAGGATTTCTATCCCCTGACCACCATCAATGATTGCAAAGACGCCTGGTGTGCCGCGCAATTTGACCGTCCTTCTAAAAAAGATGGTTTGATTCAGGCCTTCCGCCGGGATGATTCGCCTTTTGAAACCGCATGTTTTTTCCTGTATGGTGTGAATGAAAACGCCCAGTATATTTTTACAGATGAGGATTCGGGCGAAGAAATCATCCTTGGCGGAAGAGAGCTGAAAGAAAAAGGGCTTTCCATCACGATTTCCCAAAAACGCGCCTCCCGACTGATCTTCTATCGCCAAATCTGACTTGAATATCGCTTTTATCAGGTTCTCCACGGTGGGAACCTGATTTTTTATTGTGCATAGCATTCCCAATTCCTGCGCATACTGTCTATTGCAAACGAGGTGAATGTTCCTTTGATCTATCTGCAATTAAAACCCCGGGTCGCCATATCCCCCGGAGAAAAATTGATGGTACGCCATGTGGCGGATTGCATGGATACCGATCATGAAAACCTGATGGATCTGCCGGTGGCTTGCCCTGATGTTGCCGGCGTCTGGCGTTTACCCGCCATGGCTGTGATCAAAGCCATCACCGCCATCACGCCGGATATTACCCTGTTGGGACCGCCGGAATGCTATGTCCATATCGTGCCGGAAAGCAAGCGCAATCGCACGCACCTGGTTCGTGCCATTTTCGCCTTCCTGCTGCTGTTGATTGGCAGCGCCCTTGCCATCACCTGGTTTCATGCCGACGTGAATATGCTGGATGCCCAGCAGGGCCTTTTCCGCATGATAACAGGAAAAGCGGCTGATAATATCTGGCTGATTACCATTCCCTATGCCCTGGGCGTATTTTTCGGCGTGGCGCTCTTCTATGCCCTGCTCGGAAAAAAACGCACCACTTCTCCCCTTGAGATCAAACTGGAGGAATACCGGAAATCCGCCGAGGAAGCAACGGGGAAAATGCCATGATGGAAATAACATTTGGCATTCTCAGCGGCGCAACCCTTGGTTTGTGCGTAGCCCCGCTATGGATGATGCTGCAATTGCCCATGCGGGTGGGCGATATTTTTGATGCAGGAAATATCCGCGTGATGGCGCTGGCGTTGGTTTGCGGTGCCACGCTGGGAGCCCTGAATCTTACCGGATTTCTGCCGCAGGCATTGGGCGTTGCCGGCATGGCGATTGGCGGAATATTTGTGGGGATGCTTGCTTCTGCGCTGGTAGAGGCGGTAGAGGTGATTCCCGTATTATTTGATCGGCTGAGTATTTCGGCCGATATGCGTTTTGCCGCCCTTGCCCTGGCGATCGGCAAAGCCGGCGGGGCCGTAATTGCTGCTTTGATGGGAGTGTGAAAATGATGGGAAGAAAAGAAAATCGCCCGCCTCTGATGGAATTTTTCCCGCGGCCCGGCATGCGGGAAATCCGCACAAAATCCATTCCAGCCATTCCACTGATCCGCAATGAAAGGATGATTCCGCATGGAGAAGAATAAACAAAGCGCCAAGGCTGCCGCTTGGGAAAATTATGCTGCCCTGGTGAAAAGAATTACGCCAAAATCCAAAATGGCCCAGGGCTGCCTGCGCGCTTTCTGGGTGGGCGGCAGCATATGCACCCTCGGGCAGGCGCTTGCCGATATCGGCGTTTCCTTTTTGAATCTCACGGCTTCTTCCGCTTCCGCATTTTCCTCTATCACCCTGATTTTTCTCACCGCCCTGCTCACCGGCCTCGGGGTTTTTGACCGGATTGCACGATATGCAGGAGCAGGAACAGTGGTGCCCATTACCGGCTTTGCCAATGCCATGGTATCCCCGGCGATGGAATTTAAACCCGAGGGATGGGTATTGGGTACCGGCGCGCGGCTTTTTACCATCGCAGGCCCCGTACTGGTTTATGGGATATCCGCCTCTGTCGTCGTCGGCATTCTTTATTATTTCATTCGTTGGTAAGGAGGGATCATCCCATGGCCCAGCATCGAATCGGCAAGCAGACCATTGTTTTTCCAGGGAAACCCGGTATTCTTTCCTCCGCTGCGGTGGTCGGCCCCAAGGAAGGCCGCGGCCCCCTTGCAGATGGCTTTGATCTGGTGGTGAATGACGCCCTGTTCAACCAGGAAAGCTATGAACAGGCAGAGCATGCCATTTTTCGTGAAGCATGCGAAAAATGCCTGAAAAAAGGGAATTTTTCCAATACGGATGTACAGGCCATGCTGGGCGGTGATCTGCTCAATCAGATTATGGCTGCCTCTCTTTCCGCACGCGAATTATCCATTCCGTTTCTCGGGCTTTACGGGGCCTGCTCCACCATAGCAGAATCCCTGATTCTTGGCGCCATTCTGGTGGATGGCGGCTATGCTGCGCCGGTTCTTTGTGCCGCCGGCAGCCATTTTTGCACGGCAGAACGGCAATATCGCTATCCACTGGAATACGGTAATCAGCGCACGCCCGCCGCGCAATGGACCGTTACCGGTACCGGCGCCTGTCTGCTGGGCGCATCATCAAATCCGTGGGCGCGCATAACGCACGCCACGGCTGGGCGGGTAGTGGATATGGGCATTAAGGACGCCAATAACATGGGCGCTGCCATGGCCCCGGCAGCGGCCGATACGCTGATTGCTCATTTCAGGGATACAGGGCGCACACCACAGGATTATGATCAGATCATTTCCGGAGATTTGGGCCGGATTGGCAGCGAAATCCTGACGGAACTGATGAAAAAGAATGATTATCTGCTTACTCAGGATAACTATATGGATTGCGGGCTGAAAATATTTGATCCACGCGATGACGTGCATGCCGGAGGAAGCGGCTGCGGCTGCTCCGCTACCACGCTGAGCGCCTATATTCTGCCGAAAATTCGAAAACGCGAATGGAAACGTGTGCTCTTTATGGCTACCGGTGCCTTGCTTAGCACCACCACCAGCCAGCAAGGCGAAACCATTCCCGGCGTAGCCCATGCGCTGGTGCTGGAAGGAGAGATGTAAGTGCTGATGTATCTGAAAGCATTCCTGGTCGGCGGGCTTTTTTGTCTGATTGGCGAAGCGCTGATTCTGAAAACCAAACTGACGCCCGCCCGGATTCTGGTTGTTTATATTACCACCGGGGTAATTTTAAGCGCAGCTGGGCTGTATGCCCCCATCGTCCGCTTTGCCGGCGCCGGCGCTACCACTCCCCTGACGGGTTTCGGGCATTTGCTGGCTCAGGGCGCCATTTCCGCCGTTCAGGATACAGGAATTCTTGGCGCTTTTACCGGCGGTATGACGTCTGCTGCCGGGGGCATTACTGCCGCTGTTTTCTTCGGTTTTATTGTCGCCATCTGTTTTAAACCAAAACCCAAGGATTATTGACCGTGCTCATTTTTGATCCTGTGCCCTTCGCACAGGATTTTTTATATTGCCATTCCCCGATAAATCACTTATAATATAATTCAGTTCATAGAATCAGGCTGTAATCGCCTGCGGAAAAGAGGAATTCTTCATGATCAAGGAACGTTTTCAAGCAATCATGAAAAGCAAGCTTGGGTGCACATTGCTGGCGCTGCTGGCTATGTTTCTGTGGGGTTCGCTGTTTCCCATTGTAAAAATCGGCTATGACGCCTTTGGCGTTGACGCCAATGATGTCCCCAGTATTTTTATCTTTGCCAGTCTGCGCCTGATCATTTGCGGTATCGCCCTGCTGGCGATGGATGCCGTCAAGGAAAAGCGGGTAACGATTCCCAAAGGCAAGGCACTCAAGCCCGTCCTCGCGGTTGCATTTTTTTCCTATATCCTTCATTTTGCGCTTCTGTATACCTCCATGTCCCAGTTGGACAGCTCCAAAACCGCAATTCTCAAGCAAACCGGCGCGCTGTTTGTGATCTGCTTTGCCTTCCTTTTCCGGAAGGAGGATAAATTCACCATCAATAAGCTGCTGGGCGGTATTCTGGGCTTTTCCAGTATTCTGGTAGTAAATTTAAACGGCCTGCACTTTTCCATGGGTATTTACGAAATTCTGGTCATTCTTTCTTCCTTCAGCACCTCTGCCGGCATTGTCTGCTCCAAGAATGCCTATGATCATTATCCCCCGCTGTTTGTTACCGGCTGGTCCCATCTGATCGGCGGCATTGTTTTGCTTCTTTCCGGGATTATTATGGGCGGCTCTGTTTCTGCCAGCGGTTCCTCTGCCTATCTCCTGCTCTTCTATATCTGTGCTTCCTCCACCATTGCCTATGCGCTTTGGAATGCATTGCTCAAGCAGCATGATCTTTCCCGGCTCAATGTGATCCGTTTTGCCGAGGCGCTCTTTGGCTATATCTGCGCCTGGATTCTTCTGGGCGAAGATATTTTCAGTTTCGCCTATCTCTTCTCTTTCCTGCTGCTGCTCCTGAGCATCCTGATCATCAATCATGTAATCCACCTGCCCGGAAAAATCCGGAAGGATACCCTGGCGCAGTAATCCATTTTCTGCAATTTGCGAGTGCAAACCATGAGATATGAGCATGTATATTTTGTAAATGGCACGGCCTACGCAGGCAAATCCACGCTGGTAAAAGGTTTGGCCAGGAAATACAACGGCATTGCCTGCGAAGAAAACTATCATAATGCCCTGTTGGACGAACTGGATCCAGCCGAATTTCCCGGTCTGACCTACACAAGGGATTTGCAGGACTGGCATGATTTCGTCCGAAGAACACCGGATGAATACGAAGCCTGGATCAGGCGCACTTCCAAAGAATGCGAAATTTTGGAGCTTCGTATTCTGGATCAATTGCGTTATGAAAACAAGCCCATTTTTGTGGACACCAATATTTCCGTCGAAACGCTTCGGGAAATATCGGATGAAAAACATGTGCTCATAATGCTTGCCGATCCTGATATTTCCGTGAATCTTTTCTTCAATCGGCCAGACAGGGAAAAGCAATTCCTGTACCGACTGATGATGGAAGAAAAGAATCCGGATCAGGCGCTGGAAAATTTCCGGAATTGCCTCCGGAGAATCAATTCACCCGAAAACTACGCCGCTTTTCTTCACGCAGGCTTTCCCGTGTTGCTTCGGGATGAAAACAGAAGCATCGAAGAAACCATGATCCTTGCCGAAAGCATCTTCGGCCTTGATTCTCAGAATGACTGAACATAAAAACCGGAGCGCCGTTTTGCGCCCCGGTTTTTATTTGCCAAATTCCTTACTCCCGTGTATTTTCCTTGATATACTGGGTCGGCGTCATATCATAGCAATTCTTGAACGCCCGATAGAAGGTACGCAGGCATTCAAAACCTACATTCATGGCAATATCCAGCATCGTCATTTCGCTTTCCAGCAGCAGATGGGCCGCCTGGCGGCAGCGGAGCACCGCAAGATACTCAATCATGGAACAGCCCAGATGATCGTGGAAAAGCCGGGAAAAGCGGCTCTTGCTATAGCCAAAATGCTTGGCCAGGCTTTCCATATGCAGGGGGGACTGATAGTTTTCCTGCAGATAAATCAGCACATCCCGCATCAGGCCGCATTGCTGATTGCTAGGCTGATCCTTCAGCCCCACCCTGGAAATCAGCAGCCCCAGAATGGCATAGGAAAATCCTTTGCGGGTCTCATTTTCATAATTTTTCCAATTGATCGGGATCATGGATAATAGGGTCTGTAATTCATAATCCTCCCGCGCGTCATAGATCACCTGGGAAAAAGCGCGCTTATTCAGGGTTTTCTGCAAGGAAGGGACACTGGTAAGGGGAATAATCATAATCACGACCCGATTATGCTTTCCCTCCTCCGTGCGATAGGTATGCACGGAATAGCTGGACGCCAGCAGCAATTCACCCTTTTTTACCTGATAGCTCTGTCCATCCAGATTTGCCGTAATTTCCCCGTCTTCTACATAAAGCAATTCAATACTGGAATGGAAATGCGCCATGCAATGATTATTATCTCCCCGCCAGCAATGGGCGGATTGCATGCCGTCCCTGCGGTGTTCATAAAAATCGCCCTGAGAAAGGGTTTTGCGCATTCTTTTCCCTCCATTCAGCATTTTGTGCCATAACAATGGTTATTATATCATATTCTTCCGCGATTGAAAACCAAAAACATTTTCGATATCTGCCATCTTTCATGTAAATTCCCATCCGTGCTCTTGTGATATTGGCCAGAATATGGTATACTAAACTGAAATTTTATGTGGGTGAGGTATGCTTATGCGCAGAAATTCACTGTTCCTGCTCCTGGTTGCATTTGTGCTGATCATCACTTCCGTGCTCCCCGCTTTTGCCGCGGACGCCACGGAAATTAAAGGCTACAGCAAAAAGACCAAATATCAGTATGTCACATTCGGCTCTTTCCCTGCCGACGCCAATGCCACGGTGGAGCCTTTGCTCTGGCGCGTGCTGGAAGTCAAGGGAAACGAAGCCTTCCTGCTGACCGAATACATCGTGGACGTGCATTATGTGCATCTGGACACGGAAGAATACTATCATCTTGACTGGGAAGACAGCGATCTTTTCGCCTATCTCCAGAATGATTTTATGCCCCGTGCCTTCACGGAAGCCGAGCAGGCCGCGCTTTTGCAGCGCACTGAGGACGGCGGCCTGGTAACGCTGCCCCTGATCAACGATATGCGCAATGCCAATTACGGCTTTGCCGATAATAATTCCCGTCTCTGCAAGGGCACCGCATACGCCCAGGAAATCGGCCTTTATAAGTATACCAGCAAGCATAGCCCCTGGCTTTCCCGGGAAAAATCCCAGGATTATCCCATGCAGCAGCGCCGCGTAATGAGCGAAGGCAAGCTGGGCCGTGTTCCCTGCGGCAATGTAGATCTGGGCATCCGTCCCTGCGTCTATGTGGATCTGAGCATGCTGACCATCGCCTCCGGTAACGGCACCAAGGATTCCCCTTATGTGCTCCAGGCCGGCCCCGTGCCCACGGAAGCACCTACCGCCGTGCCCACTGAGGCGCCCACCGCCGCCCCCACGGCCGTTCCTACTGAAATTCCCGCTGCGGCGACTGAGGCCCCTGCTCAGGCGCCCGTCGCCCAGGAACAGCCCACCGCCGTTCCTGCCGCCGTCACCCAGGCACCCATTACCCAGCAGCAGGGCACCGTTGGCAGCATTACCATTCCCATTATCGTAACCAACCAGGCCACTCCCGTTGTTTCCGTTGCTACCCAGGTTCCTGCCGTGCAGCCCACCCAGGCCCCTGTTGCCACGGAAGCGCCCGTTGTCGCCCAGGCCACCGAAATTCCTGCGCCACAGCCCGAAGCGGAGCAGCAGCCTGCCCAGGCCCCTGCCGGCGGCGCCTTTACCGCTGCCGCCAATCCGGAAACCATCCATGAACTCTTCCCTGAATTAACCGCCGAAGGCTTCCTGCCCGATGGTCAGGAGGAATTCGTTTACAAGGACGAAAAGACCGGGCTTTGGCTCTATGCCTCCCAGACCCTGCGCATCGAAATCAATCGCCGCACCGGCACCAACAGCAAGAAGGAGCCGCTGCGCTGGTATGAAGCCGAAGTTTTCACCCGGGATCCAAGCGAGCTTTTCCATCTCTTCCCCTATGACGAAGCAAAATACAAGAATCGTTTTGCGCTGGAGCTTGCGGATAAAATTGCCCGGAAGCATCAGCTGGTATTCGCCATCAATTCCGACTATTTCATCTATCGCGTAGGCCGTCAGGCGGAAGTGAATTATACCTACCCCATCGGCCCCATCATCCGGAACGGTGAAATTTTCTATGATGTGCCTAAAAAGGCCAATTCCACCGTTTATCCGCCCCTTGACGTTATGGCCCTGTATCCCGACGGCAGCGTGCAGGTCTTCCTGAATGCGGAAAAGACCGCCGAAGAAATCCTGGCCTCCGGCGCTACGGATACCCTGGCCTTTGGCCCCATCCTGGTGGAAAACGGCGAAGTTGCCCCCCGCTCCAAAGAATTTGGCAATACCCCCAATCCCCGCACCGGCTTTGGCATGGTGGAACCCGGCTATTATATCTGCCTGATGGTGGAATCCCGCATCAGCGAAAGTAAGGGCGAATCCTGCGTCTGGATGGGCGAAAAGATGGCTGAACTTGGCTGTTCCGTGGCCATTAACCTGGACGGCGGCGCCACCTCTACCATGATTTTCATGGGCGAACAGATCAACAAGAGCGGCAATTACGGCGATATTACCAACCGCAAGCAGAATGAATTGCTGGGCATCGGCCATTCTGACGCCGTGAAATAATTGATCACATAAATCAAACCCCGGTTTTCCTGGATCGGAAAGCCGGGGTTTTCATTTGGCATTTATTTATTCTTTATGTGCTTCATCACTTCCGCCCAGCGCGCGGGGTGGCTTTCGTGGTTCATCAGCGGCTCAAATCCCAGGGAAAAATACAGATTCAGCGCAGGAATCCTGAAATCATCGGTGGAAAGCACCACAGATTTGTATCCCTGCTTTTTGAGCTGATGAAGCGCAGCCAGCGCCACCATCTTTCCCGCCCCCTGTCCGCGGGCTTCCGGCGATACGCCCACCATTCTGAACCAGCCCTCGCCTGGGAAAATATCCTTTTCCGTGGCTGTCGTCGTGGCGATATCCACCCCATCCTTACTGATATAGAGCACCTGCGAAGGATCATAATTATCAGCAGAAGAAATGCAGGACGCAAAGGAATAACGATTACCAAAGGCCTTCTCAATCAAATCTTCCCATTCCTTTTCCTTTCCTGGCTCATGGCTGTGCAGTGCAAAGCCTTCGGGAAGAATCAGCTCAGGCAGATCATTCAAATCAGCCTTTCTCATAAAAAGCTGGGGCAAAGTTCCATTGCTCATAAAATCACCTCATTTTCCGTTCGGTCAGCAGAAAGCACTTCCATTCCTTCCGGCGGATTGCCCACATCGGGCACATCCATGGCCTGCCCGCCATTGAGCGCGCTTTCATGGGCAATCAGGCCTGGCAGATTATACCGTGCCGCCTGCCATGCATGGGTGGGCGATAGTTTTCCGCTCATATATGCCTGGCAAAAATCATCCACCATGAATTTATGGGTACCGGCGTGATTGGTTGCCAGGGGCGCCAGCTCCATGGGCAGGCGATTGACAATCTGAATCGGCGCTTCCCCGGCGCTCCATTCACCGCGGATCACCTTTTGCATAAATTCCGGATCATCCTTATGTTTGGTCAATTCGATGGGATTGAGCTGATCGCTGACGTCCTCATAAAATACTTCCTTATCCGGCATGGTGATATAGCTGTGCTGCACGATGGAACATTCGTAAGACGCCTTTTCCCCGTGGAAGCAGGAAATATAGGTGGGCGGCGTATTCCATGCCACGCGCCGGTTTTCGCTGATCCGGGCCACGGCGCCGTTATCCAGCTGCAGCAGCATGGAAGTATTGGAAAAGGGATTATCCCAATAGTTCTTTCCTTTACCGAAAATATCCACATCATAATCATCCACATATCCAAAGGCGGAAACCTTTACCGCCCGGGCATTGGCCGCGGAAAGCACCATGGAAGTGGAATGGGTGGGATAATACAGGGGCGGCATACCGGCCATCTGGCGCCATTTTTCCCCTTCGGTGTATTGATACACATGATACAGATGCTTCATATCATGGTTATACTGGGCCTCGGCATAGACCATCTTCCCCATTTCGCCGGATGCATACTTTTTCCGGCAGAAGATGGCAGCCGGGCGGTAAATGCCCGTTTCACCCATGGAATAGGTGAGCCCCGTTTCCTTGACCAGCCGTACGATTTCCTTGATTTCCGCAACAGATGTTGCCATAGGCACGGCGGAGTAAACATTTTTCCCTGCCTTCAGCGCAGCAATGGCCATTTCGCCATGCTGATTTCGCTGGGTAAAGATCGCCACGGTATTGATTTCGTCGGATGCAATCGTATCCTCAAAGGAATCAAATATCCGATCCACATGAAACATTTCGTTATATTGCTTGCTGCGCTCCGGGCGGATATCCGTAACCGCCACATATTCCACCGCAGGATGTGCCTGGAACAGCGGCACAAAATGACGGCAGAATTGGCCGCAGCCAGCAAACCCCACTCTGATTTTTTCTTTCATCATCTTTCCCCCTTTTTCCTGTGCTTGCGTTTCTGGCTTTATTGTAGCATAGTCAATCCGTTTCGTCTTGTATATTGGTTGTATATTTCTCTTAATTTCATGTGAATTTGTTGCATAATGGTGGATTTCAATTGATCGGAAGCATATTCTGTGCTATACTGCTATTGCTCGAAATTTGCAATTTTATGAAATGGAGAGATCGCATTGTCCTACGATACAGAGCGATACGACATCGAAAAATTGCCCAATCAAAGCCTGGCCGTCATCCAATGGGGCGTCACCCGCAATCATCCCGGCCATAAATGCGGGCCGCTGGTTTATCAGCACTACGCCATCCATTTTGTCACCAAGGGAAAAGGCGTTTATCAGATCAACGGAAAAAGCTATTCGCTCTCCCGGGGCCAGGGATTCCTGATTCCTCAAAATATTTCCAATATTTATACTGCCGATGAAACCGATCCCTGGGAATACCATTACGCTACCTTTTACGGCCCTGACGCAGATTCCCTGGTGCACCATGCCGGGCTGGATGATCAGCATGTCGTCTTTTCCTATCCAACCTCCCCCCATACTCTGCTTTTGCTGGATCAGATCATGACCTGCTGCCGTGAAAACAAGGCAAAGGGCTACGATATCATCGGCTATTTCCTTTTGCTGATGAGCAAGCTGGTGCAATGCCATGAATCAGAGAAGAAAGAAACCTATCAGGCCTCGCAGTATCTGGCCAAAGCGATTTCCTATATTGAGGATCACTATCCATATGGCATTTCCATCAATGATATCGCCCGTTTCATCGGTATTGATCGCAGCTATCTCTATCGCATCTTCAAATCCGGCCTGAATGTTTCCCCCACCAGGTATCTGAGTGACTACCGCTTGAAAAAAGCTGTTGAGATGATGGAAAAGGAATCCCTTTCCCTGCATGAAATTGCATTGTCGGTCGGCTTTTATGATGTTTCTCATTTTTCCCGGGCTTTCACGCCCCATTATGGCATGCAGCCCGGGGCATATCGCAAAATGCTTTTGAAAAGTACTGACGAAGGAGAAAAAAGATCATGGAATACTTACTGATGCTGGTATCTATCTTTTTTGCCGTCACCAATAATTGTCTGCTGCATCGTCTGCCCTCCTCCACTTTCCGTACGCCTGGCGATATCTATTTCTATAACGGCTGCATGAATGGCGGCTGGCTGATTCTGATAGGCGCATTTTCCCTGATTACCGGGGATTTTGCTATCAGCTGGGAATCCGTGATCTTTGGCGTGATCTACGGCATGATGCTGGTGGTGTTTTTGCTTTCCAAATCCATGGCCATGGTGGAGGGACCCGTTTCTCTGACCACGCTGATCGGCTGCTCCTGTTTTGTGATCTGCACCATCTTTGGCGCCATCTATGCCAAGGAGACTGTTAATCTTTTCCAGATCATTGGCATGCTATTGCTCTTAGTTGGCCTGTTCTTATGCGTTAATCCCAAGAAGGGTGATCAGCCGCTGACGCCCCGCTGGTTTTTATATGTTGCCCTATTTTTTATCGCCGGCGGCCTCGGGGGCATCCTCTACAAAATCTTTGGGCAGACCGATTCCGGCCATATGTTCAACAGTATGTTGTTCTTCGCTGCGCTGACGGCATCCTCGCTTTTCCTGGTACTAAGCTTCGCCATCAATAGAAAAGCCAAAGCGCCAAAGCCTAGTATCCCTGCCTCTGCCCGCCCTTCCCTTCTGCTTTGCAGCTTTGTCAGCTGCGTATATATCCGCATGAATCTTTCCCTATCAAATATGATTCCCAGTGCGATTTTCTTTCCCATTTGCAACGGCGGGATCATCCTGCTGTCTACTCTGGTTGGCATCGTGCTATTTAAAGAAAAGCTGCAGCGAATCCAGATTCTTGGGATTGCCCTTGGTTTGCTGGCCATTGTGCTCAATGGCTGCAGCGGACTGCTGATGAAACTGATCTTACCGTAATGAGCCATAATAAGTGAAAGCGCCGATTGGCGCTTTTATTTATGTAAAAAAGCGAGAAATATCTTAAAATAATGAGAATAAAAGAGAATACGCGCGAAATCCTGCGAAAATCATAAGTTTTTGACCTTCTTTGACTTTTCGATAATTTGACCATCTTTGATCTTTGATGTATACTAACATCGTCAGCAGGGAAGCATAACTTCCGAACAGCTGAGTTTCTTAATCAGCCATCAACCGGGCGCTGCGCCCGCACATTCAAGGAGGATTTTGCCATGTATTATACCATGATTCCCCGTCGCCCCCGTCATGATCTGTCCCATGTTCCTTTTCATCGTTCCCCTTCCCTCTTCGATGATCATTTCTTCCGTTCCTTTTTCAACATGAATGATATGATGGGCGATATCGGTTTCCGGGTGGATATCCACGAAGAAAACGATCATTACCTGCTGGAGGCTGAACTGCCCGGCGTTTCCCAGGATCAGATCAATCTTACCGTCGATCATGATTCCCTGGTGATTTCCGCCGATATGCGCAGTGAACGCAAGGATGAGAAGGCCTATTACAGCGAACGCCGGATTGGCCATGTATCCCGCGCCTTTAACCTGGATGGAATTGACAAGGAGAATATCCGTGCCGATTACAAAAACGGTATTCTCTCCGTGATTCTGCCCAAGGAAAAGCCTTGCGAAAGCTGCGGCCAGCGTCGTATTCCCATCGGCTGCGGTGATCAGCAAAAAATCGAAGAATAATAAAAAAAGCTGTCAGGCCTTCGCCTGGCAGCTTTTTTCGCGTCCGAATATGTCAGCGCTTCTTCCATTTCCCGGAGATGAAATAGCACATGCCAATCACCAGCGGCATAAAGCCCGCCAGCGCATCGCCATACCAGAAGCCCTGGCAGCCCATGCCAACGCCAAAGCCCAGCAGCGCCGCAATACCGATGCGGCTGATCATGCCGTCGATTATGGCAACGGCAAAATTCAGTTTGGTATTGCCCGATCCATTGATCAGGGAGAAGCTGATGCTGCGGGTGGCGGATCCAAAGAAATTGAGGATGGCCGGCGCTACCAGAATGGAAGCGATAGCCAGTACATTCTGATCGGGCGTAAAGAGATTGAAAATGGGGCCGGAGAAGAACGCCAGCGCAATAGAGCAAAGAATGGCGATGCTGATGCCGCAAACGCCCACGGTTTTCATAATTCTGGGAACGCGCTCATATTTCTTTGCGCCCAGATTCTGCCCCACCATGGAACTGCCGGCGGTGGTAAAGGAATTGGATACGATGCCGATCATCATATTGATCTTGTTGTAAATACCGGAAAGGGCGGAATATACCACCCCGGAAAGATTGATCCAGGAGGTCAGAACGATCTTGGAAATATTGATGGCGGCGGATTGAATCGCCATGGGCACGCCCAGGGCAACAAGCTTTTTAAGCGCCATCTTTTCAATTTTGAAGCTTTCGGGCCTGAAATCAAAGCCAAAGCTTTCCTTGTGTTGATGAAGATAAATCAGCGCAATGATGAAGCTGGTTGCCTGGCTGATCACCGTGGCCAGGGCAGCGCCGAATACCTCCATACCGCAGCAGACAACGAAAACTACGTCCAGGATAATATTCATAACCGCAGCGATGGCAATGAATACGAAGGGGCGGCGGCTATCGCCCATCCCGCGCAAAATGGCGCTGATGATATTATAGCCGTAAATGAATATCAGGCCCACGATGCAGGTGACGGTATAATCCAGCGTGTACTGATAGGATTCAGCCGGAGTATTGAGCAGCTTCAGCATCACATCCCGCAGGAAAAAGCAAATCACAGAAATAACCAGAGAAATGCCCAGCAGGAAAGTAAACATGGTACCGATGGTATGACGGACGTTATCCATCCGCTTTGCCCCTACATCCTGGGCAATCAGCACCTGGCCGGCAGAGGAAAAGCCCATAGCAACAAAGGTAAGCAGATGCAGGATATCGCCGCCAATAGAAACGGCAGACATGCCGGCACCGCCGATAAACTGACCTACAACGATCATATCAACGATATTGTAGACTGCCTGGAGTGCATTGGAAATAAACAGCGGAAACGCGAATTTCAATAACAGCTTGGCTACGCTTCCCTCTGTCAGGTCATTGACCATGGTTGCCTGTTTTGCCATGAAATAATCCTCCATTTTCTCAAGACAGCGTTTTGCCCGGGCTTTGCGCCCAATAAACGCAGAACATATTTACTATACACCTTATTCGACGCATTTTTCAATCGTTTTTTCAAAAAAATATTATTTCGCGGCAATTTTCAGGCATGGCGTGCCGCAATTGTGCCCGCATTTGCTGAAAATAAAAAAGAAGGGGAGCTATATCCCCTTCTTTTTTTCTTCCATTACAGCAGAGTCATCATCAATTTATGGATTTTTTCATCGGCCTTGGGCAGGTTTTCATGGCCAAAGTCAGGATAAATCACCACATTCTTTTCAGAAGTAATCTTATTAAAAGCCGCAAACTGAGAAGAGGGCGGACAGATATTATCCATTAACCCGGTGAACATAGTCACCTTGGCCCGGATCCGCTTGGCCAGATGCTGCAGATCGATGTAACCCAGGGTGGTGAAGATTTCTTCCTCTTTTTCATGGTTGGGATCAAAATGACGGAAATAATCCCGCAGGCCTTTGTAAGCCCGATCATCCAGATCCATATCCCACACCCGCTTATAATCGCACAGCCAGGGGTACTGGGGCGCAGCAACGGCGATCCGGGGTTCCAGAGAAGCGCAGGCCAGTGTCAGCGCGCCGCCCTGAGAGCCGCCCATGGCGCCCACGCGGGTTTCATCCACCTGCTCCATATTCATCATGATTCCGGCCAACTGGGCGGCATCCAGAAACACATTGCGGAAGAACAGATTTTCGGGTCCTTCATTCAGGCCCTTGACAATATGACCATACACGGAATTGGTGACAGCCGCCTGGGTATCCTGGGAAAGGCCGCCCTGACCGCGGGTATCCATGGAAATGATATAGAAGCCGGCATAGGCATAGGGCAGCAGGCTCATAAACCCGGGGGCAGAGCCGCAATAGCCATGGAACCAGCAAATGGCAGGATGCTTTTTCCCATCATCCTGGGCAGGGCGGACAAAATTGCAATGAATCCGGGCGCCGCCGACGCCGGTAAAATACAAATCCTGGCAAATAAGACCGGGGGCCTGGAAGGCGGCGTCCCTGCACTCCACCTGAGGATCCGTGGCCTTCATTTCGGCCAGGGCTCTTTCCCAATACGCATCAAGATCCTGGGGGCAAGGGTTAACGCCCTGATATTCTCTCAATTTCGCCAAAGGCATATCCAGAATAGGCATTTTTTCGTCCTCCAAACTATTTCTTTTGAAAATGCCAGAATCCATGGGCATCTTCATTTTGCTTTGGTAATACGCCACATTCTTGCTATTTCCTGCATTATTTACAAGAAATAATATTTTCTCCTGTTTCATTGCGTGCCCGCCGCCGTTTTCCCCTTTCACCGTTGACATTATTTTTTAGTTCATATATTATTATATAGTATTGAATCCAGGATGCTTTGCCGTTTTTTACGGCATTGATCATCTTTCGCGCGGAGGAAATCCATGCTTCCCTTAATCAGTGTAATTATGCCGGTCTATAATGCCGAAAAATGCCTGGAACGCAGTATCGGCAGCGTGCTTTCCCAGTCCTATTCCCGTCTGGAATTGATCCTTGTAGATGATGGCAGCAAGGATCAGAGCCTGAAAATCTGCCATGAACACGAAAAAACGGATTCCCGTGTCCGGGTGATCGCTCAGCAGAATGCAGGGCCAGCCATGGCCCGTAATGCCGCCCTCGAAATCATGCAGGGGGATTTTGTGCTTTTTGTGGATAGCGATGATCTGCTCTCCCCTGACGCCTGCCAGAAAATGGTGGATGCCATGAAAAAAAATGATCTGGTCATCGGGCATTATTTTTTTGAATTTGGCAAGGCAATTTCCGATCGTGGCTTGCTCAGCGGCAATCGTGTTTTGGGCGAACAGGAATTCCTGATGGAATTAATCAAAAAGCCGGGCAGCTTTTATTACAGCGCCCTGTGGAATAAATTATATCGCGCTTCCATTATCCGTGATCAAAAGCTGCGCTTCGATCCCTTCCTCAGCTGGGGTGAAGATTTTGCCTTCAATATGCAATATAATCTCGCCGTAAAATCAGTGGCGATAATAGATATGCCGGTCTATCATTATGTAAAAAATACTTCCAGTACCAGCATCCGTTCCCTGATCCGCATCCTTCACAGCTGCAAGATCAAATATCGCCTTTATCAGCATTTTAAAGCGTTGTATGTGAAAAAGGGGCTGTATGACAATCACCGCTTCGCAATCTGGCGCTATATTTTCAATGTAACCATAATTGATTAAAGATTTCTGATGAAAAAAAGCAGGTTCGCCTGCTTTTTTCTTTTCATTTCACGAACAAAAACATTTGTTCCCCTATTCTTGGAATTTGGGTTTTCGGGCAAATGAAATTCCTGATATTTCTTGTCGTTTTCTCTGTCGAACTTTGTCGAAAAACTTCTATCTTTCGCGATTTCTATTCTTTTAGTTATTATTCTATTGATTATTTTATTCTTTTCGTTATAATTGACATATATCTTCCAAAGAAGATGTCAGCCACTGATGAACCAAAGGGAAAAGTGGCGCGATAGGCTCAAGGGAAGAAAATGCCAAGAGAGGGGAACGGGAAATCGCATGAATAAAATTCGTTTATTAATTGTGGAGGATAATGAAGAACTCAGGCGTGAATTGGTGGATTATTTTCAGGATCAACCTGAAATCATCATCGCCGGCGAATCCAGCAATGGGATTGAGGCGTTGCATGCCGTAAAAGAATCCCAGGTGGATGTAATGCTGCTGGATATGATCATGCCCGTGCTGGATGGTTTTGGCGTTCTGCAGCAATTGCAGAGTATTCCCGCCGAAAAACGGCCGCAGGTGATTTCGGTAACCGGTCTGGGACGGGATGATTTCATCCGTCGCGCGGTGGATCTCGGGGTAAGCTATTATATGGTAAAGCCCATCGAATTGCCCGTTCTCCTGGAACGGGTACAGGATGTAATGCGTCA
Organism: Clostridiales bacterium; assembly: GCA_015056015.1. Classification (GTDB taxonomy): domain Bacteria; phylum Bacillota; class Clostridia; order Christensenellales; family Aristaeellaceae; genus RUG563. The sequence continues at coordinate 25,677 of SVHD01000025.1, forward strand.
GGCGCCAGCAACGCCCACGGATCATCACGGAATTCACTTCAGCGGCATGAGCCTGGATGATCGCCTATCCAATCTGTTTCTGACCATGGGCATCCCTGCCCATATCAAGGGCTATCAATTTCTTCGGGAAGCCATCAAGCAGGTGATCGAAAATCCCAATATGATCAGCGGCATCACCAAAGAACTCTATCCCGCCATTGCCAGGCGTTTTGGCACAACCTCCAGCAAGGTGGAGCGCGCTATCCGCCACGCCATTGAAGTGGCATGGAGCCGGGGCCGTGTCGATACCCTGAACAAAGCCTTTGGCTGCTGCGTGGCGCTGAAGGATGAAAAGCCCACCAATGGTGAATTCATCGCGCTGATCAGCGACAAATTCAGAATGGAGGATATCAGTGCGTAAGGGTTCGCGCGACCTGAAGGAACTTGCGCCTGTGATTTTTTGAACCTATGAACTTAAATCCTGAGTCAGACACGTTACGTGTCTGGCTTTTTTGCTGCCGGAATACGAAAGTGTGCATAATAATTGTGACGGTAATATAAGAGTGATAACAAAAAATGGAAATCTTCCAGAAATTACTTGTAAAAAAATGTAATAAGTGGTAAACTATCATGGAATAAATTGGTAACAAAATCATTATCCCAACATCAAAATTGCAGCATGAACTGATAATGGAGGATTTATGATGAGCAGAAGTTTGAAATGGCTGGGGGTGCTGGCAGCGGCGTTTTGTTTGCTGTGCGGCGGAAGCGCCCTGGCAGAGGACACCCGCTTTGACTGCGACTGCACAGATCACCGACAAGTGCGAGGCGCTCATCGCCCTGCTGTCCTGGCAGCTTCCTGAAACCGGCGATAATTTTGCGCCTCACCTGTGGTGGGGAGCGATCCTGGTGTGCGGCGCGCTGCTGTATCTGCTGGTGCGCAAAAAGGGCCGGACGGTTTGACACGTTTCCAAGCATAATGCCTGGAAAGGCTGATTTTCCCTGTATTTCCCGCCGAGGAAAGCTGCGGCCCGGGTAGATTCCCTGAATAAAGCGTTGGGCTGCCGATGCCGAAAGATGAATAGCCTGCCAATGGGGAGTTCATCGCACTGATTACCGATAAGCTTTCCGTGAATTGATCTGAATCAAAAGAGGATGCGTTGCGCATCCTCTTTTCTCAGTTAGCCTTTTTTCAAGGTGTACTTCATTTCGTTGTAGTCCACCGTCACCACACTGCCGTCAGAATAGGTGATCTGATAAATATTATCCGCGATCTTTTCATGGTTTTCCATAAATTCATACTGCAGATACTGCAGCTCATTGTATTGATCCATCTGCATTTTCAGGGCGTTGGTATCCCGCTGAATCTTTTCCGGGGAAGCCACGGTGAAATCGGTATCCCCCATCCAGTCCTTACCGTCGCTGACAAATTTGGAATAGTAATATACCGCAGGCCGCCCGCCGCATTCAATCCATTTCAGTTTATTCTTTTCATCCTGGCTGATGGCCGCATTCACAGTAGCCGCATAGGGGTTATACAGCAAAATGCCATGGAATACCAATTCAAAGAAGGGAATGTATTCATCCACAATGGGCTGATCATCCGTATCCCGCAGGAAAGAGGCATACAGAATATAATCCACATTGCGCATGCTGTATTCATAGGAGCTTTCGCAGGCCGCGCCGCCAAAGAGCTTCTTTGCCGTCAGGAATAATTCATCAAAGCATTTACCCGCTTCCTTCTTGTTTACCGGATGATCGGGATGATAGCATTTCCGGGGCACGGTGCAGGTAATAACATCGATATAATGCAGCCCGCGGAAGCCCAGATCGGCTACGGGCTTTAAACTCTCTTCCCCTAATTCCATGGCCCGCTTGGGACATACATTGTAGGTGCGCCCGCCAGCCCAGTAGGTGGTTTCGATGCTCACATCCCCATTGCGGGTGCGGGCAATATTATAAAGATCGAAATTATCGGCGATGGAATAGGCGTCGGTGCTGTTGGTATGGCATACCACCCGATATCCCGCGTCATTGGCGGTTTTGATCAGGCTGCGCAGCCCTTCTTCCCCGCCCAAACTTTCTTCCACCGGCAGAATCTGAGGCCAGCGACCGTCATGGCCCTTGATATTCCAGCCTACCAGGCAGAATTCCACTTTTTCGATTCCGGCGGCCTTGTAAGCGTGGATAATATCCTCCACATCTTTGAAGGTACAGGCCACATGCATGGGCGGTTCATTTTCTGCCGTCTGATCCGGAATGGAGCAGGGAACCGGCTTCCAGCCGTGACGAATGCGCACATAGGCGGATTCCGCAGCATACTGGATTTCATCATTCAATTTATCCTTCAGGGGCGTAAAGCCGCATTCCAGCTTATAGGCCCGATAAGCCCGTGCCATGGCGCTGTAGGTGGGCTTTTCATCCAGAAACATCTGATGCACGCGGATGGGCTCATAGGGCATTTCCCCATCAATATCAATGCGGAAGGCCAATTGATAGGCGTCGGCCTGAATCGTCACCAGCTGGCTGGAATTTTCCGCCATGCCGGTAACGGATGCCAGAAAGCCCTGATTTTCCACGGCCAGGCCAAGAATCGGCATATAGGCGTCAATATTCTTGAATACGGTATCCTCCCGATGATGGAAATAACCCAGGGCACATTCGTGAATTTTGCATTTGCCCCAGCCGCCGGGCAGCAGATAGAAGCCTTCCGTGCCAGCCTTGATCCATTGCCGGTTCAGCACGATATCCACCGATGCAATCTGGTCAAAGGGATAATCATGCCGCATTTCATAATCCGCTGTTTTGCCATTCTTTTGCATCGTGGCTTCCGCCAGTTCACGGCGTCCATCCAGATAATTGAGATAGAAATCAAACATGGTATTCATCCTCCGTTTCTTATTTACGGTATGTTTGCCGGGATGCATCCCGGGTAATGACAGCTGCAATCTTCATCGTATCCGGCGCATTCCCTTCAAACAGGGGCCGCAAGCGGATTGTATGCTTTCCAGGCTTCAAATCCTGGGCCAGCATCAGCGGATTATGGCTGGAACAGGGAATGCGGCGATATTCCTCACCATCCAGAGAAAGCAGCACCTGGGCGGAACGCAATTTCCAATTTGCAAAATTGGAAAGCACAGCAATTTCTGTTCCGTCACAATCAAAGATAAATTCCGCATCCGGCTGATTCGTATAAACGCAGCCGATATGGGGCGTTTTAGGGATATTCAGGAAGCATTCATCGGAATAGGCAAAGCCCGGCGCATTTTTCAGCCATTCCCGGCTACAGGAATACCATTTCCGATCCCCATCCAGCAGATGATCGCTGAAAATGGGCGGAAGCGCGGAGGGGGGATCCGTTTCCTCAGAATAATCCGTATCAAGCAGGCTGTGATGCAAATATTCCTTCAGGCATTCCCAGTAGGCGGCATAGCCCGCATCGGTTGGGTGCACTGTATCCAGAAAATATTTCTTCCATTTTTCCTCAGTGATTTCACCCAATTGTGCGCCCAGTGCCCGGCTGACCCAGAGGGTGGGAATATCATAATAAACTGAAATCCTTTCATGGCCCTGGGCGGCCGGATAGAGCGCTTCATCCTGAATGGTGTTTCGTCCATCGGTAATCAGGGTAACAATATCGCAATCGGGGCATTTTTCCTTTACCGCCCGCACGATGGTTTCATATTGCAGGCCGGCCTGTTTTTCATCGGCCTGATGTGCACTGTCATTAAAGGCATATTCAATAAATAATAAATCCGGCCTGAGGGAAATGATATCCCGATCCAGGCGATATACCCCAAGATACGTACCGCTTTCCCCCACGGCGGACCGGATCAATTCAATTTCCGCCTGGGGAAACATTTCACGAAACCATTTTCCGGATAATGCCCGCCAGGATTTCTCTTCAACATCCGTGCTGCCAAAGCCCACCGTAATGGAGCCGCCGAAGTAAACGATCCGGAGCTTTTTATCCTTTGTCAGCTTTTCATAGGTACGCTTGAGCGTTCCCCGGGCATGAATAAACTGCGCGTGTTGATTTTCCGCCATCAGAGCGATCCTCCTTCGCGAATAAAAACGCTTTCTTATTCCACTTCAACAATAGCAAGAGAATTGGCCTCAAGGAACGCAGGCATTGCCTCTCCACTGCCAACAATGGTTTCATACCGCATTGCTTTCATGCCGGAAAGCTTCAATTGCACCGGCCGCGTTTCTTCCGTGTCATTCCAGAGTACAAGCACGCTTTTTCCGTTTTCTCCCAGGAAGCGGGTGGCAATCAGTGAAGGATCATCATTTTCGATTCCTTCATCCGCCCGGAAGGTACCCAGCAGCAGATAATCCTCATATTTCCGCCGCAAATCGGCAACGGCCCTGGAATATTTCCTCATTTCCGGTTCTGCATCATTCCGGATATCCCTTTGGTCAGTAAGATATCGCAGCTCCATTTCAAATTTACAGCCGAAGGCCACCGCATAATTGACCATTCTTTCAGCCATGTAAGGCTTGGGATTGCGAACGGTGCACATGGCCTCCGGGAAGGTATAGCGGAAAAGCTGTGGCATCTTATGCCATCCTTTTCCCTCATGCCGAGATCCGGGATCCGAACCAATCCCATGAATGCAATCAAGGAACTGGGAATAGGCGTCCGTCGCATGCTCAGACATGAAAGCAAAATTCGGATGGCTTTTTACCTTCTTCTGAATGGCCTGATGCAATTTTAATCTGCCCTGAGAATAGGAAAGGGAGGGTTTGTTATGCAGATGATTATGCTTTTCATTGAAGCAGGGATAGGGCGGCATGCCGCCAATCTGATCATACAGCGCACCATCTGCGCCAAAGGAAGCAATCCAGTCAATCTTATCAGCCATCAATTCATGCCATTCCTCGCAGGAGGGGCAAACCGTGGAAAACACCCGGCGGGAAAATTTCCGCGCAAAATCGCTGAAGCAGGCCTTTGGATAGAATTCGTAATAGGGATTATTGTAAATGGTGCGTCCTTCCAGTTCCCTTCCCTTTTCCTGATAGAAGGGGCTGTTTATGTCCATCAAATGTCCCTGGTAATAAAGGGTTACATGGCCGCCCATACCATGCACAATGTCAATTCCCTTTTTCAGGCCCTCCGCGCCGCCCATGCTGGGGCTTACCTCAAGATCGGGATACAGATTATCATGTCCGGTGTGATACCAGCCAAAGAGGCCCAGCGCATCAAAGCCATGGGCCATTGCATGCTCATATAATTCCGGCAGCGTTTCATAGGGCCACGTTTCATCGCCATATTGCTGCTTATTGATCACCAGGAAATAGCCGTTCATCTTTTTCACCCAATCCTGAACGGCCACATGTTTTCTCCAGGTCTGGGCCCAGGCAGCATATTCATCCGCCCCCTCACGCCAGGAGCCTTCATATAGCCGGGCAACAGCCCTGGGAGCAGCCCAGGTTTCCCCCGGCTTCACAAAGCACATTTTATTCAGTTCCAGCGTCACCCCGCCCGTTTTCTCGCCCTTTACGCGAAGAGAAGCCACATGGAGCAATTCATCATAGCTGGCAAAATACAGGCATTGCCGCTTCCCGGTCAGCGCCATCCAGCTCATGGAAAGGTTCCCCGGATAGTTTTCCTGAATTTCATATAGAGCTTCCCGGGCGGTCATATCCCGGAGCACCGCCTCCACATCTTCAACTCGTTCCCCAAGCTGTCGTGGCCAGAGAAGATCCATTTTCCCTTCATCCAGGTGCTGAATCGCGCCAACACAGGGATAGAATAGTTCACTGACGGTGGATCGGCTGCCGTTTTCTACCCTTGCATCAAAGCAAATGTGATCCCTATCCAGGGTAATTTTCATTTCTACAAGGATGGCCGCTTTCCCGCTGCGGGCATGAATTTCAGGAACGCGCACAAAAATGGCCTTATTTTCACAGGATACGCAATAATCCTGATCCTCGCCAAAGGCCATATCCTCATAGTTGGTTCCGGTATGAAGATTCATCCGGAATAAGGGCTTGGGATCCACAATCAGATTTCCTGTTCCGGCTTTCAGATTTTCCAGGCAAGTCACGCGTCCATTTTCATCCACGGCCAGTTTCAGCCATTCATTTTGAAGCGTAATCATGTTTTCTCCTTATTTTTCGTCAATTGGAACGATTTCCAGCAGCAGCGTTTCCCCAAATTTCATTTCCACATCGATAAAGCATTCGTTGCCGGGCAGGATTTTTCCTGTAAAAGCCTCCCTGAGCTGCGCTTTTTTCGGAATGCAGATGCGCTTCACGCCGTCGCTGGCAGCATGAATGGAAATGAAGCGATGGCTTGCATCAATCACTTCCCCGGAGAAATTGTATACCTGCCCGCCGGCGGCGCATACCAGTTGCCGCAATCGATCAGGTTCAAGCGTCATATTCCTGCATGCGTAAAGGCTGTAATCAGAATATCGGCGCAGTATTTCCAACGCATTTCCATTTTCGTTTTCTGAAATAATCACGTTGCCACGCTGCGCCACGGGGAATCCCTGCGCATCAAACGCCATCGTGTCGGGGCATCTTTCCTGGCCCTTTCCGGCAAATGCAATCAGTCGATCCTTATTTTTCCAGTTTTCCAGCGCCGCAATCCGCTCCTCATTCCAGTGGCTGGGCGCAATCAGAAGCGCCATCCGGTAATCATCAGGATTTACATGTTTAAGATCGCTGAAAAGATACATATGATAGCCGGTGCCCATGAACCCCAGATTTTTTTTCAATTTGGACCCGCTGGTCTGGGAGCCAACCGGAGCAGGCCTGGCAATCTCAGGGATTACCTCCTGATATAATTCTTCATCCAGGAACAGCGCGATAGGCGCATCGGTTTTCGCGCCGCCTGAAAAAGCATGCTCACGATAAATTTCCGCTGCCTTTTGATGGAAAGCCATCAATTCTTGATCATCATACCAGCCGCCCCACATATCAAACCACCAGATGGCGGTATTATGGCACAGCGCCTTTCCCAGCACCTTTTTCATCTGGCCCAGCGAGCCCTCCAGCGTATCCGGGCCAAGCCAGACCTTGCTATCGTAGTATCTTGCCACCACCGGATCCGCATGAGGCATGCACTGGCTGATGGGCCGGGAAAGCATGGTGCGCACGTCCGCTTCAATAAACCAGGGCTTGCCATGCAATTGCGCGGAAGCCACCACCCCTGGGAAGGGCCAATCCACCCCCTGCGCCCTCTGATCCATATATGCCAGCGGGCTGGCCAGGAAATCCACCGCATCGCTTTGAAGCACCATTTCCATGGCATTATGACCTTGCTCCAGACCACAGGTGGTATAGCCGTAAAAGCCGCCGATCACCTGCTGATTCTTTGTGGCCCGCTTGGCCATTTTGCATAGATCAATCAGCATCTGGGCGTTCATTTGATTCTGGAAGGCGTAATAATCAATGGTCTGCATTTCAAATTCCCGGCTGCGGAATATTTCGCCCACGCCAAAAAGACGCTTTGCCGGGCTGGGAATCGTTATTTCTTCCCAGTTCCCATAATTTGTGCGCCAAGCCTCATTCAGCTTTTCCAGTTGATTGGCATATTTTTGCATGCTCCATGCCCGGAAACCCGCCTGGGCGCGCGGGGAATAATCCATCAGCTGCATGGGATGGAGGGATGGCCGCAGATATTCTTCCGTATTTCCGCAGGCCACATGCCACCCCGCCACAAATTGATCGTATCCCTTTTCTTCAATCCAGCGCTGAAAGGCAATTATGATTTCTTCCGTGTCCTGCTTCCATTTTTCTGAGCAGGCGCTGTGATGCATTGGCGTTCCCTGGGCGTCCCGGCATAATTCGTCGGGGTTCATCCGATCCCACCAGGAAGGCGGCTCCAGCATCAATCGGGGAATCAGATAATCTTCCCCCGGAATGCAATGCTTCAAAATCAATTCAAAGGTTTTTTCCGCTGCCGAAAAATCATATTGGCCGTAGCCTTTCCAGAATCCTGGACAAAAGGGACGAATACCACTGTTTTGGTTGATGCCCCGGTCGCCTGCATAAACGCAGGGAAAAAACAGATGCACGCCGGCCTTTCTGAAATCGCCGTAACAGGCCTTTTCCGGCTGATAGGACATATAACCGTACATGGGGATTTGTTTTCCATCCACTTCCAGCAAATCCATGTGTTTCCTGCGGATAATCCTGCTCTTCAACATCGTTTATTACCACCTTCTGTAAGTTTTTTTCTTCTTTCTGATTATAAATATACCGCATTTTTTCATCGGTGACAACCTAAATTTCGTAGGCATTTTGTTTTTTTCCATGCGTAAAGGCCACAAAAAAGAGGAAAAGCACGCTTTTCCCCTGATGCCGTTATGCGGTTTTTATCTCACTGAGAATTCATAGGCCCGGGCAATGCCCTCGCACATGGTCAGGCCGAAATGAAATTTTTCAAACAAATCTTCTGTCCGCAGGCTAGTTTCCCATCCATCCACGGAAAATACCAGATTATTCTCCTGAATTTCCACCTGCAGCGTATGGATTTCTTCCTCCGCCACAGGAATTTTCACGCCTACCCGCTTATGCCACCAGCACTTATGATCTTCATCCATAAAATGCCGCCACACATTGACGCCATCCTTATAGAGCACCACTTCAAAGCAGGCACCATAGCGCACTTCCCCATCAGGACAGTTTTCCGGCTTTTCCACAAGGATAATTTCCGGGCAGCCCAGGCCTTCAAAGGCGCAGCGAAGCGTGGCCTTGGCGCCGACGCCATAGGTTTCTTTGGTCAAAAAGCTGATATTGTCAAATCCTTCCCGGTGCTCGGGGTTGGGATCACTGGCGATGCAATCTTCCTTCTGACGAATAGGCGGAGTTTCCGTAAATCGGAAAGAATAGGCCTTTTGCAATTCATTCTGCTGCCATTTTCCTTCGGCAAAACTAATACTTTTCATTTTTTCATTCTCCTTCGTATTTGTTTTGCATTATAGACTTATTTTGCATTTCTGTCAATCGCTCATCTTCCCGACGCTAATTATTCGATTGATTGAAAATCGGATTTCCCTGTCCAGAATAATTTAATTTTTGTCACCCATTTTTCCAGGATTCATGTTATAATGATAATCGATAATAATTCGGATCTATGATTCCCCCTTATCAATATGCATTCAGGAGGTTTTTCAAATGAAGGTAACCGTATGGAATGAAAACCAGCATGAAAAGACGGAACCCCGGGTGACGGAGCTCTATCCCGGCGGCATCCATGCCTATCTGGCCCAGATGCTTCAGTGCGATGATATTCAGTGCCGCACTGCCACCCTGGATGAGCCCGAATGCGGCCTGACGGAAGAAGTGCTCAACGATACCGACGTGCTCATCTGGTGGGGGCATATGGCCCACGCCCGGGTGCCCGATGAAATCGTTGACCGTGTGCAGCAGCATGTGCTGGCCGGCATGGGGATGGTTTTCCTCCATTCCGGTCATCACTCCAAGATTTTCCGTCGCCTGATGGGCACCACCGGCAATCTCAAATGGCGTGAAAATGCCAAGGAGCGCATCTGGACCACGTGCCCCAATCACCCCATCACCAAGGGCATTCCCGAAACCTTCACCCTGGATGCAGAAGAAGTATACGGCGAGCCCTTTGGCATTCCCGAGCCCCAGGAAACCATCTTCATCAGCTGGTTTGACGGCGGCGAGGTTTTCCGCAGCGGCTGTACCTGGACCCGGGGCAACGGACGAATCTTCTATTTCCAGCCCGGACACGAAACCAATCCCACCTTTCATAATCCCTATGTACAGCAGATCATCAAAAACGGCGTGCACTGGGTATGCCCCGTGGAAAAGAATCTGCCCCTTACCTGCCCCCGCGTTACCGCGCTGGAGCCCATTTCCAGCCCCTGCAAATAAATCACGAACAACAAGCACTATGCCCCGCGGCCTTTGCCCGGGGCTTTTTTCATTGGTTTTTGCAGCACGTATATTTTTCACTGTCGATGCACACACTTTGGATATGGAGGAAAGAATGATGCAAGAAATCAATGGTATTCTCCCAACCCTGGAGCAGGGGCTGTCTTCCCTGGAAAAGCTGGGCGCATCCTGCCTGCTTCCCGCTGAAAGCCCTTATTCCCGCGCCCGGCTGCTTTTGGCTTCCGCCATGGAAAAATTCTCCCTGGATGAAATGGGCCATCTTATCCCCCGTATTCCTGCCCAGGATAACAGGCGCGCCCTTTCCCTGCTCCGGCGGCTGGAAAGCCATCAGCAGGCCAGGCTTTCTCCTTATCGGCTGCCCGGGGAAAATGATTTGCGCCATGGCATTCTGCTTTCCATGATGGCCATGGAATTATCCGCCGTGCTGGCCCAGTATTTAAAAGAAGGATCGCTTCGCCAGGCGCTCCATTTTCTCTTGCCGGAATTTCTGGATGAAACCTATCGTCTGGCCAATTTCCTGCTGTTCAAAGAGGATGATACCGCCCAGGATATGCTGGCCGGTTATTCCGAAATCATGCCGGGAAGGCCGCTGATCGCCTGCCATCGACATCCTCACGATGAAATCTGCCATCCGTTATCCACGGATGATCCGTTGGAAAATATCACGCCCTTGCTGCTGGGAGCAGCGTTGGGCGTGAAAAAGGATTTTTCCCTTCAGGCTGCCTGTCGGGCGGATGATGATTTGCTTCGCGCCCTGTTCCTTGAAATTTCCCTGATTGCCGAGGGGCAGCAAACGCGTATCCTTTCCCTGCTTCCTCAGCGCACGCCCTATGCAGCCCTGTATCTGATTCAGTTTACGGAAATGTATCTGTATGATTCCTTGTCAAAGGATGAAGAAAACCCGGGATTGAGACAATTATACTTATCCGAAAAGGAATTGGAAAAAGCGCATCTGAAAAAGGTAATCCGTATGATGGAAGATGAGGGCGAAGCGCCGCCGTTCTTTTCCTCCGATCCGGATCGATTGCGTCTTGGGCCCAATAAAGGTTATATCCGGGATGTGCTGCAAAATGTCGGCGTCACCGCCCGGCGGGAAGAATATGTGCCGGTTGGCGCATTGCCGGAAGGCGCCGATTTCTTTCGCTATCAGCAGCGTGTCTGCACCCATCCCCAGGAAATCGCTTCTCATCTGTGCATAGCCAGGGTGCTTGAAAAATTCGGCATGGATTACCGCTTTGAAATCGCGCCCCATCCCATCGAGCTATTCAGAAACCGTTCCTGTGATCATCAGGAAATCGGCAGATAGAATCAAAACCACCAGCTAAGCTGGTGGTATGCACCATGCCTTCAAGGCAATAATACCAGCTGCGCCTGAAGGCGCAT
>SVHD01000026.1 GCA_015056015.1 Clostridiales bacterium
GGCGAGCGGTATAAGATGGTCACCAAGGAATCCAAGGGCCTGCTGCGCGGCGAATACGGCCGTCTGCCCGCCCCTGTGAATGAAGAAGTGCGCAAAAAGTGCATCGGCAATGATAAAGTGATCACCCATCGGCCCGCCGATGATATCAAGCCCGAGCTGGAAGGCTACCGCAAGGAAATCGCCCAGTACAGCCAGCAGGATGAAGACGTGCTCTCCTACGCCCTCTTCCCCCAGGTTGCCACCAAGTTCTTCCAGTGGCGCCAGGCCCAGCAGCTCAAGGCCGATCCCACTTCCTTCAACAAGGAAGACGGCACCATGCCTGTGTAATATGAATCAATTATTGGCGGGAGGATGCTTTTGAGGCAAAAGCACCCTCTCGAAAACCTGCTCTGGATGTTGCTGAGTGCCAGCCAATCGGCTTGTGCGCCGGTGCGGCAGCAGGAAAATAAAAAGCAAGAAACGGATGCATCGCATCCGGGAAAACAAAAAAACGGCACGGTAGAGAATGAATGCTCACCGCTGCCGTTTTTCATTTTCATTTCACCCGTGGAAAATGATTTTTCGTTCCTCCAAGCTACTTACAGAAACAAGATGGTTTTTCTCGATTTCCTCATTGCAAATCGGAGTCCAGAGGTCGAAGACCTTTGGCGCGGGGTACAGGGGGCGCGGAGCCCCATGCCTCGTCAGCCTTTACAAATCCAGTTGCTCAAAGGTTTTGATGCTGCGGCGCCAGGAAAGAAAGGTCAGGGAGGCATAGCAGAAAATACCCAGCAGCAGAATCAGAATTTTTTCCGGCAGGAACTGGGGATCGGGGGTATCCAGGGTGTTGCGCATGAAGGGCAGGGCGTGGGCGCCGATTTCCAGCAGAAGAATGGCGAGAAAGCCGATGATACTGGAAAAAACAAAGGCTTTTCCCACTTTATCCGGCGCGGCATAATAGCGGCGGAAGAAGGATGCATTGAAAATGCCCAGCAGCATAAGCGAAAGGCCGAGGAAAGCGATATTGGCGTCCATTCCGGCCAGATTGGGGCCGATCTTCAGAGCATTCCGCAAAAGCATAAATACGATGGCCAGCAGCAGCTGCGCCATTTCCACAATCACGGCGAACAGGAATCGGGCGGATACGGCGCTGCGCTTGCGGATGGGCAGGGAAAGGGTGAAATCGATATCATGATTTTCCCGGCCGCCGAGGCAGGAAAAGAAGATTCCCAGAAGGGTATAGAAAAAGACCACATAGAATGGATAGCTGGGAATCAGCAGCATGGCGGAAAGCAGCAGGAAAAAGGGCAGCACCGGATGCATCACCAGGCGAAATTCTTTGCAGAGCAGATATTTCATGCTTCTTCACGCTCCTTTTCCAGATGAATCATGATTTCCTCCAGGCTGGCAGGGCGGCAGGGAAGAGGACACAGGGGAGCATATTCCTTTTCCAGCAGGGCGGTAAAGCCGGCCTTGGCGATTTTTTTGCCCAGCAGCTTTTCGGAAAATTCCGGGGAGAGGGGGACGGCGTCATCGCCTTCCACCAGCAGATAATTTCCGGCAAAGGCGGAAAGGGGCTGGCTGCAGAAAATTTTTCCCGTCTGGATGTAGGTGATATCATCGGCGCATTTTTCCAGATCGGAAATGATATGGGTGGAAAACAGGATGCTTACGCCCTCCCGGGCCAGCTCCATCAGCAGAGTTAATAATTCATCCCGGGAAACGGGGTCCAGGCCGCTGGTGGGTTCATCCAGGATCAATAATTCTGCCCGATGGGAAAGAGCCAGCGCCAGGGCATATTTTACCCGCATCCCGGCGGAAAGCTGATCGGGGGTTTTCTTTTCGTCCAGGGCAAAGCGACGCAAAAGATCCTGATAGCGATTTTCATCCCAGCCGGGATAGAATTTCCGGGTGACGGCAGTGATGGTTTTCAGCTTTTTTTTGCTGTAAAAATCCACGCCCCCGGCGGCAAAGCCGATGCGCTGGCGGATTTCCAATTCATGCCGGGAAAAGGGCAGGGAAAAATAACGGATTTCCCCTGCATCCGGATGCACCAGATTCTGGATGGAGCGAAGAACGGTGGTCTTTCCGGCGCCGTTCCGGCCAATCAGGCCCATGATCCGCCCTTTTTCCAGCGTGAAGGATACATGATCCAGCGCAAAGCCCGGATAGCGCTTGCACAAGCCCTGAACAGATAGAATTTCCATAGACGTCTCCTTCCTGAAAACAATAAATAACATCAGTTATATTATAATTCCCGTTTTTCTTTCTGTCAAGGGAAAAGAAAAAATTACCATCCTTTTGAGAAAAAGGGTGGAAAAAAAGATGGGCTGTGTTATAATAAAAAAGCAACCCATTAAATCATTGGAGGATTATCATGGAAAATCAACAGAAACCGGAAGGAAAAATGACTTTGGGGCAGTGGCTGTTGCGGGTGCTCCACGGCGCACTGGTTGGCGTAGGCGCGATTTTGCCCGGCGTCAGCGGCGGCGTGCTGTGCGTGCTCTTTGGCATCTATCAGCCCATGATGGCGCTGTTTTCCCATCCCTTCAAGGCGCTCAAGAAATATTATAAGCTCTTCATCCCCATTCTGATCGGCTGGGCCATCGGCTTTGTGGCGCTGGCCAAGTTGGTGGAATGGGCCTTCGGCGAGGATTCCGCCGTGGCCACCTGCCTCTTTTTCGGCCTGATCGTGGGCACCATTCCCTCCCTCTGGCGGGAGGCGGGCCAGCAGGGCCGCAGCAAGCATCATATCGCCATTTTCGGCGTCAGCTTCGTGGTGCTCTTTGCCCTGCTTTCCACCTTCAAATTTGCCGGCCATATGAGCATTACCCCCAACAGCTGGTGGTATCTTTTCTGCGGCGCGGTATGGGGCTTGAGCCTGGTGCTGCCCGGCCTTTCCTCCTCCTCCGTGCTGCTCTTTATGGGCCTGTATGAACCCATGACCGCAGGCATCGGCTCCATCGGCACGTATGTGAAGGATGTTATCGCCTTTATTATCGGCAAGGGCGGGGATGTTTTCCCGGCGCTTTCCCAGGTGAACTGGGGCTGCATTCTGCCCCTGCTGGCGGGCATTCTCTGCACCGCCCTGCTGACCGCCCGGTTTGTCAATCATCTGCTGGAAACCCGCTATGCCGCCCTTTATCATGTGATCCTGGGCGTGGTCTGCGCTTCCACGCTGCTGATTATCCCCACCTCTTATGCGGGCATTGGCCAGATTCTGCTGTGCATCCTTTGCGCGGCCATCGGCTTTGCCGCTGCCATGGCGCTGGATAAATTCGGAACGAAAATCAAGGCAGAAAACAATATCGAATAAATTCTCCCTTCCCCGGAAAGCACACTGGAAAAAATGGGCGCTGAAAATGGCATTGCCACCAATTGTGCTTTATGGTATAATTACATCGGATAACAGTCTATGAGTGGAGGAGACGAATGTACAAGCTGCTGCTCGTTACCGAACAGAAGGAAATTCAAGACCTTTTCCAGCATCAGATTGACTGGGCCGCTATCAATTGCCGTGCCCCGCTGCTGGCCGCATCTGCCCAGGAGGCCATTGAAATGCTCAATTCCAAGGCCATTGATGCGGTGGGCTATCATCTGCCCAAGGATACCGCCGCCCCCCTGGTGCAATTCTTGCGCTATGGCCGGCCCAGCCTTCCTATTTTTGAGGTTTCTGCCGATCAGGAAAAGCAGATGACCATTCTGGGCGAACTGGTTCGCGTTCTCAATCGCCTGCACGCCGATTTTTCGGATGATTATTATGATGAAGACGCCATGCTCACCCTGCAGCGGGATGAATTGGTGCGCAATCTGCTGGCAGGCCAGGTGCACGATTATGCCGTGCTGGAGCGGGAACTGAAATTGATCCGCTCCCGGATTGATCCTGCGCGTACCGGGCTGCTCTATGAAATTGATTTGCCCCAGGGCGACGTCTATTTATCCGAGCATCACGGCCATGCCCAGCAGCGCCTGGAAAGCGCCCTGCGCAATAATTTCTTTGGCCGGTATGTGGATGGCATCGGCTACGCCGTTGCAGTGTTGACGCCCCGGCATATCCGCCTGGTCTGCATGCCCATGCAGAGCGATATCCCCGAAGAGGCGGAGGCCTTTGCCCGCCGGGCGGATGATCATGTGCATGAAAGCATCCAGAATATCAAGGAATATCTGGATCTGGATATGACCGTTATACAGACTTTGTGGCTGGATGGGCTGAAGGAATTGCTGACCCCTGCCCAGCCGGAATAAAGAAAGGATGAAAAAAATGGGCCTGTTTTCCTTTTTGACCAATCAGTTGGTAGACGTCATCGAATGGACCGATAACAGCCAGGATACCATGGTCTATCGCTATGACCGCAATGGCAAGGATATCATGATGGGCGCCCAGCTCACCGTGCGGGAAAGCCAGGTGGCGGTGATGGTGAACGAAGGCAGAATCGCCGATGTTTTCCAGCCCGGCCGGTATGAGCTTTCTACCCAGAACATGCCTATTATGACCGCCCTGCAGTCCTGGAAATTCGGCTTCAATTCTCCCTTCAAGGCGGAAGTATATTTCATCAATACCCGCCAGTTCCTGGATCAGAAGTGGGGCACCAGCAATCCCGTCATGATGCGGGACGCCGAATTCGGCATGATCCGCCTGCGGGCCTTTGGTAATTATTCCTTCCGTGTGGCCGATCCCGTGGTCTTCCTCAGGGAAGTATTCGGCACCTCTGCCTATATGACCGTGGACGGCGTCAATGGCCAGATCAAGCGTACCCTGGTTTCCGGCCTGTCCGACGCCATTGCCCAGAGCAAGATTCCCGCCCTGGATCTGGCCGCCAATTATGACGAGCTTTCCCAGTATGCCCTGCAGGTAATCTCTCCCCGCATTGCCAATCTGGGCCTGAAGCTGGAATCCGTGCTGATTGAAAATATCTCCCTGCCCGAAGAAGTGGAAAAGGCCATGGATAAGCGCACTTCCATGGGCGTGGTGGGCGATCTGAATAAATACACCCAGTTCCAGGCCGCCGAGGCCATGCGCGAAGCCGCCAATAATCCGGGCGGCGGCGCCGGGATGGGCGCTGGCATGGGCGCCGGCATGATGATGGCCCAGGCCATGCAGGCCGCTCAGCAGCTGAATGGCGTTCAGCAGGCTGCCCCTGCTGCCGCTCCTGCCGGGGAAACCAAATTCTGCTGCGAATGCGGCCAGAAAATCCCCCGCACCGCCAAATTCTGCCCCGAATGCGGCGCCAAGCAGGGCTGAGGAAAAATTCATAGATGAATACAAGCGCGGGAGGCTTTTGATTCAAAAGCCCCCGCGCTTGTTTGATTGAAGAAATTTTGCGGGAGGGGTATTCTTTGCAGTAACATCGCATACCCTACGCCTAACGGCTTGCGCATGCTCTTTCCTCTTAACACGTTGATACTTACCGCGTCACAAACCCTCTGGGTTTGTTCCTGAGAAGCCCTCCCGCGCCCATCCCAAGAAAGCCATTCTGGATATTTTTTGTATGTACTAATCCGCTTGAATGCCAGTGAAAATGAAAGCGCGCAATAAATCTATGATACACTAGCAACCACCCAATTACTCCTCCATCCCCTCCCGCAGCAATTCGATGCCATGCTTTTCAATGCGGGATACGTAAGACCTGGAGATGCCCAGGGCGGCGGCCACCTCATGCTGGGGATGGGTTTGGCCATCCAGCAGGCCATAGCGCATTTCGATGACCATCCGCTCCTTCCGGGGCAGTTTTTCCACCAGCTTCCGTACCCGGCTCATGGAAAGGCGGTGCACCACTTCATTTTCCACCTGATCCGGGGGCGTGCCCAGGATATCCAGAAAAGAAATATCATTGCCCTCCCCGTCGGTGCCGATGGGATCGGAGAGGGATACATCGCCCCTGCGCTTCCTGGAGGCCCGCAGCAGCATCAGCACCTCATTTTCGATACAGCGGGCGGCGTAGGTGGAAAGGGGAGAGCCGGTTTCCGGCTTATAGGTGTTAACCGCCTTGATCAGTCCCAGGGTGCCCACGGATACCAGATCCTCTTGGGTATGGCCGGGCACGGTATATTTGCGCACAATATGGGATACCAGCCGCAGATTATGCTCAATCAGCTTTTGCCGGGCGCTTTCATCCCCGTTTTGCATGGCGGTGATGGCCTTTCTTTCTTCTTCCCGGCTCAACGGCTTTGGAAAATTGCCCCGGCCAGATACCATGCCCAGAAAAAACAGCGCATCTTTGATCAGCCAATAGAAAAATGACAGCATCATTTCACCTCTCCTTTCGGCCCAGTTTATGCACAGGACAGGGAAAAAAGCAGAAAAGGGGAGCAGAAAAAATACGGAATCTTTTGAAAAGGAAATTGCAAATTCTGGAAGGATATGTTAGAATGATATGACATCCTAAAAAAAGGAAAAGAGAGGCAGATTCAAATGAAGCGTATTTTGGTTCTTCTGCTTGCCGCGATGCTGAGCATTTCCGTATGTGCCGTTTCCCAGGCTGAAACTGCGCAGTACTACACCACCCAGGAATTCCTGGATTATCTGGATCAGAAGGATGTTTATTACACCCTGGAAGGCATTGATAATGCCGGCTACGAAGTGGTAAAGGTAAGCAACAAGGGCGACGCCTTCACCTATGATATCAAATACTTCTTTGATAACGGCTTTGAAAATACCGGCCTGCGCATCTGGAATGTGATCGAATATTCCGACGCCGATTTTGCCAAGGTGCTTCGCGTTTGCAATTCTCTGAATTCTCAGTATCGCTATGCCAAATTCGTTGCGGATGAAAGCGATAACACTGTCACCTGCTCCATGGACCTGATGTATCGGGCCAATAACATCGCCGAAATCCATTGGGAAGCCACCCTGCGCATCGTGGATATTATCGATTCCGGCTATGAAGCCCTTTCCATTTACAATAAGTAAGCCTGGAAAAACAAAAAAGAACTGCCGCAGAATTTCTTCTGCGGCAGCATTTTTTTGATGCGGTTTATTGGCGGCAATCCATGAATTTCTGCTGGTCGGCAGATTGCTCGGCCCGCAGGCAGGTGAGAGCGCTGATGATGCCCTCTTCCAGGCCGGGATGCTCGCAATTTTCGCCCTTCATCAATTTGACGAAAGCCTTCATCAGGCCGGCGTCGCCGCCGGAATGGCCGGGCATTTCGCCGATCTTGTATTCATCCACCCGGTTGACGCCGTGGTGATAGACGGTCACCTTACTGGAGGGGAAATCCAATTCCAGGGTGGCCTTATAGCCCACGATGCGGGTGCAGCGGCGATTGGCCTGCTTCCGGGCCACAAAGCACTGGGCATAGGAAGCATGGGCGCCGTTATCCAGCATAATCAGGGTGCTGCTGGCATCGGTGATGGTGACGTCGCTGCCGAAGGAGCAGGTCAGGGGCTGGGCAGGCTCATAGGATTGATGCGCCAGGGACCAATCGCTTTCCGGGCAGGTATAGCGCTTTTCGCAATCGGGGCAGGAGATGCCGGCAGGCATATCGCCGCCCATAACGGCCTTGCTTTCCATGGCGCAAAGCTGCAGGGGCTTGGCGCCGGTGAGATAGAAGATCAGATCCAGGTCATGGGTGGCCTTCTGCAGGAACATGCCGCCGGTGATGGAGCCGTCGCGATACCATTTTTTGAAATAGCCGCGGGCGTAATTCACCGTATTGATGGCGGCCACCTGGGCGATGGGGCCCAGGGTGCCCTGATCGATGACTTCCTTGGCGGCCTGGGCCAGAGCGGTCAGGCGCAGGGGGAAGGAAACCACGATGGGGGCCTTTTGCTTTTTCTTTGCTTCCTTGAGCATCCGGTAGCCATCTTCATCCATGAAAATGGGCTTTTCCAGGAACATGGGAAGGCCCTTTTCGATGACCTTCACGGCCATCTGGGCGTGCAGATTGCAGCGGGTGCCCACCATCATGCCATCGGGGGTTTCTTTTTCCAGCAGTTCATCCGCATCCTTGTAATAGCGGACGCCTTCATGGGGAATGCCGGAGGCGGCCAGGCGATCCAGGGCAGCGGGATCGGGATCGGCAATGCAGGAAACCTTCACATCCAGATCCAGGCTGTTCAGGGTGCTGAGCACGCCCCGGAGGCGATTGCCCATACCGATAATGCCGATAGACAGAGACATAGCCATATCCCTCCCCAATTACTTATTGGTGATGCGGATTTCCTGGGTGGGCATGGACAGAGCGCAGGCCGCGGCATAGATCATGGTATCGGGATGATCCTGGAACAGGGAGCAGGGAACCTTGCAGGTCTTGGGCCCATGGAGGATCTTGCGCAGCATGGCGCAGTTCCAGTCGCGGGGCATGCACAGGCGAACCTTCTTGGCGCTGAAGATTTCCTTCATGCCAACGGTGATGCACCAATCCGGAATGCCATCCAGGTCAGCGCCGCAGTTCATGAAGGCGTTGATGGTCTTGGTTTCGCGGGCCAGCTTCAGCACGCGGGTGGGCAGGGCCAGGAATTCTTCATTGGTCATTTCTTCGCCGGGTTCCGGAGGCTCGTTGAAGGCCACGTGGCCGGTGATGCCTACGCCGCCCCAGCACATATCCAGGCCGCCGTTTTCCTGAATGAATTCCCAAACCTTTTCTTCTTCGCCGGGCTTGGGGAACATATACTGATCCTTGGGCACATTCAGCTCTTCATCCACCAGGGAGTAGAAGGAGCGTTCCATGCCGCCGCGGAAGGAGAAGGGATGTTCAGCGGGCATCCATTCCTTATCGTCGGTGAGGTATTCGTCCATATTGACGAAGTAGCAGTTCTTCAGGCTCAGGCGATACTTGTTCACCAGCCAGGCCAGGCGCTTGTAGGGGCCGACGGGGCCGTAGGGGATGATCATGACGGTCTTCTTGCCCTTTTCATTGTTTTCCTTGATCAGGTCGAAGACTTCGATGGCCATTTTCCAATAGAGGTCAAATTCGCTGTCGCAAACTTCCAGCTTGATGGGGCTGCCCTTGCCCAGTTCTTCCGGAGGAATCAGATTGTAAGCGGGGGTATTCATGATGCATTTCTCCTTTCAAAATATCCAACGTTTTTATCTCAGAGCCGGCTGGCGGAAACAAGCTGGGGATAGGGATCGGTGATGGTCACCAGGCCCTCGCGCCCGTTATAGGGCAATCTTGTTTCTTCCAGTTCGGGCAGTGATTCAAATTTGCCATTCAGGTAATCCTGAATGCGGCGGATGGCGGTTTCCAATCGGCCCAGCAATCCGCCATAGTGCAGATCGATGATTTCCCAGCCGGCGGGCTTGCATTGCGCCATCCAAAGATCGTAATGGGCGCTGCGCAATTCCCGGACGGCCCGGATGGTATCGGGAATGCGATTTTCAGCAAGGGCCTTCAGGGTTTCCTTTTCGCCGGCCAGATAGGCAGCGCGGATATCCCGGCCCAGTTCGGCCTTAAGCGCCAGGGCCTTGGCGGCCTTTTCCAATTGGGTATACATGATGCGGTGCCAGGCATTTTTCTTTGCCGCCGCTTCAAAATATTCGCCCAATTCCTGATAATAGGCCTTAAGATCCACCTTTTCGGGCAGATTGGCGTCAAACAGGCCCATCAGGGGATCCTGCCACAGAAGATAATGGCTGGGGTTGGCGTTATCCTGGGTGCTGGGATGGGGATTGGCGCCCTCGATGAAATCCAGCTGGGAGAGGCGGATGAATTCCTCCGCTTCCGCATGGCAGCAGAAATGGAAGCGATCAAACCAATCCTTTTCTTCCACTTCCGCCCGGTAGCCGTGCTCGGCGCAATACTGCAATCCCAGCAGGGTATTGAATACCGTATTTTCCGGCGCGTTATCGCCCCAGATGGTGGTAATCATTTCCTCCACGCCTTCCTGCTTGCAGGTCATGTAGGCGGTATGATTATGCTTGGTGGAAACATGATGGTTATAGCAGAAGGAACGATTATTGCGCACGCAGCCGGCAAAGATCACCTGATCGGAAAGCCGCTTGTGATCCTTGATCATCTTGGCGATCAATTCGCTGTCGCCCCGGTAATCCCAATAGATCAGGCCCATTTCCGGGGGTACGCTGTCGATGATATCCTGGGGGAAGCGGATTTCATCCATGGTGCGGTAGAGGCTGTTGGGCAATACCGTGCGGAAGAACATATCCGCCCACATCATGGGCTGCAATCCCAGCTTCCGCACGATTTCCATGACCCTGGGCATATGCTCGGCCATGATTTCATGCTTGGATCGATAGCCGTTTTTCTCCAGATACTGGCCCAGGCCCATATTCCAGGCTTCATCCATACCGATATGGATTCTTTTGGTGCGGAAGGGGGCAGAGGAGGCAGCCAGCATTTTTTCAATCAGCCGGTAGGTCTTTTCCTCGCCCACCAGCATGGTCCACTGGTCATCCCGGATATCCGCATAGGCATTCCAGCGCAGCATATCGGGCATATGGGCCAGGGTCTGCATGCAGGGGATCACTTCAATGCCCAGGGAATAGGCGTAATCATCAATGGCCTTGTAATCCGCCTGGGAATAGCGGGGGCGCATATAGCCGAAATAGGGCTCGCCCTCGATATCGTAGTTATCCTCGGTATAGAGCATCAGCATATTCAGGCCCATGGCGGCCATCATCCGCAGCAGCCATTTGGTGGCGGAAACCGTAATCAGCTGATTGCGCTGGCTGCCGTCGATCATCACGCCGTTGGTTTTGAAATAGACCGTTTCCCGGCTGTGATAGTTTTCTTCCTTTTCGTGCTGAAGCAGAAGGGATACGCCCCGGAAAATGCCCACGGGCTGGGCATAGAGGATCTGGGCTTCATTTCCCTTCCGGGTCACTTCCAGGATTTTTTCATCCGTTTTCCGGAGGGTAATTTCCAATCCGCCCTTTTCCTGAGAAAAGCCGTATTCTTTTGCAAAATCCGCCATGCCGTCTGTAAGCCGGGCGG
Organism: Clostridiales bacterium; assembly: GCA_015056015.1. GTDB lineage: Bacteria > Bacillota > Clostridia > Christensenellales > Aristaeellaceae > RUG563. Next base: position 10,873 of record SVHD01000026.1, read on the forward strand.
GCAGATCATGGAACCAAAGCTTCATGGTTTCTATTCCTCCCGCGAAAAATCAGGCGGTGATTTCATTGCCGCGGACGAATACCCGCTGCACTTCAAATTCGGGATTGAGAACCACAATATCCGCATCCTTGCCGATTTCCAGGCTGCCCTTCTTGGTGCCCACGCCGCAAAGACGGGCAGGGGTGAGGGAGAGCATCTTGGAGCAATCGCACAGGTTCACGCCATATTCCAGATGGGCCACCTGCAGCATCCGTTCGGTGGTGGCAACGCTGCCGGCGTAGAAGGAACGGTCCACCAGCTTGGCCACGTGATCTTCCACGATGACGGGCACGCCGCCTTCCTTGGTGCCCAGGAAGCTTTCAGTCACATCCTGGCCCGCAGCGCGCATGGCGTCGGTGACCAGAATCACCTTATCCGCGCCCTTGATCTTCAGGCACATCAGCACATTTTCCTTGGGCACATGGCGGCCGTCGCCGATGAGTTCTACAGTCACTTCATCCCGCAGGAAGGCCGCTTCCACGGCGCCGCAGTATACCCGCTGATCCCGCTTGCGGCGGAAGCTCATGCCGCAGAAGAAATGGGTCATATGGGAGAAGCCCCAGTCAAAGCCCGCCATGGCCTCTTCGGCAGTGGCGTCGGTATGGCCGGCGGAAACCATCACGCCGTGCTGGGTCAGCTGGGCGGCAAATTCCTGCATGCCGCCGATTTCGGGGGCGGCGTCCCAGCGGATGATGTGGCCCTTGCCCATCTTGAGGATCTTTTCGGTGGTTTCAAAATCGGGGCAGCCCAGGAATTTTTCGGGCTGCGCGCCCTTCTGGGCAGGGGCGAAATAGGGGCCTTCCAGATGCAGACCCAGGAAATCGGCGCTGCCGGTGCCTTCCTTGACGATCTTATCGTACATATTCAGCAGGGCTTCCAATTCTTCATCGGCGCAGGCCATGGTGGTGGGCACGATGGCGGTGGTGCCCTTCAGGCAATGGGCCTTGGCCGCGCCGCGGAGGGCTTCTTCGGTGCCATCCATAAAATCATAGCCGCCGCCGCCGTGAACGTGGGTATCAATAAAGCCGGCCATGATATAGCCGCCGTTGGCGTCCACCCGTTCCACATCCTCCAGCATTTTGGGCGCGCCCAGGGGATATACCGCCAGGATCTTTTCGCCTTCAACCAGCACCGCGCCTTTTTCCAACAGGCGATCGGGCAAAACTACAGTACCGTTTTCAAAAAGTTTCCGCATTTGTTTTTCCTCCTTCAGATTCAGATGATTTTATGAAAGTATTATTGAATCACAACTGCATTTCTTCCCGCAGGGCGGCGATTTTGCTGGCCCCCCAGACCCCGTAGGTCTGATACATGGAAAGGCAGGCCGCGCCTACGGCGTCGTTGTATTCGTCATGGGGATGCACGGCCAGGGAAAGATCGTTGCAGGCCCCCACAGGGCAGAGCTTCTGGAAATGGCCCATAGCCGTATGAATAAAGCGAGCGGGGGCAAAAATTTCGCCGGAGAAGATGATTTTCTGCGGGTTCAGCGCTGCCACCACCGGCGCCAGGGCATAGCATAATTGCCGCATGGCGTCGTTCCACAGGGCCACGGCCTCGGACTTGCCTGCCTCCACGGCGGCGGTCAGGGCGGCGGTATCCGCCTTTTCCGGGGTGAGCCATTTAAATTCTCCCAGCGCCATTCTTTCCTGAATCCGGCGGCTGATGGCGCTATGGCAAATTTCGCTTTCCAGGCAGCCATATTTCCCGCAGGAGCAGCGGGCGCCGTTTTCCTTGATAAACATATGGCCGATTTCCCCGGCCACATTGGTATGGCCGTTGAGGGGCTCCCGGTCAATGAGCACGGCCGCGCCCACGCCCCGGCGCACCAGCACATACAATAGATTATTGGCGGAGAGATTTTCCTTTTTTCGCAGGCAGGAAAGGGCGGTGGCCCGGATACTTTGCTCCACATAGACGGGGCATTGGGCGGCCTCCTCGATGGCCTGCTTGATAGGCAGGTTTTCCCAGCCCGGAATCTGAACGAACAATACGCCGATGCCCTTTTCGGTATTCACCATGCCGGGCACGCCGATCCCGATGCCTTCCAGGCGTTTGCCCTGGGCGCGCACCTTATTGGCGGTGTTTTTTGCGCATTCGCATACCCGCAAAAGCACCTCCTGGGCGTCTGCATCGGCAGGAATGCTTTCCTGGTGCAAATCGCATACGTTGCCGGCGAAATCCACCGTGGCGCAGGTCAGGGTCTGCACCTTGAATTTGATGCCGATCCAGTAGCAGCCATCGGGATTGATGGCAAGCCAGGTGGCCTTGCGGCCTACAGTCGGATTGGATTTGCCCGTTTCCAGGATCAGATTTTCTTCCAGCAGCCCTTCCACGCACTGGAGCACCGTTTTCATCGCCAGGCCGGAATCATGGCGCAGGCTGGCCCGGGATGAACGGGGGCGGGTGCGGATCAGATCCAGTATGAGATTACGCTTGTTTTGCTTACGTAAATCAATATTTCCCATGGCGATTCCTCCTGGAAAAAGTATACCATACGGAATAGATTAAATCAATAGTAACCTAAGTGTCATAATCTGCATTTTTGTATCTTTTTTTGTGGCGGTATTCCCTTTGTATCGCCTCTTGCACGAATGACATTTTTCCCGTATACTAAGCAATGCGGGGCCAAGCCCCGGCAAGAGAAAGGATGCGAAAAAAATGACGGTAAAAGAACGCTTTTTGAAATATGTGGCTGTGGAAACCACCAGCGATGAAAATTCCCCCGCCTGCCCTTCCAGCGAGAAGGAATGGAATCTGGCCCATATGCTGGCCGATGAAATGAAGGCCATGGGCATTTCCGGCGTGCGGGTATGCGAGCATGCCTATGTATACGGCTTTATTCCCGGCAATGATCCCGCCGCCCCCGCCATCGGCCTGATCGCCCATATGGATACCACCAACGAGGTATCCGGCGCCAATATCAAGGCCCGGGAAATCCATTATACCGGCGGGGATGTGGTGCTCAATGAAGAAAAGGGCATCGTGATGAAGGAAAGCGGCTTTGAATCCTTGAAGGGTCATGTGGGCCATGATCTGATCATCACCGACGGCACCACCCTGCTGGGCGCGGATGACAAGGCCGGCGTGGCCGAAATCATGACCTTCTGCGAATATGTGCTTGCCCACCCCGAAGAAAAGCACGGCAAAATCTGCATCGGCTTTACCCCCGATGAAGAAATCGGCCGGGGCGCGGATTTATTTGACGTGGAAAATTTCGGCGCGGATTTTGCCTATACCGTGGATGGCGGCGCGGCGGATGAAATTGAATATGAAAATTTCAATGCGGCGGCGGCCCGGGTGCAGATTCACGGCTTTTCCATTCATCCCGGCACGGCGAAAAATAAAATGCGCAATGCGGCCCGGATGGCCTTTGAATTCCACAGCATGCTGCCGGTGCTGGAAATTCCCGAAAATACCGAGGGCTATGAAGGCTTCTATCATCTCTGCTCCATTCAGGGGGAAGAGCAGGAGGCCGAGCTGCGCTATATCATCCGCGATCATGATATGAAAAAATTCCAGCTCAAAAAAGAGCGGATTCAGAAGATCGCCGATTATCTGAATGAAAAATATGGGGAAAACACCTTTGAACTGACGGTGAAGGACAGCTATTTCAATATGCGGGAAAAGGTGGAGGAGCGCCCCGAGGTGATTGAACGGGCGAAAAAGGCGCTGCAGGATTGCGGCATGACCCCCAGATGCGTGCCCATCCGCGGCGGCACGGACGGCGCCCGGCTTTCCTTCATGGGCCTTGTCTGCCCCAATCTGGGCACTGGCGGCCGCAACGGTCACGGCATTTATGAATATGCCTCCGTGCAGGAAATGGAAGCCATGGTGAATGTGCTCAAGGCCCTGGTGCTGATCAAATGAGTGAAAGAAATAATCGGCCGCCCCGGGCCGCCGCGATTCATGATTTATCCGGGTTTGGCCGCTGTTCGCTGACGGTGGCGCTGCCGGTGCTTTCCGCCATGGGGGTGCAGCTTTCCTGCCTGCCCACCGCCGTGCTTTCCACCCATACCGGCGGTTTTCAGGGCTATACCTTCCGGGATCTGACGGCGGATATGCAGCCCTTTTTCCGGCATTGGAAGCAGGAAAATTTTGAATTTGACGCCATCTATACCGGCTATCTGGGCAGCGCGGAGCAAATCGGCCTGGTGGAGGAATTCTTTTCCCTGTTCCGCACGGAAAAGAATCTGATTTTGGTGGATCCGGTGATGGGGGATCATGGGAAATTATACAGCCTCTATACCCCTGAAATGGCGGAGGGCATGAAGCGCCTTTGCAAAAAGGCGGATGTGGTGGTGCCCAATATGACCGAGGCCGCTTTTCTGACCGGCACGGAATACCAGGAAGCCAACCACAATAAAAAGTATCTGGAAATGCTGTGCGAAAAATTGCTGGCGATGGGCGCCCGTCAGGTGGTGCTCACCGGCGTGGCCCCGAATTGCGGCAAGATGGGCGTGGCCTGCCATAACGGCAGAGAGTTTTTCGTTTATGCGCCTGAGCGGGTAAACGCCCATTACGATGGCACGGGGGATCTGTTTGCATCGGTGCTGCTGGGCGGGCTGCTCCATGGCCATGCCCTGAATACTGCCGCCGCCCTGGCAGCGGATTTTACCCGGAGCTGCATGGAAATCAGCCTGAAAAACGGCACAAATCCCCATCACGGCGTGGATTTTGAACCCATGCTGTGGAAGCTGGGGAAAATGATTCTGGATTAAACGAAAATACAAAACGGAGAGAAGAATGATTTCTTCTCTCCGTTTTTTTGATCTTATTCCTCGTCGGAATCCTCTTCGTCAGGGGTTTCTTCCGCTTCCGGCGCAGGCGCTTCCTCCCGGGAAGCGGGGCGGGTGGGATAGATATCCTCCAGGGCCTGGCGGATTTCATCCAATTCTTCCTGGGTCATCTCCTGCAGATCGGCGATGATGCTTTCCACCCGGGGCCGGCAGGAGAAAACATCGGCAATGCCGCTTTCGCTGACGGCCTTTTTGATTTTTTCCGCGGCGTCATTGACGGCGTCCTTGGCCTGGGCGTAGAGGGGCTCGCCCTTCTGCGCCAGGGATTCAATGGCTTCCTTGGTTTTTTCCACGCCGGTGGCCACTGCGCCGATGCCGGCCTTTAATACTTTTTCCAGTTCGTTTCCAAGCTGTTCCATTTTCATTCGCTCCTTTCGCTGATATTATGCCATGGGATTTGAATTTTGTATCAGAAAAATGTCCGAAAGATGCATTTTGGCGTTTTAATCCAGCGCAGAGGATGCGCTGGAATCATCCGGCAGATTCAAAAGCGGCAGATCGCTATCCTCGTCTTCCAGCAGATGGACGCCGCTGTCCGCGTCTTCCAGCGCTTCCACCTTGCGCAGCTTCCGTTCGATGGTACGGCTTTTGCGGCTGGCGGATTCAATGGATTCGGAGGCGGCGTGGAGCTTTTTCTGGGTGGCGTCCAGAATTCTGGAAAAATTCCCGAATTCGGTTTTTACCGCGCTGAGCAATTGCCATACTTCGTCCGTGCGCTTTTCAATGGCCAGGGTGCGGAAGCCCACCTGCAGGCTGGTAAGCAAAGCATTGAGCGTGGTGGGCCCTGCCACCACGATGCGCAGCTTTTCCTGCAATTCCTCCGTCAGCCCCCGGGCGCGCAGGGCCTCGGCGTAAAGCCCTTCAATGGGCAAAAACATGATGGCAAAATCCGTGGTATACGGGGGCACGATATATTTTCCGGCAATGCGCCTGGCCTCGGTTTTCAGCGCCGTCTGCAGCGCGGCGGTGGCGGCGGCGATGATGGCCTGATCCCCCGTATCATAGGCGGAAAGCAGCCGTTCGTAATCCTCAATGGGGAATTTGGAATCGATGGGCAGATAGACCGTGCTTTCCCCCTGCCCGGGCAGCTTTACCGCAAATTCCACCCGCTGGGAGGAATCCGGGACAACGGCCACGTTTTCGTCATATTGATTGGGGGAGAGCACCTGGGAAAGCAGGGCGCCCAGCTGCATTTCGCCCCATACGCCCCGGGTTTTCACATTGGTGAGCACCTTTTTCAGATCGCCCACGCCGCTGGCCAGGGTCTGCATTTCTCCAAGGCCTTTGTATACCTGCTCCAGCCGCTGGCTGACCAGGGAAAAGCTTTCCCCCAATCGCTTATCCAATGTGGCATGGAGCTTTTCATCCACCGTCAGGCGCATTTCTTCCAGCTTTTTGCTGTTTTCCTCCTGCAGTTTGGATACGCTCTGATTCAGGGTATCCCGCATGCGTTCAATGCGCGCTTCATTCTGGGTGAGCTTTTCATCCAGGGTGGCGGATACCCGGTGCAGCCGGGTTTCCTGGGTTTCCCCGAAGGAATCCAGCCGGGCGGAGAGCTGGGCCATGCGCTGGGCCTCTTCCTGGCTGCGGGCCTCCATCATTTGCAGGATCAGCCCGGTCTGCTGATCCTGGGCGGCATAAAAATCGGGCCGGTTCAGTTGCTCCCGGCGGGCTTCCTCAGCCCGGATGGCGCGCTCCCTGCCCTTTTCCCCTTCCCGTTTTTGCCGGGAAAGCAGCACAAGCAGCAAAATCAGGCACGCGCATCCCAAAAGGAGCGCCAGCAACGCCAGCGCCCCGGAATAATTCTGTAAGCTTTCAAGCATGGGATTTTCCCTCCAGACAGGCAAGACCAAAGTACAATCCGCAATACCGGCTTTGCCGGTACGAGGGCCGTATTTCGCTGCCGCCAGTGGCGGAAACAAGCGAAAGAAGGCCCAATGAGCCACAGAGTCCAGCAAACGATAGTGTAGCTGGACGACAATGGCGAATTGTGAGGTTAAAAATTCCGGAGAATCGATCGCGATTCGGGAGGAATTTTTCATTCCTGTCAAATTTTCTGGCCGTGCTGCGCAGCGGCACAAGAAAATTTGCAATCCCGAAAAAATGAAATTTTCATTTTTTCGGCTTCTCAGGCATGGGATTTTCCCTCCCGCCAATGCTGATAGCAAAGGCCCACATAGCGGATTTCATCCTGATTATCAATCAGCACCTGGGCGCCCTGCTTGATGACGTTTCCCTTGCCATCCACCCGGGTATTCATGGTGGCCTTTTTGCCGCACCAGCACAGGGAACCGGGCACCTCCTGAATATCCTCCGCCAGGCGTAAAAGCGCTGCGGAGCCGGGGAAGAAATTGCCCATAAAATCGGTTTTCAGGCCGAAGCAGAAAATTTCCAGCTGATCGGACATATCCGCCATTTCCTGCACCTGCTCTTCGGTGAGGAACTGGGCCTCATCCACAAAAACATACTGGAAATCGGAATGGGCATGCTGCACCGCCAGCCAATTGAGCTGCTCCTGCACGCTGTGGCCGTTTTCCAGAACGATTTCGGCCTCCGCCTGCAATCCCACCCGGGAATAGACGGTGTTCACCGAAATGCGGGTATCGATGGCGGGCTTGACCAGGGCCACTTTCAGCCCCAATTGCAGATAATTATACCGCTGCATCAGCAGCATGGCGGTTTTGCTGGAGCCCATGACCCCATGATAAAAATGCAGCATTATAATTCGCGCCTGCCTTCCATTGCTTTTGCCAGGGTCACTTCATCCGCATATTCCAGATCGCTGCCCACCGGCACGCCGTGGGCGATACGGGTCACCTTCACGCCCATGGGCTTGATGAGCCGCGCCAGATAGGCGGCAGTGGCCTCGCCCTCAATATCCGGGTTGGTGGCCAGAATAATTTCGTTTACGGTTTCGGTGGAAAGGCGGGTGAGCAATTCCTTGATGCGGATATCCTCTGGCCCCACATGATCCATGGGGGAGAGGGTGCCGCCCAGCACATGATACAGGCCCTTGAAATCCCGCATGCGTTCCATGGCGGCCACATCCCGGGCATCCCGCACCACGCAAATTTGCCCCGTGTGCCGCTTTTCATCGGCACAGATGGGGCAGTATTCCTCCTGGGTATAATTGCCGCAAAGGGCGCAGAAACGCAGGGCCTTCCTTCCCTGCCAGAGGGCGGCGGCCAATTCCTTTACCTGCTCCTGCGGCATGGCGGCAATATGATAGGCCAGGCGCTGGGCGCTTTTTTGTCCGATCCCCGGAAGCCTGGATAATTGCAGCGCCATCCGGGCGATGGGATCGCATCCTTCCTGCATCAGAACATCCCGCCCATGCCGGCAGGGGCCATTTTGCCCATGGTTTCTTCGCGGGTCTTTTCGCCTTCGCGCAGGGCTTCATTCACCGCGGCCATCACCAGATCCTGCAGCATTTCCACATCATCGGGATCCACGGCTTCGGGCTTGATGGTAAGCTCCAGCAGCTCCCGCTTGCCGGATACCTTGCAGGATACCATGCCGCCGCCGGCGGAAGCTTCGTATACCTTTTCATCCAGCTCTTCCTGGGCCTTCTGCATCTGTTCCTGCATCTTCTGCGCCTGACGCATCAGCTGCTGCATATTGGGCATACCGCCGCCGAAACCACCGAATTGACGAGCCATAAGAGTAGTCCTCCTTGTTTATAAAAGGGATGGCTGACGCCTGCTCCCCCAGATTATTCGAATTATTATACCACGATTGGGCCGGGAATGTAAAGCGCAGGAATTCTTCGCCCAAATTTTCCTTGTCAGCCCACGGAAAATTCGTTATAATGAAAAAAAGAGATTGAAATAAAGGGGGCTTTTCCATGCAGCATCGCATTGTCACGCCCGGTTATCTTCACGATGAAAAGGGGCATTTAATGGAGGCGGGCTATGCCACGAACCTTATCAAAACCTATGATCGTAAAAGAATTGCCGCCAATCCTTTGCGCATCAAGGAATGGGATTATTATCTGATTCAATCCGATCGCTATGCCCTGGCGCTTACCATTGCGGATAACGGCTATATGGGCCTGGACAGCGTATCGCTGCTGGATTTTGACGGTCCCTGGGAAAAGACCGTATCGAAAATGAGCATCCTGCCCCTGGGCAAAAGGAATCTGCCCCCCACCAGTGAAAAGGGAATCAGCAAATCCGCCGGGAAGGGATACGAGATCGTTTTTGAAAATGACGGAAAAAAGCGCCGCCTCTACGGGCATATGGATGATTTCAAGGATGGCTCGCCCATTCTTTTTGACGTAACGCTGACCCAGGCGCCCCGGGATTCCATGGTGATCGTGACCCCCTTTGCGGATAAACCGAAGGCTTTCTATTATAATCAGAAGATCAATTGCCTCAGGGCGGAAGGCCGGGCGGAATGGAACGGGAATGAATATCTGTTTGCGCCCGCTCATTCTTTTGCCGTGCTGGATTGGGGCCGGGGCGTATGGACCTACGAAAATACCTGGTATTGGGGATCGGCATCCGGATTGGCGGAGGGAGTTCCCTTTGGCTTCAATATCGGCTATGGCTTTGGGGATACCAGCGCCGCCAGCGAAAATATGCTGTTCTATGACGGCGTCGCCCATAAAATTTCTCAGGTGAAATTTGAAATTCCCATGAAAGATGGGCAGGAGGATTATCTCTCCCCCTGGCGCTTTACCAGCGATGACGGCCGGTTTGAAATGGATTTTATCCCCATCATCGATCGGGCCTCCTGCACGGATTTTAAGATCCTCTGCTCCGATCAGCATCAGGTTTTCGGCCGTTTTTCCGGCACGGTCATTCTGGATGACGGCACAAAAATTCCCATCAGGGATCTGCTGGGCTTTGCGGAAAAGGTGCGAAATAAATGGTAAAATAATCGCCAGAAAAAATAAAAATTTTTTCAAAAATGGCGTAAATGGCTATTGACAAACCTGTAATGCCATGCTATACTAAAGCCAGATAAGGGCCCTGTCAAAACAAAAAGAGCGAAAACGACCGACAAAAAACAAACCGGAAAAGCAAACCAACCAAGAAAAGAAGGAACCAGTACCCCCGTTGTTTCCCAATGAATGGGAAGGAAAACAAGGAGGAGATTCCGATGGTGAGCGAATGCTGAAGAACCGTTCTTTACGGGCTCGGTTCTCGTCGATCATTTCTTGCATCGCCGGATAAAATGCATGAAAGCCGGAAACGGGAAGAGGCCATGACTTGGCCAGCGGAAACCGGAATGCAAAAAATGCCCAAATAAAGCCTGTAGAAAAAAAGAAACCGAGAAAACTGAAAAACGTAAAATCATTGAAGAGAAAAGAGAAGCACGAAGAAAATTTTCCGATTTTCAGCGCCTAAGAGAAGCGAGAAAAAAGAAAAAACTCCTGGCTGACTGGATCAACGGAAGAAAAATTTCTGATAATCCCGGTGCGGATCGAAAAAATATGCCGATAATTCGATTCAAAAATTTCTGAAATTCATGCGAGGAAATCCGGAATAAACCTTGTTTCAAACGGATTGAGAAGAAAAGGAACCAGGAATCGAAGAAAGGCACATCACGAGCAGGGCAAGCCGAAAGCCCGATCAATCAACGCACGGGAGAAACGCCGATGATGGGAATGTGGGCCGATGATCGGCGAAAGGGATGAAACGCTTCCAAAGGCGCTTTCTGAATAACCCCGGTGTTTCTATCAAAAATCATTCCTCTTCAATTTGTGGGTCAAAAACTTATCATCAGGAGGGGCAGCAAGGCAAGGCTGCCCCTCATTTTTATGGGCATTTTTTGCCCGGAAAAAATCAGGCGTGTATTCCGGAATTTTGTTATACTGCCCCCGGAGGTGAAGGGAATGGATATGATTCGGGCGCTGAATGCGGCGATTCGGTATATGGAGGATAACCTGGGCGGGGAATTGGATCTGGAGCAGGCGGCGAAAATTGCCTGCGTGAATCCGGATAGCTTCCAGCGCTTTTTCAGCTATATCACCGGTATGTCCCTGGGGGAATATGTCCGTGCCCGGCGGCTGAGCCTGGCGGCCATGGATTTGCGGGCGGGGGAGGAGGCCATTGTGGATCTGGCGGTGAAATATGGCTATGAGAGCGCAGCGGCCTTTTCCCGGGCTTTTTTCCGGCAGCATGGCATTCGTCCTTCGGATTACCGCCGCCGCGGCGGTGCGATTCAATTATATCCCCCTGTTTCCTTTCAAATTCAGGTAAAGGGGGCAAAGAAAATGAATTTCAGAATGGTGGAAATGAAGGAAACGCAGCTCTGGGGCATTTCCCGGGCCTACGATGCGCAGGAAAAGGAATGCCCGGAAATGATCCGCCACCGGCTCTGGGCAGAGGAAGAGGAAAATATTCCCGGGCAGCTTTGCGAGGGGGCCTGGAATCAGCCGGGAAGCACGGCCTATGACGGGCTTTGGTATGGCGTCTGGAAAAACGGCCGGTATATGATCGCCCGGGATGCGGAAAAGGAAGGATTGGAAAAAATCATCCTGCCCGCAGGCGCCTATGCCGCTTTTCAAACGGAAAAAGGCGGCCTGGCCTGGGAGGAATTCCCCCGGCTGTTTGAATTGATCTTTGATTGCTGGCTGCCTACATCCGGCTATCGGCAAAAGGGTGATTGGATCGTGGAAATTTCCCATCTCTGGACCGATCACGAAGCCCGGAAAAAGAACCGGTATTATGAGGTGTGGGTACCGGTGGAAAAAAGGGAATGAAAATCATGCGGGAGGGGTATTCTTTGCGGCCAAAGAATACCCCTCCCGCACCCACCCCAAGAAAGCCGTACTGGATATTTCTGATGGGTTCTAATCCACTTGGATGCCAGTGAAACGCGCAAACCACGTCGCCCTGTTCGCAAGCCGGAGTCCAGAGGAGGAAGTCCTCTGGCGCGGGGGCACGGGGCCGCGGAGGCCCCTGCCTCGTCGCCTCTCACTCACGGCTTTCTGGCCAATTGCAGATCGATGGTATCGTAGATGGTGATGCTGCCGCCGCAGCGGTTGATGGCTTCCTCCACTTTTTCATAGAATGCGGTGCGGAGGGTTTCCTCCATGGCGATATGATCGGAATAGGTGCTCATGAGCTGTACATATTCCTTGGCAGAGAATACCCGCTCCCGATGAAAGAGCGCGTATTGAATATCCGTAAAGCCGTATTTTTCTGCGAGCAGGGCCCGCTCTTTGGCCTCTTCCTCGCCGCATTCCACTGGCGTCGGCTTTTGTTTATTGGGATAAAATTTGTAGTAATACTGATCATATAGCTCGTCGATGGCTTTGGAAAGGGCGGGGTTGCCTTTGTCCCGGTAGGGATGATTGGCAAACCGGGCGAATGCGCCGCCGCTTTTCAGAAGGGAAAATACTTTTTTGTATCCGATTTCTTCCGGCACCCAATGAAAGGCCGAGGCGGAATAGATCAGGTCAAAGGCATTGCTTTCCAGGGGGGTATCTTCGAATTTCCCTGTAATCACGGAAAACTTTGGATATTGCCGGAATTTATTCCGGAGCAATTCGGAAAAATGCGCGCCGTATTCCACGGCGGTCAGATGGCAGCCGGTTTTGAGCAATGGCTCGGTGGCCTGCCCGGCGCCGCTGCCGATTTCCACCACGCGGCTGTTTTCATCAATGGGAAGATAGGAAAAAATTTTCTGATACAGTGCGTCCACGTAGCCGGGACGCATTTTTTCATAGGTGGATGCAACGGTATCAAATGTCCATTCCAATCCTTTCAAAATGGGCACAAAAAACACCTCCAATTTCCATTCGTCCGTTGGATTGTTTCAGCAGTTTCCGTATTCTGTTTATCATGCGCAAAGGAATCAGAAAATTCCCTTCATCCGCAAATTTTTTTCCAGCCGTTTTTCCACATACCGGGCCAGCAGCGCCCCGGGGGCGTCGGCGTCGGGAAGAGCGGTTTTATCGATGCCGATTTGCAGCACATCCCGCATCCACAGGGCCTGACTGGGGGAAAGGGGAAGGGCGGGCAGCAGCGGGGATGCGCAATCCTTGCAGATCAGGCCGCCCTCCTCAATATCCATCAGGCGGATTTCCTCATCCGCCATTCTTTTTCCGCAATGAATGCAATGGGAAAGCCGGGGCCGATAGCCGCTGATGGCGGCAAAATGCAAAAGAAAGGCCGCCGCAATGGCCTTTTCATCCCGCTGGCTGTAGGCAAGCCGGGAAAGGGAGCGGGCCAGCAGCGTAAATAATTCCACCGCTTTTTCCCCGGGCTGAATGGCGGCTTCCGTTACAGAAAGCAGGAAGGTGGCGTAATTGAGCCGATCGTAATCCGTGCGCAGGGGATAGAAATTTTCCACCACATGGCAGGATGTGACCGTCATCCGTCCTTTCCCGGCATAGAGCACATATTCCCCCATGGTGAACCATTCGCTGGCGGAAAGCATGGGGCTCTGGGGGCGCTTGCAGCCCCGGCACAGGGCCTCCACCCGCCCCAGGGCAGGGGAAATCAGGGTAAGCATGCGGTCATGCTCCCGATAATCCGCGTGACGAAGAACAATGCCCTGGGTGGTGATGGCGGCCAATGAAATCAACTCCCTGTGGAACGGTAAAAGCGCAAGGCCTTCTGGAAACAAAGATACATGATGAAAAAGAGCACCGCCCCGGCCAGCGGGCAGAGAAATGCGGTAAAATCCGGCCAGCCGTAGAGGGGCTTGCCCAGGATATAGGCGGCGGGCACATGCAGCGTCAGCGCAAAGGGCGCAACCACCATGAACAGCAGCCTGAGCACCCGGGGATAAACGTCAATGGGATACTGGCAGGCGCTGCGTCCGCCGTAGGTGAGGGCGTTGACCACCTCGATGGATTTTACCGAATAGATGGAAAAAATCACTTCAATCAGGAAAAGCCCCAGAATCAGCAGCATGCCCAGCAGGATGGATTCAAAGAAGGCCGCCCATTTGAGGAAGGTCCATTCGATGGAGGCCAGATTGGCCCCCATGATCACGGCGGCAACGCCCACCGAAATGCAGCCGATGCGCCGGGGATCAATGGCCCGGCAGAGGGTCTGGGTAAAGATCCCCCGGGGGCGGAGCATCAGGGTATCCAGCCCGCCCGATTGAATCAGGGCGGCAAAATTTCCGGTGACGCCCCGGCCGAAGCATTCGGTGAGATAGAAGGTAATATCCATCATGCCGTAGATGAAGAGCAGATCCCCCGCCGACCAGTGATTCAAAGCGTCGAAACGGTCAATCAGCAAAAGCACCGCCATCAGTTCCCCGCCGGTCATGACGATCTGGGAAATGGTTTGCAGGATAAAGGACAGGGGATACTGCATCTGGCTGCGCAAAAGCATTTTCATGGATCGGAAATATAATTTGACGGTATCCATCGTTTATCCTCCCTGCACCACAAGATGTTTTTGATTCCTTTGCCAGATGAAGAGCCCAAGGCCGGTAAGCGCCGCCAGCCAGAAAAGCTGAATCAGCAGCACCCGGGGCGCCTGGGAAAGGGCCCATTCCCCGGTGTAGAGGCGGATGGGGGCGTCAAGCAGCTGGGCGTAGGGCAAAAGGGTGATTACCTTCTGCCAGGAATCGGGAAACAGGGTGAGGGGAAGGATATTCCCCGAAAAGGTCATCATCAGCAGATTCAGCATGGCCTGCATGCCCTTGGGATCGATGGTGCGCATGGTGACGCCCATGGTGATATTATCCAATGCGCAGATGCAAAGCAGCCCCGTCATCAGCGCCAGCAGGGAAATCAGAAGGGCCGGAAGGGATGCGGGGGCGGAAATGCACCATCCATCAGGCAGCAGCATGGCAAACAGCAGCATGGGAATGGCTCGGAGCAAACTGCCCATCAATTTTTGCGCGGCGGAACGGGCGTAATAATAGCCGTAAAAATTCATGGGCCGGCAAAGATCGTAGGCAATGCCCCCGGTGCGGATTTTTTCCCCCAGCTCGCTGTCAAATGCCAGCAGCATGCGGAAAAAGGCCTGCTGCAGCCAGACATAGGTGACCAGGGAGGAAACGGGGAAATCCTGGGGCTTGCCGGCGTAGAAGGCCCGATACAGGGCGATATACACCAGCCCGAAAAACATCTGGCATAAAATGCCCCCCAGCGCCGCGCCCCGATACTGGGTTTCCATTTTCAGGCGCATCAAAAAGATGGAAATATATTTTTTCATAGATCCATCTCCTTGTACATGGCGGCGATGAGATGATCGATATTCTGGGGCTGGGCGGTTAATTCCCGGATATTCCCGGCGCTCTGCAGCAGGGAAAGCAGCTGGGTCGTGGGCAGCTTTTCCGGGGCATAGGTGATTTTATGGCCGTCCCCATCCTGCTCGATAAGGCAGGTATCGGGAAGGGCAGGCAGGTTGATTCCCCCGTCATAGCGCACATGCACGGTGCGCAGGGTATCATACCGGGAAAGCAATTGGGGCAGCGCCCCGTCAAAGAGTTTTTTTCCGTGGCCCAGCACCATCACCCGCTGGCACAGGGCGGCGATATCCTCCATATCGTGGGTGGTAAGCAGGATGGTGGTGCCCTTTTTTTCATTTTCTTCCTTGAGGAAATCCCGCAGGGCCAGCTTGCTCACCGCATCCAGGCCGATGGTGGGCTCATCCAGGAAAAGCAATTCCGGGCTGTGGAGAAGAGAGCCGCAAAGCTCCGCCCGCATCCGCTGGCCCAGGGAAAGCAGCCGCAGGGGCGTGCGCAAAAGATGGCCCAGATCCAGGGCGTCGGTGAGCTCGGAAAGGCGCTTTTGATAATCGCTTTCCGGAATCCGGTAAATATCCCGGAGCAGGGAATAGCTGTCGATAATGGGCACATCCCACCACAGCTGGCTGCGCTGGCCAAAGACCACGCCGATGCGCTTTACATGCTTTTTTCTTTCCTTCCAGGGAATCATGCCGCCAACGGCTGCGCTTCCGCTATCGGGGGTAAGAATACCGGAAAGAATTTTCACCGTGGTGGATTTGCCCGCGCCGTTTGGGCCAATATACCCCACCAGTTCCCCTTGTTCAATATCAAAGGAAATATTCTGCAGGGCCTGAATCTGTGTTTTTTCCCGAAGCAAATGCCCCTTTTCCCGTTTTTTGCGTACGGTAAAAGATTTGCTCAGATCGCGTACCGAAATGTAGCTCATAGATCCTCCTATGCTTTTTTCGTCGGTTCATCGATGCCAAAAAGAAAGGCAACAAAAAATAGGTACCGGCGCATGGGTACCATCATAGCCCCTGGGTTAAGGGGTGGTTTCGTCCGCCGCCTCTTCGGGGAAACCTTGCACAGATTGCCGTAACGACTGGCCGGATGTGCAAATAACGAAACAATGTAAATTGAGAGGAACATAAAAGTAACACAGATTGAAATTTTTGTCAATGGCGGCGGATGGAAAGATTTTTCCATCCTTTTCCCCGGGAAAAGGGGCATTTTTCCCCCGGCCCCGATTGACAAAACCCCGGGGTTCAGGTGTATAATAAATTGTTATACTGTGGCAATTTGCAAGGAGGAAAGCTATGATTCCCCGTTGATCCCCTCCTCCGGCTTGATGGTATAGGAAAGAAAGTAAGGAGGAATAGATGATGTCCACTCTTCAGCAGGAGGTGGCCTGCCGGCGCACCTTCGCGATTATCAGCCACCCCGACGCCGGTAAAACTACCCTCACCGAAAAATTATTGCTCTACGGCGGCGCCATCCGCCAGGCGGGCAGCGTAAAGGCGCGCCGCGCCGAGCGCCACGCCACCTCGGACTGGATGGAAATCGAAAAGCAGCGCGGCATTTCGGTTACCTCTTCCGCCATGCAATTCGAATTTGACGGCTTCCATATCAATATTCTGGATACCCCCGGCCACCAGGATTTCTCCGAAGATACCTACCGCGTATTGGTTGCTGCCGATAGCGCGGTAATGCTCATTGACGCCGCCAAGGGCGTGGAAGAGCAGACGGTGAAGCTCTTCAAGGTCTGCCGGATGCGGGGCATCCCGATTTTTACCTTCGTCAATAAGATGGACCGGGCCGCCAAGGATCCCTTTGAACTGATGGAAGAACTGGAAAATGTGCTGGGCATCCGTGCCTGCCCCATCAACTGGCCCATCGGCGTGGATGGCGATTTCCAGGGCGTATATCACCGGGATGAAAAGACGGTTGAGCTCTATTTCGGCGGCGACCACGGCAAAAAGAAGGCGGAAAAGACCGTCATTTCCGTGGATGATCCCGCTTTTGAAACGGTGCTGGATAAGCATTACCGGGATCGTTTGGCCGATGAGATTGAACTCTTGGATGAGGCCGGCGACGCCTTTGATCTGGAGGCCGTGCGCAAGGGGGAACTGACCCCCATGTTCTTTGGCAGCGCGGTAACCAATTTCGGCGTGGAGCCCTTCCTCTATCGTTTCCTCCGCTATACCGAGCGGCCCCTGCCCCGGGAAAGCGATCAGGGCATGATCGAACCCGAGGATGAGCGCTTCTCCGGCTTTATCTTCAAGATTCAGGCCAATATGAATCCCGCTCACCGGGATCGCCTGGCCTTCCTGCGCGTGGTATCCGGCACTTTCCAGAAGGGCATGATGGTCTGGCATTCGGGCACCAATAAGGAAATGCAGGTCAAGCAGCCCCAGCAATTCATGGCCGATGAGCGCGAGGGCGTGGAAAATGCCTATCCCGGGGATATTATCGGCCTCTTCGATCCCGGCGTGTATCGCCTGGGCGATACTTTGTGCGTGGGCAGGAAAATCAAATTTGAAAAAATTCCTGTGTTCGCTCCGGAACGTTTTGCCCGGGTGCGCCCCCTGGATTCCATGAAGCGCAAGCAATTCGTTAAGGGCATCAACCAGCTTTCCGAAGAAGGCGCTATCCAGACCTTCCGGCGCAATGAAACCGGTATGGAAGAATTCATCGTGGGCGTGGTGGGCGAATTGCAGTTTGACGTGCTCACCTATCGCTTAAAGAGTGAATACGGCGTGGATCTTTTGATGGATCGGCTGTCCTATCGGTTCGTCCGCTGGGTTACCGAAACCCAAACCCCCGTGGAGGATCTGCAGCTGACCTCCACCACCCATCGCGGCTTTGATGCGGAAGAAAACCCCGTGCTCTTCTTTGAAAACGATTGGTCCATCCGTCTGGCCGGCGAAAAGAATAAGAATCTGGTGCTTTCTGAAATTGCGCCCCGCAAGGTGGAAAAATAATAGATGCCAGGGCGGTCGGGATTTCCCCGGCCGTCCTGATTTTTTTTGAAAAAAGGCTTGACTCTGACGCTGCGTGATGGTGTATTCTGATGCCGAAGGGGAGGGAAGGCAGATGAAAACCGTAGGGGAAATCAGCAAAATGACGGGAATCAGCGTGCGTACGCTGCATTATTATGATGAAATCGGGCTGCTGAAACCGGCCCGCGTAACGGAGGCAGGCTACCGGCTTTATGATGATGACGCCCTGGAGAGGCTGCAGCATATTCTGATGTTTCGGGAATTGCAGTTTTCTTTGAAGGAAATCGGGGAAATGCTGGACGCCCCGGATTTTGATACCCGTCAGGCGCTGGAAACCCAGATCCGTCTGCTGGAAATGCAGCGGGAGCATCTGGAGCATCTGATTGCGATGGCTCGCCAAATTCAGAAAAAAGGAGAAACAATGATGGATCTTCGCGCCTTTGATCAAAGCAAAATGGATGAATATAAAAAGGAAGCCAAGGCGAAATGGGGCAATACGGAAGCCTGGCAGGCATATGAGAAAAATGAAAAGCAGGGAAAGGATTTTGCCCGGGCCGGGGAAGAAATGATGGCTCTGTTTGCGGAGCTGGGAAAATACCGGGAATTGTCCCCGGAGGATGAATCGGTGCAGCAAAAAATTGCCGCATTGCAGAATTTGATTACGGAAAACTTTTATCCCTGCACCAGGGAAATCCTCCGGGGCCTGGGGCAGATGTATACCCAGGACGAACGCTTCCGCAAAAATATTGACGCCGCCGGCGGAGAAGGCACAGCGGCGTTTGTGGGCCAGACGATTGAAATTTTCTGTTCTAATAAATAATAAAAGCTCAATTGCTTTACTGGCACGCAAGCTGATTAGAACCAACAATAAAAATCCAGTATAGCTTTCTTGGAAGGGGTTCGGGGGAGGTATTCTTTGGCTACAAAGAATACCTCCCCCGAAAAATTATCCCCGTTTTTTCATCAAGTAAGGCGGCAGGTGCATGACAAGGAGCACACCGGCGATGATGACGGGGAAGCCCAGCAGATGGCTGCCCCACATGGTTTCAAAGAGATAGAGGGGATTGCCGGGCTCGGCCTCCATCAGGAACATAAAATTGGTGCCCAGCAAAAGATTGATCAGATAAACGGGAATGGCCATCAGCAGCAAAAGCCCCATGCATTTGGGGAGCAGACGATAATCCGGCCGGATTTCCCTGCCGCCGGTGAGCATGATGGGATAGGCCGCCAGCAGAATATGCACGGTGAAGGAATGCCAATACATGAAATTGGCGGCAGGCAGGGCTGCCCAGCTGGGAAAGAGCAGGGCCGCCATGGCCCCGGGAATGCCCACCGTATACAGATAATTGCCAAGCAGCGGGGAGGGACGGAAGGCATGATAGGTGATCAGGAAAATATTGATGCTGCAAAGATGCAGGGGCAGATAATCAAATAGATAATTGCCGTAGGCAATCAGCCCATACATCTTCCAGAATTCATCCAGCCATAAAAGGGCGGCAAAGCCAATGCGGATAATTTTGCGCTTTTTCTCATCGGCTTTCCGGTATAAAAGGATGGATGCAATGCAGAAAACCACAAAGGCCAATAGCCAAAGCCAGTGGGAAAGGCTGTAATGCGAAAAACCCAGGCCCTCCGGGATGGTTTCCACCGTATCGAAAAAATAGGGCATGCTGCGTTTCCTCCATGAAAAAATTTCTGAAAAATGGATATGCAGGGGTATTATAGCATCATGCCCGCCCGGCTGCAAGAAAAGAAACGCCATTTCCTGAAAAACCTTTTATGCAGCGATGCAAACGTTTCCGTGCGGAATATTTGTTTTTCCTTGAGGAAAATATGTCAAAAATTGCAAATGGATAATTTGCAATGCCTTTTCGCTGTTTTTTTGTATAATTCCGCCCGGAAATAGCCTTGACAGAAGGGGTGTAGGAAGTGTAAAATAGAAACTGATCGGCTAAATGCCCTTTCGGCGGACGCCGCCGGTGGGTAAGCTGTTTTCGGATACATGTTGCTCAGGTGTTTTTTGCAGGCGATTGCCGCTTTGCCATATCGGACGCTGCCGGATAAATGGCCGCGTTTTATGTGTGTTTGGTGTGTTTTGCTTGCGTGTGGACGCACGCAGTATCAGAATACAGCTTTGCCGTGCGCAAAAACGGCTTGTTTTTGCATGCGGCTTTTTCGATTGAAAACGTGAAAAAATAACTGGAAAAATCTCAAAATGGAGGGAGGGTATACACACATGCCAACGATCGTATGGATCATCCTGGCCGCGCTGGTGGCAGGGGCAGTGGGCGCATTCGCCGGTTTTTCCTATCGGAAAAATGTGGCGGAAAAGAAAATCGGCCGCACCGAAGAATACGCGAAAAAGCTGCTGGATGAAGCTACCCGCAAGGCGGATGATAAGAAAAAGGAAATGATCCTGGAGGCGAAGGAAGAAATTCTTCACCTTAAAACCGAACTGGATAAGGAAATCCGTACCCGGCGCGCCGAAATTCAGCGCTCTGAACGCCGCATGATCCAGCGGGAAGAAACCTTGGATAAGCTGGAAGAAAAGCTGGAAAAGAAGCAGGATAATCTGGCCAACCGGGAAGAAAGCCTGAATAAGAAATTTGAAAACGCCCAGAAGCTGGAAGACGAAGCGGAAGAATACAAGCAGAAGCAGATTGCTGAACTGGAACGCATCGCTACCATGACCCAGGATGAAGCCCGGCAGATGGTCATTGACCGGGTGCAGAAGGATGCTTTCCATGACGCCGCTGCCACCGTACGCGAAATTGAAAGCCGCGCCAAGGAAGAGGGCGAAAAGAAAGCCCGCAATATTATCGCCCTGGCCATTCAGAAATGCGCTGCGGATCATGTGGCAGAAACCACCGTATCCGTCATTAACCTGCCCAACGATGATATGAAGGGCCGCATTATCGGCCGCGAAGGCCGCAATATCCGGGCCCTGGAAACCGCCACCGGCGTGGATCTGATTATCGATGATACCCCCGAAGCGGTGATTGTTTCCGCCTTTGATCCCGTCCGTCGCGAAATCGCCCGTCTGGCCATTGAAAAGCTCATCATGGATGGGCGCATTCATCCCGCCCGTATTGAAGAATGCGTGGAAAAGGCCAAGAAGGAAGTGGAAAATCAGATTCGCGAGGCTGGCGAGCAGGCTGTGTTCGAAACCGGTCAGCATGGCATTCATCCCGAGCTGGTGAAGCTGCTGGGCCGCCAGCGGTATCGCACCAGCTATGGCCAGAATGTGCTCAAGCATTCCATCGAGGTCAGCCATCTGGCAGGCCTGATGGCCGCCGAGCTGGGCGCCGATGTGGCCCTGGCCAAGCGCGCCGGTCTTTTGCATGATATCGGTAAGGCCGTTGACCACGAACAGGAAGGCACCCACGTCTCCCTGGGCGGCGAACTGGCCCGGAAATATCATGAAAGCGCCGATGTTATTCACGCGATTCTGGCCCATCATAACGATGTGGAACCCCAGACCGTGGAAGCCGTGCTGGTGCAGGCCGCTGACGCTATCAGCGCCGCCCGTCCCGGCGCCCGCCGTGAATCCCTTGAAAATTATATCAAGCGTCTCACCAAGCTGGAGGAAATCGCCAATTCCTTCACCGGCGTGGATAAGTGCTTTGCCATCCAGTCCGGCCGCGAAGTGCGCATTATGGTCAAGCCTGAGGATGTTACCGATGAGGGCACCAAGGTGCTGGCCAAGGAAATTGCCAAGCGCATCGAAAAGGAAATGGAATATCCCGGCCAGATCCGCGTGAACGTGATCCGCGAAACCCGGAGCACCGAATACGCCAAATAATCTGTTTTCAAGAATCGCCGCAGAGCAATCTCTGCGGCGGTTTTTTGTTGGAGGTAGAGAATTACGGGTGAACGCTATGGGGCTTATTCAGCCCCATGCCCCGAACCAGGGTCATTGCCCTTGGTTCCGAATATGTAAAAATATTGCGGGAGGGGTATTCTTTGTGGCCAAAGAATACCCCTCCCGCACCCTCCCCAAGAAAGCCGTACTGGATTTTTATGGACGATTCTAATCTGCTTGAGTGCCAGTGAAGCAATAAAGGGTACAGATAGCCACGGGCCGGGCGGCAGTTGCCGCCCAGCGGATGCAAAGCATCCGGGAAAACCAGGGTCATCGACCCTGGACCCAATTGCGGAACAAGCCATGCATTTCTAATAACTGTTTCCCGCTGTTACTTAAAAAACGCCGAAGGAGAAAGCTCGCTTTCTCTCGCGGCGTTTTTATGTTTTCCAATAGCCCGTGGATTATTTTTGATCGTATTCTAAAATTTTCGTTTCCCCAAGTTTCATGCGGAGATAACCGCGTTTTTCCACCCAAGTCATTTCGCAAACCGGAGTCCAGAGGAGGAACTCCTCTGGCGCGGGGTACAGGGGCCGCGGAGGCCCCTGGTACGGAAATGCAAAATCAAGAATTGTATCTTGCCCCTGCCGTGAAATGGGCGTATAATAAAAAGACAGGATAAAAATACGAAGGGAGGCAGCGGGCGTGTTTCGCAAGCATGCATTGGCGCCCCAGGAGGGACGGACATTTTCCAATAAAGCCCTGATTGCCTTGATTCTTCCCCTGATTGCCGAGCAATTGCTGGCGGTCATGGTAGGCATGGCGGACACGGCCATGGTATCCGGCGTAGGGGAGAGCGCGGTGGCCGCCGTATCCACGGTGGATTCCCTGAATGTGATGTTCATCCAGCTCTTTGCCGCCATGAGCGCGGGCGGCGCGGTGGTATCCGCCCAGTATCTGGGCAAAGGGGATAAGCAAAGCGCCTGCCGTGCCGCCAAGCAATTGATGCAGGGCACGGTGGCCATTGCGGTGGCGCTGGCATTGGGAATTGTGATATTCCATAAGCAATTGATGGGCCTGATGGATAATGGCAATGACCCGGCGATTCTTTCTCAATCTTATACGTATCTGATCATCACCGCTATTTCCTATCCCTTCCTGGGCATTTATAATGGGGGCGTAGGGCTATTGCGGGCCATGGGGGATTCGAAAACCTCCATGAAAACCAGTATTCTGATGAATATCATCAATATCGTGGGCAATGCCATTATGATCCATCCCTGCGGCATGGGGGTGGCCGGTGCGGGCACCGCCACACTGCTTTCCCGCATCGTATCGGCATTGGTAATTATGCGGGTGATGTATCGGCAGAGCATGCCCATCCATCTGGAAAGCATGCGGGGCGTGAAAACATGGAAAGGGATCCGGGAATATTTCCGTTTCGATTTTTCCATGCTCAGGCGGATTTTTAAAGTGGGCATTCCCAGCGGCCTGGAAAACAGCCTCTTCCAGCTGGGCCGCGTATTGATTATGAGCGTGGTGACCACCTTTTCCACCCCTGTTCGCGCGGCCAATGCGGTCTGTAACAGCATCACCGGCCTGGTGATAACCCCCGGTACGGCGGTGAGCCTGGCGGCGGTGGCGGTGATCGGGCAATTGATCGGCGCGGATAAAAAGGAGGAAGCCAGGCATTACGGCAAAAAGCTGCTGGCCATCCAATACAGCGTGACGCTTCTGGCGACCAGTATTGTATTTATCTTTGCCGAGCCCTTTGTGCGTTTGTTTAACCTCTCTGAAGAGGCGGTGCCGGTGGCCGTGGAAATCATGCGCGTCTATGCCATCATGGCGGCGGCGCTGTGGCCCTCTTCCTTCGGGCTGCCCAATGTGCTGCGTGCTGCAGGGGATGTGAAATTCACAATGAAGGTTTCCATCCTCAGCATGGCCCTTTTGCGGCTGGGCGCCTGCTATTTGCTGGTCTATGTATTCCATATGTCCCTGATGGGGGTATGGGTGGCCATGTATATGGATTGGGCAATGCGAACCGGTTTCTTTGTGGCAAGGTTTATCAGCGGCAAATGGCTGCATAAAAAAGTAATTTAAAAAAAGGAGATACAGAACCATGAAAGATTACGCCCTGGAGTATATTCAGAAATTGCTTTCCATTCCTTCCCCCACCGGTTTTACCCGGGCGGCCACCGATTATCTGATGGAAACGCTGCAAAATCTGGGCTTTTCCCCGGTACGGGCGCTGAAGGGCGGCGTATCCTGCGAATTGGGCGGGGAGGGCAACGGCCTTATGCTTTCCGCCCATGTGGATACTTTGGGCGCCATGGTGCGCTCGGTAAAGGGCAACGGCCGCATCCGCTATACCCATGTGGGCGGCTGGCAGGACGCCACCGTGGAAACGGAGAATTGCCTGGTGCATACCCGGGATGGCCGCACTTACAGCGCCACCGTGCAATCCACCAAGGCCAGCCAGCATGTGTATCCCGGCATGGGCGCTGAAGCCCGGGGCGAGGAAACATTGGAAATCGTGCTGGATGAACCGGTGAAAACCGCCCAGGATGTGGAAAACTTAGGCATCGAAACGGGCTGCTATGTTTCCTGGGATCCCCGCACTGTGCTCACCGAATCCGGCTATCTCAAGAGCCGGCATCTGGATGATAAGGCCAGCGCCGGGGTGCTGCTGGCACTGGCCCGGATGGTGGCGGAAAAGAAAATCACTCTTAAGCGCCGGGTGTGCATTCTCTTTACGGTGTTTGAAGAGGTGGGCCACGGCTGCTCCATGAATCTGCCCGAAGGTATTGAGGATATGCTGGTGGTGGATATGGGCTGCGTGGGCGATGATCTCAAATGCGATGAAACCATGGTTTCCATCTGCGTCAAGGATTCTGCCGGCCCTTACCATTACGAATTCACCAGCGAATTGATCGCCGCCGCCAAGGCAAACGGGATCGACTATGCAGCGGACGTCTATCCCTCCTATTCTTCCGATAGCGCCACCGCCCTCAAGGCCGGCAATGACGTGCGCTTTGCCCTCATCGGCCCGGGCGTATTCGCCTCCCACGGCTATGAACGCACCCATGTGAAGGGCATTGATAATACCTGCAAACTGCTGCTGACCCAGGTGTAAGGAGTAGGACACAATATTGCGGGAGGGGGATTCTTTGATGCCAAAGAATCCCCCTCCCGCACCCACCCCCA
>SVHD01000027.1:0-25296 GCA_015056015.1 Clostridiales bacterium
GGGAATAACAGGAGGTTCGTTTTTGAATTAATCAACCTGTTCAGTTGGGGATAAATTTATCCTTGACAAATCGCTCCCCGCCGGGAGGCTTTTTTCGTAACGGTCAATCGGTATAATACTGGGCCTGCATGGCATAAAGCGCTGCGTAGCGGCCTTTTTTCTCCATAAGCTGCCGGTGGGTGCCGTATTCCGCCAGGCGGCCCTTTTCCAGCACGGCGATGGTATCGCAGAAGCGGGCAGAGGAGAGCCGATGGGAAATATACACCGCGCTTTTTCCGCCGGTCAGGGAATGAAAGGTTTTATACAGATTGTATTCCGCCCGGGGATCCAGGGCGGCGGTGGGTTCATCCAGAATAAGAATGGGCGCATTCCGATACAGCGCCCGGGCCAGGGCAATCTTCTGCGCCTCGCCGCCGGAGGGAAGAAAGCCCTGCTCATCCATTTCCCTTCCCACATAGGTGGAAAGCCCCTTGGGAAGATGGGCCAGCCGCTCTCCCAGCCCCACCTGATGGCAAAGGGCGGTAATGCGCGCATCATCCGCCTCCCGGTTCAGGGCAATATTATCCCGAAGCGGCAGATCAAAAAGCTGATAATCCTGAAGCACGGCGGAAAACAGCGCCATATACCGATCGTAGTGAAGCTCCCGGATATCCACGCCGTTTAAACGGATCGTCCCCTCCGTGGGATCATACAGACGGCAGAGCAATTTGATCAGCGTGGTTTTTCCCGATCCGTTTTCGCCCACCAGCGAAAGCTTTTCCCCGGGATGCAGCGTGAGAGAAATATGCCGCAGCGCCCATTTTTCCGCGCCGGGATAGCGGAAGGAAACATCGTCAAGCACGATTTCGTAATCGCCCTCCGGAATGGGCAGCCCCTTTCCTTCCCGCATATGGCAGGGGAAAAACAGATATTCATCCAGCTTTTCATAATACAGATCGTAGGCGCGGATTTCCGCCACGGAATCCATCATTTTTCTCAGGGCTTCCGCAAGGGCGGTGACGGCGGTAACGCACATGGTAAAATCCCCCACCCCCATGGCGCCGGAAAGCACCCGGATAATGAGAAAAGCATAGGCCGCCGTTTGCTGAAGGAAGGTAAGGCCGGATCGCAGCACCCCGGAGCGGATGAAAAGATCATTCTGCTTTTTGATGCAGGCATTGGAATGATTATAGAATTTTTCAAAATGGGCAAGCACCCAATCGCCAATACCATGCAAACGAATTTCCTTGGCAAATGCCAGATGATCAAATACCTTGCTGTAATACATCATACCCCGTTGACAGCGAACGATTCCCATGGAAAGGGCCATGGCCTTTTTCCTGGCCCGGCTTTCCACCTGGGCGCTGATAAGCGCCAAGGCGGCAAAAAAGAGCACAAACCCTATATGCAGCGTGGAAAGAATGGTCATCAGGCCTGCCAGGGCGATCATCTGTCCCATGATCCGGATGGCGCAATCCAGCAGATAGCCAAAGCCATGCCAATCACAGGTAAGGAATTTTTCCGCCTTTTGCTTCATATCCCGGAAATCAGGGCTTTCAATATCCGGGTAATCCGCCTGAATCAGGCGGCGATTCATGCGCAGATCAAATTCCTTGCCCACCTGGCAGCGCCGGGTAAAGCCATCCTTCAAGAAATAGGAATTGAGCGCGCCGGAAAGCAGCGCATAGCCCGCAAAAAGGGCCACATAGCAAATCAGATATTCCACCCGCTTTGCGCCCATCAATTCATCAATGATGAATTTGGGCATCAGGGCGGCGGCGATGGGCGTGAGGGCCGAGAGCAATTCGGAGAATACCATCCACAGCACATATTTCTTATCGTATTTCCAGCCTTCCCGAATGAAAAAACGTATTCCTTTCAGCATAAAGAAAGCCTCCGTTGTTGTATTTTGCCTGAAAAAGGGTATAAAAAACCCGCGACAGGCAGCGCATATCCTTCCTTGCGCACAACAACCAAGGCCCGGAAACGACGCCATTTCCGAACGCAGCAGATTGCCTGAGCCTATCGCGGGATCAGATGATGAAGGGCTTGTACATGGAAATCATTCGACGCATGCTGATTTCTCCTTTCGTTTTTTTCATCATAGCACGCAGAATTTTTTCTGTCAACAAAAACCCCCGCCGGGTGATGCTTGGTCCGGCGGGGATTTTGTATATGGAGATACAGAGATACAGATTATTTCTGCAGGCGGATGACGGCGCTTTCGTCCCCCTGCAGGGTGAAGGAAAGGCCGTTCTTTTCCAGGGCGCAGGGGGCGCTGCCCAGAATGGTCCTGGCGGATGCATAGGAAGCATCCAGGGAAAGGACGCCCCTGGCCGGGGCGGGCAGGCTGTTGATGAGCACGATGCCATCCGCCTCTCCCTCCGTTTTCAGGATGCTCACCTTTACGCCCTCCGCCGTGCAGGGGTTTTGCGGAACGCCGCATTCCCGGCACAGCTTCATCACAATTTCCTTGGCCCCCAGGCTGGAATTTCCCTGATCCTGGCTGGTGAAATCATCCCCCACCAGCGCCCGGGTGGAATAGGAAAGGCCCAGGTTCACCCCGGAAATCAGGGCGCGGCCCTTGCCATACGCCTTGGAAAGAATGGCCGGGCTGCCGTCTTCATAGGAATAAAGGGCGTCTGCCGTCACATGCCGGAAGGTTTCCATCTGATTATTGCCCTCAATCAGGCAAGTGCCGTCTTTTCCCTTGAGCAGCACAGTGGGCTGCTGGCAAATATCATCCTCTTCGCAGCCGAAAATTTCCGCAAAGCCAAAGCCCGGCACCTGGCGGGCCAGCTTCATATCCTTGTCAAAGGCGCCGAAATAGGGATCGGAAAGCACGGTTCCGCCGTTTTTGATATATGCTTTCAGGGCCTCCGCCATTTTTTCCGAAAGGGCGTAGGGCGAGGGCAGGATGATCAGATTGTACTGGGAAAGATCATCAAAGAAATCCTCATGAATCACATCGGTGATGATATTTTCTTCCCACATCATCCGGTAATAGCCGTTGATGGAATCCACGGCATATTTATTATTGCCCCGGCCTTCGCTGACCCAGTTGGCCAGATAGGAACGGATGGAAAATACCAGCGCCACTCTGGCCTGATCCTGATGATAGTGATTGAAAATATCCTCATTTTTCTGCAGCATGGAGCAAAGCTTCTCCGCGCAGCGGGAAAGATTGGTGGGCCCGCCGGCGTAATCGGTCATGGCAAAGCCGCCGAATTCGGAACCGAAGCGTTCCTTCCGATACTGCCAGTAGAGCAGCCCCTTGGCCCCATGACGAATGGATTCCAGGGAAAATTTATAGAAGGTGTTATCGTCAATGCGGCCCCGCTGGCGAAGGCCCGTGCCATTGATACCGGCGGTCAGTTCGCTCTGCCATACCTCTTTTCCCCTGGCGGCGCAGCGGGTGGCATTGCAGCCCAGGGCCAGGGAAGAGCAATCCTCCGCCTTTTGCGGGAAGGCGCTGAAGCCCCATTTATCAAAAACCTTTGCATTTTTCCAATCGTCAAAGGCCATGCCCCCCAGCTGGGAGCAGGTCACCGCGCCGCCGCCCCAGGCATGGGCGATGACGGGCTTTGTATCGCAATCCTTGATAATCTTCGTGCGATAGGCGATTTCCTCCACCACGTTATCCATGGTAAAGAGGCGGAAATCGGTATAATCGGAATAGGAATGCA
Organism: Clostridiales bacterium; assembly: GCA_015056015.1. GTDB lineage: Bacteria > Bacillota > Clostridia > Christensenellales > Aristaeellaceae > RUG563. The sequence continues at coordinate 3,666 of SVHD01000027.1, forward strand.
TCCAGCGGGGCGGAAGGATTTCGTCAAAGGAACCATAGAAATGCCCCCAGGCCTGATTGAGCTTTTCCACGTCGCCGTATTTCTTTTGCAGCCAATCCTGGAATTTTTTCGTGGTGGCCGGGCAATAGCAGAAAATACCGCTGGGCTTTTTCATCAGATCCACCCAGGAATGGGGCTCATTCATGGGTTCATAGAAGGCCACATTCTCATATTTTTTCGTTTCGGAAATCACGCCCCGGATGAAGCGCTCTTCCAGTTCCCGAACCTCTTCATGATCGAAGCACAGCCCCGGCCAGCCGCCGGAGGGAGTATTGGCCCGCACGCCGGGAACGAAGGGCCGGTGATCCTCATCCACATAGAAATACTGGGGATATTTTTTGATGGCCCAATCCGGCGCGGCATGCAGATGGAATAAAAGCCCCACATGCAGATCATGCTTTTTTGCGCAGTTAAGAAAGCTGGTGATATATTCATGATCGATTTCGCCGTCGGCCTTTTCGCAGGCATTCCATACCAGCCATGCTCGCAGGGTATTAAAGCCCATCCTGCGCATGTTTTCCATATCCCGATCCCACTGATCTTTTTCCGGAGAGGCGCCCCGGAGATATTGCGTGCCGAAAATATACATATTTTTTTCTCCTCAGAAAATTATTTCTTGGGCTGATAACGCATATCGCTCACCGAATAGACGGTGACAAATGCCTTGGGATCCACCTTGCGGACGTAATCCATCAGCTGCCGGTATTCCTGCTTATCCACAATGGCGATCATTTCCCGGCGGGGGGTGTTATCATATGCGCCGATGATTTCATTCAGCGTGGCCCCGCTGTGCAGATCATGCAGCACGAAGGAAACGATCCGATCCAATTGATCCGAAATCACGCAGACCCGGCGCTTGATATTCATGCCGAAAATGAATTGATCCACCACCTGGCCACCAAAGTAGGTGCCAAGAACGCTGAGCACCACGATCTTGGGCTCATAGCACAAAGCGGAGGAAAGGGCCACCACGATGCCGGATACGGACATGGCCTTGCCCAGATCCATCCGCAGATATTTATTCATGATCTTTGCCACGATATCCAGCCCGCCGGAGGATGCATTCCGGGGGAAAAGGATGGCCAGCCCGGCCCCCACCACCAGAATATAGCAAACCACATCCAGCAGAGGATCCTGGGTGATGGACTGAAAATCGGGGAAAAGAATTTCAAACAGCCCCATAATCAGCGGCATCAGAATGGAGCAATATACCGTCTTGATGCCGAATTCCGGCCCCACCAGCAAAAAGCCGATGACGAGCAGAAAAATATTCATAATCAGGGTGATCGTGGATACGGAAAGGGGGATGAAATTGCTCAGCACCATGGCCAGGGCCGCCCCGCTGCCCACCGATACATGGCTGGGCAGCATAAAGAAAAAGACCGCCGCCGCCACAATGGCCGTGCCCCAGGTAATCACCAGAAATTCCTTCGCTTTTTTCCAGGAGAGCATACGCATTCCTCTTTTCCGGACAGGATATTTTCATTATACATATTTTTCGCTAAAAAGAAAGTATCCCCTTTTTTCCGATTCAGAAAAAATGCAGAAATGGAATTGCGCCTTGACAAATGCCGCAATGCCGCTGTATCATTACAGGGAAACTTACCATATATATGAAGGAGGATCTCCCCATGAAAAAGTTCCTTGCCATGCTGCTGATGCTGGCGATGCTCTTTACCATGACTGCCCAGGCCGAAGACGCCTACATGCGGCAGATCAATCAGAAGAGCTACATCAACACCCTCTTCATCGTTCCCGAAACCTATCCCCAGGTCTGCCTGGCGGCCAACTATCCCGAATCCCAGTATTCCTCCAGCTACAACCCCAAGGAGCCCCTCTTCGTCTCCTTCAATCTGCCTGAAGGCGCCGTGGCCGCTTCCTTTGATCTGAATACCTGCTTCCTGCTGGATGAAAACGAAAATATTCAGTACAATTATCAGCTGATGGAAAACTATTCCTACGAAACCATGCTGAATAAATGCAATAATGACGCCTATATCATCTTTGACGGCACCGATAAAAAGGCTGCCTATCTGGCCCCCGACAGCGCCCGTGCCTACGGCCTGATCGGCGTGCCGGAAATCGCCAAGGGCGCCAAGCTCTATATCACCATTTATCTGGGCGGCCTGGGCCGCAATATCACCACCGAAGAAAGGGTGAAGCTGCTCACCGACGCCATCACCAATGAAGTCAACCGCGTGCAGGCCGAACTGAAGGTTCAGCGCCTGGATCCCCACTGGAGCACCGGCCGCTATACCGGCCTGAAGATGCCCTCCCTGGAATACGGCGATCAGATGCTGGTCTTCGATTTCCCCGAAGTGACCATGAACTGCAAGAACGGCGCCGCCGCCACCACCCGCATGTTCCCCATCTCCCTGGATGATAACCGCTTCTCCTGCTATGCCATTTTCGATAAGGAATCCGGCCTGGAACTGGAAGTGGCCATGGAAACCTACAGCTATGTGGCCAATAAGAAGGAAGATATCCCCAAGGAAATCCATTCCGTTACTTTGAGCAACGGCCTGGTATTCGACGTTTATATCCCCGGCCTGGCCGAATACGGCTCTTCCACCATAGCGTATGCCAGCTATCTGCTGGCCGATGACGCCGGCTACAAGCATGATCAGAAATACTATCTGAATCTGGAATTCGACGGCAACGGCGTCAGCTGGACCTCCGTGGAAGAAATGACCGCCCTGCTGAACAGCATCATGAGCAATATGTATTTCGCCAATCCCGCCGATGATCCCTATGTGCCCGCCCCCGCTGCCACCGAAGCGCCCGCCGCTCCCGCTGCCAATGACGCCCCCGAGGCCGCCGGCGAAGCCAATGGCTGGGCCTGCCCCGAATGCAAGGCCGAAAACAACGGCAATTTCTGCACCAACTGCGGCACTAAGAAGCCCGCTGACAACGGCAATTGGGCCTGCCCCAGCTGCAAGACCGAAAACGCCGGCAACTTCTGCTCCAACTGCGGCACCAAGAAGCCCTGAGGATTGAATATGGCCAGGATATTGCGGGAGGAATTTTCCTGGTGACAAGAGAATCGCCTTCTGCGCCCTCAAAAAACAAAATGTCTCCCTGTTTGATGGGAGACATTTTTGTTGCTTTCCGGGCAGGGGGCTCCGCGCCCCCTGTACCCCGCGCCAGAGGAGGAACTCCTCTGGACTCCGGTTTGCGAAGTGGCTGGAATGGAAAAACACGGTTGTTTCCGCATGAAGCTTGGGGAAACGAGAAACTTAAGAATACGATTAAAATAATCCACGGGCTATCGGAAAACATAAAAACGCCGGAGGAGAAAGCAAGCTTTCTCTCACGGCGTTTTTTCGTTTTCCCGGATGCTTTGCATCCGCTGGGCGGCAAATGCCGCCCGGCCCGTGGATCCCGACAACGTTTCCCCAAATAACAGCGGGAAAAATATTTGTAGAAATGTTTGTTTTTCCGCTACCGGGTCCAGGGTCAATGACCCTGGTTCGGGGCTTGGGGCTGAATAAGCCCCATAACGTCCCCATTGCCTCACTGGCACTCAACCCGATTCAATGGCGACTGGTAAAATCCAGTACGACTTTCTTGGAAGGGGGTGCGGGGGAGACCGTTCTCAGGAACAAACTCGAAGAGTTTGTGACGCGGCACCAGCCATCAACGCAAATGCAGAGAGCATACGCAAGCGTAGCGCAGGGTATGCGATGCCACTTCAAAGAATGGTCTCCCCCGCATAATCCTCCCCATCAATTACCTTCAGTGCCGTATTGTTTCAAATATTCTTCCACCGATCTTGTCATTTCCCGGGAGAAATCGGAATTGTATTTCCGGCTGCAGAAGGCCTGCAGCCAGGAATCATAGGTTTCCTCGGTGCAGTTTTTCAGTAGCATCTGCCGGATTTCATCCTTGCCAAGCCGCCGATAGCCATCGGTATGCACGATATATTCCATCTTTGCCCGGACGGGCTTTTTTCTTTCCTGCTGCTGTTTGGTGGGATAGCCAAAGACCAGCATGCCCACCGGAAACACATATTCCGGCAGATTCAGGATTTCCCGCTGGGTTTCCATATTTTCCATAATATCCCCGATATAGCAGGAGCCGATGCCATAGCTTTCCGCCGCCACCACCGCATTCTGGGCAGCGATCAGGGCGTCGCTTACCGCCAGCAGCAAATCCCCCGCCCCGGGCTTCCGGGGCTGACAGCCGCCCTGCAAAAATGCATCATACCACTTGAGGCAATCCGCGCAGAAAATCAGCACCAGCTTGCCCTCGGCAATAAAGGGCTGATGATCGCAGGATTCCACCAGCTTTTCCTTGATTTCCTGGCTTTCAATCCGCAAAATGGTATAGAACTGCTGATTGCCGGCGGTGGGGGCCATGACGGCGGCGGTGAGGATTTCCTGAATGATTTCCTCATCGATTGCCTTTTCCGTGAATACCCGCACGGATTTCCGATCGTATAATTGACGGATCACTTCGTTCATGGTTTTCTCCTTCAGGCATTCTTTTGTGCGGCCTGCAGCTGCTTTTTATTTTTCACCGTCAGGGCATAGGCGCTGTTGCAAAGGCCCAGCACAGCAGAGCAGATGAACAGAATTTCAATCCCCAGGCTCTTCCACAGCCAGCCGCCGCACAGAGCGATAAAAACGCTGATCAGATGATTGATGGAAACGCCGGTGGAAATGGTGGCCTTCACTTCATCCGCATTATCCGAAAGATCCTTGACGTAGACGTTGGTGGCCATGGAGGCCAGGGAAATCACCGAATCCAATACATAATTGATGCAGCAGATCACAAAGGCCACATCCCGGGGGAAGATATGATGGGCAAAGCCATAGAAGAAGCAAACGATCACCAGAATCAGCGTATCGGATACCATGACCACCTTATAGCCGATCTTATCGATGATCTTGCCCACTATGGGGGATGCAAAGAAGCAGGCCACGGCAGAAATGGCAAAGAGCAGGCTGATGGTGGCGGCATTGGCGCCGTAGAAAAGAATCAGCACATAGGGGCCAAAGGTCATAAAGACCTGCTTGCGGGCGCCATAGAACATTTCCAGCATATAGAATTTATGATATTTCTTGTGGAAATAGAAACGGCGCTTGGTGGCGTCGGCCTGGCTTTTGCCGGTAAGGCCCATGGAAATGGCGGCCGCAATCCCCGTCAGCACCGCCGCTACCGCAAAAAATATCCGGTAGGGCTGATCCTTGGTAACCATGGAAAAGACCACCACAATCACCAGATAGCCAACCAGGGTGCCGATCTGATTGGCCGCGCCCTGAACGCCCAGGGCTTCGCCGCCCCGATCCTTTTTCGCATAGCTTAAGGTCAGGGTATTTTTCATGCCCAATTGAATATGCTCGCCCAGGGAATATACGCAGATGGAAAGGGTGGCCAGCACTTTTGTGGCCGGAAGAGAGGCCACCATGGCCATGCCCACCAGCATGATTACCGCGCCGATTTTATAAATGGCTTCGGCGGAAAACATATACAGCACCGCCAGAATAAAAATCAGCAGCACGCCGGGCAATTCCCGGAAAAATTCCATCACGCCCCGGTCCATTTCATTCATCTGCACCACTTCGGCCAGGAAATTATCCAGCATGCCCTTGTAAAGCCCCAGGGCCAGGCCGGTAATCAGCAGGGACAGCAAAAGCGGCTTGAATTTTGCATCCTCCCGGAATGCATTCTTGATCCGGTTCATTTTTCTCTTCCTTTCGTTCATCGCATCAGGCAATTTTTGCCTTTTCTTCCAGCGCCATTATACCCGATTTTTCCTCTTCGCGCAATCAAATGCGCATTCTCCCATTGTTTTCCTGCTGCATTTTGATTGCCTGAAAATTTTATCCATGGTATACTGCCCTTCGGAATGGAGGCATTTTATGGAAAAGAATCATGTGAAGCGGCGGGCGCTGGCGGCGGCATTCCCAAGAACGCTGCCCATCCTGACCGGCTTTGGCTTTTTAGGCATTGCCTACGGCATCTATATGCGCACATCGGGATTCCATTTTTTATATCCCACCCTCACCAGCATGATCGTATTCGGCGGATCCCTGGAATTCGTGCTGGTTTCCATGCTGATGAGCGCCTTCGCCCCACTGCAGACCTTCCTGCTGGCGCTGATGATTCAGGCGCGCCATCTCTTCTACGGGGTGGCCATGCTGGAAAAATATAAGGGCCTGGGCTGGAAAAAAGGCTATCTGATCTTCGGCCTCTGCGATGAAACCTTCTCTGTCAATTGCTCTGCAGATATCCCCCGGGATGTGGATAAGGGCTGGTTTTTATTCTTCGTTACCCTGCTCAATCAATCCTATTGGGTTATCGCCTGCACCCTGGGCGGCGTGCTGGGCTCCCTGATCCAGTTTAATACCGAAGGGCTGGATTTTGTGATGACCGCCATGTTTGTGGTGATTTTCCTGGAGCAGTGGCTGAAGGAAAAAAAGCATTATACCGCCCTCATCGGCGTGATTGCGTCCGTTCTCTGCCGGCTGATTTTCGGCGCCGATTCCTTCCTGGTGCCTACCATGATCTGCATCCTGGCCATGCTTTCCTTCTTCAGGAAGCCCATCGAAAAGGCGGGTGATCTTTCGTGAGCGTGCCGCTGCAATTGCTGACCATCCTGCTCTGCGCCCTGGCCACCGTCCTCACCCGCTTTCTGCCCTTCCTCATTTTCTCCGAAAAAAGAAAGACCCCGCCCTTTATCCAGTATCTGGGCCGGGCCCTGCCCGCCGCGATCTTTGGCATGCTGGTGGTCTATTGCCTGAAAAATGTGAATTTCCTCGCCGGCAGCCATGGCGTCCCCGAGGCCATCGGCATCGCCGTTACCGTGCTTTTGCATCTCTGGAAACGCCAGATGCTGCTCTCCATCGCCGGGGGCACGGTCTGCTATATGCTGCTGGTGCAGTTTCTGTTCTGAGGTTGAGTTGATGGGGATTATTGCGGGGGAAACCATTCTTTGTATTGGCATCGCATACCCTGCGCTTCGCTTGCGTATGCTCTCTACTTTTGCCCAATTGGCCGTTCCCGCGTCACAAACCCTCCGGGTTTGTTCCTGAGCATCGCATACCCTGCGCTTTGCTTGCGTATGCTCCCTGCTTCTGCTGAATTGGCTGTTCCCGCGTCACAAACCCTCCGGGTTTGCTCCTGAGAATGGTTTCTCCCGCACCCCCTTCCAAGAAAGCTATTCTGGATGTTATTTTTTTCTTTTCCTCGCTTGATTCCCAGTGAATGGGTAAGCAAAAAAACGGCACAGGAGAGAACACATTTTCTCCGATGCCGTTTTAAATTACAGCGGAAACATCCCATCTATTAAACATAGCTTGCTCCACTGGCATTCAAGCTGATTTTATGCCGACCAATATCATCCAGAGCGGCTTTCTTGGGGTGGGTGCGGGAGGGGGATTCTTTGGCCACAAAGAATCCCCCTCCCGCATCATTTGCGTTCTCCCGCATCATTTGCGTTCCCCCGCAAAATCCCCCATCATCCCTTTAGATCTTAAAGGCAGGGAGGTAATCCTTGTTCTTGAGGAAGAGCGCGTCGGTCATATCCTTGATTTCCTGGAGGGAGCAGACAGCGCTGGTCAAAGGATCCATGCAGACAGCCTGGAATACGGCGCGGCGATCGCCGGTAACGGCGGCGTCAGCGACGATATCTTCGATCCGGGCGGTGGTATTCACCAGCACGGCCAGATGATCGGGCAGCTTGCCCACATGCATGGGTTCCATGCCATCCTTGCTGGCCAGCACGGGCACTTCCACGCAGCAATCGTAGGGCAGATTATCGATCAGGCCCTTGTTGAGCACATTGCCGTTGAACTTGAACATGGTATGATCGCCGATGAGGGCATTGAAGATATTGGAGGCATATTCGCCGCCGCGGTTCATATCCACCTTTTCTTCGGCAATCCACTTATCCAGTTCGCTCACCCAGGTCTTATCCCGTTCCAGGCGCAGATTCAGGGAATAGGCATACAGGCCGGGATTCCAGCCGGTGCCATGGGTGCAATATTTTTCGATCAGGTCGGGGCGCTTGCGGAACCACTGATTGTATTCGCTGTTGTGGCCGGAGGATTCGGTGGGATAATAATCCAGATGCAGGAACATTTCGTTGCGGACGATTTCCTTGTTGTAGAATTCGGGATCCTCCAGCTTCTTGCGGATCAGGGGATAGGCGTCCTGGCCATTCCACTTGTAATCCAGATAGAAGGCCTGATGATTGACGCCGGCGCAGGTATAGGTGATTTCATCCATGGGCGCGCCGATCCAGTCGGCCAGCATTTTCGCGGTGCCCTGCACGCTGTGGCAAAGACCGGTAACCTGCACTTTCGTGCGGCTCTGCATGGCCTTGCAAAGCATGCTCATGGGGTTGGTATAATTGAGGAAAACGGCATTGGGGCAATATTTTTCGATATCCGCGCAGATATCCAGCATCAGGGGGATATTGCGCAGGGCGCGGAAGATACCGGCCACGCTGCGGGTATCGCCCACGTTGATATCCACGCCATATTCCTTGGGAATTTCGATATCATAGCGCCAGATATCAAAATCGCCGTTGAATACCGTGCAGACCACGCCATCCGCCCCTTCCAGGGCTTCCTTGCGGCACATGGTGGAGGTTACCTTGGCCTTGTTGCCAAAGGCATCCACAATCTTGTTGACGCAGGCGGTGATCTTTTCCAGGCGCAGGGGATTGATATCCATCAGCGCCAATTCGCAATCCTCAAAGGCGGGGAAGGTGAGCAAATCGCGCACCAGGGTACGGGTAAAGCCATAGCTGCCGGCGCCGATAAAGGCAAATTTCTTCATGTTGTTTACGCATCCTTTCCTGGGCCTGTCGCCCGATTATATATTCATTATATATGCCCGCGTCCATTCTGACCATAGATGAAATTGCGAAAAAATATACACATTCTTGCGCTTTTCCCGGTTTTTTGCTGCTTTTCCCTTGACAATCCGCCCCCTGCGGTTTATGCTGATTTTACCGGGAGAAAGGCGGGGAAAAGGATGCTGACGATATACAGCAGCGAAAAGGATAAATATAATTTCCATATATCGGATAAGCCCCTGGAAATCAACAGCTGCGGGGTGAACAGCAGCGTGGGCAAAAAGGGGCCCCGCAATTCCTTTTATGTGCGCCGTCCCGAAGGCCGAAAGGATTATCAATTGCTCTATATTTCCGCCGGGAAAGCGGAGCATTATCTGAACGGTGCCTGGCAGACGGTCTATGCGGGCCAGGCGGTTTTATATCTGCCCGATGATCCCCAGTATTATCTGTATCAGGCCAATATCCCGGTGATCTGCAAATGGCTGCATTTCAGCGGCAGCATGGCGGAAAGCATCCTGCAATCCTGCGATCTGATCTGCGAGGAAAGAATTATCAATCTTGGAGAGGAAAGGGAAATCAACGCCCTTTTTGACCGCATATTGCAGGAACGCCAGCTAAATCCTCCCTGCAGCGAAACCATCCTGCCCGGGCTTTTATATCAGCTGCTTGGGCTGATGGGGCGGCAGCGGGCCATATTGCAGGATGAAAATAAATATCAGGCCCGGCAGCGGCTGATGCAGGCGGTGGAAAGCATGCATTATCATTACGACGAGCCGCAATCCATCGATCAATATGCAGAAAAATGCGGCATGAGCCGATTCCATTTTTCCCATGCATTCCGGGAAATCGTGGGGCAATCGCCCTATGCATATCTGACCCAATTGCGCATGGAACACGCCCGGGAATTGCTCATCGGCAGCGATACCCGCATTTCCGATATCGCCCGGGCCTGCGGCTATGATAATCCATTGTATTTCAGCCGCATCTTTTCCCGGAAATTTTCCATGCCCCCTTCGGAATATCGCAAGCAATACAGCATCTTCAGCAATTTATCCGCGGATGATCTTCCCCAGCCGGAGGAATAAAGCCGCTCCCTTTGATCCCAATCTTTTATATTTAAGGAGGAAATGTATCATGCAGGTATCTGCCCATCGCGCCTTTTCTTTGCTCAAGGATCTTGCCTTCGTCCGGGTCAGCGGCTCGGATGCGGAAAAGGCCGCCGCCAATCGTTTGCTTCAGGAGGCCCGCGCCGCCGGCGTGAAGGCCGAAATCGAGGAATTTTCCGTGCCCTGCGGCAAGGTCAGCCATGCCAAGCTGGTGGTCACCTCGCCCTACACCAAGGAATATGAATGCACCGGCTATGAGCGGGCCAAATCCACCCCTGCCGGGGGCCTTGACGGGGAATTTTTCTATGCGGAAAATCTGCTGCCCCTGCATCTGGAAAAGGCCGGCGGCAAGATCGTCATGATCAACGGGCGCCTTCGCCGGGGGGATTATGAAAAGCTGCAGAAGGCCGGCGTCGCCGCCATCCTCACCTTTTCCGGCAGCACCATCGATCGCCTCTCCGATACCGATTGCGATATCCGCAAAATCCGGGAAACCTTGAGCGAGCCCTTCGGCGACGCCGTGGCCCTAAATATCCGGGCGGCGGATGCGGCGGAAATCGTGCGCCGGGGCGCCACCCAGATGCATATTGAATTGGAAAGCGAAAGCTATGACGGGATCAGCCAGAATGTCTGCGCCGTCATCGAGGGCACGGAAAAGCCCGATGAAATCGTTTCCTTCGGCGCTCATTATGACAGCGTGCATTTTTCCACCGGCGTATATGATAATATGTCCGGCAGCGTGATTCTGATGGAGCTTTTGCGCTATTTCGCCGTGCATAAGCCGAATCGCACCCTGAAATTCAATTGGTATGGCTCGGAAGAGCAGGGGCTGCTGGGCAGCAAGGCCTGGGTCAAGGCCCATGCGGACGAACTGGAAAAGCATCGCCTGATGATCAATATTGACGTGGCCGCCGCCACCCTGGGCCAGAATGCCGCGCCGGTGCTGGGCACGGAAAATGCGGTGGGGTATGTGGATGCGCTGATGAAGGAAGCGGGCATTCCCTGCTCGGTCAAGATGGATATTTACTCCAGCGATTGCGTGCCCTTTGCGGATAACGGGGTGCCCTGCGTGAATCTTTGCCGCTTCGGCGCGCCCGGGGCCAGTTATATCCACGATCGCCGGGACAATTTAAAGAGCGCGTACATTGACGAGCGCTCCCTGGATATCACCCTCCAGCAGGCGCTCTTCCTGGCCAAGCGCGTGGTGGGCGCCGCTTCCTTCCCCATCGAGCGCAAAATCAGCGACGAAATCAAAACCAAGGTGGACGAGTATTTGTTCAGGAAGAAGTGATAGGGGAGGGAATTCTGGGGAAACCATTCTTTGTAGGGGCATCGCATACCCTGCGCTTCGCTTGCGTATGCTCTCTACTTTTGCCGTGTTGGCTCATCCCGCGTCACAAACCCTCCGGGTTTGCTCCTGAGAATGGTTTCCCCAGGCCCCTTCCAAGAAAGCCGCTCTGGATTTTTGTGATGCATTCTGATCGGCTTGCGTGCCAGTGTGGAAATAAGGAATTGGCGGGAGGAGGCTTTTGAAAAGCATCGCATACCCTGCGCTGCGCTTGCGTATGCTCCTTGCTTCAGCAATGATGGCGCTTGCCGCGTCACAAACCCTCCGGGTTTGCTCCTGAATTCCCTCCCGCACTCTCCCGAAAACCTACTCTGGATTTTATTGGTCGCCGTTGAATCAGCAGGTGTGCCAGTGATTGGGCGTAACAGCGATTGGTGCGTGACTGATTCAAGAAAACTCCTACTGATGGTAGGAGCTTTTTATTTTCCGGAATTATTTTTCGGTTGTTTTCCCCTTCTCATTCTGCTATACTGATCGGGAAGGAGGAAAAAATGCATGCATACGCCCATGATTGATTTTGCCGGGAATCTGCGTCGGCTGCGGAAGGAAAGCGGGCTGAGCCGCGCTGCCCTGGCGAAAAAAATTTCATATTCGGAAAAATCCATTGAAAAATGGGAAAGCGGCGCCGCCGTGCCCTCTGTCAATATGCTTTGTCAATTGGCCCAGCTTTTCCATGTTTCCCTGGATTCCCTGGTTTATCCGCTGCATCATCCCGTTGCCTATTTTTTAGGCATTGATGGCGGCGGCACGAAAACCGCCTTTTTCCTCCAGGATCGGGAGGGAAAATTGCTGCGGCAGCTATCGCTGAGCAGCTCCAATCCCAATGACGTGGGCATGGATCGCTGCCAGGCGATTCTGGATCAGGGCATCCGGGAAATCTGCCAGGGGCTGCCCTTCCGGGAAATTTCCATGTTTGCCGGGCTGGCGGGCAGCAAGGGCGGAAACACGGCCCAGATCCTCCGGGAATTTTTTGCCGCCTTTGGCTTTGGCCGATCGGATATTGGCAGCGATATGGATACCGCCCTGGCCCTGGGCCTGCAGGGGCAGGATGGCATGATCGTGATTTTAGGCACGGGCAATGTGGCCCTGGCCCAGAAAAACGGCGTTCAGAAGCGCATTGGGGGCTGGGGATATTTACTGGATAGCGGCGGCAGCGGCTATAATCTGGGCCGGGACGCCCTGGAGGCCGGGCTTTGCGCCTGGGATGGCCGGGGGCAAGGCACCATTTTGCAATCCCTGCTGGAGGATGCCCTGGGCAAATCCATTCCCGAGGCCATTCCGGAAATTTACCGGGGGGGCAAGCGGCTGATTGCGGGCTTTGCGCCGCTGGTATTTTCCGCCGTGGATCAGGGGGATGAAATTGCCCTGGAAATTCTGAAAAAGAATGTGGCCTATCTGGCCCGGCTGATTGGCGCGGGGATAGATTTTCTGAAGGACCCCGCCCTGCCCATTGCGCTGATGGGCGGGCTATGCCACCGGGGGGATTTATTCCTGCCCATGCTGCAAAATCTGCTGCCCCAGGCCACGGGGCTGCATATCAATTTATCGCCCATGGCGGAAGGCGCCATCCTACTGGCACGAAAGGAGATCGAATCATGCTGAGAACCGAAATGCGCAATGAAAACACCATGCACATCGATCAGATGAGCATCCGGCAGGCCCTGGAAGTGATCCACAAAGAAAATGAAGCGGTGATGACCGCCATTGACGCGGCCATGCCGGAAATTGAAAAGGCGTGCCAGCTGATGACTCAGGCCCTGCAAAACGGCGGCCGGGTATTCTATGTGGGCTGCGGCACCTCCGGGCGCCTGGGCGTATTGGACGCCGCCGAATGCCCGCCCACCTATGGCGTTTCCCCGGATACCTTTATCGGCGTGATCGCCGGCGGCGAAAAATGCCTGGTGCGCGCCGCTGAAAATGCCGAGGACAGGGCCGAACTGGCCATCGCCGATTTAAAGGCGCGCAATCTTTGCGAAAAGGATATCGTGGTGGGCATTTCTGCCGCCGGCGGCGCGGCCTATGTCATCGGCGCCCTGGAATATGCCTCCTCGCTCCATGCCGCCACCGTTTCCCTCTCCAATAATCCCGATACCCCCATCAGCAAAATTGCCCAGGTGGCCATCTGCGCCGATACCGGCCCCGAGGCCATCACCGGCTCCACCCGCATGAAGGCCGGCACCGCGCAAAAGCTGATCCTCAATATGCTCTCCACCGTTTCCATGGTGCAGTGCGGCCATGTATACGAAAATCTGATGATCAATCTCAAGCCCAGCAATATTAAACTAAAGAATCGCATGATCGGCATCGTGCAGGATATCCTCCATACCTCCCGCCAGGACGCCGAAGCCCGCCTGGAAAACACAGGCTGGGTCATCCGGGAAGCGATTAAGTGAGGGGGATGGGAGTTTTCTGGGGAAACCATTCTTTGTAGCCAAAGAACGGTTTCCCCAGACCCCTTCCAAGAAAGCCATACTGGATATTTCAATGGTATTCTATTCGCTTACAGCCCAGTGATGGGAGGAAAAAACGGCGGGGAGAGGTTCTTTGTAGCCAAAGAACCCCTCCCCGCACCCCTCCAAGAAAGCCATACTGGATATTTCAATGGTATTCTATATCGCTTGCAGCCCAGTGACGGAAAAAAGGCGGGGAGAGGTTCTTTGTGGCCAAAGAACCCCTCCCCGCACCCCTCCAAGAAAGCCGTACTGGATATTTCAATGGTATTCTATATCGCTTGCAGCCCAGTGACGCAATAGAATCAATGTATTTCTTTTCTTGTTTCACTGGCACTCAGGAAGATTGAGCGGCGACCAGTAACATCCAGAGTCAGTTTTCTTTAGGAAAGCGCGAAAGGACCTTTCTTTTTCAAAAGAAAGGTCCTTTCGCATAATTCTTTCTCTTTCACACCCGTTTCTTCATCAGGCCGTGGCGGTTGCAGTAGAGATACAGGAAGCCCCGGCCGCGCATCTGGAAGCGGCTTTCGGCATTGCCTTCGGGGTAGAGCTTCACCAGCTGCACCCGATCGCCGGTGATATACGCCAGGAAGGAGATATAATGTTCCTTGGTCATATCATGGCTGACGGTAACAAATTGCTCATCCTCCACTTTTTCCATATTGATTTCATGCTCCGCATCCATTTCCTCTGCTTCCAGGGCGGGCAGATGGATGCCGCAGCAGGAAATGGCGGCCTCGCCGGTGCAATGGATAATATTGCCGCAGAGGGGGCAGACATAGAATTTGGTTCTGAGCATATTCCCCGATCGATTCTGATTGCTCACCGGCGCGCCGGATAATAATTCCATCACGGAAATTTCCAGGGCATGGGCCAGGGGCTCCATCAGGGAAATATCCGGCAAGCCCTTGCCCGTTTCCCATTTGGATACGGCCTTATCCGTCACCCCGATTTTTTCCGCCAGTTCCGTCTGGGTCAGGTTCTTTTTCTCCCGGAGCGCGCGGATGATCTTCCCAACGCCGTCATAATGCATGAAAATCACTCCTTTACCCGCTCATTATACAAAGGATGGACCCGGAGAACAACCTACGCTTCGTGGATCAAAGCGCCCCACCCTTTTCCTTCAGCACCTGCTCCAGGGTTTGCCGCTCGAATATTTCGGCGTCCTCCAATAAAAGCGTCCCGTCTTCCTGCACCGCATAGGTAAAAAGGCGGGTGGAAAGAATGATTTCCCGGGCGTCATCCGATAAAGGGGACCGGGTATAATCCCACACGCTGAGCTGCCGGAGCAGCTGTAATCGCCCCTCCTGCGAAAAACGCACCTGAAACCCGGGGAATTCAGCGCTGTTTACGGCAATATGGTAATCCTGCCGATCCGGATTCACGCCCTGGGAAAGATAGCGCAGCACCATCTTCCTGCTTTGGAGATGATACCAGCGGGTGGTTTGATAATCGCTGCCGGTTTTGCCCATCAGA
Source organism: Clostridiales bacterium (assembly GCA_015056015.1). GTDB lineage: Bacteria > Bacillota > Clostridia > Christensenellales > Aristaeellaceae > RUG563. Next base: position 18,891 of record SVHD01000027.1, read on the forward strand.
TAGATATGATCGCCGCAGGAAAGCACATGGATCTTTCCAAAGTTGGGGATGCAGTCCACCAGGGCATATTCCCCATCCTGCTGCAGAAAAAGAAGCGCAAAATTATCGTTTTCCGCTTCCGAATAGGCGTATGTTACCACGGTGAGCGTGCTTCCCTTTGGCAGGGAAACATCCTCCCGGCGGACGGAGGCGCGATAATGATAGAAATATTCGCTGTCCAGAGGATCCAGGGGCAATCCGGTTTGCCCGATATAAGCAACCGCCGCCTCGGCGCTTTGGGCGGCCTGCAGTTCCCGCATCCAATCCTCCGGCGAAAGCGGAAGGGGAGAAAAGGGGATCATTTCCTGCAGCGATTCGCCGCCGTAGGGGCCCGGCTCATATTCCGCGGCGATCTGCCGGATATTTTCGGGCCATTCCGCTTCTTCGGCCAGGCCCGGAGAGCAGCAAAAAAGGGAAAGAATCATCAGCCAGCACAATGCGTTCTTCATGCGCGTTCCTCCTGAATCCGGATGTTTTTTTCAACATCCATTCAACGGATGGGGCTGGAAAATTCTTCCCCTCTATGATTATTTTCCCTCTACCTGGCAGACGGTGAGGATTTCCCCCTCCACCCGGAATTTGATTTCCCATTGCCCGTAGGCAAAGCCGTAGATCCTTCCCGGATCCTGCTGATAGCCGGGGCGGGGATCCTGCTCCAGAATGGAAAGGAGGGTTTCCCTGCGATCCTCCGGGATTTTTTCCAGCCATTCCTCCGGGAATTCCACCTTCAGCGCATGGCCCATCACATCCTGGGCAAAGCCGCCGGTGGCCTCGGGATGGCAATCGGCATAGGGCAGATAGGGCTTGATATCAAAAATCGGGGTGCCGTCCATCAGATCCGCGCCGCTGACAATGAGCACATAGCCATGCTCGGCGGTCTTTTTGATTTCCTCCAGCTTCACGCAGCTCAGCCCAATGGGATTGGGCCGGAAAGGGGATCGGGTGGCAAAAACGCCCATGCGGGTATTGCCCCCCAGCCGCGGCGGGCGCACCGTGGGCGACCAGCTTTCCCGTTTCGCCTGATGAAATTCCCATAAGAGCCACAGATGGGAATAGCCATCCAGCCCGCGCAGGGCCTCGGGCACCTGATATTCCTTTTCAAATACGATGGTGGAAAGCATATTTTTCGCCAGCCCGCTTTGCCGGGGCAGGCCGAATTTGGTGGGAAAATCATTATGGAGATGGGCGATAATCTGCATGCAATGCTCCTTTTCGGTTTCAGATGCTAGCAATCATGCCATCCCAGGCGGGAAGAAAGGGGGCGGCTTGCGCTGCCAATTCCTTTTGGCCTGGATGCAGTGTGCGGGCAAAATGGGTCAGATACACCGGGGCATTTTCCGCAAGCCGGCCGGTTTTTTTCATGGTTTCCACCATCAGGCGTACCATCATGATGGAATTATGCTCAAAAATCCGGAAATCTCCGGGGAAATCATCCCCGATGGTAGCGTCAAAAATGGCGGCGCTCAGCACCCTTTTCCCGATCAGATGATGCTCTTCATTGAGCAGCCAGGCCCCATCGGTGGCATAGAGGATGGTTTTTTCTTCCTTTTTCAATAAATAATGCAGGGGCCTTTCCACGGGATTTTGCGTGGAATGATTGGCGGGCATGGGCAAAACGGAAAATTCCCCCGCCTGCACCCATTCCCCAATCTTCAGCGGAATCACCTTGAGCCCCTCGCCTGCAATTTCCCCTGCCCAGCTTTCATGGGCATATACCCGGCAGGGGGCCAGGGATTGCAAGGCAGCCAGGGAAAAATGATCCTCATGGCTGTGGGTGAAAAATACATCCGTGATTTTTTCAGGATCTTTGATCTGATCCAGCACCGTCTGGTTTACATCAATCAGCAGGGCGTCATCCAGCCGGGTGCTGGTATTGCGGCGATATTCCCCCCGCTCATTAACGCCCTTCCAATCGGCAGCGCCGGTGCCCAGAAATGCAATCTTCATCTTCTCATCCCTCGCTTTTTTCCGCCAGGGTACGGGCGATCATGGCAAGCCCGATTTCGTGATGCTCCCGGATGGCCTCCGGCATCTGTTCCTTGATCCGGCATTCCAGGGAAAGTGCGCCTTCATAGCCGATTTCTTTCAGCGCAGCGGTAAAATGATCCCAGTCCGCCTTGCCGTGATAGGGCAATTGATGCTGATCGCAGCGGCCGTCATTATCATGCACATGCAGCGCGCATAGATATTCCCCGCCAATCTGCCGCACCGCATCCCCCAGATCCACACTCCGCACCACGCAATGCCCCGTATCCAGACAAACCCGCATGCAGGGATGATCGATCGCTTTCACTGCCGCCAGAATTTCCGCCGGGGTGGATAAGGGGAAATCCAGGAAGGGCATATTTTCCAGGCAGATATATACCCCCTCCCTTTCCGCTACCGCGCACAGGCGGCGGAAAAAATCAATATTGATCCGCAGCAGCGCTTCTTCATCCTGCCCTTTCCCTACGCCAAAGGGCATCAGCGGATGAATGACCATATATTTCGCGCCCAGCATCGCCGTGCCATGGATCGCACGGCTCATTTTCTCAAATCGCTCCTGCTGGTCCGCTTCCGTGCCGTCCCGGGGCGGATAACGCCAGGGGCCGTGGGTCTGGTATACCGCGATCCCCGCGCCTTCAATCTTCCCGCGGTGGGATTGCATAATGGCGTCGAATTCCGCATCCGATGCGGAAAAAATGGGCGTTTCCGTATCAATAAAAGAATAATCCATGGCGGAATAGCCGTGCCGCTTCATGCGCGCAAGCCCCGCCTCCGGATTTTTCGTATGAAAATATGCCGTGGATACAATGCCGGTCTTCATACACATCCCTCTCTTCCCTGATCTTCCTTCCTATCATACAGCGATTTTCCCCGGTTGGCAAGGGGGGGCCAGCCTGCCTGTGACGAAGGCAGGGGCCTCTGCGGCCCCCGTACCCCTGCACCAGAGGAGTTCCTCCTCTGGACTCCGGTTTGCGATGGGAGTGAAAGGTTTAACTGACTTTTTTCCGCATGATGCGTAAGGAAACGAACCAAAATCGCCACGGGCGAGGTGAAAACAAAAAACGGCGGCGGAGAAAATTTATTTTCTCCCGCGCCGTTATTTTTTGTTTTCCCGGATGCATCGCATCCGGCAGGCGGCATATATGCCGCCCAGCCCGTGGCTATCTGTATCCTTTGTCGCTCCACTGGCATTCATGTTGATTTCATGCCGACCAGTATCATCCAGCACGGCTTTCTTGGGGAGGGTGCGGGAGGGGGATTCTTTGGCCACAAAGAATACCCCTCCCGTAAATTTCTTCAGTGTCGATGACCCTGGTTCGGGGTTTGGGGCTGAATAAGCCCCATAACGTTCCCACTGCCTCACTGGCACTCAAGCCGATTCAAGGGCGACCAGTAATATCCAGTACGGCTTTCTTGGGGAGGGCGCGGGAGGGGGATTCTCCGGAACAAACCCCTTGTGGGTTTGTGACGCGGCATGCGTCAATACCGCAGGCGCAAAGAGCATGCGCAAGCAGCGCGCAGGGCATGCGATGCCACTTCAAAGAATGGTTTCCCCCGCATCATCTCCCTTCCCCTCCCGCATAATCCACAATCGTCCTAATTGCGAAATGGCGCGGAATCATATATAATATAATAGTGGGGATATGTCCCCAATTTCCATGCAAGGAGACAGAAGATGTTTGAAGCATTTCTTTCGCTGATTCGCGCCCACGATACGATCATCATTCACCGGCACAAGAATCCGGACGGGGACGCCCTGGGCAGCCAGATTGGCTTAAAGCATATCATTCTTGAGAATTTCCCGGGGAAGACGGTTTACATGGTGGGCGACGCCGCGGGGCGTTACGGCTTCATGGCGGATTCGGTGATGGATGAAATCCCGGACGCTGCATATACGGACGCGCTGGCGATTATTCTGGATACCTCCGCCCGCGCGCTGATCAGCGATGATCGCTATGGCCTGGCCGCGCGCACGGCCCGGGTGGATCATCATATTTTCTGCGAAAAGATTGCGGAAGAGGAGATCACCGATTCCAGCTATGAAAGCTGCTGCGGGCTGATTGCGCAATTCGCGCTGGAAAGCGGCCTGAAGCTGAATCCGGCGGCGGCCCGGGCGCTGTTTACCGGCATGGTCACGGATTCGGGGCGCTTCCGCTATGACGCCACCTCCGCCAATACCTTCCGCCTGGCCTCCTTCCTGATGAGCCAGCCCATCGACACCAACGAAATCTATCAGCAGCTGTATGAAAATGATTTTGCCCAGATGCAGCTGCGGGCCAAATTCATTCTGAAAATTCAGATGACGGAAAATCACGTGGCCTATATTTACACCACCAGGGAAGAAATGGACGCCCTGCAGGCGGATACCTTCTCCATTTCCCGGGGCATGGTGGGCGCCATGGCGGATATCAAGGGCGTGCCCATCTGGGTGAATTTCACCGAAACCGATCAGGGCGTGCTTTGCGAATTGCGCTCTTCCCGGTTCAATATCAACCCCATTGCCGTCAAATACGGGGGCGGCGGCCATGCCAAGGCCAGCGGCGCCACCGTAAAAAGCCGGGAAGAAGCCATGCAGATGCTGCATGATCTGAATCAAATGGCAGGTGAAATGCAATGAATTATCCCCCCATTTTGAATACCATTTTTCAAAAAATCCGGGAATATGATCGCATCCTGCTTTTCCGCCATATCCGCATGGACGGGGATTGCGTGGGCGCCACCAAGGGTTTGAAGGAACTGATCAAAAATACCTTCCCGCAAAAGGATGTGCGCATCATCGATTATCAGCATTCCGATTTTCTATCGTTTCTGGGGCCGGATGATGATTCCATCCCGGATGAAATGTATGGGGAGGCCCTTGGCATCGTGCTGGATACCGGCTCTTCCGATCGCATTTCCAATCAGAAATATACCCTTTGCAAAGAGCTGATCAAGATCGATCATCATATCGAACGGGAGCCCTACGGCGATTACCGCTGGGTGGAGGAAAAGCGATCCTCCTGCTGCGAAATGATCGCCGCCTTCTATGCCGCCTTCCGTCAGGAATGGCATATTTCCCCCGCCGCGGCCACCTATATTTATACCGGCATGATCACCGATTCGGGCCGATTCCAATATGAGGGCGTCACCGGGGATACCTTGCGCCTGGCCGGGCTGATGCTGGAGCAGGGCGTGGATACCGAGCGGCTTTTCGCCCATCTCTATCTCAAGGATTTTGAATCCCTGAAATTCAAGGCCTATGTATACGATCAGATGCAGCGCACGGAAAACGGCGTGGCCTATCTGTATATCGACCGGGGCGTTCAGGAAAAATTCGGCCTCACCCTGGAGGACGCCAGCGCCGCCATTTCCTATATGGATTCCATCCGGGGCTGCCTCTGCTGGCTGGCCTTTATCGAAAATCAGGATGATACCATCCGCGTGCGCCTGCGGTCCCGGTCCGCGCCCATCAATCATATTGCGGAAAAATATCGGGGCGGCGGCCATGCCAATGCCAGCGGCGCTACCGTGCTCAATGAACAGGAAATGCAGAGCCTGCTGAAGGAAGCGGATGAATGGATCCGCCATTACAAGGAAAATCATACCGGCTGGATGTGAGAAAGGAAGCGGGAAAATGGAGCATGCGGTCCGCCGCCATTATGATCTGCTGATCCGGGAAAATCAGGATCCGGTGCTGGATCCGCCCATGCTGCAAAGCTATATGCAAAAATGGGATGGGCCCATCTTTCTTTCCGCCCTGAATCTGACCAGGGATAAAACCGCCCTGGAAATCGGCGTCGGCACCGGGCGATTGGCCCTGCAGACCGCGCCCCGATGCCGCCAGCTGACCGGTATCGATCTTTCCCCCTGCACCATTGAACGGGCAAAATGCCATCTGCAAAAATTTGATCATGTGCAGCTCATCCAGGGGGATTTCCTGGATTATCCCTTTGCCCAATCCTTCGATGTGATTTATGCCTCCCTGGTGTTTATGCATATCCGGGAAAAGGAAAGGGCCGTTCAAAAGGCGGCGATGCTGCTGAACCCCGGCGGACGGCTGGTGCTTTCCCTGGATAAAAATCAGGAGGAAATCCTGGATTACGGCAGCCGCAAAATCCGTATCTATCCCGATGACCCCGCCGCCATGACCGAAATCTTTCAAAAGGCCAGCCTCGCCGTCATCGGCCCCCTGGAAACCGAATTCGCCCATATCCTGATCGGGGAGAAGGGGTGACGGGGAGCTTTCGGGGGATATTTGCGGGAGGAGGCTTTTGAAAAGCATCGCATACCCTGCGCTACGCTTGCGTATGCTCTCTGCATTTGCGTTGATGGATGGTGCCGCGTCACAAACCCTCCGGGTTTGCTCCTGATCGCATACCCTGCGCTGCGCTTGCGTATGCTC
>SVHD01000027.1:25306-35076 GCA_015056015.1 Clostridiales bacterium
TTGATGGATGGTGCCGCGTCACAAACCCTCCGGGTTTGCTCCTGATCGCATACCCTGCGCTGCGCTTGCGTATGCTCTCTGCATTTGCGTTGATGGATGGTGCCGCGTCACAAACCCTCCGGGTTTGCTCCTGATCGCATACCCTGCGCTGCGCTTGCGTATGCTCCTTGCTTCAGCAATGATGGCGCTTGCCGCGTCACAAACCCTCCGGGTTTGCTCCTGAATTCCCTCCCGCACCCACCCGAAAACCTGCTCTGGATATTGATGGACTGCATGGAATCGGCTGGCTTCCCAGTGCAGCAAAAAAGGAACAGATTTGATCTGTTCCTTTTCTTATTCCTTTTTTCAGCACCACTGGCACGCAATCAGATCAAATAATTACCCCTATCATCCAGAACCAGTTTTCTTTGGGAGAGCGCGAGAGTTTTTTTCTTCTTAGCTGCACTGGCGCGCAACCAGATCAAATAATAATTCCTATCATCCAGAGCCGGTTTTCTTTGGGTGGGTGCGGGAGGGCCTTTCTTTTTCAAAAGAAAGGTCCTCCCGCCAATCCCCCCATCCCGTCCCCATCACACCCGGTCCTGATTATTCCAGGAGAGGGGCAGGGGCAGGATAGCGCCGGCGCCCAGAAGATCGGCCAGCATGGGGGAGGGGCCGAAGAAGAGCTGATGGGCCTCCTGCTCAGAAACGGTGATATCGGGCTTGCAATTAAGCTTTTCGCCGCGGATGCAGCGGGTCATGCGGCCCTCGGTTTCCAGCAGCAATTGGCCGTAGCCCTCAATTTCAATGAGCAGGGCAGCGGGCGGGAAAGCGGTATAGGTGGCCTTGAGGCGCAGGAACGCCCCCACCACCTTTTCCCAATTGCAGATTTTGAATTGACTGGGCACCTGCATGGCAAAGGAAGCGGAATATTTAGTGAGAAAGCGGTTTTCCTCGATCTGATGGGGCATCAGGCAGATATGCAATTTCTGGCTTTCCTGCAGCCAGGCATGAATCATGCCCTCAAAGGTTTCCTGGGAATCATAGCAGATTTCGGCGATTTCCTGATGATCCTGGGATGCGCAAAGATAGCCCACCAGCATGCCGTTTTCATCCAGCGCGGCAAAGGGGGTATGTTTCCAGGCGCGCATGGTATCAAAGAAATCATCCAGGTTATCCCGGCGCACATGGAAAAGGCTGGCCTGATTGAGCCGGCGGCACCATTCCAGGGGGCCCTCATCCTCCCGGGTCATTTCCTCAAAATGAATGGATTTAAATTCCTTTTTCCTGGGCCATTGGGCAATATCCAGATCATAGGCCGTCACCCAGCCCGCGCAATCATAGCCGTAGCGCTGATAGCGATCGCGCTTGCCCCCCAGCCGGGAGCCATCCGCGCCGATTGCTTCCAATTCCTTCATGGCTTCATTGAGCAGAACGGACATATACCCCCTGCCCGCAAAATCGGGATGGGTGGCCACATTGCCCACCGTGGAAAAGAGCAGATCCACCCCCGCCACCTGCGCAGGCAGCGGATACACGCCCAGGGCGGCAGCCAGGCGGCCATCCACCCGGATGCCAATATGCTTGCCCATGCTTTCATCCGTTCTGCGGCACATCTTGGGCAGGGATGCTTCAAAATCCACCTCCCGGTTCCGGGCCCGGGCAAAGGTTTCATTCAGCAGGGGAATCAATTCATCATAATCATCCTTGGTTAAACGAACAATCTCTTCCGCCATATAGAATTTCCTCCTGGGAATTTTCTTGATTCAATTATATCATGGCTCGCATGGAAACGCCAGTTGCTTCCGCGTGAGGCTTGGGGAACGACGAGGCAGGGGCCTCCGCGGCAAATTCTCCAAGCCCCAGCGGGAAATTCTTCATTAGAAAAGCCCAGTCTGTTCCGCTGCCGGAACCAGGGACGACCGTCCCTGGTTCGGGGGTGTGGGGCTGAATAAGCCTCACTAATTCCCTGCGCTGCACTGGCACGCAAGATGATTTTATGACAATCAGTAACATCCAGAGTTGGTTTTCGGGTGGGCGCGGGAGGGGGCTTTTGACTCAAAAGCCTCCTCCCGCAAATATTCCCCGTCCTCCCACGCTCACACTTTCTTCAGCATGATGCTGGCGCTTTCCGTGGTATCCAGCTCCAGATGGCCGTCTGCGGTTTCATAGCGCTTGCCGGTAAAGATATCCTCATAAACCCCGGCCTCCCGGAGGTGCACCTGCAGCTTTCTGGGTTCATGCCAGTAAAAGCCCCACAGGCTCTTGTTTACATACACCGGCACCCCATCCTCGGAATAGAGATGCACCCCGGCGTCCTGGGCAATTTTGCGCATCGCCGTATGGGAAAGATTGCCCAGCCCCGCAAATACGCTGGTATAATCGGGGAATTGCTTTCTTGCCAGGGCGGGCTTGCCGCTTTGCTGATACCGGCCCAGGATTTCCGCTTCCCCATCGGTTACGCAGAAGGTGGGCGAAAGGGGATGCGCATAATGACCAAACAGGGTATCGCAGGCACAGGCCTGGGTTTCGGGGTTTTCCAGCTTTTCCAGTTCCATGCCCACCAGCTTTTCCATGGCTTCCCTGGAAAAACCATCCTTTTGCACATAATCCGCGGCGGTTACCCAAAGCAGGGTGCGGCCATCCCTGGCCACGATATCCTTGATCCATGCCCGCTCGTCATCCTGCAGGGCATAGGCATTGATGAACATGCACAGCTTATACCGCTTCCAATCCATATCCGGAATATCCCGGATGGAAAATACGTCAAAGGGCGCGCCGATGCGGGAAAGATCATCCCGGGCATTGCAGATGGTGAAGGTATTCACGCCGCACATTTTATTGACGGAATACATGGCGTCGCAGGAAAGAATGACGGCAATTTCGCTGACGGGCTGCATATCCAATGCCTGAATCCGATTGGAGCAGCGGATGATATGCCCAAGATCATCCATGATTTCCTTTTCATGGAACCAATTGGAAAACATATCAAACCACCAATGCCCGGCGCCGCTGGCCAGGCGCTGCATCATTTCCCGGCGGGCCACATCGGCAATCTGCCGGTGATTCTGCAGCACCACCCCGGCTGCGGTCACATGGAAGCCATCCACATTGGTGGAATAGCGATAGGTGCGGTGATCGAAGGAGATGAAATACATCTTCTTATGCAGATTGATGGTGCCGGTCATGAGCATATAGGCGCTGGCGTCGCTGTATTTGCGGAATTGATAGGAAGAGGGGGTAGCGATCATATCAATATCGGGGCTGTTGTATACCCGGTCGATATCCAGATGCCCCGCATTCCAAAGCCGCGGGCCGGTGAGTTCCAGAATATAGCCGAAGAAAATGCCCACCAGCTTCTGATGATTCAAGATTGCCTGGGCCTTATCGGCAAAATACAGGATGGTATCGGCGATGAGCTCGTTATGGAACCGGCGATACTGGATCACATCCTGATCCTCCACCGGATGAAGGAAGAGCTTTTCTTCCTCCTGCTCCACCCGTTCCTTGGGCGGGATTTCCAATTCGGGATCGCCCAGCTTTTCCCGGTAGGCCTTCAGCTTGGTGGGATGGGCGGCCTCGTAATCATAATCGGAAAACCATTCGGTGGTATTGCCGCCCATGAGCACATAGCAGCAAATTTTATCCTGATATTTTTCCTCCGTATGGCGAAGCAGCGCCTGCAGATAATCCGCCGCGCTCTTTCGCCATTCCTCATGAGCCGCCACCTGGGAAAGATGGGAGAAGGAATCGGCCTCCCCGGGATGCTGTTCCAGCCACCAGGGCCGGGTATCCAATTGCAGATTCAGAATGAATACCGCTTCCGGCGCATGCTCGATGAAAAAATCAATCTGATGATCCACGGCGGAAAAATCATATTGCCCATCCCCCAGCCAGGATTCCCCATACAAAGAATATTTCATCCCGTAGCGGGAGCATAGGCCGGTGGTGATGATATTGAAAATGCGCACCCCTGCGGCATAAAAATCATCCACGTTAAAATCCTTGGGCCGGAAGGATTTGAACCCCAGCGCATCCACGATTTTTCCGTTGATTTCCAGCTGATTGCGGCCCTGATACTGTACCAGACGAACCTTCATATTGTATCCTCCCCGCTGCCCTGGGGCAGCCTTTTTTTGTTGTTGTTTTCCTTGAAACGCGCGTTGTTTCCGGTATTTATATGATAAACCGGGCGGCAAAAATCGTCAACGATAAGATTCTGTAAGTTCGGGCCTTCTGATGATAAAAAACTATAAGTTTGAAAAAAATTTTTCGTTTTTCCTCCCTGGAGAGAAAAAAGCAGGGGGCCTTCGCGGTCCCCCCGTAATTTCGTGATCATTTCCAGTATGCCATCATGGTTTTCAGATTTTTCTTTCCCATATCGGTCAGTTGATTTCCGTACTGCTTTTCGATATCTAGGCAATGGGCATAGATTTTTTCCCGGTTGATGGGCCGGGGATCGCAGCCCTGCAGGCGGAGCACATTATTCCGGTAAATCTTTTCCAGCGCTTCCCGGGGCAGCGGCCGGGGCATGGGATAAATGGTGCCCAGGCTGTGGGGGATGGGCGATGTGCCCTCCAGGAAATTCCGGGTCAGATCATAGCGGTCTTCCCCGGCGTCAATGCCGTATAAATCGCTGCCCAGGATGATGCGATCGGCATAGCGCAGGAAGAAATTATACCAAAGCTCCGGATCTTTATTGAAATTCACGCACATGCCCGCGCCGGGGGTCAGATCCAGATAGAAATTGGGGTTTTCCTCCATCAATTGGCAGCAGCGGTCATAATTATCGGAAATGAAATAGAAATGGGCGAAAATAAATTTGATCTTCCGATACCGGGCCACCACTTCCTCCATTTCGGCATGCAGCTGATCCAGCGTCAGATGGCTTTCATCATAGACCCGGCCCAGGCGGATGGCGTCCTCGTTGGCGGTGGCACGATTCCAGCTGCCCCGGGGCTCGCCCACATGATTGACCATCACGCATTCATGATCGCTGAGCACCCGGAAAAATTCCGAAAAGGCGGGATGATTCAGCCCTTTGCCAAATTGCTTCCGCAGCCGGGGATGCATCTCCAGGGTTTTGAAGCCATCAAAGCCCATTTCCAGCATATCCCGGGCAAATTGCCCATAAGCCCCGGCGTCATCCCCATGCCAGGTAAATCCCGCATAGGCATAGCAGGGAATGGATAAACGATCCTTCAGATACAGCATTTTCAGATTTTCCAATACATCCAGGCTGCCGCCGTTATGGCTGCTGCCCGGACAGGAAAGCAGCCCCGCCCCACTGATGGCCATGCGCTGAAACATTTTTTCGTAATTCTGTAAAGCCTCATCAATGGGATGGGGAAAGCATACATGGCAATGATGATTGAGAACGGGGATGGAGGGATCAAATTGTTTCATGCGATTCACTCCTTGATGATACAGTTTGCTTGCAATGATTATAGCATAAAAAACCGGAATTTCCCACAGCAGGAGAAATTCCGGAATTTTTTTTCGGATTACAGCTTGTTGTTTTCGGGGAAAACGCTGAGCATGGGTTCCACATCCAGGCCCTTCTGGCGATCCAGATAATTCTTCGTGATCTTGCAAACCAGGCCGGAAAGGGCGATCACGCCGATCAGGTTGGGAATCATCATCAGGCCGTTGAAGGTATCGGAAATGTCCCAGGCCAGGGAGGAGGTAAGCAAAGCGCCGAAGAGGATCATCACCAGATGAATCACCTTATACACCTTGGTGCTCTTTACGCCAAAGAGATATTCCCAGGCCTTGGTGCCGTAATGATTCCAGCCCAGCACGGTGGTGAAGGCAAAGAGCAAAATGGCAACGGCCACGAATTTTTCGCCGATATTGCCCCAGCTGAACACGGAATTGAAAGCGGAGGCCACCAGGGTGGCGTCGGTGACGCCTTCCACCAGCAGGCCGGTATCCAGGTTATACAATCCGGAGGTGAGCACCACCAGGGCGGTCATGGTGCAAACGATCATGGTATCGGCAAATACTTCAAAGATACCCCACATGCCCTGCTTGACGGGTTCCTTCACGTTGGAATTGGAATGCACCATCACGGAAGAACCGAGGCCTGCTTCATTGGAGAATACGCCGCGCTTGAAGCCCTGCACCATAACGGTCTTGATGGCAGCGCCGGTCGCGCCGCCGACAGCGGCCATGGGGGTGAAAGCAGTCTTGAAAATGGCGCCGAAGGCGGGCAGGATATTGCCGGCATTCACGCAAACGATGGTAATGCTGCCCAGGATGAAGAGCACCACCATGAAGGGCACCACTTTTTCCGCGAAATTGGCCACGCGCTTGAGGCCGCCCAGGGTGATGGCGGCGGCCAGGGCCACCAGCAGCAAACCGATGATCAGGGAATAGAGGCTGACGCCCTCATACAAAGTCACATTGGCCAGGGACTGAATGGGGAAGGCGGATTCGATATTGACCACGATCTTGTTCACCTGGCCCATAGCGCCGATGCCGAAGGAGGCCAGCAGGGTGAAGACGGAAAAGAGAATGGCCAGGATCTTACCGATCTGCTTGCAGCCCTTCTTCGCGCCCAGCCCATCCTTGAGGTAATACATGGCGCCGCCGCTCCATTCGCCCTTTTCATTCCGGCGACGGTAATAGATGCCCAGCACATTTTCGGAATAATTGGTCATCATGCCCAGGAAGGCCGCCACCCACATCCAGAACACAGCGCCGGGGCCGCCGATGACGATGGCCGCCGCAACGCCGGCGATATTGCCCACGCCGATGGTGGCAGCCAGCGCGGTGCACAGCGCCTGGAAGGGAGAAATGGCCTTGCCGCTGTTATCATGCTTGATAACATCCTTGCTGAAAAGGCTGCCGATGGTATTTTTCCACCAGCGCTTGATCTGCGTTACCTGGAATACCTTGGTAAGGATGGTGGTCAGCAGGCCGGTGGCCAGCAGCAGCACCAGGCCCAGGGTGGTCCAGATGAAGGTATTGACGACGTCATTGCCTTTCGCCAGCGCAGAGAAGAATTGTTCCATGATTTTTGTCCCCTTTCAGAAAATAAAAATAGCCGCCCATTCTTGGGCAGCTCCGGGGGACCGATGCAGACGCATGAACGCAAAAATATGCGGTTAGCCTGCTCCGTCCTTTTGCCTGAGAGATTCCACTGATGTTTCATCAGCGTTGCACCTTCGGCACTCACCACCGTGAGATTCTCCGGAGTTCCCTCTTCCCGCAGTTTCTTCCGATCCTGCAGGTCTCTTTGGGATGCGTTTATTCTACATGCTTTTCCATCTTCTGTCAAGGAATCCATCCCTTTTCGATTGCTTTTTTGCTGTATGCCTTTTTTTATATATTTTTCATCCGCATTATCCATTCGCTTTCATTTTTCTGTGCAAAAAAAGCGGCCAGGCAATGCCTGACTGCCCTTTTTTCACGGATTATTTCTTTTCCTTGGGCTTTTTGATCTTGTTGAGCTTGGCGTTGAGATCCAGCAATTGTTCCTTGGTGAATTTCACATCCATCATGCCGCCCATGCCCTTCCCGCCCTTATCATGCGCAAAAATCGGCAGAATAAAACCCCTCCCGCAAATTGCAGGAGGGGCTTTTTTTGTTGTTTACAGATCGCTGATATTTTCGCCTTCGGTGAGAAGATCGGTAATTTCCTCGCCCGGCTTCACCAGGGTGAACAGCCAGGTCTTCTGTTCTTCATCATAGCAGAAAGCATAATAGCGGATTTCCACGCCTTCTTCCGTTCTGATTTCCATGGGAATCAGATAGTAGACGTATACCTTGCCATCGATTTCCACTTCCTGAGAGGGATACTGCTCGGCGATCATTTCTTCAAAGGCCTTGCGTTCCTCAGCGTCCATATTGCTTACGGCCTTTGTCACTTCCTTCACCAGCGCTTCCGTTTCTTCGGAAAGGCCCAGATCGGCATTATCGGTCAGGCTGTTCTGTTCGCCGCTGTTGCCCAGGGCGGCCAGCACCACGATGATCTTTTCATCGGGGGTCAGCTCTTCGATCTTGGCGAAGGTTTCCTCGTCCACCGCTTCCTTCAGCGGTTCAACGGGAACGATCACTTCCACCGTGCTCTGCTCATCGCCGGCGATTTCATCCATCACCGTTTCCGTAAACGTGTCAATGGTCTGGTTGTTTTCCACATCCTCAGGCTGAACGACGGGGGGCTCGGGGGTGACGGTGGGTTCCGCCGTGGGTTCTTCGGTGGCTTCCACGGTGGGCGCGGGGGTAGCGGTCACGACGGGATCATTGCTGGGCGCAGCGGTGGGGGCCACAGTAGGCGCAACAGTGGGTTCATCACTGGGCGCAGTGGTCGGCGCAACAGTGGGAGCCACGGTGGGTTCATTGCTGGGCGCAGTGGTGGGTGCTACAGTGGGCGCGACCGTGGGAGCCACGGTAGGCGTGGCAGTGGGCTCGTCGGTGGGCTCGTCAGAGGCCGCTTCGCCGCACTTGTAGCACACGTCATCCAGGAAGTAGTGTTCTTCGGTGCGGGTCACATTTTCTTCGGTGCCATTGTCGATCATTTCATTGCAGTCGAGGCAATAAATTTCCCATACCAGCAGGCCGGTACCGGTATGCTCGGCAGCAGTGATATTGGAATAGACCACGTCGCCGGGTTCGAAGGAAAGATATTCGTTCCGATCGGTGTTTTCGTGCTGGCACTGATTCTGATAGCCGCAATCGCTGCATTTGCCATCTTCAAAACGGTGATCGTCGGTGAAGGTATTTTCGCTGCCCGCCACCTGTTCAACGGGTTCATAGCCGCAGATATCGCATTGCTTGTGTTGCACCGTCACTTCGGTGATGGAATGGGTGGCGTCATCGATCTCAAAGCAATTGACCAGTTCCGTCCATTCATCCAGAATGACAAACTGATGCTCATGATCGCTGTAGCCGCAGAGGACACAGGTGGAGCCTTCAAATGCATGATCTCTCGTATCGGTGGCGCCGGCGGTGATCAGGGTTTCGGAAGCGAGATAGCCGCAGTGTTCGCAGAATTCCACTTCCCAGATATCGAAGGTTTCAAAGTGGGTTTCGGCGTCAACGATTTCAAATACCTTGTTGCGTTCATCCGTTTCCTTTACGATGCTGTGATTGCAATTGGCGGGATCGGGCGCGCCGCAGGCACATTCGCCGTTTTCATAGGTATGATCTTCCCAGGCGCCTAAATTTTCGCTGATTTCCGCGCTGATTTCGTAATTGCACAGGGCGCAGACCAGGGCGATCTTTTCATCATACAGCTTTTCGTGGCCTTCCTGATCCATGCCGGGATAGCTGACATTGTAGATCGTGACGACCTTCTTGCGCTCGGAATGATCGCAGGTATTTTCCTTGCCGCAGGGGCAATTGCCCTGGGTGAAATCATGGGCTTCCGTGACGCCGTCCAGGGTGACCGTTTCGGTCTTGATGACTGTCTTGCATTCGGCGCAGATGGTGGTCTGCTTTTCATCATCGATGCGCACGCCATTTCTTCCTATACAAAATATCAAAAAAAGGAGCCTGCCCGAGAGCAGACCCCTTTATTGGATATAAAATTACTTGCTGGCTTCTTCGATAGCAACGGCCACAGCCACGGTCATACCGACCATGGGGTTGTTGCCGGCGCCGATCAGACCCATCATTTCCACGTGAGCGGGAACGGAGGAAGAACCGGCGAACTGGGCGTCAGAATGCATACGGCCCAGGGTATCGGTCATGCCGTAGGAGGCAGGGCCGGCAGCCATGTTATCGGGATGCAGGGTACGGCCGGTGCCGCCGCCGGAAGCCACGGAGAAATACTTCTTGCCGGCTTC
>SVHD01000028.1 GCA_015056015.1 Clostridiales bacterium
ATTCTTGAAAAGTATAAATTCCGGAAGTATGGATAAAATACGCTATACAGGAGGCGATTTTCATGATTTTGCAGCTTCGGAAGCATCAAATGCCCTTCCTGGCCCTGGGCTGCGTCTTTTTACTGCTGCTGATTCTTTTCGCTGTGCTGCTGATGTTTCCGGTTTCCGCGGCGGTTCCCCAGCCGGCTTTGCTGGGACAGGCAGACGGCTATTCCATCCTTGAGGGCGCGCCGGATATGAAAGGAGAAATCCAGACGGTATCCCGCGCTCAATTGCTGCAGGGATATCTGATGCTGGTAAACCCCGCGCATCCCCTGCCCGGAGATTTTTCTCCGCCTAATATCTATCAAATCCGTACGATGGTGGGCTCTTATCTGCCGGCACTGGAAGGGGTAACGCTTTGCCGGGAGGCGGTTTATGCCCTTTGCTCCATTCAGCTGGAATATCCTCTGGAAAGGGGGGCGGAATTGATCCGTGGCACCCTTTCTCGTGCACAGCAGGAGGATTGGCGAAGGGAAGCCTTTGGGCGTTACGCCCGGGTCTATCCCCTGAATGAAGCCCTGAACCGCGCTTTCAGCGCCGTACCCGGCGGCGGCGAAAGCGAGCATCAACTGGGCTATGCCCTGGATATCGCCCTGAAAGGGCCTCTTTCCCTGGGAAAACGGGATCCACTTATGCGAAATGAAACAGGGGCATGGTTGAGCGGGCATATGTGGCGCTATGGCTGGATTTACCGCAATCCTCCTGAGAATTCCTCCTGCGGCTGCGAGGATATTCATCTGCGCTTTGTGGGCAAGGTGCATGCAGCCGCCATGCATGCGTTAAGCATGAATCTGGAGGATTATCTCTCCCTTCTGCGAAAAGAAGGAAAAATCACCATCTGCCGGGAAAACAAGCCCTGGGCCTATCTTTATTGCATGCCCTGCGAAGGAAATCTTTCCTTCCGCGTTCCGGAAAAAACCATCTGGCAGGCCAGCGCCGATAATACGGGCTATGCCGTGATCGCCATCGCCGCCAACGGGAATTTCTAAAAAAAGGAGAGCAATCGCTCTCCTTTTTCTTTATACATGCCAGATCTCTTTGGCGTATTGCTCAATGGTCCGGTCGGAGGAAAATTTCCCCGCCCCCGCCACATTGTACAGGCATTTTTTTGCAAAGGCGATTTCGTTCTTCGTATCGCCAATGGCCTTGATTTTGGCCTCCATATAGGAGGGGAAATCCAGCAGCAGGTAATAATGATCGGGGGTATGCCAGGAAGCGCCCTTGAGCAGCGCATCCTTAAGTTCCTTCAGCGCCCCGTCCTCATCCTCAAACATGCCGTTATCCAGGGTATCCAGCACCCGCTGGATGCGCTTGTTGCTCTTATAGATTTTCAGCGGATCGTAATCCTTCTTGATTTTCAGGATCTCCTCCAGCCGAGCGCCGAAGATGTAATTGTTTTCTTCCCCGGCCTGCTCCACAATTTCAATATTCGCGCCGTCATAGGTGCCCAGGGTCACCGCGCCGTTGAGCATCAGCTTCATATTGCCGGTGCCGCTGGCCTCCGTGCCGGCAGGAGAAATCTGCTCGGAGATATCGGCGGCGGGAATGATTTCTTCTGCATAGGAGCAATTATAATTCTGTACAAATACCACCCGCAGCTTATCCTTGGTATCGGGATCCTGATTCACCAGATTCGCAATCTGATTGATATAGCGGATTACGGCCTTGGCCCGGGCGTAGCCGGGGGCGGCCTTGGCGCCAAAGATCATGGCTACCGGGGGCAGATCAGCAAGCTTGCCTTCCTTCAATTCGAAATACAGATCCAGAATGGAGAAGGCATTGAGCAGCTGGCGCTTGTATTCATGCAGGCGCTTGATCTGCACATCGAATACGAAATCGGCAGGAATATGGATCTTTTCATGCTTTTCAATGCAGGCGGAAAGCTGCTTCTTCTTTTCCTTCTTCACCTGAATAAATTCCCGGATCAGCGCTTCATCCGTTTCGATCAGGGGCTTTAATTTTTCCAGTTCGTAAAGATCGGTCAGATATCCATCGCCGATCCGGCTGGAAATCGCCTGACAAAGCTCGGGATTGCAAAGACCCAGCCAGCGGCGCTGGGTGATGCCGTTGGTCTTGTTCTGAAACATTTCGGGCCGCAGTTCATACCATGCATGCAGCACGTCATCCTTAAGGATCTCGCTGTGAATCCGGGCCACGCCATTGACCGCAAAGCTGCCATACATGGCAAGATAGGCCATATGCACCTGCTTATTCTGGATAATGGCCAGGCCGCTGGTATTTTCAATGCCCGCCGCCTTCATTTCCTCTGCCTGCTTTGCCGCAATCCGCTTGATGATATCCGTCATTTCGGGGGCAACGCTGGCCAGCAGGGAAACATCCCATTTTTCCAGCGCTTCCTGCATGACCGTATGATTGGTGTAGGCAAAGGTCTTTTGCGCAATGGCGAGCGCCGCATCAAAGGAAACATCTTCCTTCATCAGCAACCGGATGAATTCCGGAATCGCCATGGTGGGATGGGTGTCATTGAGCTGCAGGGCATGGAAATCAGAAAATTTTTCAAAATCATTGCCGTGGATTTCCTTAAAATCCCGGATCAGATCCTGTAGCGTGGCGCTGCAGAGCACATACTGCTGTTTGATGCGCAATTGCTTGCCTGCCCGCATGGAATCATTGGGATAGAGCAGCTTGGTGATATCCTCCGCCGTATTCTTATCCTTGGCGGCCTTCAGATAATGCTGGGCATTGAACAATTCAAAATCAATGGGCTTGAGGCTTTCACACTGCCACAGCCGCAGCGTACCGATGCAATTGGCCTTATAGCCGATCACCGGCATATCGTAGGGAACGGCCTTTACCGTCAGGCCCTTCATTTCCACCAGCACGCTCTTGTCTTCCCGGCGGATGGACCAGGGATCCCCGTATTTTTCCCAGTCATCGGGCAATTCATGCTGCTTGAAATTGACAAATTCCTGCTTGAACAGGCCATATTGATATCTCAGTCCATAGCCAAAAAGCGGCACTTCCTTGGTGGCTGCGCTGTCCAGGAAACAGGCGGCAAGGCGGCCCAGGCCGCCGTTGCCAAGGGCAGCATCCTCAATATCCTCCAGCTGCGCAATGTCCACGCCCTTTTCCGCCAGAAGCGCTTTGGCGTCATCCAGTACGCCCATGGCAAATAGATTATTATACACCATCCGGCCAATCAGGTATTCGGCAGAAAGATAGCAGGCAAATCGTCCGCTGCGCTGCCGTTTCTGATCTCCGGCCCACTTGGGGGCAATCTCGGTCATGGCCGCCTGGGAAAGGGCATTATGCAGCTGCCAGGCATTCAATTCCCGCAAAGACAGCTGATACAGGGCGAGGGCGTTTTCCTCCGCCCGTTCAATCAATTTCCGTGCACCCATCAGTTATTTCCTCCACGCTGATATTTCCGATTCAGCTTCCTGATTTCATTTTTGATTTCTTCCGTCGCAGGCGCCGTCATCCGCCATCCCCAGTTTCCCCCAACAGTGCCGGGGGTATTCATCCGGGCGCTGCCGTCAAGCCGCAGGTAATCCTGCATGGGCACAATGGTCCTGTCCGCCGTGCTGGCGAAGGCAGCCTCAATCATTTTTCCGGCGATATCATCCGTTTCCTTCATATCAAGAACGGCACAGGCATGGGCCCTGGTTTTTTCATCGGCATTTGCCCACCAGCCCAGCACCGTATCATTATCATGGGTGCCGGTATAAACGATGGCATTTTTTCCGTGATTTTTCGGAAGATGGGGATTTTCCTCCCCGCCGCCAAAGGCAAAGGAAAGCACCTTCATGCCCGGATAGCCGCAGAAACGAAGCAAACGCTTTACCCGGTTGTTTACTTCGCCCAGATCCTCTGCAATGATGTGGACGTTCTTTGCATCCCTGCGTACCCTGCGGAAGAATTTCCGCCGGGGGCCCAGCTTCCATTGCCCGCTCCTGGCATTTTTCGCACCGAAGGGAATGGAATAATAATTGGCGAAGCCGATAAAATGATCCACCCGCACCAGATCGAATAATTCGCCCATGGCGTTGAGGCGGTTCATCCACCAATCGTATTTCCGCTTGCGTAGCGCATCCCAATCATAGAGGGGATTGCCCCATAATTGCCCATCCTGGGAAAAATAATCCGGAGGCACGCCGGCCACCCGAATGGGCCTGCGTTCCTGATCAAACTGGAAAATTTCCGGATTGGCCCAGGCGTCGGCGCTGTCTTCCGCCACATAGATGGGCATATCGCCAAAGAGCTTTACGCCCCTGGCATTGGCATAATTTTTCATTTCCTGCCATTGCTTGCGGAAAAGCCATTGCACATAGATATGATACTGCATTTCCGATTGCATTTTCCGCCGCCAATCCTGCATGGCCTTTTCTTCCCGCAGCCGCAGCTCCCGGGGCCACTGCTGCCAGGATTGCCCGGCAAAATGCTGCTTCAAGGCCATAAAAAATGCATATTCCTCCACCCAGGGATTTTCCCGGATAAAGGCCTGCATTTTTTCCCCTGCATCAGCCTTTTCAAAGGATTTGCGAAGAATCTCTTCCTTCTGTGCCCGTACCCCGTCAAAATCCGTTTGATCGGTATCGGGCAGCCAAACCAAATCCTCCTGCGCCAGCAGCCCCTCCTCCACCATTTTTTCCAGGTCAATCATCAGAGGATTGCCTGCATAGGTGGAAGCGCTCTGATAAGGGGATTCACCATAACCCGTGGGCCCTACCGGCAATACCTGCCAGATGGATGCCCCACTTTCCTTCAAAAAATCAATAAACTCATAGGCAGCCTTTCCCAAGGTGCCAATGCCGCCCTTTTGGGGCAGCGACGTAATATGCAACAGAATGCCGCTTTCGCGCATGCTGATGCCTCCTCCCTGACTCTATTTTCTCTTTATTATAACATGCAAAAAAAAAGGACGCAAGATGCGTCCTCTTTTTCAAGGTAAAGGAAGTACAGTTTCCAGCCAACTTTTCTCCATATAATAAACGGCAGTCCCGTCAATCTCCATGGCATAATGCAGCGCATCATAGGGATAGAAGAAAATGGCGCGGGTAAGATGATCATTTTTGAGAATAATCTCCCCTTCCGCCTGGATGCCAATGGGTTTTTCCCATTCTGCCGGCAGCATTCCCGCCGGGCTCAGCCCGGCCAGAAGGGTATACCAGTTCAAAAATGCCTCTGCATCCATGTAATCTGCTTCGCCGGCTTTTTTCACCGCCACGTCATAGAGAATCTGCCCGTATTCATCCGTGGCAATCTCATTGTTTTCCGTGATGCTTTCCACCAGGAATACCTGGTATTGAGCCTGATGATTCCGATACCGGAAGGAAACGCTGCTTAGCTGATGGGTGAGAAAATTCACCGGCGTGCGCAGCAGCAGCTGTTCCATGGTTAATTCCTTCCAGAAGCCCAGCAGGAAATTGCTGGCTTTGTAAACCATGCCCTCCCACATCAGGTATACGCCGCTTTTCCCCGTTTCATGGCCGATCAGCAGGGTATACTGCTTTTCCGCTTCCTCCCAGGAAACCGTTTCGCCCGTCACGGTTACCCCTCTGATCCGGGTAGGCGCCTGGGTAAAAATGATTTTCAGCGCCGGCTGCATCAGCCCCAATTCCTTTAAATCCACTTCCTGGCTGCTTCCCAGGCAGGCTTCAAATGCCATGGCCTCAATGCGGGCAAGCAATGCCTCGCTTTGCAGCGTGGAAACGGGATAATTCACCGGTGCATCCAGATACCAGCCGGCGGGGGTATACTGCAGCCCCAGGGTCAGATTTCCCGAAATATCAATCCTGTCCAGCAGGGATGCGTCCAATTGCGGCTGCTCAAAGGCGCGCATATATTCCACATCGTGGAAGAAAGGATCGCAGAAAGGTGCCAGCAGGGTATACAGATTGCTGTCCCCCTCCAGCATGCAATAGTATTCCTCTTCCTCGGCAGGCGCTTGATCACCGATGAGCAGCTTTTTCTTTTCCCCATCGGAATAGGTGATGGTAATTTCCACCTGGGCGGGATTCAGGCCGAAATGGGACAGATCCGCATCCTGGGTATCCATCACCGTATGGGCCGCCTCCAGATCCGTCAGGGCATAAAGCATTTCGCTGATCACGTCACTGCGCAGGGGAATATCCGTTTTTCCCAGCAGATAAAAATTCCCATCCGCGCCCTGGGTCATCGGATAGGCCTTGCCGTCCCGGGGGGCAATGGCAAGGGCGGTGATTTCCCCACCATCCCTTGAAAGCAGAATCGTCGCAGGGGTAACCTGCGGCAAATCAACCGGATCAATGGGGCGATTCAGCCAGAAAATGCCCGCGCAGCAGCCCAGCACCGCCGCCAGGAGGAGGCCCAGTGCCGCGCCTTTTTTTATTCCCTTTCGCGCCTTTTTTTTCGGTACTTTTTCCATATTACAGATTCTTTCTGGGCAGCAATACCACCGCCGCGCCCAGCAGCACCAGCAGCGGAATCATGATCGTAACCACCACCGCCGGGGTAATATTGCCCAATGTCAAATTTTCCCGCAGGGCATTTTTGGGGATAATATCCAGTTCCACCGGATCGGCCCCCTGCAAAGACCGCACCATTTGCAAAAGGAACGCATTGGAATCGGTATTATTCTGCACCCAGTAATCGGTAAATACCGTGGCATTCCCCAGGATGAAAAGCCGGGAAAGTGTGCCGTCCTCATGCATTTTTTCGCTCCAGAGGGAAAGGGCAAATACCCCTTCTTCATCCCCCTCCTGCTGATCGGATAAACTGACCCCATCCAGATAATTGCGGATATAGGCTTCCCCCGTCAGCAAAACGGGCGTCACCTGAACCCCCTGGCCCATATCATCCGGCTGATAAAATGCCCGGGCGCCGCCCAGCAGCAGAATATCCTGTCCGGAAGCCACCAGATTGTAGGTGACATCCGTTTCCTGCATATAAGGCATCAGGTATACCGGGCTATCGGCATAATAGCTGCCGATGGCGCTTTCTTTTGCAATAACCAGTCCCGGATAGCATTCAATGCCAAAGGAACGCAAGAATGCATGATAGTTTTCCAGATTGGTCGGATCGGAATACTGGGAAATGATGAAAAAATTTCCGCCGTTCCGGGAAAAGTCCATGATCTTTTCCAATTCTAAATCCGTCAGATCATATTGCGGGGCCAGAATCATCAGCAGGCTGTCAGGATCCAGTTTCCCGCCGCTTTGCAGATTGATTCTTTCCACCAGGTAATTGGCGGAAATCAGGGTATTTTCCAGGTTTTCCGTATCCGTTTCATTCAGTTCGCCATGGCCGGTGAGCATCTGAATGGCAGGCAATTCATCCTGAGTGACATAGACAATGGCCTCCGTCAGGCTTTCTTCGTAGGTAAAGCCTGCCTCGTCAAAATATCCCGTTTCAGGATTATAAGAATAGACGTAGTAATCATCTTCGTCAATCACCCTTGCCCGCCCCGTTTCCGGGCAGGAAATAATCAGGCAATCCAGGGATACCTCATTTTCCCCGATGGCATCGGAAAACTGATTGAGCAATACGGGATTTTGCATGATGCTCTCCCGGGACCAGCTAAGATGCGATGACGCCGCCGCATATCTTTCCAGCAGGGAAAGCAGGGTGGCATTTCCGCCCTCTTCCGGAATAATGGCATAGATATGCACATCCTTATCCAGGGCGGAAAGAATCCGGTTGGTGGTTTCGCTCTGGGTGGTAGCGGCATTGAAGGAGCAATCGATCTGCAGGGCAAATCTCTTTTCCAGCCCATCCGCCAATACCCCGATCAGCATGACCAGCAAAACCACCGCCGCCGTCAGCGCAACCGAGAATCCGCCGCAGCGCAGCTTCCGGTTATTTTTCATTTTTTGCAGCCAGGATTTGATTTGATTCATGTCGTCAACCCTCGCTCCAGCGCCGGGCATCCAATACCCGCACGCTCAAAAACAGCATAATGAAAATGAACAAACAATAATACAGCACATTGGAAAGGCTCAGCTGCCCCCTGGCAAAGGGAATGAAGCGCTGATACAGGCTGATGAAATTCAGCGCTTTGCCGATCGCATCCGAAGAAACGGCAGCCGCCACCACATCCGAAAGCCAGATCAGAAGATTGGCGCCAATGCCGGCCACTGCGGCCGTCATCTGGGATCGGGAAAAGCAGGAAACAAATAAATCCAGCGCGATAAAGGCGCAGCCCTGCAAAATCAGCCCCAGATATCCAACCATTGTTTCGCCAATATAGAGCCTTCCGTAAATGGCCACCAGCAGGGCATAAATCACCGTGATCAATACCGTCAGCAGCAGCACCGCGCAGGCGGCAAAATATTTGCCCATCACCATGGCGCTGAGGGAGCAGGGGGAAGAATAAAGCATCTGATCGGTACGCTGCCGTCTTTCCCCGGCCAGCAGGCGCATGGTCAGAATCGGCGAAAGCAAAAGCCAGAGATAGCTGAGCTGGGAAAAGAGCGACAGCATATTCCCCGATCGCGCCGCCAGATTGCTTATCCCGAAAAAGATGCTGCCCAGCATCAGAAAAACGCCCATAAATACATAGGCCGCAGGCGTATAAAAATAGCTTTGCATTTCCTTGCGGAAAATGGCGCGCATGGCCGCATCCTCTCCTTTCCCTTATCCTGCCGATCCGGTGGCGCGCAGGAAAACATCCTCCAGGCTGTCCTCCACCGGGGCCAGGCGTAAAACAGGCGTTTGCATGGCAGAAAGCAGGGTGAACAATTCCCGTTCCGCGCTTTCCTGGCCCTGCACCGTTAAAATCACCTGGGTGGTGCCAGGCGCGCCGCCCCGTTCCACCTCTACCCGGCTGACGCTTTTCAATTGCCGAAGCTTGGGCAAAAGCGGCCCTTCTCCGCAGGCAATCACCGCCCGCAGCCTTCTTTCGCCCATTCGCAGCGCCTGCATGGCGCTGTCGCAGATAATCTGCCCGTGATGCAGGATAATCACCCGATCACAGATGGATTGCACCTCGCTTAAAATATGGGAAGAAAAAAGCACCGTATGCTCCCCGGCCAGGGAACGAATCAGCGATCGCATTTCGCTGCTTTGCCTGGGATCCAGGCCGGCGGTAGGTTCATCCAGAATAATCACTTCCGGGGATCCGCAAAGCGCCTGGGCAAAGCCCACCCGCTGCCGATAGCCCTTGGAAAGATTTCCGATCTTTCTTCCCATCACATCCTGAAGCCCCGTGCGCCGGGCCACTTTTTCAATATGGGGGCCGATGGCGCTCTTTTCCACTTCCTTCAGTTCGCAGGCAAATTGCAGATAGGCCCGCACCGTCATTTCATCATAAAGCGGCGCCGATTCCGGCAGATAACCAATCAGACGCTTGGCCTGCCGGGGCGCATACATCACATCAAAGCCCCCGATGGAAGCCTTGCCGCTGCTGGCCGCCAGGCAGCCGGTCAAAATATTCATGGCGGTGGTTTTCCCAGCGCCATTCTGGCCCAACAGGCCCAGAATCTGGCCCCTGGGCACGGTAAAGCTGATTTCATCCAGCGCCCGATGCGCCCCATAGCGTTTGGATACCTTTTCAAGGGCTATCATGCCTGCGCTCCTTCCTGATCCCTGTCCATTCCATTTTGCCCCGAAGGACAATTCTATTATAGCATAGTCCCGGATAAAAAGCATGAACATTTTGTAAAGCCGTGGCGAATCACGCGATGGATTCTTTTCCTGCTTTTTGGCTCTGCTCTTTACGGATCGGGGGAGAATATGCTATAATACCCATTGTTCTCCCACTTCGGGAGGATTTTTGCGGGAAAATGACGCCGTTTTCCCCACTGAACATCACATAAAAGAGGGATTCATTATGATGTATCGTAAAAATCAAAAAGTGCACATGAATGTAACCGATACACGGCTGCAAAAGCGTGTGCTGCTCAGCGCCTGCGCCCTTTTTCTGATTCTGGCGGTGATCTTTGGGGTAACTGCGCTGCGTAATGGCGCCTATCGCAAAAATGCCCAGGAGCAATTCACCTACCGGATGCAGACCACCGTGGCCTCCGCCATTGATGAGGTCAACCGCATGTCCGGCATGGTCACCTCCAATACCTCTTCCCGTCTGGCTCGTATCCGCCAGTATATCTATTATATGGAGCAGCTCAATCAATTAAGCATGTATCTTGCCGGCGGTGAAAGCGGCCGCCTGGCCCCGGATGAAGCATTCTCCGCCCTCAACAGCGATCTGGATTCCTTTGAAGCCCTGACCCAGGCCGCCACATCCTCCACCCTGGATGTGCGCACCCAGCTGCTCAATCATCTGACCACATTGCAATCCATTTTGCAGCCGCAATGATCCTTCACTGTGCCGGCATCCGCCGCGCACAGTATTTTTTTACATATTTTTTATTTCAACACGCTTTTGCAGGATTTTGCAAAATCGCGCAGAATACCCTATCGACACTTGCAAAATCGCGTACTATTTATCAATCCAACAATGAAAAAGGAGAAAAAACGATGCAGCTTTCCGAAAATGGACGTCTTTTGAATGTGGGCGTAATCGGCCTGGGCGGCCGCGGCCGGGGGCAATTGAAGCTTATCAGCGGCATGCAGGATGTAAAGGTTTTGGCGGTCTGCGATGTATATGAAGATCGGATGAAGCAGGGCATGGAAATCGCCCAGGGCGCCATCGGCACCCAGGATTATCACGATATCCTGAATATGCCCGAAATTGAAGCCATCTTTATTTTTACCGATTGGAATTCCCATATCCGCATCGCCATTGAAGCCATGAAGGCCGGCAAGGAAGTGGCCATGGAAGTGGGCGGCGCCAATTCCGTTGATGAATGCTTTGACATGGTTGCCGTTGCCGAAGAAACCGGCAAAAAATGCATGCTGCTGGAAAACTGCTGCTATAATGATACCGAGCTCACCCTGCTCAATATGATCCGCAAGGGCGTATTCGGTGAATTGGTGCATTGCCAGGGCGCTTATGCCCATGATCTGCGGGATGAAATCGGCATGGGCGATGTAAAGCGTCATTATCGTCAGCAGAATTTCCTTCACCGCAACGGTGAATTGTATCCCACCCATGAGCTGGGCCCCATCGCCACATATCTGAATCTGGGCCGCGGCAACCGTATGCTCTCCCTCTGCTCCATGGCCAGCAAGGCCCGGGGGCTGCATGCCTGGCTCAAGGAAAACCGCGCCGATACCGATCTGGCCAATGCCCAGGTCAATGAAGGCGATATTGTTACCACCATGATTTCCTGCGCCAATGGCGAAACCATCCTCCTCTCCCATGACTGCACCCTGCCCCGCCCCTATTCCCGCGGCGGCGTGGTGCGCGGCACCAAGGGCGTATGGATGGAGGATAATCATTCCATCCATATCGAAGGCAAAACGCCCCAGAAAGAAGGGGATTGGTCTCATTCCTGGGAAAGCGATAAGGAATGGCTGAAGGAATATCGTCATCCCCTGTGGGATGCCTATGAAGAATTCGGCAATCGCGGCGGCCATGGCGGCATGGATTATCTGGTGTTGCGCGCCTTCGTGGAAAGCGTTCAGAATCATACCGAGGCTCCCATTGACGTTTATGATACCGCCATGCTCATGGCCATCACGCCCCTTACCGAGCAATCCGTTGCCATGGGCGGCGCGCCCGTGCCCATTCCGGATTTCACCCACGGCCAGTGGATCCACGCCCGCAAACAAAAGGGCGAAGGCACCTACGCACTGTAATTTAAAAAATAAATGCGGGGGAAGTGCTTTTGAGTCAAAAGCACCTCCCCCGCTCCCCTACCGAAAACCTGCTCTGGATGGAGCAGGTTTTTCATTATCATCATGTGTGCCAGCGTACAAAGAGTTATCAGTTCCTTCATTCTGCTGCACTGGCATTCAAGACGATGAGATCGCACCCGCAATATCCAGAATTGCTTTTCGGGTGGGTGCGGGAGGGGGCTTTTGGCTCAAAAGCCTCCTCCCGCCATTTTCTCCTTTCTCACAAAAAAGGCTGTGCTGCCATGAAATGGCGCACAGCCTTTTATATATGTTATCGTAAGAATTACTTGGAAACCAGTTCCAGGGTATCCTTGGCGATAGCGATTTCTTCGTTGGTGGGGATGACGCAGATGAGCACCTTGCTGTCATCGGCAGAGATGATGGCATCTTCAGCCTTGCCGGGGATGAGAGCATTATTCTTATCCAGGTCGATCTTGGCGCCCAGGAATTCGAAGCCCTTCATCACGTCTTCACGCAGCTTGTTGTTGTTTTCGCCGATACCGGCAGTGAAAACGATCACGTCCACGCCATTCATGGCGGCGGCATAGGAACCGATATACTTCTTGATGCCGTAGATCAGCATATCGCGGGCCAGCTGAGCGCGTTCGTTGCCTTCGCGGGCAGCCTTATCCACGTCACGCATGTCATTGGACAGACCGCTGATACCCAGCAGACCGCTCTTCTTATTGCAGATATTGAGCATTTCGCTAACGGTGAGATTTTCGTTATTGCAGATGAATTCCACAACAGCGGGATCCATGCTGCCGGAGCGGGTGCCCATGACCACGCCTTCCAGGGGGGTGATACCCATGGAGGTATCCACGCACTTGCCGCAATCCACGGCGCTCATGGAAGAGCCGTTGCCCAGATGGCAGGTGATGATGCGCAGTTCTTCAGGCTTCTTGCCCAGGAATTCGGCGGTGCGCTTGCTCACATAGCGGTGAGAAGTGCCGTGGAAGCCGTAGCGGCGCACATGCAGCTTTTCATAATATTCATAGGGTACGCCGTACATATAGGCCTTGGGGGGCATGGTCTGATGGAAAGCGGTATCGAATACAGCCACCATGGGGGTGTTGGGCATAACTTCCTGGCAGGCCTTGATGCCCATCAGGTTGGCGGGGTTATGCAGGGGGCCCAGGGGAATATTTTCTTCGATAGCGTCCAGGACATCCTGGTTGATGATTACAGATTCAGAGAACTTGCTGCCGCCATGGAGCACGCGATGGCCAACGGCGCTGATTTCATCCATGGATTTGACAACGCCGGTCACATTGGTCAGGGCGTCCAGCATCATATTGCAGGCCTGCACATGGTTTTCGATGGGGGCCACGTCGGTATCCAGCACCTTTTCACCATTGACCTTGCAGGACTGATGGCCATCGGTACCCATGCCGATGCGTTCCACCAGGCCCTGAGCCAGGGTCTGTTCATCGTCCATATTGATCAGCTGATATTTCAGAGAGGAGGAGCCGGCATTCACAACCAGAATTTTCATAAGAATGTACCTTCTTCCTTGTTTTCATAGGTTCAACCTTGTATATTATACCGGAACAAATCCATTTTGGCAAGGCAAAGAAGACGGATATTCAGGAATAATTCCCGTATCTTCGGGGAAAAAACCAAAATACCGGAAAGAAAAATCGCTTCTCCCTTATTTTTTTCGGAAGAAGCGATTATTTTTTATCTGTTGTCAGGCATTTTTCATTCGCCCAGGGCCGCGATGCATTCGATTTCCACCAGGCCCTTCAGGGGCAGTGCCGCCACCTGCACACAGCTGCGGGCAGGGAAAGCACCCTCAAAATAGCTTTCATAGACGGCATTCACAGCGGCAAAATCCGCCAGATCCTGCACAAAGATGGTGGTCTTTACGATATTGGCGTAATCAAGGCCCGCCTCCTTCAGGATTGCGCCCAGATTCTTCATAGCGGCGTGGGCCTGCTTTTCCACGCCCTCTTCCAATTTGCCAATCAGGGGATTGATGCCCAGCTGGCCGGAGGTAAAGAGGAAATTGCCCATCTTCACCGCCTGGGAATAGGGGCCGATGGCCTTGGGGGCGTTTTCCGTGTGGATGATCTGCTTGCTCATTTTCTTCATATCCTTTCTTGCTTTTGATTCATTGGAAAGTTAATCAATCGTTTCGCCGGTAAGCGCCTTCCAGGCGCTGCGAAGGGTCTTTTGATTCTGCACGCCGTAATCGGGATCATTCCGGATGGCTTCATCCATATCCCGCAGGAAATGAATGCACAGATGCCCGCCGAAGCCATTATTCATGATGCTGCCATAGAGATGCGGCCGGTTATGCATGGTGGCCATGGTCCATCTGCCGTCAGGCAGCTTCACATAGACCGGATGCACCGTCCAATCGCTCTTGCCAAGGGCCACATTCATAATCTGGGTATCCCGCCAGGAGGTGGGCTGGGAATCGGCATGGCGGCCCAGCGAATAGAAGCTGATGGACCAGGAAAGCCCGCTCTGGGGTTCCAGAATGGTGATGGTCTGCCCCGCCTTGACGGTAGGCTTGATTTCATCCTGCCAATGCAGCAGCTTCACTTCACTGATTGCCGGAGCGGCCATATAGGCGCCGCTCAGATCCACAGGCGCCACATAGGTGGAATAGGGCTTGGCGCCGCTGCCATAGAGCACATGCTGGGTCAGGGAATCGGCAATGCCGCTGATTACCAGGCCGTTCCTTTGCTGGAAGGCCACCACAGCGTTATGGGTATCCGGATCATATTCCCCATTGACCGTAAGGGGATAGCCCAGTTCCTTCAGCGCCTTTTGCAGGCTGGTTACGCCCGTTTTGGTATCGTCAATCCGCAGGGTGGTATAGGAAATAGCGGCGTCGCTGGCTTTCCGGGCATTATCGCTGGCCAGAATGGTAAAGGTCTGCGCGCCGGCAAGCCCGTCCACATCCAGGCCGTTCTGTTTCTGGAAGGCCTTGACGGCGGAAATGGTATCGCCATCATATGTTCCGGTAATCTTTACGCTGTAGCCCAGTTCCTCCAGCCGCGTCTGCACCCAGACAACGTCTTCGCCGGTCATGCCGCTCTTTAAGGTGCGCTTGTATTTGGAAGGATCGCTTTCTTCTTCGCTGGTGGGGGCGTCAGTATTGGTTCCGCCTCCGATATTTCCGCTGCCCGTTCCGGGATTGGAAAGGAAGGTCAGATAGCTGGTCATCACATAGCCGGATGTGCCGTTATAGCTGACTGCACACCAGCTGCTGCCCCGGCTGTATACCTGCAGGGAGCTTCCATTGGGAATCTGGCCGATCACCTTGGCCGTGGTAGAGGCCGCCGCCCGCAGATTCAGCGTACCGCCGGAGGTGGTCACAATGGCATAGGTTGCAGCCGTTGTTCCGGAGGAAGGCGTTGGGGTGGGCGTGGGCGTCTGGGTATTCTGACCGGAGGCAAACCGCAGGAAAGAGGTCATCACATACCCGGAATAGCCGTTGTAATATGTGGCGCACCAGCTGCTGCCCCGATTGGTAATGGTCAGCTGGGTATTATTGGGAATGGTGGTGAGCACCTTGGACCCAGATCTCGCCT
The DNA here is from genome assembly GCA_015056015.1 of Clostridiales bacterium. GTDB lineage: Bacteria > Bacillota > Clostridia > Christensenellales > Aristaeellaceae > RUG563. The sequence continues at coordinate 15,267 of SVHD01000028.1, forward strand.
CCGCCCGCAAATTCAGCGATCCGCCGGTGGTGGTCACATAGGCCACTTCCCCGCCAATCACCGTGGTATTCTGGGTGGGCGTGGGGGCCAGGGTCGGCGCGATGGTGGGCTGGGCAGAAACAAACCGCAGGAAGGAGGTCATCACATACCCGGAATAGCCGTTATAATAAGTGCCGCACCAGGTACTGCCGACCGAAGTGATGGTCAGCTGGGTGCCATAGGGAATGGTGGTGAGCACCTTGGCGCCGCTCTTGGCTTCTGCCCGCAGATTCAGCGTGCCGCCGGTGGTCTGCACATAGGCAATCGTGCCGCTGCTTCCGGAAGGCTTCTGGGTAGGCGCAGGGGTCATTGCAGGCGCCGCGGTTGCGGAGGAATTAAAGGAAAGGAATTTGGTCATCACATAACCGGTGTAGCCGTTGTAGGTAACGGCGCACCAGCTGCTGCCCCGATTATTGACATAAACCTGCGTTCCGTAGGGAATCGTAGTTTTGACGGTCGCCGTATCCCGGGCCTCTGCCCGCAGATTCAGCGATCCGCCGGTGGTAACCACCCGGGCCCATTCCCCGCCCGTATTGCCATCCGGCGGAACGGGAGCAGCCGTGGGGGCCGCTGCAGTGCCCACCCGCAGGAATTCCGTCATCACATAGCCGTGATAGCCGTTATAAATGACGGCGCACCAGCTGGCGCCCAGCTGACTGATGGTAACGGAAGCGCCGTTGGGGATGGTCGTGATCACCTGGGCAATGGAGCTGGCCGTGGCCCGGAGATTCAATGTGCCCCCGGTAGTGACCACGGTAGCACTGATGCCGGTGATACCGCCGGTGCTGCCGGAATTTCCGCTGCCGCCCGAGGTGTTTCCGCCCTCCGGATCATAGGCAGGGGCCAGGGAATACAAAAGAGATAGGGTTTCATTCCCGGCCACTCCGTCCACCTTCAGGCCATAACGCTGCTGAAATGCCTTGACCACCCGCTGGGTGCCCGAGCCGAAATTTCCATCCGCACTCAGGGTATATCCCAATGATTTCAGGGCCAATTGCATATTCATGACGTCGCTGTTTATATCGCCCCTTTGCAGCTTCTCATAGGCAAGGGCGCTTGGCAGGGCCAGGCATAAGGCCAGCGCCAGGCATAACAGGCGCATACTTCCGTGTTTCAAGGGAGCGTCCTCCTTGTGTGCATAAAATAACAAGATTAGTATATCATATTGTTCCGCAATTGTAAATCAATGTTACAAAAATGTTACAAGTATCAAAATTTTTCATTTTAATCATATTTAGTACAGAAAAAACAACGTATCCAGGGCCTAAAAAACGAGAAAAGGCCTTGCCCACGCCCATTTTTCCGTGATATGATAATGTGGGTTAGGATGAAGAAAGGGGGCAAAACCATGGAAAAAGCCGGACGTTTCACTGGTCACGATCTTTCCAATGTGACGCCCCTGACCATGCCCTGGATCGAAGTAAACGGGCTGATCCGGCCTGATTTTTCCCCCGCCGCCGCCAGCCTTTCCCTGGAATTGGCGGCCACTGCCTATGATCTGGAATTGGATGCATGGCGGGAAGCCGGCTGGCGGGATGTATCCTATCTGGTGAATCAGGAATTATTCACCGGCTACAGCACCAATGCCCGGGGGATTGCCGGGGCTGTCAGCGAATACTTTCAGCGGCTGGCCCGCTCCCGCATTCGCAATGTATCCCCTATCAGCCAGATTCGCGGGGCTCTGCGGCCCAAGGAAGAAAGCGATACCTGCAAAGCCGTTGTCATGATTCATCCCGCCCCCGGCGGCCGCTATGTGGTGGCCATCGGCTTTATGGGCACCGGCAAGCGAATCTACGATTGGGTATCCAATTTCCGCATGTCCCGGGAAGAAGGGCTCCATCAGGGCTTTGTGGGCCTGGCCCGGGAATTTGAGGATAACTGCGATAAAATCCTTTTCCCGCAAACAGCCCGGGAACTGAACCTTCCCTCCCTCACCCTTTCTGATATTTTCCAGGAATGCCGCCGGCCCGGCAGCCGTTTCCTCATCTGGATGGCGGGCCATAGCCAGGGCGGCGCTGTGATGCAAATCTGCGCGTTCCGGGAAATCCGCAAGGGATTTCTGCGCCAGAATCTGATTGGCTACGGCTTTGCCTCCCCCAGCGTGGTTTATGAAAATCCGGGCTGTGATTTGAGCGCATTTCCCCTGTATCATATCATCAATGCCGATGATCTTACCCCAAGGGTGGGCGCCGCGCTGCATATCGGCCGCTGCCGGGTATTTCTTCCGGACGAGGAAATGCGCAAAACCTGCTATGCCCCCGCCTGGAACACCCCGGTTTTCCGTTCCATGCTCGCCCTGCTCCACAGCATCCGTAATACCCAGAGCGGGCTGCTTTTCATCATCGCCCTGCTCAAAGCCCTGCAGAATCTGCCGGATAACGAATTTGCGGCGGCCTTTACCGGCCTGATCGGCCGCCTGATGCCGGAAAAACTGCTGGAAGCCCTGGGGGATCAAGCGGATGATATCCTGCAGCGCCTGATTGCAAAAACCCAGCGGGTCTATCTGCGCGCTTCCGGGGATCTTTTGCCCCCCAGGAATGCCCTGCTGCAATTGCAAAAGCGCATTGCTCTTTTCATCGCCCGTTACGGCGCCCGCGCTTTTGTAAAAGCCTTTTTACAGGCATTTTCCCTGCCCCATAAATTACGAGGAACCGAGTCGCAAAGCGGCGTTGCCTCTTATCAATATATCGTCACCCGGCGATTTAAGGATCTGGCCCAGCGCATCTGGTGCGCCCCTGCTCCCAGCAGTGCGCCCCGGGCTGCCCGGCCTGTCCCGGTTCGCTATGCCAGCCGGTTTGCCCGCTATTCCACGGCCAGATCCCGCCATCTTCACCGCTGAAAACGCTGTACCAAAGAGGAGATTTTTTCATGACTGTTGATATTGTTATATCCCTGCTGGGCGGCCTTGCCCTGTTCCTGTTCGGCATGCGCGTCATGGGCGATGGGCTGGAGCGTGCCGCAGGCCCCAAGCTCAAGCATTTCCTGACCCTCATGACCAAGAATCGCTTCGTGGCCATGATCACCGGTATCTGCGTCACCGCCATTATCCAGTCCTCCGGTGCCACGACGGTTATGGTGGTGGGCTTTGTAAACGCCCAATTGCTGACCCTGGCCCAGGCCGTGGGCGTAATCATGGGCGCCAATATCGGTACCACCGTCACTTCCCTGCTCCTTTCCATTGAATTTGATCCCGCCGCCATCTTTGCCTTCGTCGGCATTCTGATGATCATGTGCTTTGATAAGCGGGAAACCATCAAGCAGACCGGGCATGTCTTCCTGGGCCTTGGCATTCTGTTCGTGGGCATGAATACCATGAGCGATTCCATGAAGCCCCTGGGCGACTGGCCCGTATTCCAGGATCTGATGCGCGGGGTGCGCAATCCCATCCTGGGCGTATTGGTGGGCATGGGCATCACCGGCCTTTTGCAAAGCTCCTCCGTTTCCATCGGTATTGTGCAGGTACTTGCGGGCGCCGGGCTGATTACCATGGATGCCGCGCTGTTTTTGATTCTGGGCGCCAATATCGGCTCCTGCGTTCCTTCCCTGCTGGCCATGGCCAATTCCAGTATCGCCGCCAAGCGCACAGCCTTGGTTCACCTGCTCTTCAATATTGTGGGCAGCTGTTTTATCCTGATTATCACAACCTTCCTGCCCCTGGCCAAATGGGCCGAAATGCTGATTCCCAATAGTCCCAAGCTCTGTATTTCCGCCATGCATATCAGCTTCAACGTAGTCTGCACCATCCTCCTTCTGCCCCTGAGCAATCTGCTGGTGAAGCTTTCCGGCCTGCTGGTCCGGGGCGAGGATCCCGTAGAAGAGCCCATCAAAATGCAATATTACGATGAGCGTCTGCTCAAAACGCCCTCCCTGGCTGCGGAGCAGCTTTATCGCGAGGTATGCCGCATGGGCCGGGAAGCCCATGAGCATATTGCCCTGGCTGTGGACGCCCTAAAAAACCAGGATCTTTCCCGGGAAAAGGAACTGCTCTATCACGAAGAATTATCCGATTACCTGGAAGAATCCATTACCGAAGGGCTGGTGGCCGTTATGCCTCTGGAACTGAGCGAGCATGAAAGCCGCCGCATCGCCGCCCTTTTCCATGTGGTGACCGACCTTGAGCGCATCAGCGACCATGCCGATAATATCTATGATCTGGCCAAGGAAAGAATCGCCCGCAACGCCAAGCTTTCCGATAAGGCCGCAGAAGAATTGACCGAGCTGTTCGGCCGGGTTACCCGGGTGCTCAATACCTCCCTGGAAGGCCTGGAAGAGTGGCATATCACCGATAATGTGATGAATCTTCTGGAGGCGGAAGAGCAGCATGTAGACGATATGACCGAAGCGCTGCGCAAAAAGCATATCGAACGCCTCAAGGAACACAAATGCACCCCCAAATCCGGCGTTATTTTCCTGGAAACCATCAATAATATGGAACGTATCGCCGACCATGCCATGAATATCGCCTCTTCTGCCCGGGAAGAAAGCCTCCATCTGCATCAGTAATCCCCTGTTTCTTGCAGAAATCGCCGATTCTGGTCGCTTTCTGCGCCCAATTTTTGTGCCAAAGCTTGCCAAAAAAGGAAAGTATTGTTCACTTTGCAAGAAAAGCAGAAGGATTTTCTAAATAGAAAATCTTCCCGTCTTTCGAAAAAAATGAATTGATTGTTTTGGCAAGTTACGCTATAATACTACCAAACGGACTTCTGTAAGGAGGAAGGAAACTATGGCTGCCAAATTCATTCGGTATACCTATGAACAACTCAACACTTTCTGCATGGATGCTTTCGTTAAATTCGGCTTTAACAAGGATGAAGCCCGCATCATCACCGATGTGCTGCTCCTCTCCGACCTTTATGGCATTGAAAGCCACGGCATGCAGCGCCTGGTTCGCTATCACAAGGGCATCGAAAAGGGCCTGATCAAGATCGACGCCAAGCCCGAAATCGTGCATGAAACCCCCGTTTCTGCCGTGATCGACGCTCATGACGCCATGGGTCAGCTGGTTTCTCACCAGGCCATGGAACTGGCCATCGAAAAGGCGAAGAAGACCGGTATGGCCATCGTTTCTGTTCGCAATTCCAATCACTTCGGTATCGCCGGCTACTATGCCAAGATGGCCTGTGATCAGGGTCTGATGGGTATGGCCATGACCAACAGCGAAGCCATCATGGTGCCCACCTTTGCCCGTATGGCCATGATCGGCTCCAACCCCATCGCCGTCTCCCTGCCCGCCGATCCCTATCCCTTCTTCTTCGATGCTTCCACCACCGTTGTCACCCGCGGCAAGCTGGAAGTTTACAATAAGATGGAAAAGCCCCTGCCCGAAGGCTGGGCCCTCAATAAGGATGGTCATCCCTCCTCTGACGCCAAGGATGTGCTGAAGAATATCGTTGCCAAGAATGGCGGCGGCATCATGCCTCTGGGCGGCAATGGCGAAACCCTGGGCAGCCATAAGGGCTACGGCTACGGCATGCTCTGCGAAATCTTCTGCTCTGTCTTCTCTCAGGGCACTCCCTCCAGCCACGTCAACGTGGGCGGCAAGTCCGGCACCTGCCACGGCTTCATGGCTGTGGATCCCAACGTCTTCGGCGACGCCGAAGCCATCAAGGCTCATTTCTCCGCTTATCTGCAGGAACTGCGCGACGCGCCCAAGGCCGATGGCCAGACCCGCATCTACACCCATGGCGAAAAGGAAGTCGCCGCCTATTCCGATCGTATGGCCAATGGTATCGATGTAAATATCAACACCGTTGCCGAAATGGCGGATATGGCCAAGTATCTGGGCATGGATGTTGAAAAGTATCTGGGCAAGGTCGATGTGGCCGGTCTGGAAAGCAGCTATAAGTAAGACGCGGATATATTATTAACAGGAGGAATAAAGCAATGGATATTAAAGCTGAAGCCCTGAAAAAGCATTATGAATGGCAAGGCAAAATCGAAGTTGTTTCCCGCACCCCCGTTACCAATTCCCAGGAACTGTCTCTGGCCTACACCCCCGGTGTTGCCGAGCCCTGCCTGGTAATCAAGGATAACTATGAAAAATCCTGGGAACTGACCCTCCGCAGCAACATGGTCGCCGTTATTACCGACGGTACCGCCGTTCTGGGTCTGGGCGATATCGGCCCCGAAGCCGGCATGCCCGTTATGGAAGGCAAATGCTGCCTGTTCAAGGAATTCGCCGATGTGGACGCTTTCCCCATCTGCATTCGTTCCAAGGACGTGGATGAACTGGTTCGCACCATTTATCTCATCTCCGGCAGCTTCGGCGGCATCAATCTGGAAGATATCGGCGCCCCCCGCTGCTTCGAAGTGGAACGCCGCCTGAAGGAACTGTGCGATATCCCCGTATTCCATGATGACCAGCACGGCACCGCCATCGTTGTGGCCGCCGCTATGCTCAACGCCCTGCGTGTGGTCAAGAAGGATATCAGCGAAGTGAAGGTCGTCATCAATGGCGCCGGCGCCGCCGGTATCTCCATCGGTAAGCATATCATGAACCTGGGCGTCAAGCATCTGATCATGGTGGATCGCTTCGGTATCATCTGCGAAGGCATGGAAGGCCTGAATCCCGCTCACGAAGCCATCAGCAAGGTGACCAACCGTGATCATCTGATGGGCACCCTGGCCGACGCCATGAAGGGCGCGGATGTGTTCATCGGCGTTTCTGCCCCCGGCGTTGTTTCTCAGGAAATGGTTGCCTCCATGGCTCCCGGCGCTTGCGTCTTCCCCATGGCCAACCCCGTTCCCGAAATCTTCCCCAACCTGGCCAAGGAAGCTGGCGCTGCCGTGGTCGGCACCGGCCGCAGCGACTTCCCCAACCAGATCAATAACGTGCTCGCTTTCCCCGGCATCTTCCGTGGCGCTCTGGATGTGCGCGCCAGCGATATCAATGAAGAAATGAAGATGGCCGCTTCCCGTGCCATCGCCGGTCTGGTCAGCGAAGAAGAACTCAATGCTGATTACATCATGCCCAAGGCCTTTGATAAGCGCGTCGGCCCCACCGTCGCTGCCGCTGTGGCCCAGGCTGCCCGTGATTCCGGCGTTGCCCGCCTGTAATCCCGGTTCATCATTTCATAGCAAAAGGCTGTGCATCAAGCACAGCCTTTTTTGTTGACGTGGAAACATTTGCGGGAGGGGATTTCTTTTAAAAAAGAAATTCCCTCCCGCACCCACCCAAAGAAAACTTCCTCTGGATAAATGAAAACGGCACAAAAGCATATTGAATGCCAGCGAAACAAAAATCCAGGGATTTATTCCTGGATTTTCGAGCATTTTAAGCTATGCAGCACTGGCATTCAAGAGGCTCGGATCACACCATCAATATCCAGAACGACTTTCTTGGAAGGGGCCTGGGGAAACCGTTCTTTGGTCACAAAGAATGGTTTCCCCAGAAAAAACATTTCCCCTCATTCCCCGCAGCCTTTGCATTTTTCGCAATTGCCGCCGCAGGGGGATTTTTTCGTTTGTTTTTTAAGGGAAAGATTGGAAATCAGCGCTTTGTGCGGGCAGGCACGGATGCATTCGCCGCAGCGGATGCATTCGGGGGAATTGGGCGTTTTCATTGGGTCAATGCCCAGCTTGCAGGCCCGCCTGCAGGCTCCGCAATTTGTGCAGCGATCCTTCAATACCTTGTAGCGATACAGGGAAATCGGGTTCGCCAGGCCATAAATGGCTCCCAGCGGACAAATGAACCGGCAGAAGGGCCGATAATAAACAATGGAAAAAAGCGCAAAGAAAATCAGCAGCAGCAATTTCCAGTCAAAAAGCGCACCCGCAGCCTCCCTGAATCCCTCGCCGATCACAACCAGCGGAATCCCACCCATGAGCGTTCCGGATGGGCAAATATATTTGCAGAACCAGGGATCCCCCTGCCCAATGATATTCACCGCCAGCGAAGGCAGCAAAATCACAAATACCAGCAGAATAATATACCGCAGATATCCGATCGCCTTTTCCCCCGGAATCCGTCGGATTTTCATTCTTCTAGGCAGCGGAATTTTATGCAGCAAATCCTGTACCAAGCCAAAAGGGCACAGGAAACCGCATACCAGCCGCCCGCAAAGCGCGCCAACGGCCATGAGAAAACCAATCACATAGAACGAAAAGCTGTAATCCCTGCTGGCCAATACCGATTGCAAAGAACCAATAGGGCACGCGCCCAGGGCCCCGGGACAGGAATAGCAATTCAGCCCCGGCAGACATACCTGCTTCATAGGCCCCTGATAAATTTTCCCCTTGGCAAATCCGGCAATATAGCCATTACTCAGCGCCGCATACGCGATCTGAATCATCAGCCGGGGAGAAAAACGTCGTTTTTTATTTGCCTGCTTCATCTTTTCTCCCTCAGCCAATACCAATGCATTCCAGACAGATGCGAATCGCCTTTTCCAGCACGGTCAGATGCTCCTTCCGGATGCAGCCGATGACCAGAAAGATGATTCCCCCTGCCAGCAGCAAGACGCCTGCGCCCTTTTCTTTGAGCCAATTCATTCCTGTTTCCTCCGTCAGGGCAGCAGCGCCAGCGTTTCTTCAATGATCTGATTCCATGCAGCATAATCCTTGGAGCCCATATGGGCGTAGCCCACCATCATGCCCGTTTCATCCACAAAGAAGGTAGTGGGGACGGCGCTGACCTGGGAAAGCACCTTCTGATGCAATTCCATGGACGGCATAAGATGGGGATAATCCGCGCCGGTGGCTTCCGCAATATCCTTGGCCAGATCCACCTTGCTTGCTATCGGATTGAGGACATTATCGGCAGCATCGCTGAGCAGACCAATAATCTGCACGCCCTTTTCCTGCCAATCCCGATTCAGTTTGGCCAGTTCCGGCATTTCGCTGATGCAGGGATTACAGTAAGTGGCCCATACGTTCACCATGGTCAGCTTATATCCGGCAAGCAGGGAATCATCGATTTTATTTCCGTAAATATCCACCGTATCCAGGTTGCCCATCAGGCGCATGTATTCCTGCATTTCTGCTTCGGTGGAAATCATCTCCCCGGGCCAGTTTTCAATGGTGCCCAGATTCCATACGTTTTCAAAGCCCAGCCGATTCAAAATCGCCATGGCGGCGTTTCCATCCTCCGCGCTGTCGCCATAAACGATGATTTCCGCTTCCATATAGGAAAAGCCCTCATCCAGAATGGCCTGAATGGATGCTTCCAGCATATCCAGCGGGAAATTTACCGATCCCGGCAAATGCGCCTCGTCAAATTTTTCGGCTGCCCGAAGATCAAACAGATTCAGGATGGGATTTTCCGCCATCCGCTGCAGGGTTTCCTCCGGCGTAATCATGCGCTCTTCCGCCAGCGCAGGGCAAATTCCCAGCGCCAGAACCAAAACAAAAACCAATAGTTTTTTCATTTCCATTCTCCTTTCCTGCGGTGTTTTCAACCACTCTACTGACATTATACCATATTTTTATCTTTGATAACAGCATGGACAAATTATTTACATTTTTGTTACGTTTTTTACTTGGCAGAGTGGCCGAAAGATGGTAAGATAAAGGAGAATTTAGGTTAAAGGAGCCTGTATTTATGTACAAACGCCTGCTGCCCCTCTTATTATTGCTTCTTTTGCTTCCGCTGGCGGCCTCCGCCCGGGAATTATCCTTTACCGTTGCTCCGGATACCCTTCGTCCCGGAAAAACCGAACGCATCAGCTTTACCACCGATCAAGGCGGTCAGGCCAAGCTGGAAGTATTGGATCTGAATGGCGCACCGGCAGCCGTCATCCGGCAGAATATTTCCGCTGCCCAGGGTGAAAATCATCTCACCTGGGATGGTATGCTGGATGATGAAAATGCCCTGCCCGCCGGGAATTACTGGCTTACCCTGACCATGGGCGGCGAAATGATCCATGCGCCCCTGGTGGTTGGCCCGGAAAGCCCTCAGATTCTTTCCGTTTCCGCCCCGGATTCCCTGTGGATTGGCGAGGAATGGCAGGTTACCGTGGATCTGAATATGCCCGGCACCCTGACGCTGCGCATCAAAACCGCCGATAATCAATGGCATACCATTCTGGAAGCAAACGCCCCTGCGGGCGAAAGCACCCATATCTGGGACGGCAATCTGGATGGTCAGATGCTGGCGCCTGCCCGGTATGATATTCAACTCCGGCTGACGGATGAAACCGGCTTTTCCGGCACCACCCGGCAAATTTTCGTTGAAATGGACGCCGTGCCCACCCCCACGCCCGTTCCTACCCCCACCCCGGCCCCCACGCCCGTGATCGTTATTCCCAGCGCCGTCACCACCCAGGCGGATGAAGGCCTGAATTATTGGACGCTGCCCATGGGCGAAATGGATGAGGCCGCCATCTGGGAAGTGATGATGCAGCCCATGATCGTTATCGACGGCGATCAAAAAAGCCAGTATGCTCTGCGAAAAACCCCGGATGACAGCAAGGAACGGGAGAATATTGTAGGCGAAATCACTTGTGCCTCCCAGGGCGTCCATGTTTTGGAAACTCTGGATAACGGCTGGAGCCTGATTGAAGCGTATAATTCCTCTTACGGCGATGAATACAATAAAAAAGGCCACCGCGGCAGTGGCGTCACCGATGATCTGATTCAGGGCTATGTGAAAACCTCCCTGTTGAAAACCGTGAATCCTCGCACAGAATACGGCTTGCTCATTGATAAAATGAAGCAGGAAATGTATATCTTTGAAGATGGAAAATGTATCGGCACCCTGCTGGTTTCCACCGGTCTCAATAATGATGAACAGCCCTGGAATGAAACCCCTTCTGGCGAATATTTCATGATCAGCCGTTCCGGCGGCTTTCCCGCAGGCAATCTCTGGTGCGCTTACGGCATGCGGGTCAATGACGGCACGCTGATTCATGAAGTCCCGTATATCGGGAATGAGGATACCCCCTCCGATCGCCGGGATTATTCCTCCACGGTGAAGCTGCTGGGCAAAAAGGCCAGCCACGGCTGCATCCGCGTGCAGAAGGCCAAGAATGAAACAGGCCAGAATATCAAATGGCTCTGGGATAATATCAAGGTCAATACCAAGGTGCTCATCTGGGATGATACCGGCCGCCTGCTTTCCTATCCCGATGACGCCATGCCTCTTTACTATAACCCCAACGGCGGCAAAAATTATCATGAAGATCAATACTGCAGCGGGGTAAAAGATCGTTTCCTGCCCCTGACCGAATTTACCTACGGTGAACTGGAAAACGATCAGTTCAAAGATCTGACCCCCTGCAATACCTGCGCCCGGATCATGCGTAAGGGCGAAATCGACGCCGTGAACGCTGAAAACGGCTTCTGATCCCGGATTCATTTCCCCCGGCTTTCTAAAAAAGAAGGCCGGGATTTTTTTAATCTTCCCGGCGCCATTTTGTGGGGCTTACGCCCTTTATTTCTTTAAATACCCTGCTGAAATAATTGATATTTTCAAATCCCAATTGATCGGCAATTTCCGTAATGCTGCATTGACCGCCTTGAAGCAGGCGGCAGGCCAGACGAATGCGCAGCTGATTACGATAGCTCATGGGCGATACGCCGGTGCATTCCTTAAAAAGCCGCCGGAAATGGGTTTCGCTCAAATTGCACATTTGGGCCAGATCGCAGGCAGAAAATTCCCGGATACAGTTTCGTTCCAGATAGGCAATAGCAGGCCTCAGCCGTTTCTGTAAAGGATTCATTTTCTTTTGCCCCCGCTGCCGCGATAAAAGGGAGAGCAGCTGATACAAAAGCCCGTATGCCTCCAAGGAATCCGACAGAAATGCCTCCGGCAATTTCCGGCATAGATTCATGGTTGTTTCATCCGTCGTTTTGTGCAAAAGAAGTGGCTCATTTGCACAGCGGATCTCCTCTCCATTTTCATTCCGGATACAAAACCCAATCCGGATATAGCTGATTTTTTCGCTCAGTCCACGATAGCTTTCGTGGCCTCCCTGGGGCAAATATAAAATCACCCCCGGCTCGATTTCCAGCTTTTTTCCCGAATATTCAAAGCAGCATCGTCCCTCTTCCATCAGAATCAGCATGCTGTATCCTCTTCCATTGGGCGGCTGGCGATAGGTCAGATTCATCGGGCGATGCACTACCGCATTCAAATGATGCAGGGAAATTTCCTGTCTGTGCAAATCTTCCAAAGGAATCAGCCTCATCCTTTCTCCCCCTTTCGCGCATAAGTATAATCCTTGAACGCTTTTATCGTCAAGATAATCCTGATTTAAAGGTCGTTTTGTGCTAAAAATGGTTGAATATTTCATTGCTATCGGGTACCCGTTCTGTTATGATAAAGCCAGCAAACGGAAAGGAGAATAGCTAAGCATGTATACCATCAAAAACGGCATTATGTATAAAAACGGAAAACCCATGATCAGCATCGGCACCTCCTATTATGCCTCCTATCATCCGGAAAAGGTCACAGTTCCCGAAGGCGGGGATAAAGTGGGCGAAATGAAAAAGGATATCCGTCAGATGGCCGAGGCCGGCTTTACCCACGTCCGCACTGCCGCCATCGGCAAATCCCATTGGGAAGGCGATGTTTTCTGTCAGGATACTGATTTCACCGATCAGATGATCGAGGAAGCAGCCAATAACGAAATTGCCACTTTTGTGCGGCTTCAGGGCTATTCCATGAATCATCGGGGCCATGAAAACGCCCAGCCCCTCAATCAGGAAGGCCAGGCCGTCCCCATGAGCAGCTTTGTTCAGGATACCCTCAATCATCCTGCCCTCAACGCCGATATGGATGAGGCCACCCGCCAGCAGGCATTGCATTACGCCAAGGGCAGAGAGGTGTTGGGCTTCCAGATTTATAATGAGCCTGCCATGAGCAGCCGTGCCCCGGCCTGCCTTTTCGATTATCATCCCATGACCATTGCCGCCTGGCGCAAATGGCTGGTAGAAAAAGGCTATAACACCCCCGAAGAAGCGGAGAATATGAATCCCCCCACCGCTCTTCCCGCTCCCGGTGAAGACGTACTTCCCTATGCACACTGGCGGCAATTTGGTGTGGAAAATATGGACGCCATGCTCTGCCGGCTGAATCGCTGCGCCAAAGAGGCCGTTCCCGAAAGCGAATCCTTCACCAATTATGTGGCTACCCCCGTGGGCGGCCAGTACGCCAGCTGCGAAGGCGATTGGTTCGGCGGCGCCAAGGGGATGGATATTGTCGGGCTGGATCTGTACAGCCAGCTGCGCGGCATGCAATTCTATTGGACCTCCTGCCGTCTGGATTGCGTGGAAAGCGCTGCGGCCGCCCAGGGAAAGCACGCCTGGATCATCGAATACTGCTGCCGCACCCATATGACCGTGCAGGATTATGAACGGGAAATGATGACCGCTATCGGCAGCGGTTATAAGGGTGTCAATTACTATCTATGGCGCGGGGATTATTGCGGCCCGGAGGTTCAATTGGGCGGCATGATCTGGAATAACCGGGAAAAGACCGAAAAATATGATGAGGCCGTAAAGGTGAATTGCCTGGTGAATCGCTGGGGCGAACAGCTGGCCAAATGCGAAAAGCTCCGCAGCGGTGCGGCCATTCTCTATTCCCTCCATGGCGCGGCCTATTGCGAAGCGGCGGATGGCTACGGCCCCAACCGGGAAAACAAAAACCGCTGGTATCAGCGCATGCATGCCCGTTATGATGAATTGAAGAGGGTCGGTGTGACCGCCGATTTCATCCAGGCAGCGGATCTGGAAAGAAATCCGCTGGGAATCAAGGTGCTCTTTGTTCCCTATCTGGATGCCCTGGATGAACGGGAAAAGGCCTGGGTTTCCGCCTTTGCCAAGGATCATCCCGTCATTCTGGAGGATAATCGCTTCCATCCCGAGTGCGGCAATGAAATGAACGGCCATGATCTGATCAGCAATTGGTGCTTCCGCGTTCCCGGCACGCTGATCGTCCATCCGCAGAATATGCGCGCCCAGTTCCGTCTGCCCGAAATCCTGGAAATGGCGCATGTGCAGACCCAAATCCGCGCTTATGCGAAAAATGACGCCCTTTCCTGCCAGCCTCTGCTGGAGCAAAATGCCGAAAAGCCCATGCTGGCCCTTTCTCTTATCAATATCAACACCAATGGCGCGCCGCTTGAAAAAGGCTATGTGGAAATCGATGCGGCGGCATTCCCTGCTATCTCCCGCTGCATCTATGCGGATCGCCATTGCGAAAAGGAATTGTCCCTCGAAATCCGGGATGGCGTCTATCGCATTCCCGTTCCCATGGAAAAAGATATCGCCGCCGCCTTCCTCTTCCTTTTTCAGGAAAAATAAGATACTCTGAAAAAACATTCCTTCCGTGTATTTATGCAGGAAATATACTTGCAATTTTCCCGCAATCGTGGTATCATAAATCATGACGCGAAAGCGAAGATATTTATGGAGGTGCTTTTATTATGGCATACAAGATTACCGATGCGTGCATCAGCTGCGGCGCTTGTGAAGCGGATTGCCCCGTGCAGGCGATCTCCGAAGGCGATGGCAAGTACGAAATCGACGCCGAAAAGTGCATCGATTGCGGCGCTTGCGCTGACAATTGCCCCGTGAGCGCTCCCGAACAGGCCTAATCCTTTTCGAGAGTAAAGCCGCCGGTATTACCGGCGGTTTTCTTGTATCAAAAAATTGTTTTCCCGCTGCATATTTCATTTTCTGCGTCGGCCCTGCGCTTGTCGCAAAAAGAAAAACATGGTATACTGAATTGACTTCATCGCAAGGAGGCAGCCATGGCAAAAAACAGGCAATGGTTTAAGCTGGATAATGCGGCCAAGCTGTATCCTGCCGTTTCCACCTCCCGATGGAGCAGCGCATTCCGTGTTTCGGCAGAACTGGAAGAGATGGTGGATCCGCTGCTTTTGCAGGACGCCGTCAATCGGGTGCTGCCGCGCTTCCCCGCCCTGAAGGTTCGCATGCGGACAGGCTTTTTCTGGTATTATCTGGAGGAAATCCCTCAGCCATTGCAGGTGCGTGCGGATGTGGGCCATCCCTGCATGCCATTCCGCTATCATCAGGATAATGGCTATCTGATGCGGGTATTCTATTATCGCAAGCGTATCAGCGCGGAATTTTTCCATTCCCTGACCGACGGCTCCGGCGGGCTGATTTTTATCAAAACCCTGACGGCGGAATATCTGCGGCGCTGCGGGCATGATGTTGCCTGCGATAACGGCGCGCTGGATCCCGCATCCACGCCTTCGCCGCTGGAAACCCAGGATGCATTTTTGCATATGCCCCTGCCCCGCTGCCGCATATCACGGAAGGAATCCCGGGCTTATTCCCTGCCGGCCACGGCCGAAATTCCCCATACCCTGCATATCATTGCCGCCTCCATGCCCTGCGATCAGATGCTGGCCCAGGCCCGGGCACATCATGTCACCCTGACAGAATATCTGGCCGGCGTGATGATTTATATCATCTATCAGGATCAGGAACGCCGGGCAATCCGAAAGCGCCTGCCCATCCGAATCTCCATTCCGGTGAATATGCGCGCTTTCTATGCTACCCCTACCCTCCGGAATTTTTCTTCTTTCATTAACCCCGGCGTTGATCCGGGCCTCGGGGAATATACCTTTGAAGAAATTCTGGTCGAGGTGCACGCCTTCATGCGCTATCATCTCAATCCGAAGCTGCTTTGCGCCACGATTGCCACCAATGTGGCGGATGAAAAAAATCTGTTTATCCGCCTGGTGCCCCTGTTCCTGAAAAATCTGGTCATCGGCAGCGTATTTCGCCAGAGCGGCGATCGCCTGGTTTCCAGTACGCTGACCAACCTGGGCGCAACCAAAATGCCCACGGGATCGGAAGACCTGATCCGGCGCTTCGAATTCCAGCTGGGTTCCCCGGCCACTCCCCGCTGCAATTGTGCCGCCCTGACCTGCGGAAATGATCTGCGCCTGATTTTTTCCAGCAATATCCGGGAAACCACACTCCCCCGGGAAATGCTTCGTTTTCTGGTGGAAAGGGGCATTCCCGTCACCGTAGAAAGCAATATGGAGGAATAAAAAATGGCCTATTGCGTTCACTGCGGGGTGAAACTGGGAGAAAGCGAAAAAAGATGCCCGCTGTGCAATACAGCGGTGATCGATCCGGCCCAGCCCCACGATCCTTCGGTGCCCCGCGCCTATCCCGTGCGTACGCCGGGACAGCAATTGAAAAGGAATAAACGTTTCCTGCTTTTACTGTTTGCCCTGCTGCTGCTCGCCCCGGCCCTGCTCTGCCTGATGATCGATCTCTTGCTTGGCAGCGGCGTTACCTGGAGCATCTATCCCAGCGGTGCGCTGGCCCTGCTCTATATTGCGGTGGCTGTTCCGATTCTCACCCCCAAGCTCTGGGATATCGCCTCTCTGGCTGCCGATTTTGTCGCTCTGAGCGGGTATCTTTTCCTGGTGGAGCGGGTGGTTGATTCCAGGCCCTGGTTTTTCCCGGTGGTATTGCCCTCTCTGGGCCTGGCCGTATTATTGCTTGCGCTGGTGGCCCTTGCCTGCCACCGCGGATGGCTCAATAAGCTTTCCTGCCTGGCGGCCATATGTATGGCCATCGGCGTGGAATGCCTGGGCATTGAAATGATTCTGTCCAACTTTGTTCTGGATTATATCACCTTCAACTGGTCGCCCTATGTAGCCGGTCCCTGCATTTTCATCGCACTGGTGCTCTTTTTCATCAACGGAAACCGCGCCGTGCTGGAGGAAGTGCGCCGCCGGGTACATTTCTGAATTAACGGGTGTTCTTTTGCTTTTATCGGCATAATATGAAATACATGGAGGATGAAGACTATGAAAAAGTATCGCGTAGGCATTATCGGCGCAACCGGCATGGTTGGCCAGCGCTTTATCACCCTGCTGGAAAACCACCCCTGGTTTGAAATTTCTGCCCTGGCCGCCAGCGGCAGAAGCGCAGGGAAAACCTATCAGGAAGCGGTGGCTGGCCGCTGGGCCTTTTCCTGGCCCATTCCTGAAAAGGTCAAAGGCATGCCCGTCCTGAATGCGGAAGAAGTGGAAAAGGTGGCTTCTCTTTGCGATTTCGTCTTCTGCGCCGTTGCCATGGATAAGGCCGCAACCCGGGAACTGGAAGAAAAATATGCCAAAACCGAAACCCCCGTGGTCAGCAATAACAGCGCCTGCCGCCTGGTGGATGACGTGCCCATGCTGATTCCTGAAATCAATGCGGGCCATGCCCCCATCATCGCTGCCCAGCGCAAGCGCCTGGGAACGGAACGGGGCTTTATTGCCGTCAAGCCCAATTGCTCCATCCAGAGCTATGTGCCCGCCCTGACTCCCCTGCGGGAATTCGGCCTGAAGGCCGTCAGCGTATGCACCTATCAGGCCATCAGCGGCGCCGGCAAGACCTTTGATCGCTGGCCCGAAATTCTGGATAATGTGATCCCCTACATCGGCGGCGAAGAAGAAAAGAGCGAAAAAGAGCCCCTGAAAATCTGGGGTGAACTCAATGCCGCCGGCAATGCCATCGAGCTGGCCAAGACCCCCGTCATCAGCGCCCAGTGCCTGCGGGTGCCCGTATCCGATGGGCATATGGCGGCTGTGAGCGTTTCCTTTGAACGCAAGCCCACCATGGATGAAATCTTTGAGCGCTGGGCCAATTGGCGCACCGTCGCCCAGCAATTGGCCCTGCCCAGCGCCCCCACCCCCTTTATCAAATATATGGAAGAGCCCGATCGTCCCCAGAGCAAACTGGATCGGGATTTTGAAAAGGGTATGGGCGTTACTGTCGGCCGGCTTCGCGAAGATTGCCTGTTTGATTATAAGTTCGTCTGTCTTTCCCATAATACCCTCCGCGGCGCGGCCGGCGGCGGCGTGCTTTCTGCCGAATTGCTCTGCGCTCAGGGGTATATCCAGAGAAAGGAGTAATTCCGTCCTATGGCAAATGCGCTGTTTGAAGGCTGCGGCGTCGCCCTGATTACCCCCTTTGAAAACGGTGAAATCAATTATGCTCAGCTGGATCAGCTGGTAGATTTTCAATTGCAGCACGGCACTGACGCCATCATTGCCTGCGGCACTACCGGCGAACCCTCCACCATGACTGACGCCGAATGGGAAAGCGTCATTGCCCGGGTGGTCGATCGGGTGAATGGCCGCATTCCCGTCATTGCGGGCACCGGCGGCAATCATACCGCTGAAATTATTCAAAAGGCCCGCCGCGCCAGGGAATTGGGCGCCCAGGCCCAGCTTTGCGTAACCCCTTATTACAATAAAACCACCCAGGCCGGGCTCATCGCCCATTATACCGCCCTGGCGGATGATGATTCCCTGCCCGTTATCGTGTATAATGTGCCTTCCCGCACGGGGCTGAATATGCAGCCCGAAACCCTGGCCGCCATCGCCTCCCATCCCAATATCATCGCCATGAAGGAAGCATCCGGCAATATGGTGCAGATCATGGATATGATCCGCCTCTGCGGCGATCGGATTGCCTTTTATTCCGGTTCCGATGAATTGACCGCGCCCTTCCGGGCCGTCGGCGGCAAAGGCGTGATTTCGGTGGCTGCCAATATTGCCCCCGATCTCATGCGGGATATGAGCCATCTGCCCATTGATCAGGCAACCGCGCTGAATATTCAGGCCCTTCCCCTGATCAACGCCCTCTTTTCCGAGGTCAATCCCATCCCGATTAAGGCGGCGGCGGCCATGCTGGGCATGTGCAAAAATGAATTGCGGCTGCCCCTTGTTCCCCTTTCCCCCGCCAACGAAAGCAAATTGCGCGAAGAAATGCAAAAGGCAGGATTATTATGCTGAAGATTCTTTTGTCCGGCGCCTGCGGGCGTATGGGCCGCCAGGTGGCCGCACTGGCCGCTGAAAACGGCGCGGTGATCGTGGCCGGGGTGGATGTGCATCCCGATGCCGGCTGCGCTTTTCCCGTCTATCCTTCCTTTTCCATGGTTCAGGAAGAGGCGGATGCCATCATCGATTTTTCCCGTCCGGAAGGGCTTCCTGCCCTGCTGGAATATGCCCTTTCCCATCATCTGCCCGCCGTGCTGGCCGCCACCGGCTACCAGGAAAAGGAATTGCAATTGATCGGGGCAGCCGCCAAAGAGATCGCCATTTTCCGCAGTGCCAATATGAGCCTGGGCGTCTATGTGCTGCAATCTCTGGCCCGCCAGGCCGCCCGTCTTTTACCGGATTTCGATATTGAAATTGTGGAAAAGCATCATAATCAGAAAGTGGATGCCCCCAGCGGCACGGCGCTGATGCTCTATGATGCTGTAAAGAATGCCCAGTCCCAGCCCGTTTTCGGCCGCCATACCCGCACCGAAAAACGGGAAAAGCCGGAAATCGGCATTCATGCCGTCCGGGGCGGTACGGTGCCGGGCGAGCATGAAGTGGGCTTTTACGGCCCCTGCGAAACCGTTTTGCTTACCCATTCCGCCCAGGATCGTTCCATCTTTGCCCGGGGTGCGCTGAAGGCCGCGGCCTTTGTCGCCACTCAAGACGCCGGTGAATATGATATGACCGCCCTGGCCGATCATATGCTGGCCGGGAAATAAACGATGGATCGGGAAATGCTTCGCCGGCAATGGCTGCATGAAGAGGAAATCGCCCATATCCGCGGCTGGGATTTTTCCCATATTAAGGGCCGCTATACGGAGGAAGAAGCCCTTCCCTGGGATTATGCCGCCGTGATCCGGGAATATCTTTTGCCTTCCATGCGCATCCTGGATCTGGATACGGGGGGAGGGGAATTCTTGCTCTCCCTCTGTCATCCTTATGC
>SVHD01000086.1 GCA_015056015.1 Clostridiales bacterium
TACTTGGCTGGACACGGCCCGGGAGGATAGGTCGCCGCCGGATTCCATGAGCATCTCAAACGAGATGCTCTTTTTTTTGTGCTGTTCTTGCGTATATTGAATGACTGGCGATGACGGAAACTGGTGATACGTCTGTCTGACGGCAATCTATATGCGTGATTGTCAAATAGTGGGCTCGCAGTTTATATTGATTATCATTATGGCTGATGATATAATGATTCCGCAGAATTTCCTTAGGAGCCTCATAATGGAAAAGCTTACCGATTGGCCAAGGCCTATACGAAGCGATTTCCTGACGGTAACTCGCCCTATCAGATTGTGGCGAGAATTCTTGAAGAATGCGGTGAAGTGGCAAGCGAGGTGAATCACTTCGAAGGAAGCGGTATAAAAGCGCTGAAGCACGGCATGCCTTCCAAACAGCATTTGGCTGATGAAATTAAGCAAGCTGTGAATGCTCTTATTCAACTTGCTATGTTTTACCATGTTGAGGACGAACTGGAAATTTCCATGGATAATTCTCTCATGAAAATGCAAGATGAATGCCTGATCTAACTTTCGAGGATTTCCGTTGTGGGTCAATCCTGATTATTCTATAGTTCTTGATGCGATATGTGACGTTAGGCTCTGCCTGTATTTATCTATTGATCTTATTTTGGAAATATTTTTTGACAGAATACGCACAAATTGATCGTGCAGAATCGATCGAGAATATATTTTGGGAGGTTTTATAAATGTCCTACTCAGCAATGCTATTCGACTTGGACCAAACCTTGATTATTAAGAAACCGGATACGGTGGATTTGGTGCGTTCCCGTCTATCTGACCATGGGCTGGATACCGAACCTGAGCGGATTCAGCGGGCTTTTGCAAATAGCGAAATCTGGATTGCGCAGCAAGTAATGAAGGAAAATGAAACGGGCGAAAGAATGGACGACGATACGTTTCTTCATCATATATGGGCTGCTTATCAGGCTGAATTGGATCTCCCATTGGAAATCAAAAATGTGCTTTTACCGATATTTCGCGGGGAATGCGAGCAAAAGTATGAGTTGATGCCAGGCGCTAAGGAAACGTTAGCGGTGCTATATGCCGGCGGCGTAACCCTGGGTGTGGTGAGTAATCACAGGGCCAGTATTCGTAAGGTCCTGGACGAATTTGGACTGACGAAGTATTTTACGGCTATTATTATTTCTGACGAAGTGAAGAAATGGAAGCCTGATCCCGGTATTATCCATTTGGCGTTGCGGGAAATGGGGGCTATTGGGATGAATGCGCTGTATACCGGCGATCACCCCTTCGATATTCTTTGCGCGCATCAGGCCGGTATTCACGCGGCTTGGATGCCGCCGAATCCATATTATACCATTCCTGAATTTATTGGCCGGCCTGAATTTGAAATTCGCTCCCTGGATCAGCTGCTTCGCGTGTAAAACGATTGCAGCGCTTAGATTTCACTCATCATTAAAGTGAATGACGCGATTTTTGCGTCATTCACTTTTTATTATCGGCGTTTATTGAAAAGTTTTTTTGTCTGGCACTGTATGTGCATTGGGGCAAGGAATATCCGGGTTCTATTTCATGGCGAGTAATTGATGAATGGCGTCTTCCAGGCCATTTCCCAGGAAGGCAAGGGATTCCTTTGCCCAGGATGGGAATTCCGCTCTTTGGCATGCAAGATGCAGCGTAATGATGGGGGAAAGGACGGCGTCCAGGGCCTGCTCCAACGGATCCGGTGTTCCATAGGCGCAAAGAAAAGCCTTCTGTGCATCAAGAGAAAGAGATGAGCAGATATTACGAACATCGGCATAGGCGTAGCCAATGCCAAGCAGATGATAATCAAACATCATGGCGCTGGAATGATCTTTTGCCACAGCCAGATTGGTGTAGTAGAAATCATTATAGTTAAGAACTTTGGGTACATGCTGATATATGGAAAGAATATCATCAAAATGCCGGTTCAGGGTATTCCAGATGGAAAGGTGAGCCGTATTGGTGCGCTTGGAAAGAAAGGCAATATTCTGCCGCGAAAAATGAGATGCTTCCGCATAGAGGGCATATTTTTGCAGTTCCGGATTATTCCGGGATTGGTGATGGAGCGCGCGATACCAGCCGGCAATTTTTTCTGCTATAACCGGAGAGAATAAATCCGCTTCCTGTCCCAATCTATAGATCGGATGGCGGGACAGATCCTCCATGAGAATTGCAGATTCAGTTTGGCAGAGCAGGCGCGGCGTTGGAATGCCCAGCGAGGAGAGCAGGGCATAATTCCGGATTTCCCGGCGTGCGCCTTCTGAACGATAGCATTTGAGGACACAGGGAATATTTTTCCGGGTGAGCCTTGCCAGAAGCGTTTCCTCCCGCTGATCCAGCAGGGAAAAATCGACGCCGGTCAAATTCATTTTTTCCAGTTCCTGCTGAAGCAAATCCATGGCGCTTTCCTTTCTTATAGCTGCTTAGGATCGGGATAATCCATCAGCGGATGAAATTGCGTGCCGCCGGCAAGAGAAATACCGCCGTAAAGCAAGGAATCATAACGGCCGCATTTCAGATAATGCTCCACCACACCCCGGGCAGAATGGGGCATGGGATAGGAAAGGGCGCTTTGCAGCGGAACCCAGGAAAGACAGCCTTCATTGCTGGCGACAATCGCGGATTTATCATCCAATTGCGCGAAATAATAATAGTTTTGCCGAATTTCCCCATTGCGGCTGCGCAGGGTAATATAGCGCAGGGAAAGATCGGATAGCACTTCCGGGCCAATTCCCAGTTCTTCCTTCAGCTCACGGGCCATACAGGCGTAGGGATCGTTGAGCTCTTCCTGCTCAAAATGCCCGCCGGCGCTGGCGGTATACAGATGATTGACGATGCGGGAACCCTCCCGATACAAAAGCAGAATTTCATCCCGATGCAGAATATAGACGGAGGTCATATTACGCAGCTTCATTTTTCTACCACCTGTGAATAAAATGCGGAAAGAGGGGTTATTCCCCCTCTTTTTGAATGCAGAAACGCACCTGGATCCGATGCTCGCGCCTGCTTTCCGTTTCCCAGGCAAGATGGAATTGGGACGGCATGGATACATGATAGGCTTCGGGTTCCCCTTCATTCAGCGGAACGTCGTATTGATCACGGATTTGGGGAGTAGGCAAAAGGCCCTCGGCAGCCTGGATGGAGAGGCGAATGCCCTTGCGGCTGACGATGATTTCCTCGACCTTTTCCTCCGGGCAGGATAATGTATGCAGCAGCCAGCTGATTTTTCCGGGATTTTTCAGTTGAATATGATCTGTAACGATCAGTTCGGATTCCGTCAGGGAAAAAAGCCGCTTCCAGCAATCAATCTGGGGATAGGCATTGGCAGGGTCAATTTCGGCGGTCAGATGATCCCCGTGATCCTGGGCGGAAAGCACCCGGCCGGAAGATTCGAAACTGAAGGGCTTCTGGCCCATGCCATCAATCAGAATGGTGTTATGGGCCTTGGTCTGATTGGTCCAATCAAAATGATGCCTGGTGCCATAGCGACGGCCAAAGTAACCGGAAGGGGCAATCATCGCCACGCCGCCGCAAAGCAGCGCAAAATTACCCTGATCGGCATGGCTGTGGCTGATGCTGGCATAGCGGCTGCACCGGGCCAGCAGGGCTATTTCAGATCCTGGATTGGCGGGATCCGTATGCAGACTGATCAGGCCGGCGTCGGGAAAAATCTGGGCCCGGGTTACGGATTCAGGCGGAAGGGAAAGCTGCGCTCCCCTTTCCGGGAGAAATACATCCAGCAGATGCAATTTGAATATTTCCTGCTGCTGGGCTTCGCGGGACCATTTCTTCATCAATTCATCGCCGAATCTTTCGGCATAAATATGATAGGGATTCTGCGCCATAAAGCCGGGCCATTCCGCATCATCCGGCAGGCTCCAGTATCCGTCGCCGAAGGGATGAATCTCCCAGCCGGGCGGGCAGAAATGCTGGAAAAAGCGGATCAGATGCCGATAGAAGGGGCGACAGAGAAAGCTGACGCCGGAATATCGCTCCACGGCCAGGAAAAAGGGAAGGAACCATTTGGTGTAGCTGCTGGCATAAAAGGGCCCCTCTGCCCAGCCGCCATCCGGGCCGCCGAAATAGGGAAAAATGCCGCCGTAGATTTCAACGGCAAAATCCAGCCAGGAGATCAGTTCAGCGTCGGGGCGCACCCCCGTTCCCTTGAGCACCATGGCCGCTTCCCCCAGATATGCGGGCAGGCGCCCGGCATGGGAATTGCCGGGATTTTGGCAGAAATTGATGCGGCGAAGCAAACGCAGGCATTGCTCGGCATAATGGGCGATGGTGCGCGCCACAAAAATACGCTGCTTTTCAGTCAAAAGATCATAGCAAAGATCAAATGCCGCAGGCAGACAGCGGGCATGGCTCAGGCCGATTTCATCCCCCCAGATGCTTTCCAGGGAACAGGGGCCTTCGCTGTTCCAATCGCAGAGCGTGAGCAGCAGGTTTTTTGCATGGGCTCCTGCCTGCTCATCCTGTAAAAGGGCATGGCCCAGGGCGCAGGCCATCAGATTGCGATCGCAAAAATCCCGGTGCCGCCCAAAATACTCCCGATAAGGCAGGGCATTTTCATCCCGGTGAAAAGCAGGTGGCGTGGGCAGGCCATCGGCCAGGGCCAGGGCGATATTGCGCCGGAGGGTTTCAATGGCCAGAGGCCGGGAGGAAATAATGGATGGAATATCCTCGGAGAAAAACAGATGGCGAGGCCGAACATCGGGAACGGAATCGAAGATTTCCCTGCCGGTTGGACGCAAGAATTCCACCGCATCCGGGGAGATGGAAAATGGATACCAGCCACGATTCGCATCCCCGGCGGAAAGATTCCATTCGTAATCCCCGGCGGGGAAAAGAATTGCCGGGGTGATAAAGGTTTTTTCGGTTTCCCCGCTCCAGAAAATCTCGGTTTTTCCGGCCTTTCTGATACGTACGCAATAGGAAGAAATATCTGCTTCTTCCAGCCAGGAAAAGGTTGGCGGGGTTTCCTGCATGATTTCATGGGGGCGCGGAGAAGGAAATATCTGGCCGTTTTTTGTTTGAAGCTGAGGCAGAATCTTCATTTCTTTTCCTCCCTGGAAAACCAGATATATTCACCGGTCACGGGATCAATTCTTCCTGCCTGCCGTGCGGGAACCCCGGCCATAATGGCGAAATCAGGGGTGGATTTGGTGACCACGGCCCCGGCGCAAATCAGATTGGCTTTGCCGATGCGAATGCCGGCGGTAACGGTTACCCCGGAGGCAAGCCAGCTGCCCTTGCCAATTACGATGGAATTATCATAATCCTTGTTGGTTCGGGCGGAAAAGGAGGCCGTGGCGGGATCAAATTTATGATGGCCGGCCGTAATGGAGCAATGGGGGCCGATGAGCACATCATCCTCAATAATAACGTTTCCGTTAATATAGCAATAGAGGCCGATAAATATATTTCGGCCGACGGTAGTTTTATCCTTTACGCGAATAATGGCGCCGGGAGCGATCATGATATCTCGCCCGCCAAAACCGAGAATTTCAGCCCGACGGCGGTTATCCTTTTCATTATCCGTTTCGTGGGCATAGCGGGTCAATTGCTCAAACAACTGAAGCTCCTGTTCGGTTTCATAGGGCATATGCTTCCCTCCCGTCAGCAAAGAATATCAATTTATTTCCAAAATATATTATATTTCTTTCCATCTTTTGTGTCAAGCAAGGGGAAAGGAGATGCTTTTTTTGCATTAACATGCTTTATTTTGGGACGATTTTATGGTATACTAAAGTGGAAAAGCAAGAAAAGAGGGATTCGCATGACACACGATGATACCACCCACTTGCTAGACGCGATTCTGACACTGAAAAACCGGGAAGAATTGCAGCGATTTTTTGATGATTTGTGCACCATTCAGGAAATCAATAGCATGGCGCAGCGCTTTGAAGTGGCCCAATATCTGGATAAGGGGCTGACCTATGCCCAGATTGCCGATATTACCCACGCCAGTACCGCCACCATCAGCCGGGTAAACCGCAGCCTGATTTATGGCGCGGAAGGATATAAACTGGCCATCGAGCGCATGCGCAAAGAAGAGGAATGAATATGGATTTAACTGCCCTGAACCCTATGCAGCGCCAGGCGGCGGAAACGCTGGAAGGCCCGGTGCTTATTTTGGCGGGCGCCGGCAGCGGAAAAACCCGCACGGTTACCTATCGTATTGCCAATTTGATGGATCATGGCGTGCAGCCCTGGCATATTTTAGCCCTGACTTTTACCAATAAAGCCGCCCGGGAAATGAAAGAGCGTGTGGAAAAATTGGTGGGCGCCAATGCAGAGGATATGTGGATTGGCACCTTCCATTCCGTTTGCGTGCGCATCTTAAGAAAAGATATTGAAAAAATCGGTTATCAGCGTTCCTTTACCATTTATGATGAAGATGATCAAAACCGGGTCATCAAGGACGCTATTAAAACCCTGAGCCTGGATGAGAATAAAATTCCCGTCCGGGAAATCCGGGCCAAAATTTCGGATGCAAAAAATAAGATGCTGACCCCGGATGAATGGTTCCAGGAATCCCCCCGGGATTATCACAGCCAGCAGATTCACGATATTTTTAATTATTATGAAGAGCGTCTCCGGGCCGCCAACGCCCTGGATTTTGACGATCTTTTGCTGCGCACCCTGCAATTGTTTGTGGATCATCCGCCGGTGCTGGATTTCTATCGGCAGAAATTCCAGTATGTGCATGTGGATGAATATCAGGATACCAATGCGGCGCAATATACCTTTGTGCGCCTGATCACCCAGGAAAGCCGCAATCTTTGCGTGGTGGGCGATGACGACCAATCCATCTACGGCTGGCGCGGGGCGGATATCCGCAATATCCTGGATTTTGAAAAGGATTTCCCGGATGCAAAAGTGATCAAGCTGGAACAGAATTATCGCTCCACTGCCAATATTCTGGACGCCGCCAATCAGGTGATTGCCCATAATAAGGGCCGCAAGGAAAAAGCCCTGTGGACGGATGAAGGCGAGGGCGAAAAGATTCATCTGTACAGCGCCGGGGATGAAAGGGAAGAGGCAGCCTGGATTTGCGAGCAGATCCGCAAAATGCAAAAGCAGGATCTGGCGTTTTCGCAGATGGCGATTCTGTATCGTACCCATGCCCAGAGCCGTGTATTGGAAGAAATGCTCATGCGGGCCGGTATTCCCTACAAGGTATTTGGCGGCACCCGATTCTATGATCGCAAAGAAGTGCGCGATGCCCTGGCTTATCTGCGGATCATCGTAAATCCCGCGGATGATGTATCCCTGGTTCGCATTATCAATACGCCCAAGCGATCCATCGGCGATTCCACCGTGGCCCTTTTGCAGGAGCATGCCCGGGAAGAGGGGATTCCCATGTTCTCGGTGATCAATGATCCCCCGGCGGAGCTTTCTTCCCGTCCCCGGAAATGTATTTCCGAATTTGCGCTCCTTCTGATGAAGCTGACCGCCATGAAGGAAGCCATGCCCCTTTCCGAATTTGTGGAAAACATGCTGAAGGAAACGGGTCTCAGGGCGCAATTTGAAGTGGACGGCAATGATGAAGCACGCACCCGGCTGGAAAACCTGATGGAATTTGCGGGCGCTGCCAAGGAATTTGAAAGCCAGTCCCAGGATAAATCCCTGGAGGCGTTCCTGGAAAATGTTTCTCTGGTGACCGATTTGGATCGCCAGGAAGAAGCGCCCCAGTATGTGACGCTGATGACGCTGCACAGCGCCAAGGGCCTGGAATACGAAGCTGTTTTCCTGGCCGGCCTGGAAGAGGGCATTTTTCCCTCCATGCGCACGGCTATGGAAGAAAACCGTATGGAAGAAGAACGCCGTCTTTGCTATGTGGGCATTACCCGTGCCCGGAAGCGGCTGTATCTTTCCTTTGCCCGGCGGCGGATGCTCTTTAATCAGATCACCCATAATCCGCCCTCTCCTTTCCTCAAGGAAATTCCCGAACGCCTGATCATGGATGAATGGGCGGATACCGGGCGGCGTTCCTTTGCGCCGGAACCCGTGAAGCCCCTG
>SVHD01000087.1 GCA_015056015.1 Clostridiales bacterium
AGATGGGCCATAGCGAACGAATCGGCACGGGCCTGTATCAGAATGTTCCCGGCGAATATGACCTGGGCCTCTTCGCCAGCGCGAAAAAGTATTTCGGCTAATGCTTTGAAAAATATCGCGGGAGGAGCTTTGAGGCCCAAAGCACCCTCCCGCACCCTCCCGAAAGGCATAGGGAAAGTATAAAACGTTCCTTCCCTTTCCTCTAATGTTAGGAGAATTTTGATATTTGTCTGCAAAAAACACCGCAGTAATCTGCGGTGTTTTTCTTATCATTTAATTACAATAGTTTGCGTTGTAACTGCGGTTTTCTGTTCGCTCCCATCACTGGCATGGCGCACTCCATAAATTTCGAACTTCAACCGAACGCCATCTACTGGATCAATTTCTCCTTCATATACAAATTCAGATTCCATGCTATTTCCGATTGCGGCCACATCATATTCCTGGTATTTGGAATAATCCAAATTCACGTATCTCAGAATAGATTCATTATCCCCTACATAAACGCAAACGTGATAGGTTTCCACCCCTTCCGTTGCCATCCAGTTGATCTTTACCTTGTTTCCGTCCGTTTGCTCAATGCTCACGTCCGGTGCAATAACCCAATCGTTTTTTATATCAATAGTCACTTCCTGTGATGCAAAACCAGTTTCACTGCCATATACCGGCACAATCTCAAAAGAATAGTTGCCATTCATCAAATCATTCAGAACATATTCTGTTGCAGATGTTTGGGACAATATTTCTTCGTCGCGTTTAATCCCAAGAATTTTGTTGTTTTTTACTACCTGATATTCACAACCATAATCCAATCCAACATGCGTCCAGCGGAGCATAGCCTGTCCATCTGCCGTCTGGGATGCATACAAAATAACTGGTGCTTCCTTCCAAGCGGCCACTGGTGTATATTCATAATAATTACTTATCTGGGATTCGTGCAGCATTGTTGATTCTTTTTCGCCATTCAAAAGGTTGGTTGCATATTTCCGTAACTGTACAGTAAACGTATATTTTTCATTCAACTCAGGAATCATACACCCTTGTTTTTCCAAATAATCTTGATCCAACGTTAATGTAATCGTAGAATTTACCCGTTTGATCAGTTCGGCGTTTTCCACCCTTCCCGGATAAAAACTCACGTAGTTTACATCTTTTCCGCTTTTGATTGCCACCAAGTATTCATCTGCATTATATCGATCAACAAATGAGAGCAATACCCGATCTTCAAAATCTGTAGCAGCAGTCAACTTATCCGGTACCGCATTAAAAATCGTATCCGTTCGATAATCTATCGTTAAAGGTAAAGAAGGCGTGCCGGCAACCAATTTCTGCGGGTTGACGCCTAATGCGGCCAAATCCAAGCCAACGGATCCACCAATATTAAACACTTCTAAACCAACATCGACTTTTGTATCAACATTTTCCTTTTCATAAATTGGATAAATAGTAATGTTATGTGTACCCTTTGTGATAGCAAGAATCGAATTATTGACGATTGTAGAAGCCTTCAATTCTCCATCCACAAATACCTGATAAAGCGTTGCACTTCCATTCCATTCAACATACAGCTTTTCTGCCGATAATTCATATGCCTTGGTAAACACCGGCGCAGTATTCCAATTCGCCTCTTCTTCACAATAAGCCGGTAAGCACAAAACAAAAAACAATAAAACTAATATAGCCATCTGACGCTTCATCACGTTTCTTTTCCTCCGATCATCTTTTTCTGATTCTATTTTACTCACTAAAATAAAATTTGTCAATTCTTTCCAGATTTAAGTTCTTTCAGCAACTTATCAGTGCGAGTGCACAAGGGCCTTTCTTCTTCAAAAGAAAGGCCCTCTCGCAAATATTCCTTTCGTTCATTTCCCCCAGGGCACGAAATCCTGCACAGCGCCCTGGCCATCAACATAAGGCTTGATCTTGAAGGAAGTATCCTTCTGGATTTTTTTCATAACCACCTGGGCGGCGTCTCCTTCCACCAGCACGGGCTGATAATTATTTTCAGGGGACGTGCCGCTGATATGAATGGGCCAGATGGTCATCTGATGCCCCTTATAAACGCCATCCTCAAAGGTCAGTTCGAATTGGGCCACGGAGCCCTGAATACAGCGCAGCACCTCATCCACGCCGGTATTGCCGCCGAAGGAGGAATTACCCAGGGAATAAATCTGGGTGACGCCATTGAACACATTGAAGCCCTGAGGCACATGGGGATGATTGCCGATCACAAGATTTGCGCCCAGCTTGGCAAGATTCTTGCCGTATTTATCGTGGATATTGCCGTGGGTATCATTATATTCCGCGCCGCAATGGAGGGAAGCGATAATAACCTGGCATCCCGCCGCCTTCAAATCCTTGAACAGCTTATCCACCTTCGCAGCATTATCCTTATAATACAGCGGCAGCACGCCCACAAAGCCCACGCGGATGCCCTTTACATCCATATAGCAGGCATAATTACCATATTCGGTGGAACCGCAATATTTCACGCCCTCGCTTTCCAGGGCAGCAATGGTGGAAAGATGGGCTTCCTTGCCGTAATCACTGTAATGATTATTGGCCAGATTGGCCACTTCAATGCTGCCGGCGGTCAGGATTTTCGCATAATCCGTAGGCCCGCGGAAGCGCAGGCGACTGGTGGATGCAGGGGCGTCATCATTCAGCACGCATTCCAGATTAATCAGCGTAATATCGTCATTGGCAAATAGCACCTGCATTTTTTCAAAGGGATAGCCATAGCCATATTTTTCAATATAGCGCTGGAAAGCAAAATCCTCCACCCTGACCAAATCATTGCTGCCGGGCATTACATCGCCGGTACAGGTGATCCGGATGGTGGTGGTTTCGCCAAGGGCGGGCACGGTCAGGGTCAAAAGCACCAGAATCAGGGCCATCAATCGCAGAAATTTCATCACGAATTGCCTCCTTGGATAGTCTTTTTCCAGTTTATCATGGCGCAGGGCAAAAGTCAAATCGCCCGGGAAAAAACAGCGCAAATTCTGCATTTCCCTTGCGCTTTAGTGAAAAAATTGGTATGATTAAATTGGAGGTGCTTTTATGAAAGCTTTTGAGAATTTATGCGTAAAACCCGGCATTTTTTATTTACCTCGAAAAAGCGAAAGCATGGAAGCGTGGGCCGTGGTGGCCTGCGATCAATATACGGCACAGAAAGATAAATGGGAAGAGGCGGATCGCATCGTGAAGGATCAGCCCTCCGCCCTTCGGCTGATTATTCCCGAATGCTATCTGGATGAAAGCGATCAGCGGGTGCCCCAAATTCAGCAGGAAATGGAAAATTATCTGAATACGGGCATTTTGGAAGACGCCGTGCACGGTATGGTGCTTTTATGCCGCACCACCCAATCCGGTTCCCGGCTGGGCCTGGTCACGACCATTGATCTGGAGCATTACAGCTTTGATAAGGAAGCCGCCCCCCTGATTCGTCCCACGGAGGGTACCATTCTTTCCCGTATTCCTCCCCGGCAGAAGGTGCGCCGCGGCGCAGCGCTGGAATTGGCCCATGTGATGCTGCTCTGCGATGATCCCGGCCGCACGGTGATTGAGCCCGTTTATGAAAAGCGTCATGCCCTGCGTCCCCTGTACGATATTGATCTGATGCTGGAGGGCGGCCATGCCGCCGGCTGGGCCATTGAGGACGAGGATACCCTGAAGCAGATCGCCCAGGCGCTGGCGGCGCTGCAGGAAAAGCTGCCGGAAAAGGGCATTTTGCTGGCGGTTGGGGATGGCAATCATTCCCTGGCCACAGCCAAGGCCCACTGGATGGAAGTGAAAAAAACGCTGCCCGAAAGCGAATGGGAAAATCATCCCGCCCGCTTTGCCACGGTAGAGCTGAATAACATTTATGATGAGGCTCTGATTTTTGAGCCCATTCATCGTGTGATCTTTGATTCCACGGCTCAGCGCATCCGGGATCTTTTGAAAGAAGCCGATCTTTCCCTGGAAATGAATAATCCCGATCTGGTGCTGGTCACCGCCTCCGGCGATCTGCCGCTTAAAATCGGTCATCCTCTGCATACCCTGCCCGTAGGCACAGTGCAAACGTTGCTGGATCAGGATGATACCCTGAATCTGGACTATGTGCACGGTGAAGACGCCGTTCGGGAAATCGTGGAAAATGAAAATGCTGTGGGCATTCTTTTGCCCGCCATGGATAAGGCGCTGCTTTTCCCCGCCGTGGAAAAGGGCGGCCCCTTGCCCCGGAAAACCTTCTCCATGGGGGAAGCCAATGAAAAGCGCTACTACATCGAAGCGCGAAAGATTGTTAGATGAAGGGGATTGGCGGGAGAACTTTTCTTTTGAAAAAGAAAAGCCCTCCCGCGCCCTCCCAAAGAAAACTGACTCGGGATGACAGGAATAGCCTCTTCCTTCTTCCTTTCCCCGTGTTGCTATTGCTGGATACTTTTCTTCAAAAAGAAAAGCCCTCCCGCGCCCTCCCAAAGAAAACGGACTCGGGATGACAGGAATAGCCTCTTCCTTCTTCCTTTCCCCATGTTGCTATTGCCGGATACTTTTCTTCAAAAAGAAAAGCCCTCCCGCGCCTTCCCAAAGAAAACGGACACGGGATAGGTTGCTTTCCTTTCCCCGTGTTGCTTTGTTATTTGAATTACCTTCCGCAGGGAGAATATCATGCTGAAAAAGAACGACGAACTGGTGGTAGAAATCGAGCGCTTCGGCGGCGAAATGGGCATTGCCCATCTGGATGGGATGACATTATTTGTGCAGGGCGCGCTGCCCGGAGAGAAGGTATTGGCCCGGGCCCAGCGGGTAGAAAAGACCCATGCCTTTTTAAAGACCCTGCAGGTGATGGCTCCCTCCTCCGATCGCATTTCTCCCCCCTGCCCGTATTATGAAAAATGCGGCGGCTGCGTATGCCAGCATATGACGTATGAAGCATCGCTGCAGATGAAGCGGGAAAAGGTGCGGGATGCGCTGACCCGTCTGGGCGGGCTTGCCATCGATGTGCCGCCGGTGATCGGGATGGATGATCCCTGGCATTACCGGAATAAGACCTCCCTGCCCGTGGGCGGCCATCCCGGCGCGCCGCAGATTGGTTTTTTCGCGCCCCGCAGCCATCGGATTGTGGATGTATCCGCCTGCATGATTGCCAAGCAGGAAAGCGATCAGGTGCTGGCCATTTTCCGCTGCTGGATGGAAAAATTCAAGATCGCCCCTTATGAAGAGCAATCCCGCCGTGGCCTGATCCGCCATATCATGAGCCGGGTATCCCGGGATGGGAAAGTGATGGCGGTGGTGGTCGCCACGCAGAATAGCCTGCCCCATGAGCGGGAATTGATCGCCATGTTGCGTGCGGGCATTCCTTCTCTGGTTTCTTTGTATCTCAATGTAAACAAGCGGGGCGACAATGTGATTCTCGGCCTGGAAAACCGCCTGCTTTACGGCCAGGAACGCCTGGATGATACCCTCTGCGGCTTGAAATTTTCCATCTTCCCTCTTTCCTTTTTCCAGATCAATCCTATCCAGACGGAAAAGCTGTATCAGACCGCCCTGGATTTTGCCGATCTTTCCGGCAATGAACTGGTGGCCGATCTTTATTGCGGCGCGGGCACCATTTCCCTGATGCTGGCCCGGAAGGCAAAGCAGGTCATCGGCATTGAGGTGGTGCCCGAAGCCATTGAGGACGCCAAAAAGAATGCCCTTGTCAACGACGTCCATAATGCAGAATTCTACGCCGCCGCGGCGGAGGATTTGCTGCCCCAGATGGTGGAAAAAGGCCTGCGCCCCGATGTGGTGGTATTGGATCCGCCCAGGAAGGGCTGCGAAGAAAAGGTGCTTTCCGCCATTGCGAAGGCCGGGCCCAGGCGGGTGGTGTATGTCAGCTGCGATGTGGCCACCCAGGCCCGGGACGCCAAATTCCTCTGCCAGCATGGGTATCGGGCCGAAAAATGCCAGAGCGTGGATATGTTCTGCCACACCGGACATGTAGAAAACGTATTGCTTTTCAAACAAATCTGATTCACATACAAAAAAGCACCCTGATGGGTGCTTTTTTCATGCATGAACAGCGATAAAAAATCGGGGGCCGTCCTCAAGACGACCCCCGAAGGGTTTCATTCGCTCAG
Source organism: Clostridiales bacterium (assembly GCA_015056015.1). Taxonomy (GTDB): domain Bacteria; phylum Bacillota; class Clostridia; order Christensenellales; family Aristaeellaceae; genus RUG563. The sequence goes on from SVHD01000087.1 coordinate 6,105, forward strand.
CGAATCACAGCAGAAGCTTACTTGGAGGCGTACCATTCGTTGGCTTCGTCAGTGATCACCTGGCCGCCGCGCTGATACCATTCCTTCACGAAAGCATCAAAGGCGTCAATGGACTTTTCGCCGGTGATGATCTGGAAGTAGGTGGTTTCACGCAGGGTTTCCAGGGAAGACCAGTACTGGGGCTGGGATTCGGTGGTGATGGGCAGGGTCACGCGGGAGTAGCCGCCGGTGTGGAACATGGGCATCTTGTTGGCCCAATCATACTGAGCGGGGTCATACTTGGCGCGGAAGTTGGGGTTCTGCAGGGTGTTGAACATATTGCCGTGGGTATCACCGTAGGTGGTGTCACGGGTGTAATCGTTCACAGGCACATAGCCCAGCAGTTCGTCATAGGCGAAGCATTCGGGATCAACAATGTTGAGGTCCCACTCAAAGATGCGCAGCCAGGTTTCGTAATCGGAACCGATGGCTTCGATGATCTTCAGGATGCGGACGAGCTTGGCGGGATCATCGGCCAGCTTGTAGCTGAACACGATGGCTTCGCTGGTGGTCTTGCCCCAGGAATCGCCACCCTGGAAGCTGGCATACTTGCCATCATACTTGGTGGTGTAGCCGGTGGGGTTGTAACCGATGACCATCTTGTCATAACCAGTCTGAGCAGCGAAGGTACGCAGGGTCTTACCAACCTGGAATTCGCCACCAGCGCCGGTCAGTTCATCGGTGGGGCCGTCGAAGTCGGGGCACAGCTGATAGAAAGCACCGGAGGAGGAGAAGCCGATCTGGCCGCGTTCGAAGGGAACGGACAGGCACCAGTGGCCGCCCTGGTTTTCGCCGGTGATGAATTCGGGATCAATCAGGCCGTCCTTATACCACTTGGCCAGCAGTTCCAGAGCATCGCGCATACCGGGATAGACAGCGCCGTAAACCAGCTTGCCATCTTCGCCAACCACCCAACGATCGGGGATAGCGCCGAAGCAGCCGTAGATGGGCAGCATACCGGTGTTGGACAGAGCGTAGGTATCCTTCTGGCCGTTGCCATCGGGATCTTCGTTAGCGAACTTGTAGAAGACTTCTTCCACTTCTTCCATGGTCATGGGAACCTTGCCATCGGTGTAGCCGAACTTGGCCAGCCAGTCGGCACGCCAGAAGGGAGCGTAGTTGTAGAAACCATCGCCGTTAACGCGGGGCAGACCGTAATTCTTGCCAGCGTAGGAAACGTTTTCGAAGCAGGTGGGATCATATTCCATCAGCCAGGCATAGGAATTGGGCATGAATTCCTGGATCAGTTCCATGGGGATTTCCAGGCAGGCTTCTTCGCCCACGAACTGGGAGAACTGAGCAGCGTTTTCCAGCAGGAACACGTCAGGAATGTTGCCGCCGATGATGCGGGTGGTCAGCAGTTCCTTGTAGGAAGAGCGATCCAGGAAGATGGGCTGCAGATCCACGTTGAACTTTTCGTTCAGCCACAGCAGCACGGGGTCTTCCTTGTGCACTTCGGTAGTGTCATGGCCGGCCAGCCAGGCGATGGTGATCTTCTTGGATTCGTCGTCCACATACTTGGACAGATCCACATCGGCCAGGGCGGCAGTGCAGCTCAGAATCATGATCAGAGCGGCAAGCAGAGCAACCAGCTTTTTCATTGGGGTTTTCCTCCTCAAATGTTTTATTTTCAGGCGCATTGCGCCATCCAATCGTTGATTAGCCCTTCAGGGAGCCCATCAGCATGCCCTTGGCGAAATGCTTCTGCACGAAGGGATATACGCACAGGATCGGCACGGTGGCCAGCATGATGGAAGCGGCACGCAGGGTGGTCATATCGGTTTCCAGGTTGGTCACGATTTCGCTGGAAGAAGAGGTCATTTCGGTAGAGTCGGTC
>SVHD01000003.1 GCA_015056015.1 Clostridiales bacterium
GGCCCAGGGCCTTTTGCAGCACGAACCGGGTCTGGGGCATGGGGCCTTCAAAGCTGTCCACCAGCAAAAGCACGCCATCCACCATCTTCAGCACGCGCTCAACTTCGCCGCCAAAATCGGCGTGGCCGGGGGTATCCACGATGTTGATCTTGGAATTCCCATAATGCACGGCAGTATTCTTGGCCAGGATGGTAATGCCGCGTTCACGTTCCAGATCATTGCTGTCCATTACGCGTTCAGCCACCTGCTGATTCTGCCGGAAAACACCGCCCTGCTTGAGCATCTGGTCAACCAAAGTCGTCTTGCCGTGGTCAACGTGGGCGATGATAGCGATGTTGCGAATATCATTGCGAATCATAGAAAATCTCCCTCTTTCATCGGTGTATACACCAACGTTTCATTATATATCGGAAAAGGGAAATTTGTCAACGGCAGGCCGGCGGAAAACGGGAAGAAATTGGGCAAATGCCCGAAAAAACAAAGAAAAAGTATGCCGTTTGCAAAGGGCATACTTTTTATGATCCGAAGCCAGGATTCAGTTTTTTGATGCGTCGCGATTGGAATTCAGGATAGGGCCATGCTCCTTTTCATAGGCTTCCACGCATTTGCGGATCAGAACCAGAATCTGGCTATTGGCGGAACGGCCCTCATAATCCGCAACCACATGCAATTGATCCAATAATTCCGAGTCGATGCGAACGGAAATGCTTTTCTGTGCCATAGAAACCTCCCTGAATGAATGTAAATTGGATACTATTCGATTCCATTTTGCGTTCATTTTGTGGTATAATGTTAAAAATGGAATGAAAATAATTCCATTTTAATTCCAAATAAAATGCAGAAGGAGAAAAAATGGAGATCAGCAAGCTTAAAAAATGCTCCAGGAGGCTTCTTGTGGCAGCAGGAAAACTATTCTGTCTCATGCATTTTGTAGAAATCAGCATGCCCCCAAAAAACAACTATGTGAAAAAATTACCCGGCGAATAGGATCGCCGGGAGATTTTTAATGTACCACCCGATGGGTTTGGCGCATGCGTTTTTTTCGGGCAAATTGGATGAACAGGGCGCTTTTTTCGGAATTGGATTTTTCTTTTTCGCTCATGGAATTCACCTCCTGATATCAGCGTGCGCAATCCGCAAAGAAACAATGCATGCAAAAAAAGTCGCTTTTTCTTCATATATAAAGGCAAATTCATTCAATTTTCCGGATGCAATTCTTGCATGCGGCGGCATTTTATGATATGATGATGCCATCGGGAGTGAAAAGAACCCGGAACGGAAGAAAAGTGGGAAAGAATTGAGCCGCAAGGGGGCATGGCCATGATCAATATGCATATTTTTCTGGTGGGGATGGCCGGCGCAGGGAAGACCAGCCTGGGCCGTCGCGCAGCGCAGAATCTGAATCTGCGTTTTGTGGATACCGATCAGCGGGTATGCGAAATGATGGGCATGACCGTCAATGAAATTTTTGCCACCTTTGGCGAGCCCTTCTTTCGCAATGCGGAAACCGGGGCGCTGGTGGAATTGGTGGGGCAGGAGCCCTGCATCGTATCCACCGGCGGGGAATTATGTACCTTCCAGGAAAATGTGACCATCATGAAAAATCACGGCGTGATCGTGCATATTGACCGCCCGCTGGATCAGATCATTTCCGATATCAAGGTGGATCGCCGCCCCTTGCTTGCCGGCGGCACCCATGAGGATGTAATCGATCAGTATAATCGCTGCATCGGCCATTATCGCGCGGCGGCGGATTACCGGCTGGATAATTCCAAGGGCTTCGTGCTGGGCGTGAAAAATCTGATGGAAATGATCGAGGATATCCGCTGATACGGCAGAAATGGAATACACAGGAAAAACAATCGATCTACTTGACGAGAGCGTTGGCTTGTGCTACCATAAACTCCGTATTCGAATGGAGGCTTTCGGAATGTGTAACATCACTTTGCAGGCGGCTTATTATTACTTTAGCTTTATCGGCTTTTCCGATAAGGCATATTGCCGCATGTAAAGTTTTCATCCTGATGCTCAGGGGCTTTGCGGTGATTGCCATCGCAAGGCCCTTTTTCATTCGATCAAAAGATGTATGTTTATGGAGGCGGAAAAATGATTATTCTTCTTAAGAATCATGCGGATGAACAGCAGGTAAATAATTTGCAGGCGTGGCTGAAATCCATGGGTTTTGATATTCATATGTCTGTCGGTGCAAGCCAGACCATTATGGGCCTGATCGGCGATACCTCCCGGGTGGATATTGAAGTGATTAAATCTCTGGAAATTGTGGAAACGGTGCAGCGCATTCAGGAGCCTTATAAGAATGCCAACCGGAAATTCCATGCCGAAGACAGCGTAATCGATGTGGGCGGCGGCAAAAAGATTGGCGGCGGTCATTTCGAAATTATGGCGGGGCCCTGCTCGGTAGAAAGTGAAGAGCAGATCGTGATGATTGCCAAGGAAGTGAAAAAATCCGGCGCGGGCCTGCTCCGCGGCGGCGCTTTCAAGCCCCGCACTTCTCCCTATGCCTTCCAGGGCCTGCATGAAGAGGGCATCAATTTGCTGCTGGAGGCCAAGCGCCAGACGGGCCTTCCTATCGTAACCGAAATTATGGACGCCCATCATCTGAAATATTTTGATGATGTGGATGTGATTCAGGTGGGCGCGCGGAATATGCAGAATTTCGAATTGCTCAAGGAATTGGGCCAGCTGCGCAAGCCCATCCTCTTAAAGCGCGGCCTGGCCAATACCATTCAGGAATGGCTCATGAGCGCCGAATATATTATGGCCGGCGGCAATGAGCAGGTTATCCTTTGCGAACGCGGTATCCGCACATATGAAACCGCAACCCGCAATACATTGGATCTTTCTGCCGTACCCGTGATTCATAAACTGACTCATCTGCCCGTGATCGTGGACCCCAGCCATGCCACCGGCATTGCTTCCCTGGTGAAGCCCATGGCCGTTGCGGCTGCCGCCTGCGGCGCGGATGGCCTAATGATCGAGGTGCATAATGATCCGCCCCATGCCCGGTCTGACGGCGCCCAGTCCCTGACGCCGGAAGCATTCGATGATGTGGTGAAGGCCGTCAATGCGGTGCGGCCCTTTGCCTGCAGATGAGGTGAATGAATATGAAATTCGGTATTGTTGGGCTGGGCCTGATCGGCGGTTCCCTGGCCCGATCCATCAAATTTCACAGCAATCATCAGGTATTTGGCGCCGATCTGAATGAAACCACCATTTTGCAGGCCCGGATGGTGGGCGCAATTGATGGGGTGTTGGATCAAGAGGTGCTCAAATCCTGCGATGTGGTGCTGGTGGCGCTGTATCCCCAGGCGTCGGTGGATTATATTCTTTCCCATCAGGATGATTTTCGGGATGGCGCTCTGGTCATTGATTGCAGCGGCGTCAAGCGCTATGTATGCGATCGGCTATTCCCTGCTTTTGAAGGGAAAAAGGCCATTTTCATGGGGGGCCATCCCATGGCGGGCCGGGAACGCAGCGGCTTTTCCTATGCCCAGGATGATCTGTTTGAAAATGCCTCCATGATTCTCACCCCCGCTCCCGGTACGGATGTGGAAATCATCCGTCAGGCCAAGGAGATTTTCCTTTCCATCGGCTTTGGCCGGGTGCGTTTTTCCACCCCCCAGGAGCACGATGAAATGATCGCTTTTACTTCGCAATTGGCCCATATCGTTTCCGGCGCCTATGTGAAAACCCCCCTTGCCGCCAAGCACAAGGGCTTTTCCGCCGGCAGCTTTAAGGATATGACCCGGGTGGCCCGGCTGAATGAAGAAATGTGGACCGAGCTTTTCCTGGAAAATGATGATCTGCTTTTATCCCAGGTAGAGGCGCTGATCGATCGCATGTGCGAATACCGGGATGCGCTGAAGGAAAAGGATGCGGAGAAACTGAAGGCCATTTTGCGAGAAGGCCGGCAAATCAAGGAATCTTTGGAGGAATAAGCCATGAAAACCGTGCGGGTGGAAGCATCGGGCTGCTATGATGTAATGATCGGCAGCGGCATTCTGGATCAGGCCGGGGCATTGCTGCAAAAAATCATGTCCCCCTGCAGGGCCGCCATCATTACCGATGATATCGTGCAGGGATTATTTGGAAGCCGCGTGGAAAAATCCCTGCAGGCGGCGGGATTCAAAACGGAAATCTTTGCTTTCCCCAACGGTGAAAAGCAAAAGACCCTGCAAACCCTCGCTGACGCCCTGGAATGGCTGGCGGAAATTCATCTTTCCCGCAGTGATCTGGTGGTGGCGCTGGGGGGCGGCGTGCCGGGGGATCTGGCTGGCTTTGCCGCAGCGGTGTATTGCCGGGGCGTGCGCTTTATCCAGATTCCCACCACGCTGCTTGCGGCGGTGGATTCCTCTGTGGGCGGGAAAACCGCCGTGGATTTAAAGGCCGGAAAAAATCTGGCCGGGGCATTCCATCAGCCGGAACTGGTGATTTGCGATACGGATATTATGAAAAATTTGCCCCCCGAACTGATGCGGGATGGAGCGGCGGAAATGCTCAAATATGGCGTGCTGGCCGATGCGGCGCTTTTTGATCGTATGGCGGATGGCAGCTGGCTGGAACGCATGGAAGAAACAATTGCCCAGTGCGTCGAAATCAAGCGGGATTATGTGATGCAGGATGAACTGGATAACGGCGCCCGGCAATTCCTGAATCTGGGGCATACCTTTGGCCACGCCGTGGAAAAATGCGCGAATTTTTCCATCACCCATGGGCAGGGCGTGGGCATTGGCCTGGTGATGGCGGCACGGGCCGCCGGGGTGGAAATTGAACGCACGGAAAAGGGCGTATCTGCCTGCGGCCTGCCGGTAAAATCTCCCTATTCTGCCCGGGAACTGGCGGAAGCCGCCCTTTCCGATAAAAAACGCCGGGGCGGGAAAATCACCCTGGTGCTGCCGGAAAAGATGGGGAAATGCATGCTGAAAACCATTCCGGTGGAAGAGCTGCCCGAATACTTTGCCAAAGGAACGGGAGAAAACCCATGAAAATAACCATTGAGCCCGGAGTGCTCCAAGGCGCGGTAACCCCGCCGCCCTCCAAATCCCATGTGCACAGATTGCTGATTGCCGCGGCGCTTTGCAGCGGGGAAACGGCCATTCTTTGCCCGGGAGATAATGCGGATATTCAGGCCACGATCCGCTGCCTGCAGGCATTGGGCGTTTCCGTTCAAAGGGACGCGCGGATGATCCGGATTTCCGGGCCGCTGCAAAAAATGGAAAAGACGGAATTGGATTGCGGCGAAAGCGGATCCACCCTTCGGTTTATGCTGCCGCTTTGCGCAGCGCAGGAAAAGGACTGGCCCATTTTGCTCACCGGTCATGGTCGCTTGCCCAGCCGCCCCAACGGCCCTCTGCTGGAGCAGCTGCGGGAACACGGTGCCCAAATGGAGGGGGATTTTCTGCCGATCCTGGTTCATGGCGGCCTGAAAAGCGGGGATTATGCCCTGCCCGGCAATATCAGCAGCCAGTATTTTACCGGCTTATTGATGGCCCTGCCCCTGCTTGCGGGGGAGAGCAGGCTCCGCTATACCTCCCCGCTGGAATCCATGCCTTATGTGGATCTGACGCTTTCCGTGCTCCGGCAATTTGGTATCCGGATAGAGGAAATTGCGGATGGATGGCGAATTCCGGGAAATCAGCGGTATATTTCGCCGGGCTTCGTGGAAGCGGAGGGGGATTGGTCTGCCGCCGCGTTTTGGCTTTCCGCCAATCATCTGGGCAGTGAAATTCAGGTGCTGGGCATGAATCCGGCTTCTCCTCAGGGGGACAAGGCCATTGAAAGGCTGCTGAATCAAATCGGCGGGGAAGTGGATGTAACCGATACCCCCGATCTGATGCCCGTTTTATCGGCAGCAGCGGCTGCCCGCCCGGGAGAAACCGTGATTTCCGGCGCGGCCCGGCTGCGCATCAAGGAATCGGATCGGCTCTCTGCCATGGCAAAAGCCATAAATGCCCTTGGCGGCGCGGCAGAAGAAAAGGAAGACGGCCTGATCATCCGTGGCGGAAAAATCCTGGGCGGTGTGGTGGATGGCATGAATGATCACCGGGTGGTGATGAGCGCCGCCATTGCGGCCACCGTGTGCCAGGCCCCTGTTACCATTCTGGGGGCGGAAGCGGCCGATAAATCCTATCCCGGTTTTTTTGAAGATTTTGTAAGGCTTGGAGGAAAAATCCATGTCGGATAATTCGATTGGCGAAAAGCTGAAGGTGACGGTCTTCGGGCAATCCCATGCCCCCGGCATCGGCGCCGTGATTGAGGGCTATCCCAGCGGCAGGCAGATTGACTGGGATCAGGTATCCGCCTTTATGGCCAGGCGCGCCCCGGGACAAAATGCCTGGTCCACGACCCGCAAGGAGGCGGACGCCCCCCAGATTCTTTCCGGTTTGAATGAAAAAGGGGAGACCTGCGGCGCGCCCATTTGCGCCCTGATTGAAAACCAGAACACCCGCAGCAAGGATTATTCCTCCCTGCTGCATACTCCCCGGCCCGGGCATGCGGATTATGCAGCGTACCTCAAATACGGGGAAAGCTGGGATGTGCGGGGCGGAGGGCAGTTTTCCGGCCGGCTTACGGCGCCTATTTGCTTTGCAGGGGCCCTGTGCATGCAGCTTTTAAAGGAAAAGGGCATTGAGATTTCCGCCCATATTGCCCGCATCGGCAGCATTCAGGATGATCGGCCCGATTGCCTGGATCCTGCCATGCCCCTGTATCCCGCCGATCGGTTTCCGGTCATCAATCCCGAAAAAGGGGAAGCCATGAAAGCGGAAATTGAGGCTGCCCGGCAAAAAGGAGACAGCGTTGGCGGTGCAATCCGCTGCGTGGTAACAGGCGTTCCCGGCGGGCTTGGCGGGCCCATGTTTGGCGGGCTGGAGGGACGGCTTTCCCTGGGGCTCTTTGGCATTCCGGCAGTCAAGGCGGTGGAATTCGGGGATGGCCTGGCGGCCGCTTCCGGCCACGGCAGTGAATTTAATGATTCCTTCTGCGCAGAAGATGGAAAAATCGGCACCCGAACCAATCATCAGGGAGGCATTCAGGGGGGCATTTCCAATGGCATGCCGCTGCATTTCACCGTGTATTTCAAGCCCACTCCCTCCATTGCCTGTGCGCAAAGGAGTGTCTATCTTCCTACCGGGGAGGAAAAGGAATTGATCATTCAGGGACGGCATGATCCCTGCGTGGTGCCCCGGGCGGTACCGGTGGTGGAGGCCATGGCAGCAATGATTTTAACCGATATGATTTTGCAGGGAGCGTGAAACATATGGAACTGGATCTGAAGGAAATTCGCAAAAACTTAGATACCATCGACGATCAGCTGATTACCCTTTTCCGCAACCGGATGGAGCTTTCCAGCCAGGTGGCCGCCTATAAGAAGGAAAGCGGCATGCCCATTCTGGATACCGGCCGCGAACGCCAGATTATCAACCGGGTTTCCGCTGCTGCCGGCGAAGAATTTGAGCATTATGCCAAATTGCTTTATCAGACCATCTTTAACGTCAGCCGTGCCTATCAGGCGGAATTGCTGCGCCCTGCCTCCTCTCTGGTGACAAAGCTGGAGGAAGCAGCGAAAAATATTCAGCCCAAAATGCCAGGACGGGCGCTGGTAGCCTGCCAGGGCAAGGAAGGGGCCTATTCTCAGAAAATCTGCGATCAGATGTTTGAATTTGCGGATATTCTGTATATGAATTCCTTTAATGATGTTTTTAAGGCCGTGGAAACGGGCATGTGCCCCTTTGGGATTCTGCCCATTGAAAACAGCACTGCCGGTTCCGTCACCCAGGTATACGATCTGATGGAAAAGCATAATTTCCATATTGTCCGTGCTGCCCGGCAGCGGATTGAGCATCGGCTGCTGGCCCTGCCCGGAACGAAGTTTTCTGATATTACTGAAATCGTATCCCATGAGCAGGCCCTGCGCCAGTGCGCGGCGTTCCTTTCCGCCAATCCGAAAATCAAGGTGACGGCCATGGAAAATACCGCCGTGGCGGCCAATTTCGTGGCCAATTCCGGCCGCAAGGATCTGGCGGCCATTGCCTCACCGGAGTGTGAACAGCTCTACGGCCTGGAAACCCTTTCCACCCAGGTCAGCGACAGCGATCATAATTTCACCCGCTTTATCTGTATCGCCAAGGATCTAAAGGTATATGAAGGGGCGAATAAAATTTCCCTGATGCTCAGCGCCGCCCATCGCCCCGGTTCCCTGTATCGGCTGCTTTCCCATATTTCCGTGATGGGCCTGAATCTGACCAAGCTGGAAAGCCGGCCCATGCCCGGAAAGGATTTTGAATTCCGCTTCTTCTTTGATATTGAAGCCTCCATCAAGGATCCTGCCGTGCGGAATCTGATCGGCGAATTGAAGAATGATTCGGATCAGCTGGTATTCCTGGGCAATTATGAGGAAATGAAATGATGGAATATGGCCTGATTGGGGAACGGCTGGGCCACAGCTATTCCCCGCCCATTCATCGGGTATTCGGGGATTATGATTATCAATTGTATCCCATGCCCCGGGAGGAATTGATCCGGGTATTAAAAGAAAGAAAATTTCAGGGGCTGAATATCACCATCCCCTATAAAAAGGATGTATTGCCCTATTGCGATGAAATATCCCCGGTGGTGGAAAAGGTAGGCAGTGCCAATACCCTCTATTTCAGGGATGGAAAGCTCTGCGCGGATAATACAGATTTGCCGGGCTTCCTTTTCATGCTGGAAAAGGGCGGCATTTCCCTGCAGGGGAAAAAGGTGATTATTCTGGGCAGCGGGGGCACTTCCCTGACCGCCCAGGCCGCCTGCCGGGAAGAAAAGGCCCAGGAATATATTGTGGTTTCCCGTTCCGGCCCGGTGAATTATGACGCTCTGTATCATCAGCATACCGATGGGGAAGTGATCATCAATACCACGCCGGTGGGAATGTATCCGGGTAATCTGGAATCCCCGGTGGATCTGGCGGCCTTTCCCCGGCTTTCCGGGGTGGCGGATGTGATTTATAATCCGGCCCGCACGGCGCTTCTGATGAAGGCGAAGGAAATGGGCATTCCCTGCATTGACGGGCTGTGGATGCTGGTGGCCCAGGCATGGCATGCAGCCAGGCATTTTTTGCAGGCGGAAATTCCCGAAAAGAAAATCGGTCAGGCATACCGCGCCGTGCGCCGGGAATGCATGAATCTGGTGCTGGTGGGCATGCCCGGCTGCGGGAAAAGCACCCTGGGCCGGAAAATGGCAGAAAAACTGAGGCGTACCTTTGTGGATATTGACGCCGAAATCGAAAAGGAGGCCGGCCCCATTCCTGCAATTTTTGCAAAGCAGGGGGAGGAAGCCTTCCGGGATATTGAAAGCCGCGTTATTGCCCGCTTTGGCAAGGAAAGCGGCCTGGTGATTGCCACCGGCGGCGGCGCCGTGCTGCGGGAAGAGAATATTCGGGCGCTGCATCAGAATGGCGTGGTTGCCTGGGTGAAGCGGCCCAGGGAATTGCTCAGCACGGCCGGGCGCCCTTTATCGAAAGACGCCGCTGCTCTTGCGGCAATGGAAAAAATCCGCATGCCCCTGTATCAGGCCTGCGCTGATTATATTGTGGAAAATGAAGGCGCCCTGAGCCAGGCGGTCAAATGCATGGAGGAGGGATTTTATGAAGCTGCTGGTCATTAACGGGCCCAATCTGAATATGCTGGGTATCCGGGAAAAGCATCTTTACGGCACCCAGACCTATGAGGATCTGAAGGCGTTTATTGCAGAAAAGGCCCGGGAACTGGGCGTGGAAGTGGAAATTTTCCAGAGCAATCATGAGGGCGTGATTGTGGATAAAATCCAGGCCGCATATCAGCAGGTGGATGGCATCGTGATCAATCCCGCCGCCTATACCCATACCTCCGTCGCTATTCTGGATGCGCTCAAGGCAGTGAATATTCCCTGCGCCGAAGTGCATCTGACGGATGTGACCAAGCGGGAAAGCTTCCGCCAGATCAGCTACGCCGGCATGGCCTGCGAAGCCCATTTTATCGGCTTGGGATTTGAGGGCTATGCCCGGGCGATGGAGTATTTTGCGAAAAAATAAAGATCGGGCAAAGCAAAAACGCCGTGAGAGAAAATTTGCTTTCTTCTCCGGCGTTTTTTAGTATTCCGGTTGTTTCACCGGCAATCAACAGAAATCAGATTCCATTCCAAACCGCTGGGATGACTTTCTTGGAAAGGGAGCGGGGAAACCATTCTTTGGTCACAAAGAATGGTTTTCCCGCAATATATTTATTCCTCAATTCGCTTTAGCCAAGATCCACGATGATGGGCAGGATCATGGGATTGCGCTTGATCTTTTCATAGATGAAGCGATGCAGTTCATCCTTGATGCGATTTTTGATGCTGGGCCAATCGCTGCCCTCAATGCGGCCGTAGGAAGCAATGATGGCGCGCACCACATCCCGGGTGGATTCGATGATATCCTCGTTTTCGCGGACGTAAACGAAGCCGCGGGAAATGACGTCGGGGCCGGAAACCAGCACGCCGTTGGTGCGGTCAAAGGCCATGGCCACGATGATCAGGCCGTCCTGGGAAAGATGCTTGCGATCCCGAAGCACCACATTGCCCACGTCCCCGATGCCCAGACCATCCACCAGCACTTCGCCGGTGGGCACGGTGCCCGCGATGGAGAGGGAATCCCGGCTCATTTCAATCACCTGGCCGGCGGCGGGCAGCACGATATTCTGCCGATCCATGCCCAGGGTTTCCGCCAATTCCGCATGCTGCCAGAGCATCCGGTATTCCCCGTGAACGGGAATGAAATATTTGGGGCGAACCAGGGTATGCATCAATTTGATTTCTTCCTGGCAGGCATGGCCGGAAACGTGAACCTCCGCCATGGCCTCATAAATCACTTCCGCGCCGCAGCGATAGAGCTGATTGATAACCCGGGAAACGAATTTTTCGTTGCCGGGAATGGGCGTGGCGGAAATGATCACCTTATCGCTGGGCTTGATCTGCAATTTCCGATGCTCGGAAAAGGCCATGCGGGTCAAACCGCTCATGGGCTCGCCCTGGCTGCCGGTGGTGAGAATCAAAAGCTCATCATCCCGGTAATTATCCAGATCATCCACTTCCAGCAGGCATTCCTCCGGAATGGATAATTCGCCCAATTGCATGGCCACGCGGCTGACGGAAATCATGCTGCGGCCAATAAAGCAAACCTTGCGGCCAAAGCGGATGGCGCTGTCAATCACCTGCTGGAGGCGATTGATATTGCTGGCAAACATGGCCACGATTACCCGGCCGGCGGCATTGCGGAATTGATTGACGAAAGTTTCGCCGATCTTCCTTTCACTCATGGTATAGCCGGGACGCTCAATATTGGTGCTTTCGCAAAGCAGGGCCAATACGCCGGCGTCGCCCACCGCGGCCAGGGTGCTCAGATCGGTCACTTCCCCATCCACGGGGGTGAAATCGATTTTGAAGTCACCGGAGTGGACCACGGTGCCCGCAGGGCAGGTGATGGCCAGGGCGCAGGCGCCGGAAATGGAATGATTCACCTTGATGAATTTCACCGTGAATTGGCCGATCTTGACTTCATCCCGGGGCATGATGGCATTGAAGGGAATGCCGCTGACGCGATGCTCCCGCAGCTTCAGATCAATCAGGGCCAGGGTCAGGCGCGTGCCCCAGATGGGGGCGGGCACCTCACGGAGAATATAGGGCGTAGCGCCGATATGGTCTTCATGACCATGGGTGAAGACATAACCGCGCACCCGGTTTTTATTGGCAGCCAGGTAAGATGCATCCGGAATGACCAGATCGATCCCCAGCATATCTTCTTTCGGAAAAATGGAACCGCAGTCAACCACCAGAATATCATCTTCATATTCAAAGGCGGTCATATTCTTGCCGATTTCATCCACGCCACCCAGGGGGATGATACGTAATTTGGGTGATTGAGACATAAAATCCTCCTTTCACAGCTGTTGGGAATAACGAGCTATTGCACAAATAAAACGATTGTGCCATCGTATTGGAATCTTTATTATAATCGGCGTTTTTTCTATAACCCGAAATAAATAACCATCACCAATCTTTAAGTATTATATCACAAACTGCTCTGAATTACCAGCATGATATTTTGACGAAAACCAGAATCTATTCTCTGTCAATGTGAATAAATTGCACAAACAATGGAGTAAATTCCCCCGGAAAATCCATCGGGATGGCTGGAACGGCTGGACGAATGGAAAGATTTTACATGATCGTTTTGCAAGAAATCAGCCTGCCGCCAAAATAGAAGATGCGGCCGTCGCCCTTCCTTGGCCGGGGAAAATGAAAAAAGTTTACGATGCATTGGATTGTTCCCGCTGCGTACATGTGATATAATAAAATGTACCCGTGTTTTTATGGGGATAAAGGAGGATTTACAGATGATTCTTTGCGATACGCATGCGGATACTTTGTTCCGGCGTGCCATTCATCCGGAAGAAACGCTGGATGTGACCTTTGACGGGCTGAAAAAGGGCGGCGTGACCGTGCAGACCATGGCGCTCTATGTGGGCAACAGCACGAAAATTGCGGATATCCGGGCCACCTTTGATAAAATGATGGCTGAAATTCCCAATCTGGAAAAGGAAGGCCTCAAGCGCCTTTCCGATTACCGGGACGCCGTGGACGGGGAAAACGCCTATGTGCTTTCTGTGGAGGGCTGCGACGCCCTGGACGGCGATCTTTCCCTGCTGGAATCCTGGCGGAAGATGGGCGTTCGCATGGCGGCGCTGACCTGGAATTATGAAAATTGCGTTGGTACCCCCGCCAAACTGGATGATACCACCCCCCTGAAGTCCTTTGGCCGGGAAGCGGTCAGGGAAATGCAGAATCTGGGCATAGCGGCGGATACCTCTCATCTCAATATCCGGGGCTTTTATGATTTGCTGGAGATGGGCATCAAGCCCCTGGCTTCCCATTCCTGCTGCCGCGCTCTTTGCGATCATAAGCGGAATCTGACCGATCAGCAGCTGAAGGATCTGTTTAGCGCCGGCGGTTATGTAGGGGTCAATTTCTATCCCTATTTCCTGAAGAAGGATGGCCCTTCCGATCTGGAAACGGTATGCGATCATGTGATGCGGATGGTGGAACTGGGAGGCGAAGATTACATCGGCTTCGGTTCCGATTTTGACGGGATTGAAGTAAAGCCTGAAGGCCTCAATGGCCCCCAGGATTTCCCTGCGCTGCTGGCGGCGCTGAAGAAGCGGGGTCTTTCCGATGGACAACTGGAAAAAATCGCCGGCAGAAATCTGCTGAGCTTTTACGATCGGATTGATCCGCGATAAGGGAGGATAGACCAATGATCGGTATTATTGGCGCCATGGAAAAGGAAGTTCATCTGCTGCGGGATAAAATGGAAGGCATGACCGAAAAGAAAATCGGCATCGTTCGTTTTTATCAGGGTATGCTCTGGGGCAAGGAAACGTGCCTGGCCCTTTGCGGCATCGGTAAAATTCATGCCGCCCTGTGCGCGCAGGCCATGATTCTGCATTTTGCGCCGGAAGCCATTATCAATATCGGTGTGGCCGGGGCGCTGGAAGAAAGCCTGGATATCGGCGATGTGGTCATCGGCGCTTACGGCGTGCAGCATGATATGGATACCACCGCCTTTGGGGATCCCCTGGGCTGCATCCCCGAAATCAATATTGTGGAATTGCCCTGCGAAAAGACGCTGATGGCCGCCATGGAAAAGGCCGCCGATGAGCAAGGGCTGCATCATATCACGGCCGGCATCGCCACCGGCGATCAATTCATCTCCGCCCTGGAAAAAAAGCAGATGCTGGCCAGCCATTTCGGCGCTGCCGCCTGCGATATGGAAGGCGCGGCCATTGCCCAGGTATGCTATGAAATGCAGGTGCCCTACGGGGCCTACCGGGCCATTTCCGATACATTGCGGGGCAATGAAAAGGAATATATGGAAAATGTGGCGGTAGCGGCAGAGAGCTCTCAGAAATTGCTGGAGGCATTTTTTGCCCATCTTTGATCGGGAGGAATTTACCATGGATAAATGGGATATTCGCTTTATGGAAATGGCCCGGCTGGTATCTACCTGGTCCAGCTGCTTTACCCCCGGACGGGCCATCGGCGCGGTGATCGTCAAGGATAAGCGCATCATGACCACCGGCTATAACGGCGCCCCTGCCGGCATGAAAACCTGCAAGGAGCGCGGGGAATGCCTGCGGCGCAAGCTGGGGATCGAAAGCGGCACCCGGGCAGAGGTATGCTATGCCGCCCATGCGGAGCAGAATGCCATTTTGCAGGCAGCAAAGCTGGGCGTGAATATTGATGGCGCCACCCTCTATTGCACCCATCAGCCCTGCTCCGTCTGTGCCAAAATGATCGTCAATGCGGGCATTCGCCGGGTGGTATATGAACAGGGCTATCCGGACGCCTTTTCCATTGAGATTTTCGAGGAAACGGGCGTGAAGCTGGAAAAATTTACTCAGGAATAAACCGATAGGGAGGAAATTGCGAACATGAAAAAATGGCTGAGCCTTTTGCTGGCCCTTTGCCTGCTTATTTCCTGCGTGCCGCTGGCACTGGCGGATGAGGAACCTGCGCCCATTCCGGTGATTCCCGAAAGCGAAATCACCCCCACCCCCAAGGGAATTCATCATTATATGCTCATCTGCATGGATTCCTGGGCTACCGATCCCAAGAATCTGGGGCACAGCGATGGACTGATCCTGGTTTCCGTGGATGAATATGCGCGCCGCGTGATGCTCACCAGCTTCATCCGGGATATGCTGATTCAGCGGCCCGATGGGAAATTTGGCCGGATCAATAATGTTGTGGGTTATTTTGGGGCCAATCAAGCCGGGATCGACGCCCTGATTACCACCATCAACACCCACTTCAACCTGAAGATTGAAGATTATATCGTGGTGGATTTCCAGCAGGTGCAGAATATCATCGACGCCATCGGCGGCGTGGATATTACCATTACCGATCGGGAAGCGCAGTATCTGCGCAATTATTCCATTTCCCGTTCTTCCACCACGCCGGAATTGGCCGGCGGCGGAACCTATCATTTTTCCGGCCATGCGGCGGTGATTTATATGCGCATCCGCAAGGTGGCCAATATCGAAGGGGAAACCCAGGATGTGGGCCGCACCCGCCGGGCACGGATCGTGCTGACCTCCATTGCCGAAAGCCTGAAGGATATCAGCTATGAGGACGCCACCAAGCTGCTGGACGTGGTGATTGAAAACACCATCTTTACCAGCATGAGCGCCATGGATATGCTTTCTGCCCTGGATCTGGCCATGGATCTGAGGGGAACGGAAATTGAGCAGATCCGTATGCCCATTGACGGCGCCTATGAATCGATGCCGGTGGCGGGCATGGCCACCCAGCAGATCGACTGGCTGGTGAACCGGGAAGCATTGCATACCTTCCTGCTGGACAGCTTCGTTGTTGTGGAGGATGAATAAGTGATTAAAGCCGTAATTTTTGATATGGATGGATTGCTTGTGGACAGCGAGCATATCGGCCTGGATGTGATGGCGGAATGCGGAAGGAAGCAGGGCGTGGAAATGACCCTGGAGGATATCAAAAAGACCCTGGGCTCCACCTATGCCTTTTCCATTGATCTCTACACCCGTCTTTACCCCCAGATGGATCCCCGGCAGCTGTTTATCGATTTTGAAAACAGCATGCATGAAATGGCGGAAGCGGGAAAAATTCCCCTGAAGAAGGGAGCCAAGGAATTGCTGGAAGCCCTGAAGGAAAGAAATATTCCCCGGGCGGTAGGCTCTTCCAGCCCCTCTACCGTGGTGCAATTATATTTGAGCAAGGTGGGCGTGCTGGATGATTTCCAGACGCTGGTCACCGGCGATCTGGGCTTGCCCTCCAAGCCGGAACCGGATATGTTCCTCACGGCGGCCAGGCGCCTGGGCGTGGCGCCGGAAGATTGCCTGGTGCTGGAGGATTCCGTCAACGGCATCAAGGCCGGACGCAATGCCGGCATGCAGGTGGGGATGGTGCCCGATGTGCTGCCCTATCGGGAGGAACTCAGGCCCTACTGCGATCATGTGCTTCCCGATCTTGCGGCGGTGATTCCGCTGCTGGATGCATGAACGGCGCTATCATTTGCGTAGGCAAGCTGCGCGAAAAATATTTTGCCGGGGCGGCGGAGGAATATCTGAAGCGTCTTTCCCGCTTTGGCAAATTTGAAATCATTGAATTGCCCGATCTGCCCGAACCCCAGAATGCCTCTGCCGCCCAGCAGATGCAGATCATGGAAAAGGAAGGGGAAAATATTCTTTCCCGCATCCGCCAGGGAGATCGGGTGATCGCCATGTGCATCGATGGCCCCCAATACGATAGCGAAAGCTTTGCCCGTCATCTGGCAGAAAATGAAATGAAGGGCGGACGGCAGGTATTTGTCATCGGCGGTTCTCTGGGCTTATCCAAAGCAGTAATCCAGAGGGCGGATGAAAAAATATCCTTGTCAAAAATGACCTTTCCCCATCAGCTGGCCCGGGTGCTTTTGCTGGAACAAATTTACCGAGCCTGCAAAATCAATGCGGGGGAGCGGTATCATAAATAGTTGTTTGTTGGGGAGAATTATGCGGGAGGGGTATTCTTTGCGGCCAAAGAATACCCCTCCCGCGCCTACATCACGAAAGCTGTACTGGATATTTATGGACGATTCTAATCTGCCTGAATGCCAGTGGAGCGATGGGAATAAAACAATGCTTTTCTGACAGGCGTTTTCCGCTGTTACTAAAAAACGGCACGAGAGGGAATTGATTCTCTCCCGTGTCGTTTTTGTTTTTTGTTGCTTAATTCAGCGGCGGATAGGTATAGCGGCCAATCAGGCGGGGCATGCCATTATACAGGCCATAGGCGTCGGCGTAGACACGGTAACGCTTGCCAACCTCCCAGGTATCATTGGATAGGTTTTCCACCAGCACACTGCGGTCATAATTGGAATCCAGCTTGATAACGGCCAGCTGGGGATTATTGGACATAATTTCGGTCACGGTGCCGGTGCACAGATAAATCTGGCCCTTGCCGATACGGGTCTGGGCATTATTGAGATAATCGGTGTAGTTCACATCCATATCCCAGGCCTTGCGGGTATAGATGGTGGCGATGGGCACATAGTAGACGTCATGCTTGACCACGCTGGTTTCATAGCCCGGGGCAGAGGCCTCAATGATGATGGTGTTGGTGCCGATTTTATCAAAGACCACCTGGAAGGAGAAGGTGCCATTCAGCGCCAGCTGGGTGGTATCCAGATTTTTATGGGGCGAGAGCACCTTGATATCCGCCCAGGTAACGGTGGTGCCGCGGACGGTCATGGATTCTTCGATTTGGGGATATTTTCCCTTGGCGTCCTTTTCCTTGGTTTCATCATCCACCAGATTGGGGCTCCAGCGGGAGGCGATATCGGCTGCAAGGTCCAATCGGATTTGCTGGGGCTGGCGATAGAGGATGATGGTCATGGTGTTTTCCCGGTAATACTGGGAGCGGGTGGTGATGGTAATTCTATTTTCACCGATAGGGGAAACAGAAGCGTTGTAGGAAATCAGGCCGTCCTGGGTATTGACCAGGTCGGAATAATCCTCGCCGTTGATATAGACGGTGCTGTTTTTGGCCACTTCGAACTGGATATTGTAAAGGGCGGTGGAAACCTCCACATAATTGGTGGAGGGGGAAACCAGATACAGGGGAGACAGGGGAATTTCCACCTCATAGGTTACCTGCTCCAGGGGCTTTTGCTCCCCGGCGGCGGTTTTGAGATAAGGGGTCAGGGTAGCAGTGACGGTTTCCTGGGTAACGCTTTGGGAGTTTTCATACCAGGTGTAATCGGCCACCTCAATGGTGGCATAGCCGCCGATGACCTGATAGGTTTTTTTCAGTTCCTTGATCCAGATGACCTGGCCCTCTTCCCCGGGCAAAAGAATGCGGTGGGCGGGAAGATCATTGAGGATGGTGGGGGTGATGATGGCCTGCTCCTGCAGGGTGGGCTGCCTGCGCTCCAGCACCAGGGGTTTATAGGGAATTGATATCCTGCCAGCAGCACGCAGGCAATCACCAGCGCAAAGGCCAGAAAGCGGGTAAACCTGCGGGCGCCAAAGCGGCGATGCATTTTCATCTGCCGCATGGTGATGCTGTTATCCCGGCGATAGGCCCGGGGGGTGGAAACGGGGATTTCCCCATAGGCGTCATTTTCAATGCCGCGCTGGGAAATGACAGGAATGGCGTCCGGGCGGACGTCCCCTTCCACGGGGATTTCTTCATCGGAGGAATAGGAGGTATTCTGGGGCAGGGGGAAGGGCGTGCGGCCGGTTAAGGTCTGTACGGTGCGTCCGGTGGGGGCAAAGCCCTGCTGGGCGCCGCTGCGGCGCAAGCGCTGCTGCTCTTCTTCGCCCCGGTGCTTGCGGGCCACCAGATCCTTCATTTCCCGGGCCAGCTTATCCCTTTCGTCGATGGGGGATGTGGCGCGGCCTTCCTCATTGATCTGAATATATACCTTGGATGAGGGTTCCCCCTGGGGAATGGCGGGGTTTTCCCCTTGATTATCCTGGGGCAGGGGCGTGCCGCAGCGGAAGCAGCGCGGGAAAGAGGCGCGATTCCAATGGCCGCAGTTGGGGCATTTCATGGCAAATCCTCCTGGATGATCTATCTTCAGGGCGCTCAAGGCGCGAAAAAAGCACGCAAAAAAAGCGTATCCTATAATATTTTCGCAAACCGGGGGTGAAAATCCTGCTTTTTTATGCTTTTTTACAAAGCGTTTACAAAAATTCTGCTGCTGTGGTATAATAAAAAGGATCGATTGATATGAAACCGGAGATGGGTATGAAGCTTTCCGATTTGACTTCGCCCGCGCAGCTGCGGGATTGCTCCCAGGAAGAATTAAAGGAACTGGCGCAGGAAATCCGTATGGGAATTATCCGCACTGTTTCTCAAAACGGGGGGCATCTGGCCTCCAATCTGGGGGTTGTGGAATTGACGCTGGCGCTGCATCGCGCCTTTGATTGCCCCAGGGATCGGCTGATCTTTGACGTGGGGCATCAATGCTATGCCCATAAAATGATTACGGGCCGCTACGGGCAATTTGCCACCCTGAGGCAGATGGATGGCTTAAGCGGCTTTCCCCGCCGGGATGAAAGCGAATATGACGCCTTCGGGGCGGGCCATGCCTCCACCGCCATTTCCGCCGCTGTGGGCATGGCAAGGGCCCGGGATTTAATGGGGGAAAACTATAAAGTGGCGGCCATCGTGGGGGATGGGGCGCTGACGGGCGGCATGTGCTATGAAGCACTCAATGACGCCGGCAGCCGGAAAACCCCGATGATGGTGGTGCTCAATGATAACGGCATGTCTATCTCCCGGAATGTGGGGGCCCTGTCCGGGCAATTGACCCGCCTGCGCGTCAGCCGGGGCTGGCTGGGCATGAAGCGCGCCGTATCCGATGCGCTGCGCAAGGTGCCCGCGGCGGGCAAAATACTGCACCGGGGATTTTTGCATATTAAGAATGGCGTGCGCAATATCCTGGTGCGGGATAAATTTTTCACGTCTCTTGGCTTCCGGTATTTCGGGCCCATTGACGGCCATGATCTGGAAGGCATGGAGATGGTTTTCCGCCGCCTGCGGGATATGCAGGAGCCGGTGGTGGTGCATGTGGTCACAAGGAAGGGCGCCGGATTTGTGGACGCTGAAGAAAAGCCGGAAAAGTATCATGGCGTTTCTCCCTTCCAGCTGGAAAACGGCCTTTTGCGGGGCCAGGGCGGAAGGAGCCTGGGCAAGACAGCCGGGGAATATCTGACCAAGCTGGCCCGGGATCATCAGGATATTTGCGTGATTACCGCTGCCATGACCGATAGCGCCGGCTTTGGCAGCTTTGCCAAGGCGTATCCGGAAAGGCTTTTTGATGTGGGCATTGCCGAGGAGCATGCCGTCACCACGGCGGCCGGGATGGCTGCGGGGGGAATGCGACCCTTTGTGGCGATTTATGAAACCTTTCTGCAGCGGGGTTACGATCAGATTGTTGAGGACGTCTGCCTGCAGAAATTGCCGGTTTGCTTCCTGATGGATCGGGCGGGCCTGGGCGGCGAGGATGGCCCCACCCACCATGGGGTATTCGGGGTATCCATGCTGCGGCATATTCCCAATCTGATTGTGCTTTCCCCCCGGTGCGAAAAGGAATTGGAATCCATGCTGGATTTCTGCCTTTCCTGCGATCAGCCGGTGGCCATTCGCTATCCCCGGGCCATAGAGGGGGATTTGCCGGAATATCAGGGTGATTTCCAATTGGCCCGGTGGGAAAAAATCTGCGATGGCAGCCAGGGGGCCATTCTGGCGTCTTCCGGGATTTTATCGGAATGCATGAAGGCCGTGGCTGCCCTGAAAAAGGAAGGGCTGGATCTGGCGTTGTATAATGCTTCCTCCCTGACGCCCCTGGATGAAAATTGCCTGATTCAATTGCATCGGGAAGGGAAAAGCGTATTTACGGTGGAAGAGCATATTCTCGCCGGGGGCTTTGGCAGCGCGGTGGCGGAATTTTCTGCCCGGTGGGGGCTCAATCCCCCCAGGCTGATGCTGGGGCTGCATCGGAGATTTGTGGCGCATGGGGCGCGGGGCAGCCTGCTGCGGGCCCAGGGGCTGGATGAAACTGGCATTACGGAAGCAATTAAGAAGGCGGTAAAGAAATGAAGCAGCGGGTAGATGTATGGCTGACGGTCCGCGGGATGGCGGATAGCCGGGAAAAGGCCCAGGCCCTGATTATGGCGGGGCTGGTTTATGTGGGAGAAAAGAAAGTAATGAAGGCCTCCGAGCAATATGCGGAGGATGCGCCCATTCAGGTGCGCGGCGGCGGGCAGAATGCCTTTGCCAGCCGGGGCGGGCATAAACTGGAAAAGGCCATCACGGCTTTTGAGGCCGATGTGACCGGGGCGGTGGCCATGGATATCGGCGCTGCCACCGGCGGCTTTACCGATGTGCTGCTTCGCCATGGGGCTGATCATGTCTATGCCATTGATGTGGGCTATGGGCAATTGGATTGGAAACTGCGCAATGATGAAAGGGTTACGGTGATGGAACGCACCAACGCCCGGAATCTGACCATCGAAAATTTTGACCGCCGGCCCAATCTGACGGTGATGGATGTATCCTTCATTTCCATCAAGCTGATTTTGCCGGTGGCGGCGGAAATTATGGGGGAAGAGGGACGCTTCCTCACCCTGATCAAGCCCCAGTTTGAGGCGGGCAAGGGCCAGGTGGGCAAAAACGGCGTGGTCAGAGAAAAGGAAATCCATCAGCGGGTGCTTCGGGAAATTTGCGCCTTCTGCCCTTCTTTCGGCTGGCATGTGGAAAATCTGACCTTCTCGCCTATCAAGGGCCCGGCGGGGAATATTGAATTTCTGGCGGATGTGCGCCCGGGAGAAGGCCGGGAGATTTCCGATGACGAAATTGCCGAATTGGTGAATACCGCCCATAAGGAATTATAAATTGCGAAAGGATGCGTTGGGAATACGTATCCTTTTTTATTGCACAGGAATGGCTTTTCGTGTATACTAAAGCTACAAGCCGTTGGAATAAAGGAGCGCTGAATCATGGATTTTATCAGCCAGAAAATGCGAAAGCTATCCCCGGAACTGGATCCCCTGCGATTGGGAACGGGATGGAAGATGGAGGATTTATCCAAGCCTCAGATTTTGATTGAAAGCACCTTTGGGGACAGCCACCCCGGCAGCGGGCATCTGGATAAGCTGGTAGAAAAGGCCCGGCAGGGGATTGCAGATGAAGGAGGCTTTGGCGCCCGGTATTTTTGCACCGATATTTGCGATGGGGAAAGCCAGGGCCATGACGGCATCAATTACAGCCTGGCCAGCCGGGAAATGATTGCCGGCATGATTGAAATCCACGCCAATGCCACGCCCTTTGACGGCGGTGTGTATATCGCCAGCTGCGATAAGGGGATGCCTGGCAATCTGATGGGCATGGCGCGGGTGAATATCCCCGGTGTCATGGTGACCGGCGGCACCATGAGCGCAGGCCCTGAATTGCTGACGTTGGAGCAGCTGGGCATGTACAGCGCCAAATATGAGCGGGGAGAAATTGATGAAGCGCGGCTTTGCTGGGCCCAGCAGAATGCCTGCCCGGGCTGCGGCGCCTGCAGCTTTATCGGCACCGCATCCACCATGCAGATTATGGCCGAAGCCCTGGGGCTTACCCTGCCTGGCAGCGCGCTGCTGCCCGCCGCCAGCCCGGATTTATTGGAATATGCCTATCAGGCAGGGCGGCAGGCCGTGCGCCTGGCCCGTATGGGATTAAAGCCCCGGGATATGGTGACCATGGATAGCCTGGAAAATTCCATTCTGGTGCACGCCGCCATTTCGGGCAGCACCAATTGCCTTTTGCATCTGCCCGCCATCGCCCATGAATACGGCCTGGAAATTGACGGAGATACCTTTGATCAATTGCACCGGAAGGTGAATTTCCTGCTGGATTTGCGGCCTGCCGGGCGCTGGCCTGCGGAATTTTTCTATTATGCCGGGGGCGTGCCGGCGGTGATGGAGGAAATCCGCCATCTTTTGCATCTGGACGCCATGACCGTGACCGGCAAAACCCTGGGCAAAAATCTGGATGAACTGAAGAAAAACGGATTCTACGAAAAATGTCAGGGCTGGCTTCAGCAGGCCAACGAAAAATATGGCCTGCAATTGACCCGCCGGGATATTATCCGTCCCTTTGATGACCCGCTGGGCCGGGGCGGAAGCATTGCGATCCTCAAGGGCAATCTGGCCCCGGATGGCGCGGTGATCAAGCATACCGCCTGCCCCCGGGAAATGTTTCAGGTAACGCTGCGTGCCCGTCCCTTTGACAGCGAAGAGGAATGCCTGCATGCGGTATTGCATCACGAAATTCAAAAGGGGGATGCAGTCTTTATCCGTTATGAGGGCCCCAAGGGCAGCGGCATGCCCGAAATGTTCTATACCAGCGAGGCCATCAGCTCCGATAAGGAATTGGGCCGGGCCATCGCCCTGATTACCGACGGCCGCTTTTCCGGCGCATCCACCGGCCCGGTGATCGGCCATTGCAGCCCGGAGGCCCAGTCCGGCGGGCCCATTGCCCTGGTGGAAGAAAATGACCTGATCCGCATCGATATTCCCAATCGGGTGCTGGCCATTGTGGGCGTGAACGGGGAAGAAAAAACGGAAGCGGAAATGGAATCCATTCTGGCAGCGCGAAAGGAAAAATGGCAGCCGAAAAAACGGAAGTATCCCTCCGGCATGCTGCGCTTGTTCAGCGAGCATGCCGTATCCCCCATGAAGGGCGCGTATCTTTCCTATGATGAAGAATAAATGATAATAAAGGAGAATGCTTATGAAGATTCAGTTTCTTGGAACCGCCGCTGCCGAAGCAGCCCCTGCCGTATTCTGTGCCTGCGATCATTGCCGCTATGCCCGTGAAAAGGGCGGCAAGGAAATCCGCACCCGTTCCGGAGCGCTGATTGATGGTAAAATCAAGATCGATTTCGGGCCCGATTCCTATGCCCATTCTCTGCAGTATGGACTGGATTATTCCCTGCTCCATTCCGTGCTGATTACCCATACCCACGAGGATCATCTGAACATCGATGATCTCACGCTGCGCCGCCCGCCCTTTGGTCATCTGCGGCCGGGCGATACGCCCATGACCGTTTATGGCAATGCCCGCCTGGGTGAAATGCTGGCCCCCCATCTTTGCGATTGCACCAAGTATCAGCGGATGATTCCCTTTGAAACGGTGGATATTGAGGGATATCAGGTGACGGCCCTGGAAGCCGTGCATTTTTTGACCCGCGGTGATGAAAAGAAATACCCGGTGATTCACGAGGGACAGGAATACTATCGGGCGGAGGAAGCGCTCTTTTACCTGATTGAAAAGGATGGGGAAAGCATCCTCTATGCCCATGATACCGATGAATTTACCCCGGCGGATATGGATTTCCTGGCGGGAAAGAAGATCGATCTGATCTCTCTGGATTGCACCAATGGCAAATTGAACCTGGATTATGTGGGGCATATGGGCGCCCGGGAAAATCTGCGGATGCGGGAAAAACTGATGAAAAATGGCGCCGCAGATGAGCACACGATTTTCGTGGCCAATCATTTTTCCCATAACGGCCTGCTGCCCTATGAGGAACTGGAAAAGCTGGTGCCGGGCTTTATTGTCAGCTACGATGGGCTGATTCTGGAAACCAAGAAATAACAAACGGATTCATCAGGGCCGGGAAAATCGTTTCCCGGCCTTTTTATCGGCATATTTTTTGCGAAAATGAAAATTCATGGTTGACAAAAGCATCATTCTGCGATATAATAACCTACGTTGTGTAGGGGTATGGTGTAATGGTAACACGTGGGTCTCCAAAACCTTTGTTGAGGGTTCGAGTCCTTCTGCCCCTGCCACTTACGAAACAGCAGTTTCTACAAAGAAGCTGCTGTTTTTTTGTATTCATTTAACAAGAGCGGAGTACATTTCATCGAACCCATCTCCGTATAAATGTACATAAATGTTGTATGTGATGTTGACATCCGCGTGTCCAAGCAGTTTTGACAAAATTTTTACATCCATTCCTTTGTAATAGCAGTTGGTCGCAAAGGTATGGCGAAAAATATGTTCACCTTTGTAGGCAATGCCAGCATCCCGACAAGCGCATTGTGTTTGGTATCGCAACGCCTCGTAGGACAGCCTGTCGCCCTCTCCATCTGTAAATACCCATTCGCCCCTTCCGCCCTGTGAAAGCCTCACCAAGAGCCGAACAGCGTAGGGTGTTAGAGGGATAACGCGATTACTTGCTTCACTCTTTGCGCTGTCCTGAACATAAGACTGCTTTTTGTTGGCAAGGCGCACGACTGTCGAACGCACCTCCAACCGCTTTCGGGACAGTTGAATGTCCCTCCAGCGCAGAGCAAGAGCCTCGCCAGCCCGCAGACCAGTTTCCAGCATCAGCAGAATCACAGCGTAGGCAGGACGCGCAAAGGTTTCCAGTTCACGGCGCAACGCCTCTTGTTCTTCCTGTGAATACGCCTCCACCGACGCCTCCGCCTTGCGGATATGACACCGCGCAGGAAGTCTTATCCCAACGCCGGGGTCTGCTGGTATGATGTGGAGGGCGGAGGCTTGCTTCAATGGCGCGGTCACAATACGCATTTGCTTCTTGATGGTGGATAATCCATAGCCTTTTCCAGCCAGTTCATTCACATACTGTTGAATGTGAATGGAGGTGATTTCTCCAATCGGCATTTGCGCGATTGCGAATCCTGCCAGCGCACGAACAGAAGTCAGCAGTCGGTCATAGGTTGCGGGCTTGACAGTCGTTGCTTTGTAGGTGGTCAGCCATTGGTCGATATATGTAGTCAGCGAAATGGATTGATTCATTGTTCATCCTTT
This sequence comes from Clostridiales bacterium, assembly GCA_015056015.1. Taxonomy (GTDB): domain Bacteria; phylum Bacillota; class Clostridia; order Christensenellales; family Aristaeellaceae; genus RUG563. The sequence goes on from SVHD01000003.1 coordinate 25,414, forward strand.
CCGCGAAATTTCGTTGAAGTGTATAGTTGTCAAGGTTCGTCGGAATCATTGTAGCAGAGAAATTTTTGGCGTGTCAAGCCTCCACACAACAACCGCACAAGAAAAAAACCGCCTCCCCGATGAAGGGAAGCGGGATAGGTTCAGCTCCTGCTTTCCTGTTGAGAGAGCAGGGGCGTGTGGATATTACAAATCATCCATTACCTTATCGGTGCTTTCGTTGATGGACTCTACCTCCTCAATAGAAAGCAAGGTGTAGTTAATCATTTCATAGTGGCTAAAATAATCATCACCGGGCGCGAGTTCCCCGTTGATACTGAAATGATAACGCTCAACTATATAGCAATGGTCAATAAGAATTGCCGTGCCATCTGCTTGTTCAATCAACCATTGCGAATAACGAGGACATTCATACATTACGAGTTTCGCATTTTTTCCATCATTTCCTATCGGGACTGTGTAAATTTCGCCAGAAATACTTTCACCTGTCACAGGATAGCCTGTATCATCCATTTTGAAAAGTCCTTTTACGCTGGGGGAAAAATCACTATATACTGACAAAGGTGTGCCAGTTTCCTCGGTAGCAACAGGATTTCCATACTTGTTGATCAGGCTTTCAGTAGTAGAAGTATAATCGCCATTATCGGAATTATTTTGCTGGTCGAGGAAAATGAAATAATCGCAATGCACTACGATGAAAACCCCTCCTATCAGCTGATCCAGCAGAACACCGGTGTGGATATTCAGTTCATCCATCCCGCTGCCGGCACTGAAACCGAAGCCTTCCAGCTGATGCTGGCCGGCGATCTGCCCGACATGATCCTGATGAGCAAGGGCGCCTGGTACACCGGCGACCTGGCCGCCATGTATGAAGACGGCATCATCATCGACCTGCTGCCCTACCTGGATGAATATGCTCCTCAGTACAAGAGCGTTATCGATCACAGCGAACTGGCTCAGGCCCAGTGCTATGCTGACGGCAAGGTGCTTGGTTTCTACAAGGTTACCCATGCCGATAAGATGCCCTACGTCCGCGTGAATACCAACAAGGATTGGCTCACCGAAATGGGCGTTGCCGAACCCAAGACCATCGCCGAATACGAAGCCTACTTTGATTGGATCCTCAAGAACAAGGAAGGCGTTACCCCCATTTTCATCGGCACCTTCACCAACACCGGTTCCATGGAAATGAACCTGTTCACCGGCGCCTTTGATTTCCTCTACAGCTGGTATGTGACCAAGGAAGACGCCACCAAGGCCGCCTACTGGGCCAATGCTCCCGAATACAAGGAATACCTGACCCTGATGAACAGCTGGTACAACAAGGGCTATCTGGGCAAGGACTTCATGGGCATGACCCTGACCGAAGCGCAGGCTCAGTTTGACGCCGGCAAGATCGGCTGCATCGTCGACTCCGTTGACGCCACCTACAGCCGCGTTCAGGAAAGCGCCAATCTCTTCAACGTGACCAACCTGCCCTACATGCGCAAGGAAGCCGATTCCGTTCTGGGCTCCGGCCTGGCTGCTACCCCCGTCGGTGACGGCGGCGAATGGGTGACCGTGGTTACCTCCGCCTGCAAGAACCCCGAACTGGCCATCCAGTATCTGAACTATGGCTATACCTATGAAGGCTCCCTGATCTTCACCTTCGGCGTGGAAGGCACCCACTGGAATTGGGGCGAAGACGGCCTGCCCAAGTTCACCGATGAAATCCTGCATAACCCCAAGGGCATGACCATCTCCAACGTTTCCTACGCTCTGAAGATCCACTTCGGCGCCAAGTATTGCTATCCCGATGATATCGGCCATCCCGGCACCGCCTCCAATACCACTGCTTTGCGTATCCGCACCATGTGGAAGGGCGATACCAACGAACAGAACTGGCTGCAGCTGCCCCCTGTGAAGCTGACTGCTGAAGAATCCGCGGAACGCAGCGAACTGATGGCGCAGGTTGACACCTATGCCAAGGAAATGATGATCAAGTTCATCACCGGCGCTGAACCCCTCGAAAACTTCGAAGCCTATGTGGAAGAAGTGAACGAATACGGCCTGACTGAAGCCATCGAAATCACTCAGGGCGCTCTGGATCGCTTCCTGGGCAAATAATTTCAGAATCGCATATTCTGAATCAATTCTGAACCCCTGGGCCGCCTATGTCTCTTCACCGGGGCGTAGGCGGCCCTTTCTCTAAAGAATAAAGTATTCGCTGTTTAGGAGGAAAATCATATGGGACTTCAATTCCGTCAGGCAATGCCCATTGATGAAAAAATCCCCATGAAGGATGCCCCTGCCGCCTTTGAATACCGGGCGGAGATTTCCTTGCCCGCCGATGGCTGGGCCGGCATGCATGTGGGCGCGGATAAGGCCGGAAACGGCTATGCCCTGCTTGCCAATGTGAAGGAGCAATGCATCCATTTTATGCAGAATAAGCGCGATGTGGTTTACATGGATAAGGGCATGAAGCGCATCCCCCTGAAAGCGGATACCTGGTATCCCATCATGGCCCGCTATGATGGCAAAATTCTTCGCTTCTGGCTGAATGAAAATCCCCTGGATCAGGATCCCTGGCCCAAATTCGAATTTGAACTGGAATTGAAGGAGCCCTGCGTGGGCCTGGTTGCCGGCCGCGGCCATGCTTCATTCCGCAATGAAATGCTGCTCCCCTATGACGCCCCGGCCCCCGAGGGCGAAATGTTTACCAATCCGGTGCTCATCGGCGCGGACCCGGATATTCTCTATCATGAGGGCCGCTACTATATCTATAACCGCATTCCCAATGATCCCAATTCCCGGGAAGATGAATATCTGTATAATGGTTCTGATCGGGCGAATATGGATGTGGCCGGCGACGTCAATGCCATTTTCCGTGTTTCCTGGTCGGATGATCTGGTGCATTGGAGCCCCTTCACCCCCTGTCTGTATCGGGAAAAGGAATTGGAGGGCGCATTCTGCATGAGCCCCAATGTATTTACCAAAGATGGCCTTTTCTATGTGCTTTTCGCCGGCGGGCGTTTCAATGGATCGGAAGATTTCCATATTTATTACGCCGTGGCGGATAATCCTATGGGCCCCTTCCATATGAAAACTACCACCCCCATCCATTCCCATGTGACCGAAATCGGCGGTATGCCCTTTGTGGATGAGGATGGACAAGTATATATCACCTATGTGCGCTTTGACCGCGGCAACAATATCTATCTCCAGCGCCTGCAGGTCAAGGATGGCCTCATTACCCCTGAGGATGATACCCTGGTGCATGTGCTGAGCCCCTATGAAGATTACGAAGCGGATGAATACGGCCGCATCGTGGAGGGCGGCGTCATCATCCCCCATAACGGCTATTATTATATGATCTATGCCGATGGCCATTATCTGGGCCACTACGGCGAATCGTATGCGGTGGCGGATAATGTATTCGGGCCCTATGTGCGTTCCAAATACAATCCCATTTTGCATCATCATTTCCAGGCGGATGGCACGGGCGACGGCATCGTGATTTACAATGCCGATCGCAGCCAGATTTATATGGGGTATCACCGCCATGTATCCGTCAATGATGTGGAGCCCCGGATGACCTGCATCGACCCCATGAAATTCGTGCCCGATCCCGAAGGCGGCCCGGATATCCTTACCGTTCGCGGGCCTTCCACCGTGCCCCAGCCCATGCCCTTCCGGAAATAGAATTCTTTCGGGGAAAGGGAAACACAAAAAAACATCGAAATGAATAAAGAATCATCAAGGGAGGAAACGAGAATGGCTTTTCAGTGGAAAAAGGAAGAAGGAAAACTGACCCTGCTGTGCTGCGATCAGGAAGTATTGTATTTGCCTGCGCAGGAAGGCTGCCAGGATACCGTGCAGGAAATTGAAGAAGGCGCCTATAAGTGGATCCGCAAAACGGATAAGCCCGTCACCGAAATGAAAATGACCCTCTGCCATGCCAATCCCATGGGTTGGTGGATGGTGCCCTCCGTCAACTATAACGGCAATGGCTGGGGCAGCGGCGCCCAGTACAGCGGCTATGCCTTTGAAGGCGAGCCCTGGACCTATGCCTGGCACCGGGTGGCCATCCCCGCCTGCAGCTATGTGGAATCGGGCAAATGGGGCGTGGGCCTCTTCGGCGAAGAAAAGGGCGGCATGAGCGGCTCTCTGTGGGCGGATGACGGCGTGGGCCGCCAGGCGCTGATCTGGCCCGAAGTGGAAGGCCCCAAGGTGCTCTTCAAGCGCTCCTGGAAGGATCCCTATTATGGCACCATGGATCCCCAGAGCGAATTCGTGGCCATTATCAAGGTATCCAAGAGCGAAACCGTGCGCCAGGGCTATCCCGAAATGCAGGATTTTGCCTGGAAATATTTTGAACGCCCCATCAAGATGGAAAAGAGCCCGGAAGAAATCCGTCGGCTGGATCTTTTGTTCAATCGTCAGTGCTTCTGGCGGCGTTTTGACGGCACCGTGGGCTTTGTCAACGGCATTCACTGGGTGGAAGCGGAATATACCTTCAAGAAAACCGAAACCTTTGAATGCGGCTGGTGCGGCCAGAATATTTCCCGCGCCTGCCATTTCCTCCAGGCGTATCTGGATACCGGCGATACCCTGCTGCGGGATCAGGCCATTGAAGTGCTGGATAGCTGGGTGAAGTATTCCGTGCTGGAAAATGGGCTGATGATTGTAAAGCTGCTGTGTGATCCCAAGAATGTGGATTCCATCGTCAACGGCGATATTCCCATCGAACTGGACGCCTGCAATCTTGGCACCGCCGCCACCTATTTCTTCAAGGCCCATCGCCTGGCCAAGAAATGCGGCATGGATAAGCCGGAATATCTCAAGACCGCCCTGGGCCTTTGTGATTTTGCCGTCAAGACCCAGCGGAAGAACGGCGAATTTGCCAAATCCTGGTTCATCGATGGCACCATCTCCTCCGCGCATGGCAGCGTGGGCGTATTCTATACCTTGCCCCTGTTTGACGCCTACGAAGTGACCAAGGAACAGAAATATCTGGATACCGCCCTTTCTTCCCTGGCCTTCTATTACGGAGAATTCCATGAAAGCGGCTTCACCACTGCCGGCGCCCTGGATTCCTACTGCATTGATAAGGAATCCGCCGCGCCCCTCATCCGCGGCTGCCTGATGGCCTATCATGCCACCGATGACCGCAAATATGTGGATTGGGCAGAAGAAGTGGGCAATTATCTGAATACCTGGCTGTGGCATTACACCACTGATTTCCCTGCCGGCTCCATGGCCAAGGAAATCGGTTATGATACCTATGGCGGCACCGCCGTTTCTGCGGCCCATAATGCCCAGGATCCCTATGGCGTATACTATGTGCCCGAATATCTGGAACTGGCCAAGCTCACCGGCAAGGAAATCTGGCGCAGCCGTGCAAGGGCCCTGTGGTATAATGGCCAGCAGCTGCTTTCCGATGGCTCTCTGGTCATCCGCGGCAAGGTTCGTCCCGCCGGTTCCCAGGATGAATCCGTGCGCCATACCCGCTGGGGCCGCACCGATAACCGCTATTTCGTTTCTTCCGAATGGCTGATCAACTGGCCCGGTACCTTCCGCCAGGTCACCCTGGATATGGTTGAAAACTGGGACGAACTGCGCTAAGCAAACAGATGGAAAAATATCCACCCTGCGCCTTCCCCTTCGGGGGAGGGCCACGGTGGATTTCTTATCAAAAGGAGAGAAAACGATGAGCCTTCAGTGGAAAATGGAAAAAACAGGCGCCCGCCTGTATGCCGGAGACGCCCTGATCTGCATGATTCCCGCCCGGGAAAATTGCTGCGATTCTTTGGAAGAAATCGGCGAAGGGGCCTGGAAATGGGTAAGAAAAACGGCCGCACCCGTAACCGAAATGAAAATGACCCTGCAATCCGCCGCACCCCTGACCTACTGGCAGGTTCCCTCCGTCAATTATAACGGCAACGGCTGGGGCAGCGGCGCCCAGTACAGCGGCTTTGGCTGCGACGGCACGCCCTGGACCTATGCCTGGCATCGGGTGGCTGTGCCCGCCTGCACTTACAGTGAGCAGGGACCATGGGGCGTGAGCCTTTTTGGCGAAGAAAAGGGCGGCATGAGCTGCTCTATCTGGGAAGAGGATGGCTGCGCCCGTCAGGCCCTGCTCTGGCCCGAAGTGGAAGGACCCAAGTGCCTGTCCAAGCGCTGTTGGCTGGAGCCCTTCCAGGGAAGCATGGAGCCTGCCGATACCTTTACCGGTATCATTTATGTATGCCCTGTGGAAAAGGCGGGCAAGGGATATGGGAAAATGCTGGATTTTGCCTGGAAGCTGTTTGAGCGGCCGGTGATGATGGATTGGCAGCCGGAAGAACTGGCCAAGCTGGATACCACCTTCTTCCGCACCATGTATCAGGCGCGGCATGACGGTCTGGTGGGCTATTCCATGTGCATGCATTGGGATGAGCGGCGGGCCCAGTTTATCCGTAAGGAAGAAATGCAAATTGGCTGGGTGGGCCAGAATGCCTCCCTTTCCTGCACGCTGCTGCGGGAATATCTGAAAACCGGGGATGAGGATCTCCGGGATAAGGCCATTTCTGCCCTGGATAGCTGGGTAAAGCATGCCAGCCTTCCCAACGGGCTTTTCTTCGTAAGCCTGATTGCGCCGCCGGATCATCTGGATTCCATTGATAACGGCACCATCCCCACGGAATTGGACGCCTGCAATCTGGGCACCGGCGCATTGTATCTGCTCAAGGCCGGGCCTCTGGCGGAAAAGGCCGGCGTGCCCCGGCCCGAATATACGAAGATGGGCCTTGCCTTCTGTGATTTCGCCATCCGTGCCCAAAAGAAAAACGGCGAATTTGCCAAGAGCTATTTCATTGACGGCTCCATCGATAATCCCCATGGCAGCGTGGGCGCTTTTATGATTTTGCCCCTTTTTGAAGCCTGGAAGCAGACCGGAAAACAGGAATATCTGGATTGCGCGCTGAAGGGCTTCCAATTCTACAACGGCGAATTCCAGCAGAATGGCTTTACCACTGCCGGTGCCCTGGATTCCTATTGCATTGATAAGGAATCTGCCGCCCCCCTGCTCCGCGCCGCCCTGCAGGCCTATCATGCCACCGAGGATTGGAAATATGTAGAGGCGGCGGAGGATATCGCCCATTATCTGGATACCTGGACCTGGCATTATTCCATTGAATTTGATGAGGGCAGTCCCGCCCGGATGCTGGGCTATGACGCCTACGGCGGCACCTCCGTTTCCGCGGCCCATAATGCTCAGGATCCCTACGCCGTCTATTATGTGCCCGAATATCTGGAATTGGCCAAGCTGACCGGCAAGGAAATCTATCGCAGCCGGGGCCGGGCCATGTGGTATAATGGCATCCAGCGGATTTCCGATGGCAGCCTGGTGATTGAAGGCCGAGTACGCCCCTACGGCAGCCAGGATGAATCCGTGCGCCATACCCGCTGGGGCCGCACCGACCGGCGCTATCATGTTACCAGCGGCAATCTGGTCTGCTGGATGGGCGCTTTCCGTCAGGTGGCCCTGGATATGATCGAAAACTGGGATGAATTGCGCTGATTGCGCAGCAGGCAAACCCCTTTCTTTCTGCGGAAGGAAAGGGATTTGTTTTTTCCATTCTCGGGAAACGGGCGGGTTGCTTTTGGCGTTTTTTTCTGATTCGGCCGAAAACAACTTGCCAGCCTTTCCGGATTTGAATACAATGAAATCAATCATCCGAAAAAAGAAGGGAAATAAAGAATGATGTATCAATGGCTTGCCACCGCCGAAGGCATGCAATTCAAAGCGAATGATCAGCCGATTTTTATGATTCCTGCGGCAGCGGGCTGCACGGATTCATTTGAAACGATTGGGGATGGCGCCTGGCGCTGGATAAGGAAAACCGTTTCGCCCGTAACGGAAATGAAAATGATGATCTGCCAGCAGAGGGCGCTTACCTATTGGCAGGTGCCTGCCGTGAATTACAACGGCAACGGCTGGGGCAGCGGCGCGCAATACAGCGGCTTTTCCTGTGATGGCGAACCCTGGACCTACGCCTGGCATCGGGTGGCCATTCCCGCCTGCACTTATGCGGAAAGCGAAGAATTTGAGGTGAGCCTTTTTGGGGAAGAGGAGGGCGGCATGAGCTGCTCCATCTGGGAAGAGGATGGCTGTGCCCGTCAGGCGCTGCTCTGGCCCGAAGTGGAGGGGCCCAAGGTGCTTTCCAAACGATTCTGGATGGAACGCTATCAGGGCACCATGGCCCCCTGCGATACCTTCACGGCGCTGATTTATGTGACGCCGGTAACGCGCAAGGGCTTTGGCTATCAAAAGCTTCTGGATTTTGCCTGGAAGTATTTTGAACGCCCCATCACCATGGCCCGGCAGCCGGAAGAACTGCATAAAATGGATATCACCTATTTCCGCATGATGTGGCATAAGCGGCCGGATTCCCTGGTGGGCTTTTCCTTTGGCCTGCGCTGGGATGAATTTGAATGCCAGTATGTGCGCCGGAAGGAATTGCAGATCGGCTGGGTGGGGCAAAATGCCTCCCTGGCCTGCAGCCTGCTTCAGGAATACGTGAAAACAGGGGATACGGACGCCCGGGATAAGGGCCTTTCCGTGCTGGATAGCTGGGTGAAGCATGCCAAATTGCCCTGCGGCTTATTCTATGTGGATTTGATTTGCCCGCCCGATCATATTGACAGCATGCCCAACGGCAATATCCCTGTGGATCTGGACGCCTGCAATCTGGGCACCGGGGCTACTTACTTTTTCAAGGCCGGCAGACTGTGCAAACAGGCGGGAATTGATCGGCCGGAATACACGAAAATGGGCCTGGATTTCTGCGAATTCTCGGTGCGTGCCCAGCAGGAAAGCGGCGAATTTGCCAAATCCTATTTCCTGGATGGATCCATCAATAATCCCCATGGCAGCGTGGGCGCTTTTATGATTCTGCCCCTGCTGGACGCCTTTGAACTGACCAAAGAACAAAAATATCTGGATTGCGCCCTGAAGGCCTTTGCATTTTACAACGGTGAATTCCAGAAAAACGGCTATACCACCGCCGGCGCCCTGGATTCCTACTGCATTGATAAGGAATCCGCTGCGCCCCTGCTGCGCGCCGCCATCCGGCTTCATGATCTGACCGGTGAAAAGCAGTATATTTCCTGGGCGGTGGATATTGCCTATTATCTGAATACCTGGCTGTGGCATTATACCATTACCTTCCCCCGGGATACCCTGCTTCACGAAATCGGCTATGATACCTATGGCGGCACTTCCGTTTCTGCCGCCCATAATGCGCTGGATTTGTATGCCCTGTATTATGTGCCGGAATTTTTACGGCTTGCGGAATTGACCGGCAATCCCGTATGGCGGCAGATGGGCCGGGTACTCTGGTATAATGGCATTCAGTGCATTTCCGATGGCAGCCTGGTGGTGGGCGGGCGCGTGCGCCCCTACGGCACCCAGGAGGAGGCCTTCCGCCAGACCCGCTGGGGCCGCACGGACCGGAAATTCTTTGTGCCTTCCGGCAATCTGGTCAATTGGATGAGCGCCTTCCGGGAAGTGACGCTGGATATGGTAAAGGATTGGGATCAGCTGCGTTAATTCAATCATCATGAAGGGAGCGTTTTATATGTTTCAGTGGATTCAGAATGAACAGGGAAGCCAATTGATGGCGAAGGGGCAGGTAATCTGCATTCTGCCCGGAGAAAAGAATTGCCAGGATACCTTTGAAGCCATCGGCGAGGGCGCGTGGAAATGGATTCGCAAAGCGGAAAAGCCCGTTGCTGAAATGAAAATGACCATCCGCCATCAGGATAAGCTCACCTATTGGCAGGTGCCCTCCGTCAATTATAACGGCAATGGCTGGGGCAGCGGCGCCCAGTATGGCGGCTTTGGCTGCGATGGCGAAAACTGGACCTATGCCTGGCATCGGGTGGCCATTCCCGCCTGCACCTATGCGGAAAGTGAAAAATGGACCGTGAGCCTTTTCAGCGAAGAAAAGGATTGCGCCTCCTGCTCCATCTGGCCGGAGGATGATTGCGCCTGCCAGGCGCTGCTCTGGCCCGAAGTGGAAGGCCCCAAGGTGCTTTTCAAGCGGGCGTGGAAGGAAAAATTTGTGGGGAAAATGGAACCGCGGGATACCTTCGTGGGCATTGTGAAGGTGGCTGAGGCGGAGGAACCCAAGACGGGTATCCGTCAGCTGCTGGATTTTGCCTGGAAATATTTTGAACGCCCGGTAAAAATGCAGTGGAGCCCGGAAGAATTGATCAGGCTGGATACCCTTTGGTTCCGCCAGCTTTGGTATGAAACCATTGACGGCCTGAAAGGATTTGCCACCGGCAAGCATTGGGATCGGGATACCCATGATTTCATCCGGGAGCGGGTATTTGAAATCGGCTGGGTGGGCCAGAATGCCGCCGTTTCCTGCCTGCTGCTGCGGGAATACCTGAAAAATGGCGATGAGGATCTGAAAAATAAAGCCCTTTCCACTTTGGATAGCTGGGTGAAATATGGCGTGCAGGAAAACGGCATGATTTTCTCCCGCTTGCTGGTGGATCCCAAGAATGTGGAATCCGTTCTCAACGGCGATATTCCCATGGTCTTTGACGCCTGCAATCTGGGCGTGGCCGCCACGTATTTCTTCAAGGCTGCCAAGCTGGCCGAAAAGGCGGGATGCCCCCGTCCTGAATATGAAAAGACTGCCCTGGGCCTTTGCAATTTCGCCCTGCGGGTGCAGCAGGAAAGCGGCGAACTGGCCAAATCCTGGTTTATGGATGGCACCATCGATTCTCCCCATGGCAGCGTGGGCTGCTTCCTGGTGCTGCCCCTGTTTGACGCCTATCGGCTGACCGGCGAACAGAAATATCTGGATGGCGCGCTGAAGGGCTATGATTTCTATTACAGTGAATTCCATCAGTCCGGCGTGACCACTGCCGGCGCCCTGGATTCCTTCTGCATCGACAAGGAATCCGCTGCGCCCCTGCTGCGCTGCGCCATGACCGCCTATCATGTAACCGGGGAGAAGAAGTATATTGCCCAGGCCGAGGAAATTGCCTATTATCTGGCTACCTGGCAATGGCATTATTCCACCCAGTTCCCGGCGGATTCCCTCTGCGCCCAGATCGGCGTGGATACCTATGGCTCCACCGCCGTATCTGCCGCCCATAACGCCCTGGATCATTACGGATTGTATTATGTGCCCGAATATCTGGAATTGGCCGAGCTGACCGGAAATGACGTATGGCGCAGCCGTGCCCGCGCCCTTTGGTATAATGGCACCCAGCTGATTTCCGATGGCACGCTGGTCATCAATAATAAGGTGCGCCCTGCCGGTAGCCAGGATGAATCCATCCGCCATACCCGCTGGGGCCGCCCGGATAATCGCTATTTCATTGTTTCCGAATGGCTTACCAATTGGCAGGGCACCTATCGCCAGGTGGCGCTGGATATGCTGGATCATTGGGATGCGCTGCGCTGAGAACGCAGAAAGAAAGGAGAAAACAAATGGCTCTTTATCAGTGGCGTCAAAATGCACAGGGAAGTCAATTACTGGCGGATGGAAGGCTGATCTGCACCCTGCCGGCGGAAATAAATTGCACGGATACTTTTGAGAATATCGGCGAGGGCGCCTGGCGCTGGATTCGCAAAGCGGAAAAGCCCGTTGCCGAAATGAAAATGACCATCCATCATCAGGATAAGCTCACCTACTGGCAGGTGCCCTCCGTCAATTATAATGGTAATGGCTGGGGCAGCGGCGCCCAATACAGCGGCTTTGGCTGCGATGGCGAAAACTGGACCTATGCCTGGCATCGGGTGGCCATTCCCGCCTGCACCTATGCGGAAGAAGGGGAATGGGCGGTGAGCCTTTTCGGGGAAGAAAAGGGCGGCATGAGCTGCTCTATCTGGGAAGAGGATGGCTGCGCCCGTCAGGCCCTGCTCTGGCCCGAAGTGGAAGGGCCCAAATGCCTGTCCAAGCGCTGCTGGCGCGATCCCTTCCAAGGCACGATGGATCCCTGCGATACCTTCGTTGCGCTGGTGCATGTAACGCCCGTTTCCCGGAAGGGCAGAGGATATCAAAAACTGCTGGATTTTGCCTGGGAATATTATAAGCGCCCCGTCAAAATGGAAAAATCCCCGGAAGAACTGGTGCGCCTGGAAACCGCCTTTAACCGCACCCTCTATCGGGAAAAGATGGATGGCCTGGTGGGTTTCTCCTCCGCATTGGTGTGGACGGCAGAAACAGCCATGTTCCGCCGGGTAGAAACCTTCCAGATCGGCTGGGTGGGCCAGAATGCCTCCCGCGCCTGCTTCTTCCTGGAAAGATATCTGCAGACCGGGGATGAATCCCTGCGGGATAAGGGCATCAAGGTATTGGATAGCTGGGCGAAGCATGCCAAATTGCCCAGCGGGCTGATGTATGTATCCCTGATTGCCCCGCCGGATGATCTGGTTTCTGTGGATAACCATACCATTCCCATGGATCTGGACGCCTGCAATCTGGGCACCGCCGCCACCTATTTCTTCAAGGCCTATCGGCTGGCCAAGGAATGCGGCATGGATAAGCCCGAATACCTGAAGATGGGCGCCGATCTTTGCGATTTCGCCCTGAAGACCATGAAACCCAGCGGCGAATTGGCCAAGACCTGGTTTATCGATGGCACGGTGGATAATCCCCATGGCTCTGTGGCGGCCTTCTATACCCTGTCGCTCTTTGATGCTTATGAAGCCACCGGGGAAGAAAAATATAAAGAAGGCGCCCTGCGCTCCTTCAATTTCTATAATGACGAATTTCAGAAGAATGGCTTCACCACCGCCGGCGCCCTGGATTCCTACTGCATCGATAAGGAATCCGCCGCGCCTCTGCTTCGCGCCGCGCTGAAGGCCTATCATATCACCGGCGATAAGAAATATATCGATGATGCGGTGGATATCGCCTATTACCTGAATACCTGGATGTGGTTCTACAGCATTGATTTCCCGGAGGGCAGCGCGCTTAAGCAACTGAAATACGATTCCTTCGGCTCCACTTCCGTATCTGCGGCCCATAACGCCCTGGATCCCTACGGCGTATATTATGTGCCCGAATATCTGGAACTGGCGGAATTGACCGGCAATGAAATGTGGCGGGAACAGGCCCGTGCCCTTTGGTATAATGGCATTCAGTGCATTTCCGATGGCACCCTGGTGATTGATGATCATGTGTTCCCCGCCGGCGGGCAGGTGGAATCCTGGCGCCATACCCGCTGGTGTCGCACCGATATGCGCTATCATGTCACCAGCGGCCATATGGTATCCTGGATGGGCGCCTTCCGTATGGTGGCCCTTTCCCTGATCAAGGATTGGGATCAATTACGCTGAACGCCGGACGCGGAAAAGAAAGAGCATTTTGCGGGGAGGGGTTCTTTGTAGCCAAAGAATCCCTCCCCGCGCCCCTCCAAGAAAGCTATTCTGGAATTTATTTTTTACATTTTCATATCCTGATTCCCGGCGAATTTGTGATGAAATTTGACTGGGTAAACGATCTTGTCTCTGCATGAAATCAGGATGAATCATATTACCGCACGCTCAATAAAACAAAAAACGCCGGGAGAGAAAGCAGCCTTTCTTCCCCGGCGTTTTTTGTTCCCCCCTCTTCCACTGGCATTCAAGAGACGTTGATGACGATTGAAAAATCCAGAGCAGGTTTTCGGGTGGGGGCGGGAGGGGGCTTTTGACTCAAAAGCCTCCTCCCGCAAATCTCCTCTTCACAAGATATGGAAATCTTACAGGTTTTCCCGCTGCTCCCGGCGGCGTTTGGCCTGTTCCCATTCGGCCTTTTCTTCCTCGGTTTCCAGGATCAGGCCGGGCACGGGGGTGGGCTTTTCATTTTCATCCAGGGCCACCATCACAAAATGGGCCTGATTGATCAATTCCCGGGTTCCATTCAATTCTTCCACGTATACCCGCACGCAGATTTCCATGGAGGTGCGCCCTACATAGCAGATATGCCCGGTGAGCATCAGGGTATCATTGGCATAGGCGGGCGCGCAAAATTCCAGATTTTCCACCCGCACGGTGGTCACATTGCGGCCGGAATGCCGGCGTGCCACCACCGCAGCCACAATATCCATCCAGCTCATCAGCTGCCCGCCAAAGAGCCGCTGATAGCCGTTCAGGTTCGCCTGGGTCAATACCTGCACCTGGGTTGTATAGGAATCCTGTACCCGTTTTTTATTTTCTTCCATGATGATTTTCCTCTGTCAGTCAAATTGGGGCAGATAAACCTCTGCCTTTTTATTATACGCAATTTTTCTCCGTTTTTCCAGCGGAATCATCCGCCTTTGTTACATTTCTCCCCTTGCGGCCCAAAGAAAATTTTTTTATAATGAAAAGGTAAATGCATATGACGCCGCGGCGTATCAGGCGCCGCTTTTGAGAGGAGCCAACCATGAAAAAAATCGGTATTCTGTGCCTGGCGCTGCTGCTCGCTCTGCCCCTGGGAGGAGTGAGCGAGGAAATGGCCTTTACCCCTTCCCGGAAAGCTGCCTGCGATCATGAATATTGCTACTGGACCACGGAAATGGATATTACCGATGAGGAAACGGTGTGGAACATGCTCATGGCCCCGGTAACGGTGATCAAAGGCAAGCAGAAGGAACAGATTTTTCTGCTGGATGCGCCGAATGGCAATCGCATCGGGGAAATTACCTGCGATAGCCAGAGCGTGCATGTATTGAGCGGGGATCAGGATGGCTGGACCCTGATTGAAACCTATTCCAGTTCTTTTCATGACAGCAAAACCAAGGCCTATAATCAACTGCTTCAGGGCTATGTGAAAACCGAGCTTCTGGAAACAGTCACGCCTGCGGAAGGGCTCGGCCTGGTGGTGGATAAGCTGACCCAGCGGATGTATGTATTCCAGGATGGGAAAATGATTACGGAGCTGCGGGTATCCACCGGCCTTCCCAATGAACGCCAGCCCTATAATGAAACACGCACCGGCGAATTTTTTCTGGTGAGCAAGGTGGGAGATTTCAAATCGGATAATCTGGTCTGCGAAAAGGGCATCCGTTTTAATGACGGGGATCTGATGCATACCGTGCCCTATATCCAGTATTCCAGCGGCAAGGATTATGATATCTGCGAAAAGGTATTGGGGGAAAGGGCCAGCCATGGCTGCATCCGGGTGCAGCGCAAGCGTACCCCCGAAAGTATCAATATGACCTGGCTCTGGAACAATTATAAAAAAGATACCAAGCTGGTAATCTGGGAGGATTGGGCAGGAAGAGAGTATCCGACGGTACCGGAAGGAACGATGGTGTATTATCAGCCGGAAAAGGGCAAAACTTATCATAAGAGCGAGAATTGCTATTCCGTGAATAAGGATCTCTGGCCGCTTACGCCTGTTTCCTACAGCCAGCTTTGGGAGGCGGAATTTGAAAAGCTGACGGATTGCGTCTGGTGCAATCCGCCGGAAAAAAGATAAGCGAGAAAGAACGAGGCTGGGGCAGAAGAAGCACTGTACCACCCATTTGCGTCACTGGCATTCAAAATGATAAGAACCTAACAGAAATATCCAGTGTGACTTTCTTGGAAAGGGGTGCGGGGGAAACCATTCTTTGGTCACAAAGAACGGTTTCCTCCGCATTTTTTGTTTCCTCGTTAAGTTTCCGTATATTTTTCTTTCCCTTCGCATAGGCATGAATAGGAGCGATAGGAGGGAAACAAAATGGAATTGCAATGGATTCGTGAAAATATGGAAACGGAACAGATTCTGTCCGCCCGGCCCACCCAGGCCGTGGTGGAAGCGGAGGTGGCCCTGCCCGGGGGATTACGGGAAGAGGCGCGGGTATACTATGCCGACGCCACGGCCAGTGTCAGCGGGGGCGAACTGACGGGCAGCCGGGTGATGACGGATGGGAAGGTCATGTTTCATGTGCTCTATGCCCAAGGGGATTTGAGCAAAATTGCATCCCTTGAAACCAGCGCGGATTTTCATCAGGCCCTGCCCCTGAAGGAAGAAAATATTCAGCCTGCCGCCGTGCATCTGCATCCCCGGGCCCAGGTGCAGCATGTGAGCGCCAAGGCATTCAACGGGCGGCTTTTGCTGCAGGCCATTATCGATCTCACCGCCGATGCGGCCCTGCCCCGGAATCTGTCTTTTATCCGGGATGTGGCGGAAAATGAAAATATCCAGCGCGCCACCCAGGTGCTTTCCATGCAGCGGGCGGTGGGCGAGGGCGAAAATACCGCCCTGCTCAAGGAAGAATTTGAGCTTTCCGATGTTTTGCAGATCAAGGATACCCTCTATGCCACCGCCCATGCCCAGGTGGAGGATATTCTGGGCGGCGCGGATGGCAAGGCCACGGTGACCGGAGTGATTCAATTGGAGGCCTATCATACCGCGGATATGCCGGGCAGGCCCCTGGTCTATACCCGGCATTCCATGCCCTTTGAGCAGGCGGTGAATCTTTCCGGCGCTTTGGGGGATGCGCTGATTGCCAGAAGTACGGTTCGGGATGTGGCGGTGCTTTCCCGGGATGGTGACGATAACGGAAAAATTATGCGGACCGAAGTGCAGTTGCATACGGAAATCACCGCTGTGGAAAGCAGGGAATTGACGGCGCTTAAGGACGTATTCACCCTCTCCGGGCCGGATGTGGAAAAAAGCAGCCAGCATGTTTTCTACCGGACGGATACGGTAAATGAACAGGCGGCAGAAAGCGGAAAAACGGTGATTATGCTGCCTGAAGGCTCGCCCCGGATCAAGCAGATGCTGCTTTCTTTTGCCCGGCCGATTCTGGTCAGAGCGGAAAAGCAGAACGGAAAACTGATCACCGAAGGCATTCTGGAAGCCAGCCTGGTTTATCTGACCGATGACAGCGAAATCCCCGTTTCCATCGCCCAGGAGGAGCCCTTCCGGGCCGTATTTTCCACCCAGGCGGATGAAAACGATCATCTGATGCTCGCTGCTTCCCAGGTGGAAGCCAGCGCCATCACGGGGGATCGGGCGGAAATGAAGTATATTCTGCGGCTGACCGCCGAGGGCGTTCGCAAGGGCGAGGCGGATGTGATTACCGACGCCGCGGAAACGGAAGCCCAGGAAAGGCCCCGGGGGATTTCCCTCTATTTTTTGCAAAAGGGCGAAAGCGCCTGGGATATTGCCCGGCGCTATCGGATTCCGGTGGAGGAAATCGGCGAAATGAACCCGGATTTTTCGGACGCCGTTCCGGGAACGCCGGTGATTATCTATAAAAAATAAGCACGGTCAATAAAATGATGCATCCCCCGCCGATGATGGCGGGGATTTTTTTGATCGGCAGGGAAAGCGCCCTGGCGGCCAGAGGCAAGGCAAAAAAGAGCGCAATGGAAAGGGATAAAAAGCCATCCGCAGGAGAAACTGAAAAGCAGGCATGCAAAGCGGCCAGCAGAAGATGCTGAAGCATGGCCAAAAGAAAAAAACAAATGGAAACCGCGAAAAAAATCCGCCCGGCGGCCCCACCCTGTTTCCGGGGATAGGGATAACGGACGGAAGGCAGATACATCCGACGGATGAAGAGCAGAAGGGCCAGGCCTGCCGCTACGCCGCCCGCGTGCCCGGGCGCGCAAAGGGGCCAAAGCAGCCATATCCCCCCAAGCATGGCCCTTTGCATGCGGGCGGCGTCCCATCTCATTCGGTGAATACCACGATTTTTTTCACTTGCTCGGCGGCTTTGTCGCTCAGATCGCTGAGGGAACCGGCCCCATCCAGCAGCTTTTCCAGGGCTTCGATTTCCAATACCATCAGCTTTTCCGCCGTAACGGCCACGCCGGTGATATTTTTATCTACCGTCTGCACCCGGGCCAGCACCATCTTTTTCAGCCGCTCATCCACTTCGCCCTGATATTGATCATCCAATTCCAGGCCTACCAATGCCGTATGATTCATGGGCACCACATAAGCCTCATCCACCTCGGTGAGCCGTTCAATGGCTTCGCCCATGGCTTCAGAGGCCTTTTTGGCCTCCTCCAGGGTGGCATAGCCCCCCGGCGCAGAGGACGCCGGGGCAGCACTGCCAGCGGGGGTCATGGAGGAATCCGGGGTGGGGCTTGCCTCCATGTTTTCCGTAGTCATGGGGGAAACCATGGGCATTTGATTGGTTGCGCCGGGGGTGGGGGACGCCAGGGTATCCGCATTGCTGGCACAGCCGGCCAGCAGGGCTGCCGTCAGGATCATCAGCAGCAAGAGAAACCAGGATTTTTTCAAGAAAATCGCCTCCTCGCAGCTATTGTGCGCAGGGAGGCGAAGGATTATCAAAGGGAAAATCTTATTATTTTTCCTGAAAATGCGTGCCGGAAATGAGGAAAAACAGGCTGTGCGCGAGATGCTTCAGAAGAAAATTTTATTTCATTTCAATATGCGAAAGCGTCCTTTCTGCCATTTTCCGGATATCCACCCGGTCTATGCCGAAAATCTGGGTATCCAGTTGACCGTTCAGCGGACGGAGCCATGCTTCATCAATGGCCTTTTCGCCGCCGCGCATCCCCAGAATGGAGCCCACCGTGGCGCCGTTACAATCGGTATCAAAGCCGGTCTGCACGGCCAGACAAATGGATTTGCCGTAATCCCCGCCGCCGTAAAGCAGCGCCATTGCCACGATCATGGCGTTGGAAATGGTATGGCACCAGCCGTGGGCGGTATGCTCATCATACATTTGATGGATTTTTGCGGCGCATTCCGTCTGGGAAATGCCCTGATGATAAAAAGCCAGAATGGTCTGCACGGCTTCGTACAGGCGGCTGGAAACGGGAATCTGATTCAAGCCGGCCTGAATGATTTTTTCTATATCCTGTTCTACCGCCGCCTGGGCGATCATGGCGGAAATAAACATTTCCCCGTAAATTCCGTTTTTGATGTGGGAAATGGATGCATCCCGCCAGGCCATTTCTGCCGCCAATTCGGGATTGCCGGGATTGATATAGCCGAAATAATCGCCCCGGATCTGGGCGCCGATCCATTCCCGGTAGGGATTCTGGAATTTGGCAGAATTGGGAGGCAGATAGCCCTTTACCAGATTGCAAAAGGCCACTCGTTCCGCGGTGCAATAAGCTTTCTTGGGCTGATAATCCAGCCAGATGCGGCCCACATCCCGGGGCGTGAAATCCCGCCCGCATTCATCGATCAATACCTGGGCCAACACCATATAATTGGTATCGTCATCGCTGGGAGCGCAGAAAATCGTATCCGCCCAGCATTTTCCTTCCAGACGGTAATTATATTTTTGCATCATTTCTTCCGTGATATCTGTGGAAAGAATATAGCGATGCATGGGCCAATTTCCGCTTTCCCGGAGCAGGGAATGCAATTCTTCCGTTCGTATGCCTTCGATGGGCTTGCCCAGCAGGCAGCCCGCAATCCGCCCGAACCAGGCGCCGCGAAGGCGATCCAGCAGCGTTCCCCGCTCCGGAAGATTTGCCTTTTCTTCCCGGTTTTCCGGGCGCAGGGCACGGATGGCAGAAAGATCAGAAGGTTCATTATAGGCGTAATCCGACCGCTGGGGAAGGGCTTGCACCAAATCAAACAGCACATCCGCCATGCGGATTTTATGGCTGTCGGCGGGCATTTTGTGGATTTGATTGAATAATTCGGCGTAGGGGGCGATATCCTTGCCTTCTTCAAAGGTTTGGGTGTATTCGATATCCAATTGCGCCGCATAGCTTTCCCACTTGTGCTGCATGCCGTATTCAGGCTGAATCAGCGTATCCTTGTGCATTTCTTCCAGCACGCGCTGATCACTGTCCAACAGCAGAGCGTCCATGGAAACATTGAATCGCTTGGCTAATTTTATCAGATTTTCCAGGTCGGGCGTGCCTGCGCCGCGTTCCCATTTTTGCACGGCTTGCCGGGATACGCCCAATTCTTCCGCCAGTTTTTCCTGGCTCCAGCCCCTTTGCGCCCGCAAACGCGCCAATTTATGCTGCAATTCCATGAAAACGCCCTCCTGTATTTTTTCTTGCTTTTATTATAACAAAGGCCCGGTCGCCATTCAAGGCAATCCGGGCGGCAAAATGCGCAACGCAGCGTGGCGGGAAATTGATTCAGTATTCTATTTCCCCGACAATCACGGGGAGATTGATGCGGAAAAGAAGGGAAATATATTCCCGAGCGGCTTTCTTGGAGGGGGCGCGAGGGAATTATTCTTTGGTCAGAAAGAATGATTCCCCCGCAAATAAACTAAATTCATACTCTCTTTTCCAGCAATACCAGCTGCACGCCGTCAATGCCGTTGAACTGGCAGGGTACAATGGCAATTTCCTCATAGCCCAGCTTTTTGTACAGGGCCCGGGCGCGGGTGTTTCTGGCATTGGTATCCATGCGCAGGAAGGGGCAATGATGATCCCGGGCATATTGCTCGTAAAAGCTCACAAAAGCGCTGCCATAGCCGCGCCTTGCAGCCTTGGGGGAAATCACCAGGGTATGCAGCACCATCACCTGCTCATCCAAAGCAGGATAACGCCAGGGCGCGCCTTCATATACATCCACCTGGGATTGATTGATGATGGCAGCGCCCACGATGCAGCCTTCATCCTCCTGGACGAATAAATCATCCCGCAAAAGGGCGGTCCGGGCGGTTTCGGCGGTGGGATAAATGGAGCGAATCCAGCCAATGCTGCTTTCGCCCTTTTCTTCGCCGGTGTGAATATCATCGTAAATTGCCGCAATGGCGGGAATATCAGCTTCGGTGGCTTTTCTGAAATTCATGATGGACTCCTGTAGTCTGCAACACTGGCACATACCTGGATATGATCGCTCAAGGCCCATCCAGATCCAGTTTTCTTTGGGAGGGTGCGGGAGGGGCTTTCTTTTTCAAAAGAAAGCCCCTCCCGCAAATATTCCATATTTTTTAGCCCAGATCAGCTTCCAGGCGGACGCAGCGGCCTACGAAGGTGATTTCGTTGTAATTTTTGATTTCGCTTTCGCAGGATTCATTGTATTTTTGCAGCATGGCCTGATAATCATTTACTCGCTTTACCTTGCGCAGCAGCCGGCCCTGGGGCGTCTGGATGAGCATAATGGCCCCGTCCACGGCGGCCTGGGCAGGCACAACCAGCAAAAGATCTCCCCGCTGCACGCGGAAGCCCCGCAATTCATTATCGGGCGCCATGAAATAAAATACCTTGTCCGGGGAAGCGCCTTCGATTTTGCCATTGGTGATGGGCAGCAGCCGATGCCCCACTTCCTTCATGACCGCATTATAGATGGGCACATGCTTGAGCACGCCGGAAAGGGCGTCCAGCCAGATGGAGCCGGAAACGCCGGGATCGGATTCGGCCACCACATTTTCCTTTTCCTTCACGGGCTTTTTGGTTTCCACAGCCTTGGTCAGCTGAGGCACGGCAGACTGCAGATCCACTGTTGCGGCGATATCCTCCAGGGTGAAATCCGCTTCGGTCTGCTGCTGCAGGCCCATGGATTTCAGAATACGGCGGGCCTGATCATCCTGAATAATGCGGGTGCCGGCTTCTACTTCCATCAGATATTTGTCGCTGACCCCGCATTTGCGGGCCACCTGCTTGTGGGTCAGGCCCTGACGGGTGCGCTCCAGACGAATCAAATCACCTAATCTGCTCATCGTTCTTCCTCTCTTTCACACAATGACATATTCTTAACTTGTTTCACTGGGACTTATAAGCCAGGGATGCTTATTATAACCTTCCAGAATGGCTTTCTTGGGAGGGTGCGGGAGGGTATTCTTTGGCCACAAAGAATATTCTCCCGCCAGATTCCTCGTTACACCATTTCCACCAATTTGATGGCATGGACACAAACATAGGCCAGATTGCTCTCATCGCAGATGATGTCCCGGGTGGTATGAATCCGGGGAATGAAATAGCCCAGCTTATTCTTGTGGCAGGCTGCCACGGCGGCGCCAACCTTGGGGAAACTCAATTGATCGGAATTATAGTGGGTATTTTTTGCGGAGCACTGAATAGCGATTTTGCCATCCCGGCTCTGAAATGCCTGCTGCAAAAGGGAAATGAGATGCTCATCCGCCTTCTTGGGCGCCACGATAAGGAAATGCTCCCCATCGCCGATGCAATCCAGATTCAGAAGGATTTTGCCATCCATCTGCCCCTTGTGGGCCTTGGCATAGGCCTTGGAGCCAATCTTGCCCCCTTCTTCGTTATCAAAAAAGATAAAGGCGGCTTTGGATCGCAGATTTTCCGGCAGTGCGGCCATGATTTCAAAGAGCGCAGCCGTGCCGGAGGTATTATCATTGGCGGTGTGGGGATTGGCAGGGCCATAGAGTATCAGAAACATAAAACCGAAATACAGAACCAGAAAGACAAGGGAATAGACGTTTTCGTCACCGGTCAGTTCAACGGCCAGCAGGGCGGCACCCATGCTGACCGCCAGCATCACCAGCACCAGGGGCATCTGCACCAGCAGGGTCAAAAGAAAATTCTTGGGGAAAACCAGATTGGGCACCGGCATTTTGGCGCAGGTATCGTAATGGGCGGTGAAAACGACCTGGGCGTTTTCCACATTCCCCACTACCAGATTGCGGCATAATTTGGAGCCCTTGTTTTCCTCCACCCGGGCGGCATAGCCCATGTTTTCGCACTGCTCCTGGGCCCAGGAAAGGAAGGAATCCTTTTGCGCCTTGGTTTTGCGTACCTGATATTTTTCCAGCAATTCCTGCAGAAAATTCATGGGTTTTTCCTCCGCTTTATCAGATATAGTCCCCGGAGCCAGGCAGCAATTTGATTTCCAGGCCGGGATTATTCTGGGCGGCATCCAGGAAAACGGTAAGGAAAGCGGACCATTTTTCGCCGATCTGCTGGGACGCCTTGGCGCATTCTTCAATGATCAGCAGGGTATCGTCAAGATCGGTCAGGCAATCGTAGAGGGCGTCCAGATTATGGCCGTAATAATCGGGGAAGGAAAGGGCCTCCTTCAGCGCCTCATGGGCGGCCCGGGGGGAATCCCACTGGGCGGCGGAAAGCTGAATCTGTTTCATTTATTTGATCTCCTCAAAGCTTTCATAGTGGTCATCGGTGTAGAAAATCAAGCCGTCATTGCTGAAAATAATGCGCTTGGCATTGCGGAAACTGCCGTCAAAATCGATATCACATTCGTAATACTGGCGGCCGTTCTTCCGGGGCAGCAGCCCTTCGTAATTGCCGAAGCGATCGCCGCCAATGCTCATGCCGGGGGCCACATCCCAAAGATTGCCCTTGCTGGATACCCAGCCCAGCTTCTGGGCTTCATTCTTGGTCAGGTAATTGCCGGGCAATTCGCCGAATTTTTTCAGATAGGCGGCCACATGCTCCTTATCCGAATACCATTCGCCCCTGACCACAAAATCCGCCTCTTCATCCTCTTCCTTGACGGGGGTCTTGGTGGAAGAAGCGGTCTTTTTTTCGCTGTCGGGGATTACGTCGGGCACATCGGCGCTCAGCAGCAGATACAGATCATAATCGATCTTGCCGGTCTGCTCCAGATCGAAATCCTTCTGGAAATCCAGCACGGCCTGCTCCAGCACCTTGCTGAAATTACCGTCTACTTTGCCCTCGTAATAGCCCAGTTCCTGGAGCGCATACTGCATTTCGCGCACCTGTTTCCCGGAGCCGCCTTTTTGCAGCGTTTTAAATTCTTCTTCCGCTGCGGCGGTGGGCAGCAGGGCCGCGCCGGTATCCGCATTCCGCTTTTGCCCGGGCAGGAAAACGATAAAGATGCTGCCCAGGAAAACGGCGATGGCAATGAGAATCAGCAGTGCCCGCACCCAAAGAGGCTTGGGGGTGATGGGGGCTTTGGGCTGCTGTTCATTCATTTCCTGCGGCTGCTGATTTTGCTGTTGCTGATCCATGGTTTATTCCTCCTTTTGCCGCCATACGGAGCGATTGCCGTAAATATCCACAATCAGAATGGCGGGAGTGCCCCGCAGCTGGGGCAATTGCAATAATTCAGGCAGATCGGGGGTATGCTTGCGGCGGGCGGCGCTGGCCTGGGAAAAGAAAACGCCATCCTTATAAAAGCCCACCGACCATTGATCCACCGCATCCAGGCCGCTTACCGGGTCAGTATTTTCTTTGGGCGGGGTATAGGCGCGCAATTTCACATCATGGAAAGCGATGCCGGGCACAAATTCCGCTTCCATTTCCGCACCGGGGCAGTCGGCAGGGGCGGACAGGGTCATGGCGGTTTCCAGCAGGCGCTTGCGGGTAACGGACAGGGAAAGGGGGCTGGAATCGCTGATGAGATACCTGCGGCCTGCCTGGGCCGCCGCGATGGCGGTGGTGCCGCTGCCGCCGAAAAGATCGGCCACCAGATCCCCGGGCCGGGTGGAAGATAGAATAATCCTGGAAAGCAGGGCCTGGGGCTTTTGGGTATCATAGCCGGTTCGCTGGGGATCCTTCTGCTGCAGATGGCTCACATC
This sequence comes from Clostridiales bacterium, assembly GCA_015056015.1. Classification (GTDB taxonomy): domain Bacteria; phylum Bacillota; class Clostridia; order Christensenellales; family Aristaeellaceae; genus RUG563. The sequence goes on from SVHD01000003.1 coordinate 49,780, forward strand.
CGCCCATACATCCCCGGGATAGACGGGATCATCATCGTAATAGGTATAGGTTTTCCCGCCGGATTGGATGGTGCGGTAGGAACGGCCGTTTTCATCCACGCAGCGCCGCATATGATTGGATCGGTTTTCGCTGCGGGGAAGGGGCACGGCGGAAATATCGAAAAATTGCTTCCGGGATTTGCGGTAGAAGAGAATCACGTCATGCTTGCGGGAAAAGCGCTTCATGCTGCGTCCGCCGGATTGATAGGCCCAGATGATTTCATTGACGAAATTGCTTTCCCCGAAAATTTCATCGCAAAGGATGCGGGCATGGGCGCTCATCCGGCTATCCAGATGCAGATAGAGAGAGCCCGTTTCATTCAGCAGCAATCTGGCGTTTTCCAGCGCGCTGCGGAGCAGAGCCAGGTATTCGGCCTTTCCGGAAAACCGATCGCTGTAGGCGGGCAGCAAAAGGGGATCCTTGCCCGTTTCCCAGCCGCTTTTGCCCACCCGCATGCGCAGATAGAATTCTTCCCCGGTCATAAAGGGCGGATCAAGATACACCAATTGGGCCTGCCCTGCCCAGGGACTGAAATCCCCCCGGGCGTCCTGAAGCAGCGCATTGCCCGCGCCGCCATCCAGATGGATTTCCTGATGGCATGCCGCCTGAACCCAATCCATAGCGCCCATCCTTTCTTAAAACTGCTTTAATTGTTCGTTATATGCATGCAGCGCATCCAGAAATTCGGCGTGCGCCGGGCAGGAATACAGAATTTCCCCTGCCTTTTTTACCGCGTTGACAAAATCCAGGGAAAGGCCGGCCTTGCCATGCTCCATCAGCGGGCATACGGCCCAGGCGCGCCAATCCATTTTTGCCCCCTTCCGGGTGGGCAGCATGGGAAAAAGCCGGCAGGAAAGCGGGCGCATTGACCGAGCACATTCCCCATCGCAGGTGAGCAGCAAAAGCCCTTCCTTTACGCTGTCATCCCGGGAGATGGAAAAGCCGTCGGGCAGGGGATCATAGAGCGCTTCTTCCCCGGGGAAAAGCAGCATGCCCCCCTGATCATCCTCATCGCTCTGGCAGCATGCGCCGCCGCAGAAACGGCCGCAATCCTGCCGGAGGGGCGTTACATCTTCCAGAATTTCCCGGCAAAAAAGCACGGCCTCCAGCGCCTCCATGTGTCTTCCCTCCCATAACCTTCCTATTTTTCTATTCTATCACGAAAGCCCAGGATTGACAAGGAGGATTGAAGGGGTTAAGATGGATTGGAAGGGGGCGAATGATAAAATGAAGCTGATTTTACCCATCCCGGTGCAAAAGGCCATTGATCAATTGCAAAAGGCTGGCTATGCGGCCTATGCGGTGGGCGGCTGCGTCCGGGATCATGTGCTGGGAAAAACGCCCCATGACTACGATATCTGCACTGCCGCCGTGCCGGAAAAAATGCAGGAAATTTTCAAAAATGAGCGCACGGTGGAAACCGGGATCAAGCATGGCACGCTGACGGTGATCATGGATCATATGCCCCTTGAAATTACCACCTTCCGCCAGGATGGGGAATATCTGGATGGGCGGCACCCCGAAACCGTTCAATTCACCCCCCGGGTGGAGGATGATCTCTCCCGCCGGGATTTCACCATCAATGCCATGGCCTATGCCCCGGATGCGGGCATCATTGATCCCTTTGGCGGGCAGCAGGATTGCAAGGCGAAAATCATCCGCTGCGTAGGCGAAGCGGAACGGCGCTTTCGTGAGGACGCCCTGCGGATTTTGCGGGCGCTGCGGTTTTCTGCCAGGCTGGGCTTTGAAATTGAGGAAAAGACCGCCCGGGCCATTCATGATTTAAAGCATACCCTGCAGAAAGTAAGCCGGGAAAGAATTGCCGCAGAATGGACGGGGCTTTTGCAGGGGTCTTATGCCATGCAGATCTTATTGGAATATGCCGACGTATTATTGGAAACTATGCCGGAATTTTCGGATTTGGCGGAAAATGCGGATCAATGGCAGGAGGCGCTTGCCTGCCTGAAATATTTGCCGGGGGATGATATGCTGCATTGGGCGGCGTTGCTGCAGCATCTTGCAAAAACGCCTGAGGCGAGCGCAGAAGCGGCGCTTCAGGCCCTGAAAGGGCTGAGAATGTCTGCAAAGATGCAGGAGGGCGTATCCGTATTGGCCAAATGGAGCCGGGCGGAAATTGCCCCCGGAAATATGCAGGAAATGCTGATGCATCTGGGAAAGGAATATCTGGAAAAGCTGCTGCTGCTGCAAAGGGCCAATGCCCTGGCCGCAGGGATGGATGAAGCGGAAATTCAAAACGCATACCGCGAAAACAGCGAAAAGCTGGCGGCGCTGCTTGCGGAAAATGCCTGCTATTCCCTGGCTCAATTGCAGGTAAACGGCCGGGATCTGGCGGCACTGGGCTTTCGGGGCGCGGAAATCGGGGAAAGGCTGCATGCATTGCTGCTCTCGGTGGTGCGCGGAGAAATCGCAAATGAAAAAGATGCTTTGCTGAAAATGGCGGAAGAAGGAAAACGAAAATGAGCATTACCATTCATATTCATTATACCGGTGAAGGAGATCATGCCCGGCAATTTGCCCGGGAAATGATGGAAAGCGGTATCGTTGATCAAATCCGAGCGGAAGCGGGCAACGAAAGATACGAATATTATTTTCCTATGGAGGATCCCCATACCGTGCTGCTCATCGACCGCTGGCGGGATCAGGCCGCCCTGGATTTCCATCATCATACAGAAATGATGGAAAAAATCGCCGAACTGCGAAAGAAATATCATCTGCATATGCGGGTGGAGCGATATATTGATGAAAACGATGCTTGCTTAAGCAGGGAAACGACTGTGCATGAAATGAAGCTGCACGCAGCGCCTTTTGAAAAAATAAAAGACGGAACCAAAACCATCGAACTTCGTCTCCTTGATGAAAAACGTCGAAAAATCAAAGAAGGGGATGTGATTGCTTTTACGAATACTGCCGATGGTGAAAGAATGCACACAATTGTCAGAAAACTGCATCGGTTTCATAGTTTTGAGGAATTGTATGCCGCCCTGCCGCTTTTGCAATGCGGTTATACGGTGGAAAATATTGATACAGCCCATCCTTCCGATATGGAGCAGTATTATTCTGTAGAAGAACAGAAAAAGTGTGGCGTTGTCGGTATTGAGCTTTTCCTGCTGAAATGAATGATGAACCGAAATAATTACGGGTGAAAATAAATAAATCCCAAAGCTACATTGGCACATTGATGGAAAGAACCATACCGGTTCATTCCAGAGCCAGTTTTCTTTGGGAGAGCGCGAGAGGGGCTTTCTTTTTCAAAAGAAAGCCCCTCTCGCAATACTCAGCATGCAAGTATCCATTGCCCCACTGGCGCACAAAATGCTGGAATGTAATCAAGTCCATTCCAGTGCCAGTTTTCTGGGGGAAGGTGCGGAAGGGGGATTCTTTTTCAAAAGAATCCCCCTTCCGCCGTTTTCTTAGTCTTTTTATTCAGTTACTTCCGCCTTGGGCTTGCGTGCCCGGGGCTTTTTTACAGGAGCGGGCGCATCGGCGGCAGGCGCTTCTTCAGCGGCCTTTTTCCGGGTGCGGGGCTTCTTTTCGGCGGCAGGTTCCTCAGCCGCCGCTTCGGCCTTGGGCTTGCGTGCCCGGGGCTTCTTTTCGGCGGCGGGTTCCTCGGCAGTCGCCTCAGCCTTGGGCTTGCGCGCACGAGGCTTTTTCACGGGCGCGGGTTCTTCCGCTGCAGGGGCTTCCTCGACGGGCTTGTCCGCAGGGTTGCCCAGCATATCCCGATAGAGGGAGAGATAGACCTCCGCAGAATGCATCCAGGAATAATCCCCGGTCATGGCCCGATGCTGCAAAAGATGCCATACTTCTTTATTTTCATGATAGAAGAAGAGGGCGCGGCGCAGGGTATAGAGCATATCATGGGCATTGTAATTGAAGAAGCTGAAGCCGTTGCCGGCGCCGTTGGCTTCGTTATAGGAAAGCACGGTATCCCGCAGGCCGCCGGTTTCGCGCACAACAGGCAGCGTGCCGTAGCGCAGGGCGATCATCTGGGAAAGGCCGCAGGGCTCAAACTGGGAAGGCATGAGGAAAATATCCGCACCGGCATAAATCCGATGGGCCAATTTGCCATCCATCCGGAAGCGGGCAGATACCCGGCCGGGATAGCGCTGTTCAGCCCAGCTGAACAGATTCACATACTTGGCGTCGCCCATGCCCAGCACCACCAGCTGCAGATCCTCTTCCATGATTTCACTGATGACGCGATCGACCAAATCCAGACCCTTTTGATTGCTCAGGCGGGTGATCAGGGCCACGATGGGGGTATCGGCCTTGATTTCCAGGCCCAGCTCTTCCTGCAGGGCGCGCTTGCATTCGGCTTTGCCGGAAAGATCATCGGCGGTGAAATTGGCGGGAATCACGGGATCGTGGGCGGGATCATATTCCACGATATCGATGCCGTTAAGCACGCCGGAAAGATGGGCGCGCTTGGCCCGGAGCAGGCCATCCATCCGTTCGCCGTAATAGGCGGTCTGGATTTCTTCGGCATAGGAGGGGCTTACCGTGGTGATCTCATCGGAATAGACCAGGCCGGCCTTCATGAAATTGGCGCAGCCGAAGCATTCCAGCTTATCATTGGTGAAATATTCCGCATCCAGATTCAGCACATCCTGCACTTCCGGAATGCCGAAGATACCCTGATACTGCAGATTATGGATGGTGAAGACCGTTTTGATATCGGCATAGAAGGGCAGATTCTGATACTGAATGCGAAGCAGGGCGGGAATCATGCCGCTCTGCCAGTCATGGGCATGCAGGATATCGGGCTGGAACTGCAAAAGGGGCAGCGCAGTCAAAATGGCGCGGCAGAAGAAGCTGAAGCGTTCGTGCTCGTCCCCACCCAGGCCATAAATATAGCTGCGGCCGAAATAATACTTATTATCGACGAAATAGTAGGTAACGCCGTCCTTTTCCAAAGCTTCGATGCCGCAATACTGCTTGCGCCAGCCAAGCTCCACTTCGAAATCCAGCACATGCCTGGTCTGCTCCACATATTCATGGGGAACGGCGCTGTACAGGGGCAGAATCACCCGCACATCATGGCCCTTCTTGGCCAATACCGGCGCCAGCGCGCCTACCACATCTGCCAGCCCGCCTGTTTTGCAAAAAGGCACACATTCAGACGCGGTGAAAAGAATTTTCATCTGAAAAAACACCTCCGAAATCAGGGATGCGCCCGAAGGCGCACCCTTATAGCTTATGAATGCTTGGGAAAATTATTCCTTACACCATCAAATTTTTTGCGATCACGATGGGATAGCTGCGGGGGCCCAGCATCCGGGTGCCTTCCCGGATGGTGGCCTGCTTATCCAGAATGCAATGCTGCAATTCGGCGCCAGATTTGATCAGGCCATCCTGCATGACGATGCTGTCCCGGACCACGGCGCCCCGTTCCACCTTGACGCCGCGGAAGAGGATACTGTTTTCCACCGTGCCTTCAATGACGCAGCCATCGGCGATCAGGGAATTTTTCACGCTGGAGCCGCTGACATAACGGGTGGGCATTTCATCCCGCAGCTTGGTCAGCACGGGACGATTGGCTTCGAACAGATCGGCGCGGATTTCATGCTTGAGCAGATCCATGGAGCAATCGAAATACGCCTGCACGGAATCGATAGCCCAGACCTTGCCCTTGTGCTCAAAGCCGTGCACATTCAGGGAACCATCGTAAATGCCGTTCATCAGCAGATCGCGGGTAAGGTGATACTGGCCGCGGGATACCGCCTGATCCACCAGGGTGATCAGCAGTTCGCGGCGAATGCAGAAGGATTCCATATAGGTGACAGGCATCCGGGAAATGGCGGGATCCACTTCAATGCCGGTTACCCGGCCGTCCGCTTCCACATTCAGATACCGTCCCGCGCCATTGCGGCGCATGGAAGGATCTTTGGTATAGAGCAGGGTGATATCGGCGCCGGAAGCCTCATGCGCGGCGGCCATTTCATCAAAATGGGCGTTAAAGAGCATGTGGGTATCGGTAATCACCACATAGCGTTCCTTGCTGCGGCGCAGATAATGCAGATTGGAGCGCAGCGCATCCAGGAAGCCGGAATAAACGCCCACATTTTCCTGGGTCAGGAAGGGAGGCAGAAGCACCAGGCCGCTGCGCTTGCCATGCAGATCCCATTCTTTGCCGGAGCCCAGATGATCCATCAGGCTGTTATAATTGCGCTGGGCAATGACGCCCACATTGCGGATGCCGCTGGCCACCATGGCAGAAAGCGGGAAATCGATCAGGCGATAGCGCCCGCCCAGGGGCACGGCGGCCACCGCGCGGGTGGCGGTCAATTCTCTCAGCTGCGCATCGCGTTCACCGGTATAAATAATGCCCATGATATTTTTCATGATCGTATCCCCCTTCAGCCTTCACCAAATTGTTCGCCAGCCTTGACGACCGCACCGGCGGGCACCTGGGCGCCCTGACCGACCACGGCAATGAGACCGGTTTCTTCGCCGATAACGGCATTTTCGCCAATCACGGCATTTTCGGATACGATGGTGCGGCGAACGACGGCGCCGGCCTTAATCCGGGAGCCGGGCATGATCACGCTGTCGATGACCTGGGCGCCTTCTTCCACAATAACGCCGGAAGACAGGATGGAATGAACCGCATCGCCGAATACTTCGCACCCTTCGGTGATCAGGCAGTTATCCACCTTGGCGCTTTCCGCCACATACTGGGGGGGCAGGCCGGGATTCCGGGCATAGATGCGGAATTTTTTATCATGGAGGTCAATTTCCGGTTCGTCTTCCAGCAGATCCATATTGGCTTCCCACAGGCTTTCGATGGTGCCCACGTCCTTCCAGTAATCATTGAAGGAATAGGCCACCATTTTTTCGCCCTTATCCAGCATGGTGGGGATGATGTTTTTGCCAAAGTCATTGGAGGAAACGGGATCCCGTTCATCATCCATCAGATAATCATGCAGCTTCTTCCAGCTGAAAACATACACGCCCATGGAGGCGTTATTGGATTTGGGATTGGCGGGCTTTTCTTCAAATTCGATGATGCGGCCCGCTTCATCGGTATTCATGATGCCAAAGCGGCTGGCCTCTTCCCAGGGCACCTGGCGCACGGCGATGGTGACGTCGGCATTCTGGGCTTCATGATGGGCGATCATGGCGGCATAATCCATCTTGTAGATATGGTCGCCGGAGAGGATCAGCACGTAATCGGGATCATACTGGGCGATGAAGGAAAGATTCTGATAGATGGCGTTGGCGGTGCCTTTATACCATTCGCCGGTCTTGCCGGTCTGATAGGGGGGCAGCACGAATACGCCGCCGGAAACAAGGTCCAGATCCCAGGGCGCGCCGCTGGCGATATAGGCATTGAGTTCCAGGGGCTGATACTGGGTGAGCACGCCCACCACGTCAATCCCGGAATTGGAGCAATTGGAAAGGGGGAAATCGATGATCCGGTATTTGCCGCCATAGGGAACGGCAGGCTTGGCCATATGCCGCGTCAAGATCCCCAGACGGCTGCCCTGTCCTCCGGCCAGGAGCATGGCTACACAGCGCTTTTTGCGAAGCATGGTAAAAGACCTCCTTATTTGATGGCATATTTCCGCCTTTTCGGTGTGGAAATAGGCTATTGGTAGTGTTGTCGGTATAGGTATTCGATGCAAATTCCGGAAATCCTCTTATTGGGTGAATTTTTCCCAGTTTTTACATCATTTTTCCCATTTTCTTCATCTTTTTTACTTTGAAATAGACCGTCGCCAGGGGCGGCGCGCAGACCAGGCAGGAATAGGGCAGATTTTCATGAGGAATTTTTTCTGCCCGGATGGGGAAGGCATTGTATTGATTGCTTCCGGCAAATTCTGCCCGGTCGGAATTAAAGATTTCCGTCAGCTCGCAGTCATAGGGCAGGCCGATCCGGTATTGGCCGTAGGGATGGGAGGTGAAATTGGTCAGGGCTGCCACGGGATCGCATCGCCCGGCGGAGCGCATAAAGGCCACTACGCTGCGATCGCTGTCATTGACGGAAAGCCACTGGAAGCCGTCCCAGCTGTCATCAATCCGATGCAGGGCAGGCAGATCCCGATAGAGCTGATTGAGCCGCTGCACGCACTTTTGCATTTCAGGATGCTTTTCATACAGCAGCAGGAACCAATCCAGCTGATCATCATCCTTCCATTCGATAAAATGCCCCAGCTCGCCTCCCATAAAGAGCAGTTTTTTTCCGGGGTGGGCCATGGTATAGCCATACAGCGCCCGCAAGCCGGCAAATTTCTGCCAGATATCCCCCGGCTGCTTATCCAGCATGGAATGCTTGCCATGCACCACTTCATCATGGGAGAAGGGGAGGATGAAATTTTCATTGAAGGCGTAATAGAGTGAAAAGGTCAGCTTATCATGATGATATTTGCGGTAGATGGGATCCAGCTTGATATAGGCCAGCATATCATTCATCCAGCCCATATTCCATTTAAAGCCAAAGCCCAATCCGCCCTGGCTGGTGGGCCTGGTCACCCCTTGATAGGCGGTGGCCTCTTCGGCGATCATCATTACCCCGGGGCATTCCCGGTAAACCGTTTCATTCAGCCGTTGAATAAAGGCGACCGCATCATAATTCAGATTGCCGCCATCCTTGTTGGGCAGCCACTGCCCGTTTTCTTTGCAGAAATCGTGATACAGCATGCAGCTGACCGCATCGCACCGCAGGCCATCCGCATGGAATTCCTTCAGCCAGTAAACGGCATTGGAAATCAGAAAGCTGCATACCTCGCCCCGGGCGTAATCAAAGAGCATGGTGCCCCACTGGGGCATTTCGCCGCGTCTGGGATCGGCATGCTCATAGCAGGGCGAGCCGTCAAACTGGCGCAGGCCCACTTCATCCCGGGGGAAATGGGCGGGCACCCAATCCAGAATGACCCCGATGCCGGCCTGATGCAATTGATCCACCAGCGATTTGAACATTTCCGGGGTGCCATAGCGGGCGGTCGGGGAATAATAGCCCGTTACCTGATAGCCCCAGGAGCCGTCAAAGGGATGCTCCATCACCGGCAGAAATTCCACATGGGTATATTTCATTTTTTTGAGGTAGGGAATCAGCAATTCAGCCAGCTCCTGATAATTGTAATAGGAGCCGTCTTTTTTCTGGCGCCAGGTGCCCAGATGCATTTCATAGATATTCACCGGGCTGCGGCAGGCATTCCATGTTTTCCTTTTTTCCAGCCATTTTTCATCCTGCCATTGATAGATATCCACCGCAGGAAGAACGCTGCCGTTATTGGGGCGCTTTTCGCTGGCAAAGGCATAGGGATCGGCCCTGAGATGCCATTGCCCGTCCGCGCCCTGAATGGCGTATTTGTATGTGCGCAGCTTTTTTTCCGCGCCGTCGTATTGAAGATGCGCAGGATTGCCCGCAACCGTGAAAAAGGAATCCGGCAGCCGCAATTCCCAGGTGCCGTCAAATTGCTTTTTCATGGGCCAGGCCTCTTTGTTCCAGGCGCAAAATTCCCCCGTCAGGCAAACGCTTTTTGCATTGGGGGCCCAAACCGTGAAATGCCAGTATAATTTTTTGCCTTCATGAACGGGATGCGCACCGAAATATTGATAGGAATCGTGAGAAAAACCCAGGTGAAAATTTTCCCGACGCTGTGCGTCCGGCGGATTATACCACATGCAAATTCGCCCCTTTGGTTGAATTTGTTTTCCTTAAGAAGAATTATAACACGTTATTGGCATTTTTTCCAGTTTTTTATTTCGCCTTTTTGCGCACACTAACAGAAATTCTGTGGCAACGGAGGCAATCTGTATGGCTCATATATCCACCGCTGTTTTTTCTGTTACCGGCAGGGCGCGTTTGCGTCTGCCCCGGGGCATTTTGCAAAAAATCCGCCGTGCGGAAAAGGCGGGCCGAAAAATCCCCAGGGAAGAGCTTTCCCCGGCCGGCGTATGGCTGGAGGATCACGCCCGCTTTCTGGCAGAGGAGGGGGCGGCGCTTCGGCAGGAATTGGCGGGGGGCGTATCCCTGCCTGCCGCCGGAGGGATTCCCAGAATTTTGCTGCTGGCAAAGGAAAATTGCCGGCAGGGGGAAATTTCTCCTGCCCGGCTGCTGCGCCTGATCAGGGAAAAGATGGGGGAGGAAGAATTGACCCAGGCGGAGGTAAACGCCCTGCCCCAGGCCCTTCGCTGCGCGCTGTTTGCCCATCTGGATGATATTTTATCCCATTGCCTGCAGCAGGCCCGTTTATATATCCGGGCCCGCAGGGAAGCCGATCAGATGAGCCGGGGACGCATTGGGCAGCTCCCGGAGGATGCCCTGCTCTGGGAAAAAATGATCGCCATTTTTACTGCCCGGGAGGATGCCCACGGCCTGGGCATGATGGATGAATTGCTGGAAAAGCGCGGCGTAAAAACGGCAAATGCAGCCAGGCATGCCCATGAGGAAATGACCCTGGCGGGCCAGATGGCAGGGCGGGTGATCCAGTCGCTGCATACTATTTCCCATCTGCCCCTCGCAGGGCTGCAGGAAAGAATCAATCCGGTGGCGGCGGTATTGCGCCAGGAGGCCACCTATCGGCAGATGGATGCGGAAAGCCGGGGGTATTATCAGCGCTGTGTGGAGCGGCTTGCGAAAAAATATCACGTGCGGGAAAGCGCCGTGGCCCGGGCGGCCCTGGCCCTTGCAGAAGGGAAAACGGGGCAGGAAGGGGAATGCGGCTATTATCTGGATCGGCGGGGAGATCTGATCGCCGAGTATTTGCTGCAGAAAAAAGGCGCTTCTTTTGTGTATCAGCATCGGGAGGGGCTGTTTCTTGCATCGCTGTACGCGTTCAGCGGTCTTTCTCTGCCCATCGCCATTTTTTTGCGCGTTCCCGTATTTTTCTGGCCCGCCGTCGTGCTTTGCGCATCCCAGCTTGTCCGTCAGTTTGCATACGCTCTTTTGCGCCGGCGATTTCCCGAAAGAATGCTGCCCAGGCTTCGGCTGAAGGAAATTCCGGGAAAAATGCGCACGTTGGTGGTGGTGCCCACGCTCCTGATTTCCAGGAAGCAGACGCTGCGGATGGTTCGCCAACTGGCCGTTCTGCGTGCAGCCAATCCGGAAAAGCATCTGGATTTTATGCTGCTGGGGGATTTTGCCGACAGCGGAAAAGAAACCCTGCCCGGGGATGAGGAAATTCTCATGGCGGGGCAGGAAGCTATCCGCGCCTTGAACCAGCAGGGAAACGGGCGATTCTTTTATCTGCATCGCGCCCGGAGCTGGGATGAAGGCCAGGGGACATTTACGGGCAGGGAAAGAAAGCGCGGGGCGCTGGAAATGCTCAATCATCTGCTGGTGGATGGGAATACGCAGGATCATTTGCTGTATGCATCCTGCGATCCCGCTTTGCTCAAAGGGCGCTATGCCTATGTGATCACCCTGGACGCCGATACATTTTTGCCTCCCGGCGCGGCCCGGAAATTGATCGGCGCCATGGCCCATCCTCTGCAGAAAGGAAAAATCTGTATTATTCAGCCCCGGATGGAAACGGCGGCGGATACCGTGCGCACCAGAACCCAGCGTTTCCTGGGGGGACAGGGCGGGGTGGATCCTTATCAGACGGGCTGCCAGGATATTTATCAGGATGTATTTGGCAAAGGCTCCTTTGTGGGCAAGGGCATTTATGATCCGGGGCTGTTTCTGGAAAAAATGGAAGGACGTATTCCGGCAGGCCGCTTGCTGAGCCATGATCTGATCGAAGGGGAAATCAGCGGCAGCGCCCTGGCAGGCGATATCGTTTTATACGATGGCCATCCGGCGAAATTATCCGGCTGGCATAAGCGGCTGCATCGCTGGACGCGGGGGGATTGGCAGCTGCTGCCTTTTTTGACGGATCGCCGGCTGTCGCTGCTGTCCCGGCATAAGATCTGGGATAATCTGCGCCGCTCCCTTCTGCCGGCCGGGCAGATGATGCTCTTGCTTGGAGGCGCGCTTTTCAATGCGCCGCTGCTTTTTCTGCTGGGGCTGCCCTGGCCTGCCCGCGGCATGGCAAGGCGGCTGCTTCTTTTGCCTGCCCAGATGCTCACCCAGTTGGATGGGGCCATCCGGGCGGTATACCGGCTGTATATCAGCAAAAGGGGACTGCTTTCCTGGATTACGGCGGCCCAGGCAGAGGGCAGCGGCACGCCGCCCCTTTCGGGTATTCTTTCCCAGGTGGTGGCTGGCAGCGCCCTGATTTTGTTTTCGCTTTTGCCCCAGGGCTTTTTGCCCGCCGTGTTTCTGGGAATGGCTTGGGTCGTTGCCCCCTTGTTTGCCTCCTGGCTGGATGCCCCCATCCGGGGCGAATGGGGCTTTACACCGGGGCAGAAGGAAAGCGTGCGTGCCCTGGCACGGGATACCTGGCGATTTTTTGCGGATTGGGTGAAGGAAGAATATCATTTTCTGCCCCCGGATAATGTGCAGATGGATCCGGATAAGGGGCCTGCTTTGCGTACCTCTCCCACCAATATCGGCTTGTATCTTTTATCCTGCGGCGCCGCCCGGGAACTGGGGCTGATTACCACCGCCCAGATGGCAAAGAGAATGGATGATACATTGCGCACCCTGGAAAAGATGGATACCTGGCATGGCCATCTGTATAACTGGTATGATCTGAAAACTGCATCTCCGCTTCCGCCACGTTTTATTTCCACGGTGGATTCGGGCAATCTGGCAGGCTGCCTGCTTGCCTGCGCCCAGCTATGCCGCAGAAGGCTTCCGGAAATGGAAGAAGACATGCGTTCCCTGCCCGGGCGGCTGGATGCTTTTGCGGAGAAAATGGATTTTTCTCCCTTGTATGACCGGCAGGCAGATTTATTCTATGTGGGGTATGATGCAAAAAATCACCGGCCCACAGCCGGGCATTATGATCAATTGGCCAGCGAGGCCCGGCTGGCCTCTTTTCTGGCCATTGCCCGGCGTCAGGCGCCGCTGCGGCACTGGCAATGCCTCAACCGCAGCATAACGCGCTCCGGGGGCGGCCCGGCGCTGATTTCCTGGGGCGGCACTCTGTTTGAATATTTAATGCCGACGCTTTTGACGCCCCTTACCCCCGGTACCTTGCTTGGGGAAAGCTGCATGAATGCCGTCCGGGCACAGATGGGGCATCATGGCCGCCGTCCCTTTGGCATCAGCGAAAGCGGCTATTATGCCTTTGATCCCGATCTGAATTATCAGTACCGGGCCTTTGGTTTGCCCGGGCTGGCCCTTTCCGGAGAAACGGCGGGGCAGGTGATCGCGCCCTATGCATCCATGCTGGCGCTGCCTTTTTTCCCAAGGGCGGCCGGGCAAAATCTGGAAAGAATGAAAAATCTGGGCTGGCTGGATGGGCACGGCCTTTTTGAAGCGGCGGATTATTCCCCACAGCGGATGGAAAAAATACCGCGGCTGGTAAAAAGCCATATGGCCCATCATCAGGGCATGATTCTTTGCGCGGCCTGCAATGCTCTTTGCGATTTTGCGCTGGTTCAGGCCTTTATGGCCCCGCCCGCCATGCAGGCATTTTCCTATCTTCTGCAGGAACGCGCCCCCAAAAAGATCCGCCGGCGGATGGAATTTGCGCCGCCCCGGGAGGATGATCCCGATCCCGGCGAACTCAATCGCCCTGCCAGGGAAGGGCTGCCTGTGGATGCCCAAGCCCTCTACGGCGGAGGAATGACCTGGGTGCTTTCTGCCAATGGACAGGGATATTTATCCCGGAACGGCATGATGATTACCAGGTTTTATGAGGAAGCAGGCATGCAGAGCGGCCCTCAATTCTATCTGCGCAATGAAAAAACGGGGGAAGTATTCCGCCCCGCGGCAGACGGCAGAGGATATTTTGAAGGAGGCAGCGCAAAATTTTATCTGGAAAAGGGAAATATGCGGGGAATGCTGCATTGCTGCGTGGCGCCGCTGGGCGGCACGGCCATTGCTGCCCTGACGGTGGAAAATACAGGAAAGGAAGAATTGGAAATGGAGGCTATTTCCTTTCTAGAAATTGCCCAGGGCAATCAGGCGGCGGACCGGGCCCATTCCAATTTCCGGGATCTGTCGGTGCGGGTGGAACCCTGGGGAAAGAATGGCCTTCTCTCCCGCCGTCTGCCGCGGGATGAAAAAGATCAAATGCCTTTGATTGCCCATGTGGCGGCAGGCGATTTTTTCGCCCTGCGCCGCCAGGGGGACAGGCAATTATTTCTGGGACGCATGGGCAGCTATGCCCGGCCGGCGCAATTGATGAATCGGGCGGAGGAATGTGATTTCCGCACCGGCGACGTGATCGTCCCCTGCTTTTCCCTCCGGGCACGGATGCATATTCCGGCCGGGAAACAGGCGCAGATTTTTTTTCTGACGGCCGTGGCGGAAAAACCGGCGGATTTTCGTTATCTGCCCGTGGAAAAAGAAAAACTGCAGGGAATTTTTCCCCTTGCCGCCACCCAGGCGCGCATGACCATGCGTTATTTGCGGATGGATGGAAGGATGCTGTTTTTGTATCAGCGATTGCTTGGAGCATTGATCTTTTCGGGGCAGCCCCATCAGGCGGCGGATTGCGCGGCAGCCCCCAATGCGCTGTGGCGGCTGGGGGTATCGGGCACGCTGCCGGTATGGCTGGTCAAAATAAAAGAACAGGGGGATAAGGCCCTTTTGCGCCATTGCCTGCGGGCCCATGCCTTTATGCGGATGCAGGGCGTCTGGACGGATCTGATTTTTCTGTGCCCCGGGGAAGCGGAATACCATCGTCCCCTGCGGGATCAGCTGGATCAGTTGATTGCCGCCAGCCCGTCCCGGGATGTATTGGGCCTTCCCGGCGGTTTATTTATTGGTTCGGCCAACGAGGAAGAGGAACAGGAATTAAAGGCCCTGGCCCGGCTGGCCCTGGAAACAGGCACGCCCCTCAGGCAGCAATTATCCGCTCTGCCTGGAGAAATAACGGAGGAAAGCATGCCGCTTTCCCTGCCGGTGCCCATTGCGCCGCCGGCGCTTGATCAGGATAATTCCTTTGGCGGCTTTACGGAGGAAGGGGATTACTGGGTATATGCCCCCAGCCCTGCGCCCTGGCATCAGCTGCTTTGCGGAAAGAAATTCGGCACCCTGGTATCGGAAAACGGCATTTTGCATTCCTATGCGGGAAACAGCCGCCTGGGTGGTATTACCCGGGTTTGCCCGGATGTACATCGGGCCCCTGCCAGCGAGGAAATCTATCTGCGCACCGAAACGGGGCTGTATCCCCTGGCCCGGTGCAGCGCTGCCTATAGCCCCGGCGCAGCGGTTTACCGCACGCTTTCCGGTTCTGTTTATGCAGATCTTTCCGTTTTTTCCCATCCGGAGGCTGGGGCGGGCATTCGGCATCTGACGCTGCGAAGCGAAAAAAAGCAGATGATCCGTTTGTTTTATCTGGTGCGGTTTGCATTGGGAGAACGGGGCGAAAATACCCGCTGCGAAAAGAAGGATACCTTTTTGTTTGCGAAAAATGGCGGCGTTTCCGGGGTGGCCTGGGCGGCAATGGAAGGGGGAGAGGGCATGCCTGTTTCCCCTGGCAGCTGCTTTGGCCTTTTGGGAACGGAGGCGCCTCCGGGCCTTTTGCGCCCGGATTCCGATGGGGGCAGCGTGGGGCTTTTCCGACTGGATCTGGAAATTCTGCCCCATCAGCCCCGGGATGTGTTCATGGCTCTGGGCTTTGATGCGGATGAAAATCAGGCGAAATTGCAATATGAAAATCTGCGCCGGGAAGGCGCGGGCAATCTGCTCCGGCAAGTGAAAGCATATTGGGAAAAACGCCTGCAGGGGCTGATGCTTTTTTCTTCTGACAGGAGATTGGATGCCCTGCTGAATCGTTGGCTGCCCTATCAGGTGCGCGTTTCCAGGCTGCTGGCCCGCATGGGGCCTTATCAGCCCGGCGGCGCCTTTGGCTTCCGGGATCAACTGCAGGATATGCTGGCCCTTCTATATACGGAGCCGCAGCTGGTTCGAGCCCATATTCTTTTGTGCGCCGCCCATCAATATGTGGAAGGGGACGTGCAGCACTGGTGGCATCCGGAAAGAAAAGGCGTGAGAACCCGGATCAGCGATGATAAATTATTCCTGCCCTATCTGACGGCAGCGTATATCCGGGTGACGGGGGACCGGGATATTCTTTCCGCATCCGTTCCCTATCTGGTATCCGCGCCCCTGGAAGAAAGGGAAAGCGAACGATACGAAGAACCGGAGGAAAGCGCATTTCGGGAAAATCTGCTTTCCCATTGCCTGCGGGCCATTGATTCGGTGGGCCTGGGCAGCCATGATCTGCCCCTGATGGGTGGCGGGGACTGGAACGACGGCATGAACAGAATCGGCGGAAAAAACGGGGAAAGCGTATGGCTGGGCTTTTTCCTGGCGCTGGTGCTTCGGGAATTTGCTCCCCTTTGCCCCGGTGAAATCAAAGGAAGGCTGGATCAGATGCGCAGGCGGGTGATGGAAGGCTGCGAAAATGCCTGGACGGGGAAATGGTATCTGCGGGCCTATCATGATTCCGGCGAGCCTATCGGCGGCCCGGATACCGAGCCTGAGCGGATTGACCTGATCAGCCAGTGCTTTGCCGCATTGGCAGGCGCGCCGCGGGAGCAATGCCGCACCGCCCTGTTCCATGCGGTGGATTTGCTCTATGACAGAGAAAATGGGCTGGTGAAATTGCTTTCGCCGCCCTTTGCGCCGGAGGAAAATGCGGGCTATATCGGCGGTTATCTCCCGGGCGTCAGGGAAAACGGCGGGCAATATACCCATGCGGTTCCCTGGCTGGTGATGGCCCTTTGCAAAATGGGCGAATACGCCCTGGCCTGGGAAATTGCCCGGGCAATTTTACCCTTCAATCATGGAAATACCAGGGAAAAGGCGCTGATTTACAGGGCGGAGCCCTATGTGCTTGCGGGGGATGTATACGCAGGCGAAAATCCGGGCAGAGGAGGATGGAGCTGGTATACCGGCAGCGCCGCCTGGCTGTATCATGTATTTTTTACCGTGCTGCTGGGCTTTGAAAAGCAGGGCGATCAGGCGAGGCTTTCCCCTTGCCCTGAGCCAGGCATGGAGGAATACACCCTGATTTACCGCTTTGGCAGCGCCAGCTATCATTTTACCGCCGCCCGGGATATTCCTTTTCCTACCCTGGACGGGGAAAAAATCCGGGATGGATGGGTGAAAATGGCATCGGACGGACGTACCCATGAGGCCCGTTTCCCGCTTCGGGAAAACTGAAGAATATGCGCCGCATTCTCGCGGCGTATTTTTCTTACTTTTCGCCTCTTGCATGAATGCCGCGGATTTTATATAATAAACAGGCACGAATGAAAAAAACGGAGGATCGACGCCATGCTTTCATCAAAAGAGATTACCCGCAAATGGGAAGGAATTGCCAATACCAAAGCCACGCTGCCCGCAGGCCGCTGCTTTTTGCTGGCTATTCTGGCGGGTATGTATATCGCCCTGGGCGGCCTGGGGGCCACGCTCATTCAGGCCTCTGCCGGGGCAGCCATCGGTAAACTGCTGGGGGCCTGCGTATTCCCCACCGGGCTGATTCTGGTGGTGATGGCCGGGGGCGAATTATTTACCGGCAATTGCCTGATGGCGGGCCCTGTGCTGATGGGAAAATGCAAGGCAAAGGGCATGCTGCGCAATTGGCTGCTGGTTTACTTTGGAAATATGGTGGGCGGCCTGCTGGTTGCCATTATCGCCACTGCCGGCGGCGTATTATCTTCCGGCGGGGATGCCGCGGTGCAATTGGCCATGACCATTGCGAAAAATAAATGCCAGATTTCCTTTGTGGACGCCCTGCTCAAGGGCATCGGCTGCAATATGCTGGTCAGCGGCGCGGTCTTTATGGCCGCCGGCGCGGACAGCGCGGGCAGCAAGGGCCTTTGCTGCTTCTTCCCCGTGATGCTCTTTGTGCTCTGCGGGATGGAGCATTGCGTGGCCAATATGTATTATGTTCCCACTGCCATGCTGATGAAAATCATGCCCCGCTATCAGGTGGATGGCGCCGGCATTACGTTCCTTGGCTATTTCGTTACGAATCTGATTCCCGTCACCATCGGCAATATTCTGGGCGGCGCGGGGCTGGCCGCGGCCTATGCCGGTATTCACCGGGAAAACTGACCGGATAGGGAATAGATCATTCCCGTTACGGGAAACAGGGGCCGCCATGGCCCCTGCTTTGGTTTATGAGGAGGAAATTATTATGCCCATGGATGGCCTGACCCTGGGATTCATTGCCCGGGAACTGGCGGAAAAGCTGCAGGACGGCCGAATTGAAAAGGTGACCCAGCCCGAAAAGGATATGCTGGTTTTGCTGGTGCGCGCCCAGGGGAAAAATTATAAATTGCTGCTTTCCGCTGCGCCCTCCTTTGCCCGGGTGCATATCACCAATGCATCCTATCAGAATCCCCAGGATGCGCCCATGTTCTGCATGCTGATGCGAAAGCATCTCCAGGGCGGGCGGCTTACCTGCCTGGAGCAATTGGGCGGCGACCGTCTTTTGCGGCTGGTGATTGAAAACCGGGATGAGCTGGGGGACAGCGCACCACGGGAGCTTTATCTGGAATTGATGGGCCGCCACAGCAATCTGACGCTGGTGATGAACGGAAAAATCGTGGACGCCATCCGCCATGTATCCGGGGATATGAGCCGGGTGCGCCAGGCGCTGCCGGGGCTTCCCTTTGTGCTGCCGCCGGAGCAGGATAAAATCGATCCGGCCCAATTGACCCCGGAAAATCTTTTTGCCCGGCTTTCCCTGCTTTCCGGGCCGCTGGATAAGGCCCTGGCCGCTTCCATCCGCGGTCTTTCACCCGTGGCCGCCAGGGAGCTTGCTTTCCGGGCTACCGGATTGCAAAAGGCGGATATTAAGGATTTTGATCTGCAGCAGCTGTCTCAGGTGATTGCCGCTTTTATGGAAAAGCTGCATCGCATGGGCCCGCCCACCGCCCAGCTCAACGGCGATCAATTGATTGCGGATATTCTGCCCTTTCCCTATCTGAGCCTGGATACCGATTTGCAGCGGCCCTATCCCAGCCTTTCTTTGGCCCTGGATGATTTCTATTTCGGCCGGGATCGCCGGGAGCGGATGAACCAGAAGAGCGCCTCTTTAAAGCGGCTGATCAAAAATATCCTGGAGAGGGATGAAAAAAAGCTGGCCCTGCAGGAAGAGGAATTGACCGCCTCCGCCAGGATGGAGGAATACCGCATTGCCGGGGAATTATTGACGGCCCAGAGCTATCTGGTGCCCCGGGGGGCGGATAAGGTGCAGCTGCAGAATTTCTATGATGAAAAGGGCGGCATGATGGAAATTGAGCTGGATGTGGCCCTCAATCCCGCCCAGAATGCCCAGAAATATTTCAAACGCTATCGCAAGGCCAAGGCCGCCCAGGATATTGCCAAAGAACAGAAAGAAAAGACCCTGGCAGAAATTGAATTATTGGAGCAGGCCCTTTTCGATCTGGAAGAGAGCGAAACGGAAAATGATCTTTCCGATGTACGCAAGGTATTGGAAGAGCATGGCCTGGTGCGTGCGCCCGGCGGAAAGAAGAAGGTAAAGCAGCCCGAAAGCGCGCCCATGCGCTTTGCCGCCCCGGATGGAACGGAAATTGTGGTGGGCAAAAACAGCGCCCAGAATGACCGGGTCACCGGCAGCGCAAGGGGAAATGAAACCTGGCTCCATGCCAAGGATATGCCCGGTTCCCACGTGATTATCCGTTCGGAAAGCGCATCCCCGGAAGCTATGCAGACGGCGCTGAAGCTGGCTGCCTGGTATTCCAAGGGAAAGGGTGTTTCCGTGCCGGTGGATTATACCCTGCGGAAATTTGTCAAAAAGCCCGGCGGCTCTCCCGCAGGCTTTGTGATTTATACCCATCAGAAAACCGTGGTGGTTTCTGCTACGGAGGGCGAAATTGCCGCCATCAAGCGGCTGTGACAAAAAGAAAGCTGGATACTGGTATGAAAAAAATCTGGATGCTGATGCTGCTGCTTTTCCTGCTGCTGCCTGCGGCGGCCCTGGGAGAAGCGCAGGATATTACCAAACAATGCGTCTTTTCCTATGCCCCCGGCTCCAAGGATAAAAAGACCATGCAGGATCAATCCTATCTGACCTATTACACCGGAAAATATCTGGAAATTACCGCGCCGGAGCATGCGCCCTGCTATGGTTTGTATATCAGCTTTGCCGGCCGGGAACAGCCCTATGCCGTGGAAAAGATGAATGAAAACGGCACCTGGTCTCCGGTTTTTGTGGATGATCGCTGCTATGCCAACAGCTATGTTCCGCTGGATGGGCTGCAGCGCTTCCGCATTGTGCCCAAAAGGGATAAAACCATTTCCATTGCCGAAATCCGTTTGCTGGGGGAAGGGGATATCCCCTCCTGGGTGCAGGATTGGAAGCCCTTTGAGGGCAAGGCGGATCTGATGGTGCTTTCCGCCCATGGGGATGATGAATTATTGTTTTTCGGCGGGGTGATTCCCTATTATGCCGGGGAAATGCAAAAGAATGTGATCGTCTGTTATCTGACCGATCAGACCTCCTGCCGCAGAAATGAATTGCTGGATGGGCTGTGGCTTTGCGGCGTGCGGTCCTATCCCAGCATGGGTGTATTCAAGGACATCAAGAATGATTCCCTGGGGGACAGCTACGGCTTCTGGGGAAAGGCCCCGATTGTGGAATATATCACCTCTCTGGTGCGGAAATATCAGCCGGATGTGATGGTGACCCACGATATTCGGGGCGAATATGGCCATGGCGCCCACCGGGTATGCGCCGACGTCAGCATGCAGGTTTTTTCCCAGGCGGCGGATGCAGGCTATCGCCCGGATCTGGGGGAAGCATGGCAGATCAAAAAGCTGTATCTGCATCTGTATAAGGAAAATGAATTGATTATGGATTGGCGAAAGCCCCTGGCGTCCTTTGACGGCAGAACGGCCTTTGACATTGCCGAGGCGGCCTTTGCCTGCCATAAATCCCAGAAAAGCAACGGCCTGATCGTGCAGGATTGGGGCCAATACGCCAATAACCGCTTCGGGCTGTATGCCACTACAGTGGGGCCCGATGTGGAAAAAAATGATCTGTTTGAAAATATAGCGGAATAATAAAAAAACTCCCGGCATACAGGGAGCAGAAAATCAGCAGACAAAATTTATAATGATTTCGACACTGGAAAACCCCGAACAAGAATATGGATTGATATCATCCAGAACCAGTTTTCTTTGGGAGGGTGCGGGAGGGCGTTTCTTTTTCAAAAGAAACGCCCTCCCGCATCATTTTTATTGAATTACTCAGCCAGCAGCTTCTGCAGGGCCTTGCGCACGGCATGTTCGCCCTGGAGCATTTCGTTGAGGTAAGAAGTGATGATGGGGGCCAGGCCCAGCTTCACCAGATCGATGCCGAAGATATCTTCCCGTTCCAGCACTTCGGTGAGCTCTTCTTCCTTGACGGTGGCGCCAATCTTGAGGAAGGAAAGCTTGGATTGCATTTCATCCAGCATGGGATCGGCGCTGGGGGTGAAATCTTCCAGCTCATCATTGATGGCCATCAGATAGCGCAGCCAGGAGGCCAGCACGAAGGGAATGCAGCGCAGATCCTTGGGATTCAGCTTTTCGCTGGCGTCATAGGCCTTGAGGGTTTCGCCAAAGCGGATGGAAAGCTTTTGCGAGGTATCGGTGGCGATGCGCTGGGGCGTATCGGGCATGAAAGGATTGGGGAAGCGCTTTTCCAATACTTCCTGAGCAAAATCCGCAGGGGAGAGGAAGCCGGGATCCACCACCACGGGCATGGCTTCCTGATAAGCGATGCGATGCACCAGCTTATTCAGATCTTCATCCTGCATTTCTTCACTGATTTTGGTATGGGAAAGCAGGCAGCCCAGCACGGCCAGCGCAGTATGCAGGGGATTCAGGCAGGTGCAGACCTTCATCTTTTCGGCCTTATCCACGGTTTCCCGATCCACAAAATAGATGCCCGCCTTTTCCAGGGGAGGACGGCCGGCGGGGAAGCAATCTTCCACGACCAGATATTCCGTTTCTTCGGCATTTACATAAGCGGCGGTATAGGTGCCCTTGCGGGTAACGAAGGGGGAGGCATATTCAAAGCCGATTTCCTTGAGCATGGCCGCCACATTTTCATCGGGACGGGGGGTGATCTTATCAATCATGCTGATGGGGAAGGCCACCCGCTTGGGATCCAGCAGATACTGGATGAATTCCTTGCTCACATAGCCGCCTTCGCGCCAGCCTTCGGCAAAATACAGCACCGCGGCCCGCAGCTTATCGCCGTTGTGGCTGCAATTATCCATGCTCACCAGAGCGATGGGGGCGCCGCCCTGCTGGAAGCGGGCGTAGAGGCCGGCGGTCAGCTTGCCGATGGTGGTCTTGGCAAACTGGGGAGGCGCATCGATATCCCGTTCAATGAAGGAAAGGGAATTGCCGGCGGGATCCATGATGGCATAGCCCTTTTCGGTAATGGTCATGGAAACCATCTGCAGGGATTTCTTCGTCAGAATTTCCTGGAGCCGGGCGTCGTCTTCGGGGCATTCGCCGTCGCAGCGCAGGGCCTCGACTACGGAAGCGATCACTTTATTCTCCACCGAGCCATCGGATTTGAGCACGCTAAGGATGGAAAGGGAATCATAGGGGGTATAGGCCCGCTCGATAATATCCCCGTCAAAGCATTCGGCCACCACAAGGCCGGTATCGTATTCGCCCTTGTCGAGCATCTGCTGCAGCACGGCGGCAGGGAAGGCACGGAAAATATTGCCGGCCCCCAGATGCAGCCAGGTGGGCTGACGATGGGTCTGCTCCCGAACGGCAGCAAGATTAAATTCAGGCAGCGCAATGCCGGCCTTTTCCCAAACCTTGATATCCTTCAGGGATTCCAAATCCAGACGCATGGGAATTCCTCCTCCATTTTTCAGATCACTATTTGACTTTTATTATATAACAATTTATAGAACAAAACAAGTGATTATTCCCCATTTTCGGGAAAACAGCCGGACAAAAAAACAGCAAATCCATGATTTACCAGGTGGATTTTCAGAAATAGACGATGCTTTTTCAACTTCTTGGAATTCAATGCTTGCATCCCGGGCCAAAATACATTATACTATAAAGTGACCTGCGAATACCCGCAGGCCAGGACCGGCTAAGGAGGTCGTTATAAAATGGAATGCAAGATCAAAAATGACATTGGCACGATCTATATTTCGGAAGATGTGATGCTCAAAGTGGTGGGCTATGCCGCCCTGGAATGCTACGGCATTGTGGCCATGTCCTCCAAGCGGGCGAAGGATGGCCTGGTGGAATGGCTGGGCCGTGAAAACCTGAGCCGCGGCGTGCAGGTTCGCATGGTGGATGAGCAGCTGGATGTGGATCTGTTCATCGTTGTGGAATACGGAATTTCTGTAGCCGAGGTCTGCAAGACGATTGTGGAGCAGGTTCGCTACAAGCTGGAAAGCATGACGGGGGTCAAGGTGCGCTCCGTCAATATTTCGGTGGAGGGGATCCGCGTGTAAGGCGCGGATTGCCACAGGAATGGAGGAAGGACCCTTGATTCAAGCGAAAACGATTGATGGGCTGATGCTGCGTGAAATGTTCATGGCCGGCGCCGCCCTGCTGGAAAAGAACCGCGAAGCGGTGGATGCCCTGAATGTCTTCCCCGTACCGGATGGGGATACCGGCACCAATATGTCTCTCACCATGGCCAGCGCCACCCGGGAAGTGAACGCCCGGGAATGCGCCCGTGCCGATGAAGTGGCCGAAGCCATGGCCAAGGGCGCGCTGCGCGGCGCCCGCGGCAATTCCGGCGTTATTACCAGCCAGCTCTACCGCGGCTTTGCCCGCGCCCTGGAAGGCCTGGAAAAAATCACGCCTGCCGATTTCGCCCGTGCCCTCAAATCCGGTGCGGATACCGCCTACAAGGCCGTTATGAAGCCCAAGGAAGGCACCATCCTGACCGTGGCCCGCGTGATTGCGGAAGATGCCATCAAGCAGGCTCAGGCCGCCCCTGAGGATTATGACGCCCTGTTCAATGTGATTCTTACCACCGGCGAAAGCATCTTAAAGCGCACCACCGAAATGCTGCCCGTGCTCAAGCAGGCGGGCGTGGTGGATGCCGGCGGCCGCGGATTGCTTTTGCTCTATCAGGGCTATGCCGCCGTGCTGCGGGGCGAAACCATTGAATCCCTGCCCACCGATATGGAAGGCAGCGCCGAAGTGGAATTTGAAGACGATCATGATTCCATGGAGGAAATCGTCTTTGCCTATTGCACCGAATTCCTGATCCAGAATCTGAAGGAAGAAGCCAAGGAAGAGGATATCGATACCTTCCGCCGCCGTCTGAACCGCATCGGCGATTGCGTGCTGGTGGTGGGCGATCTGGCCCTGGTGAAGGTGCATGTGCATACCAATGATCCCGGCAAGGCCCTGCAATACGGCCTGGAGCTGGGCGAACTGGTGAATCTGAAGATCGAAAATATGGTGGAGCAGCGGCGTGAAAACCTGCGTAAAAAGGCTGAAAAGGCCAAGAGCGAGCCGCCCAAGCCCTACGGCATGGTGAGCGTTTCTCTGGGCGAAGGCTTCTCCAGCATCCTCAAGGATCTGCAGGTGGACGCCGTGGTGGAAGGCGGCCAGACCATGAACCCCTCCATCGAGGATCTGTCCAACGCCATCGAATCCGTCAATGCCGAAACCATCTTCGTTTTCCCCAATAACGGCAATATCATCCTGGCGGCCCAGCAGGCGGCCCAGCTTTCCAAGAAGCGGGTGGAAGTGCTGCCCACCAAGAATGTGGCCATGGGCATCGCCGCGGCAGTGGCCTTCCAGCCCGAAGATTCTGTAGAAGAAAATCTGCAGCGGATGGATGAAGCCGCCCAGCGGGTACGCACCGGCACCATCACCTACGCCGTGCGGGACAGCGATTTTGAAAACATGCATATCACCGAAGGCGATATCATCGGCCTGCATAACGGCCAGGTATCCTTCAAGGCGGATAATGTGCATGATGTGGCCATCTCCCTGGTCAATGCCATCGTCACCGATGATGACGGGCTGATCACCGTTTATTACGGCGCCGATACCAAGGAAGAGGACGCCCAGGCCCTGGCGGAAGAAATTGAAGAATTGTATCCCGATTGCGATGTGGAAGTGCATTCCGGCGGCCAGCCCCTGTATTACTACCTGATTTCGGTGGAATAATTTCCAAATTGCAAATACAGCCAAAATACCGTGGAAACCCTTGACAAAATCCCAAAAAAGGATAAAATTTACCCATACTTGCTTTGACGGAGTTAAGCTTTCCAAGGCGCATGGCAGAGAGTTGGCGGCTGGTGCGAGCCAATCATGCGGTGGAACGGCTGTCTCACTCCTGAGCAGAGTGCCTGAACGGATGCAGATTCAGTAAGGCGCTCCGGCACGCCCCGTTATCATGGCGCAGGGCTTTATCAAGAGCCTGGAGAGGCCGCAAATGCGGCAATTAGGGTGGTACCGCGGTAAAGAAAATGCTTTATCGTCCCTGAAGCGTAAATACGCTTTGGGGACTTTTTTATTGAAAGAGGAGGACATGGATTTATGCGACAGATTGGCATTTCGGATCAGACGCTGTTTACGCCCGCTGCCCGGGCGGCCGGTTTCAGACAGAAGCTGGAGGCAGCCAGAAAGCTGGATCACCTGGGAATGGAAGCTGTGGAAACGCCCCGCCTTTCCGGCGATGAAGCCGATATGCTTCTGATGCGCAGCCTTTGCGGCGTGGTCAAGCGCAGCGTGCTTTCCTGCCATGCGGGTTTTACCGTGGAAAGCGTGCTCAATGCCTGGGAAGCGGTCAAAAATGCCGCCAAGCCCCGTCTGGTTATTTCCGTGCCCGTTTCCAGCGCCCAGATGGAATATGTATGCCATTTGAAGCCCCCCAAGGTTATAGAGCTGATCGAAAAGCTGACGGCGGAAGCCAAGGGTCTTTGCACCGACGTGGAATTTGCCTGTGAGGATATGACCCGCGCGGAAGCCGATTTCGCCATGAATGCGGTGAAGGCCGCCGTTAGCGCCGGCGCCAACCGGATTACCATCTGCGATTCTGCCGGCCTTTCCATGCCGGATGAACTGGCGGCGCTGGTGAAAAATGTGAAGGCCGAAATCGGCGAAAATGTGGTTGTGTGCGTGCGCTGCGGCAATGAATTGAATCTGGCGGCGGCCTGCGCAGTGGCGGCCCTTTCTGCCGGCGCAGATGAAATCAAGACCGCTTACGGCGATCCCGATGGTCTGGATGCAGCGGCTGTGGGCTGTATTCTGCGTTCCCGCGGCGTGGATCTGCAATTGGAAAGCCATCTGGATATTACCAGAATCAATCGTACCGCCGGGGAAATCGACGCCCTGTTTACGGCGTTTTCCGGCAAGGCCACGCCCTTTGACGGCCATGTATTTTCCGATGCCGCCGAAATGATGCTGCCCGCCAAGGCCGGCGAAGCGGCGGTATCCGATGCGGTCAAGGCGCTGGGCTATGAGCTGGATGAAGAAGATATGATGCATGTAAAGGAAGCCCTGGAAAGAGAGGGCAAGGGCCGCGCCATGAAACGGGCAGAATTGGAAGCTATTATTCTTTCCGTGGCCCAGCAGGTGCCCCCCACCTACCGGCTCAAGAGCTATCTGATCAATTGCGGCAATGCCATTGCCCCCACCGCCCATATCGTATTGGAAAAGAATGGCGAAATGCTCACCGGTCTTTGCGCCGGCGACGGCCCCATCGATGCTGCCTTCCTGGCCATTGAACAGATCGTCGGTCAGCATTACGAACTGGATGATTTCCAGATCGCCTCCGTTACTCAGAACCGGGAAGCCATGGGCGACGCCCTGGTTCGCCTGCGCCGCAGCGGCAAGATTTATGCCGGAAAGGGGATTTCCACCGATATTATCGGCGCTGCGATCCGGGCCTATATCAATGCCCTCAATAAAATCGCCTATGAGGAGAAAATGGTATGAAGCTGAGCTTTTCCACGGGCGGCTGGCCCTTTTCCCTGGATGAATGGATGAATCAGGCCAAAGAAATGCATTATGATGGCCTGGAAATCGCCGCTTCCAGCCTGCCGGATTTTGCAGAAACGGGCGCGCCCTTTTCTCCGGCAAAAATGAGCGAAACCGTACGCCAATTGAATGAAGAGGCCCTTTCCGTTTCCTGCGTGACGGCGGATAACGAATGGACGGCGGATGAAGCAGCCTATCTGATCCGTTTGGCCCATGATCTGCGCGCGCCCTTTGTGGCGCTGCCCATGGCGGAAGATGAGGAAGCGGCGGAGCGGACCATTGAGCCCCTTTTGCAGATGGCGGAAAAGGCAGGGGTTGCCCTGCTGATTCCCAGCAGCGGCCTGTATCAGGATACGGGCAAGCTGAAGAATCTGCTGGATTATTTTGCTTCCGATTTCCTGGGCGCCCTGTGGGATGTGCCCCAGGCGGCGGCCGCCGGAAAAACGGCGGAGGAAATTGTTACCGATCTTGGCGCATATATCCGCCATGTGCATCTTTGCGATGGCGTAATCCGGGATGGCCAGGTCCAGAAGAAATTGCTGGGCGAGGGCGAACTGGCGCTGAATGAAGTATTCTCCGCCCTGCGCTCCATCAGCTTTGACGGCTTCTTCTCCTTCTACTGGAAGCCCGGCGAGGGCGCGCTGGGGGATAGCGATGTGGTTTTTTCCCATTATGCGGCGGTGGCCCGCTCCATCGGCAAGGATCCCCGCCGTCCCCGGCATCATCTGTATACCAATAACCGGGGCACGGGAAAATACGTATGGAAAAAGGAAGAATTGATCGATTATACCTTCTCCAAGCTGCTGGATAAGATGGTGGAGGAATTCCCCGATCAGTATGCCTTCCGCTATACCACCCTGGATTACACCCGCACCTATCAGCAATTCCGGGATGACGTGGATGAATGCGCCCGGGCCCTGATGGCCATGGGCGTGCGCAAGGGCGCCCATGTGGCCGTATGGGCCACCAATGTGCCCCAGTGGTATATTGCCTTCTGGGCAACCACCAAAATCGGCGCGGTGCTGGTTACCGTAAATACCGCCTATAAGATTCATGAAGCGGAATATCTGCTCCGCCAGAGCGATACGCATACCCTGGTGCTGGTGGAGGGCTGGCGCGACGCCGATTATGCCGGCATCATTCAGGAACTTTGCCCGGAATTGGCTACGGCCACGCCCGGCGAACCTTTGCATATGAAGCGGCTGCCCTTCCTGCGCAATATCATCACCGTGGGCTTTTCCATGAAAGGCTGCCTGACCTGGGAAGAAGCCATGACCCGGGCGAAAAAGACCCCCCGGGAGGCGCTGCTCCGCCGGGCGGAGAGCGTGCAGCCCAGCGACGTATGCAATATGCAGTATACCTCCGGCACCACGGGCTTCCCCAAGGGCGTTATGCTTACCCACCATAATATCGTCAATAACGGCAAATGCATCGGCGACCGGATGGATCTTTCCACCGCCGACCGGATGATGATTCAGGTGCCCATGTTCCATTGCTTCGGCATGGTGCTGGCCATGACGGCCTCCATGACCCATGGGGCCAGCCTTTTCCCGCTGCCCTATTTTTCGCCCAAGCCGGCCCTCGCCTGCATCCATCAGGAAAAGATTACGGCTTTCCACGGGGTGCCCACCATGTTTATCGCCCTGCTTGAGCATCCTGATTTTGAAAAGACTGATTTTTCCCATATGCGTACCGGTATCATGGCGGGTTCTCCCTGCCCCATTTCGGTGATGCAGGATGTGGTCAACAAGATGCATATGAGCGAAATTACCATCGTTTACGGCCAGACCGAAGCTAGTCCGGGCTGCACCATGTCCTCCACCAATGATCCCCTGGAGGTGCGCGTGGGCACGGTGGGAAGGGCTCTGCCGGGCATTGAATGCAAGATCGTCAATCCCGAAACCGGCGAAGATCTGCCCGATAATGTGACGGGCGAATTTGTGGCCAGGGGCTATAATATCATGAAGGGCTATTATAAAATGCCCCGGGCGACCCAGAGCGCCATCGATAAGGATGGCTGGCTGCATACCGGCGATCTGGCCTGCCGCACCCCGGAAGGCAATTACCGCATTACCGGGCGTTTGAAGGATATGATTATCCGCGGCGGCGAAAATATCTATCCCAAGGAAATTGAAGAATTCATCTATACCCATCCCAAGGTTTCCGATGTGCAGGTCATCGGCGTGCCGGATGAGCAGTACGGCGAAGAAATTATGGCTGTGGTTATCCTCAAAGAAGGACAAACCATGACCGAGGACGAATTAAAAGCTTTTGTCCGGGATCATATGGCCCGCCATAAGACCCCCCGCTATGTGGAATTTGTGGATGCATTCCCCACCAATGCAGCGGGCAAGATTCTCAAATACAAGATGCGCGAACATGCGGTGGAAAAGCTGAAGCTGCAAAAGGCCAACAGCATCGTTACCGCGTAAGTGAAAACACCGAGAGGAGATTATTAGCATGGAAATCAAAATCACCCTTACCAATACCCCCAAGGAAAAACCGGATCAGAGCAATCTGGGCTTTGGCCAGCATTTCACCGATCATATGTTTGTGATGGATTATAACAAGGATAAGGGCTGGTATGATCCCCGGATCATCCCCTTTGGCCGGCTGGATCTGCATCCCGCCGCCACCGTATTCCATTACGGCGCGGAAATTTTTGAAGGCATGAAGGCCTATCGCCGCCCTGACGGGGAAGTGCAGCTTTTCCGTCCCTGGGAAAATATGAAGCGCATGAATGCTTCCGCCGAACGCCTTTCCCTGCCCCAGCTGGATGAAGAATTTGCGCTGGAAGCCCTGAAAACCTTCGTCAATGTGGAAAAGGATTGGGTGCCTTCTCAGCCTGGCACCAGCCTGTATCTGCGCCCCTTCCTCTTTGGCAATGATGAAACCCTGGGCGTGCATACCATCCATAATGCCAAATTCATCATCATCGCTTCCCCCGTGGGCGCCTATTACAAGGAAGGCCTCAATCCCGTCAAGATCATGATCGAAACCCGGGATGTGCGCGCCGTCCGCGGCGGCACGGGCTATGCCAAGTGCGGCGGCAACTATGCCGCTTCCATGCGCGCCGGTGACCGGGCGGCCGCCGAGGGCTACAGTCAGGTGCTGTGGCTGGATGGCGTGGAACGCAAGTATATCGAAGAAGTGGGCGCCATGAACGTGATGTTCCTCATCAATGATACCGTGGTTACCCCCGAACTCACCGGTTCCGTGCTGCCCGGCATTACCCGCAAGAGCTGCATTGAGCTTTTGCATGAAATGGGCATCAAGGTGGAAGAACGGCTGCTTTCCGTGGATGAACTGGCGGAAGCCGTCAAGACCGGCGCGCTGAAGGAAGCCTGGGGCTGCGGCACTGCCGCCGTGGTTTCTCCCATTGGCGAACTGCGCATGGATGATGTGAAATACCAGATCGCCGACGGCGGCATCGGCAAGCTGACCCAGAAGCTCTACGATACCCTGACCGCCATCCAGTGGGGCCACGCCGAAGATACCCACAAGTGGACCTGCCAGGTGTAATGAGAAGTTGATATTTGCGAGAGGGGGATTCTTTCCGCGGGGAAAGAATCCCCCTCTCGCGCTCTCCTCAAGAAAGCCGGTTGGGGAAATGGGTTGTCGCCATTATATGCAGCGGTGTAGATTGCCCGCCCATTGGCCCGAACCATCGCCAGCACATTTTCGCTGTTATCAGTGAGCCGAACAGCCAATCGCATTCCCCTTTCAGGGCATGAAAAAACCGCCTGCCTTTTCGGCTGGGCGGTTTCATCTTTTGTGTTCAGCGCATCAAAGATTCTGGCAGGCGTCCCGGTTTCCTGCATCTCTCAGGGTTTCCCCTTGTCATTACCATCGGCGTGTGGTTGGGACAATGTTTACCACCACAGAATCCTCTTTGCGCACTTATAATATATCATAAGTCGGGAGATTTGTAAATAATTTTTTTGTTTCGCACAAGCCGATCGTATTCGCGTTTCTTTATGCGCTGGAAGGTAATAATTGAATTTTTCCTTCCAACAGAATCGCTGGGTGTTTGCAACCTGAGAATAACACGTCCGTTCACATCAGGGTCTTCAGATGCTTTCAAAATAAAAGCGGTTTTTGGTGCACTTGTCTCAAGAATATAGTCTGGATTCTTCAAAGCAGACAACATGATTTTTTTATACTTCTCATAATCATTTGGATGTCTGCTTCTGATGTGCTCAAGCCTTTCGTCAGTGATTACAACTTCATCGGTTGTAATATCCGGCGTTACTTTCTTGTATATATCCAAATCAATTCTTCCGACATACTGCACAGCGCCGTTTCGCTCCGTTCCATTGGCTTTCTCGGCTATTTTACCATTTTCCGGAGCATCTTTCAATGCTTCAGTGGAAATTACTTCCCCATCTTCTCCTAATTCTTCATCCGGCAGCAGCACGCCGGGAATCAGCACGCAATGGCAATTGATAACCTCGCTTGCCGGCGCATTGGGATCGCCGGGGAAGCGGAGCATGCTTTCGGCATTTCTGGCATGTAGCATTCTTTCTATGGACGGAAAAGAAAAATCATGGTATGATAACTGCAGAAAGCAATCAATCAGGGGGATCAAAAAAATGAGCCTGACCATTCAGGAATTGATGGATATTCAATTGGCGCTGCAGGAAAAATACAAGGGAATCTGGGAGGGCGACAGCCCCGAAACCGCCAAACATCATCTGCTTTATGCGGTGGAGGAAATTGGCGAGGTTTCTGCCATTCTTAAAAAGCGTTCGCCCAAAGCCGTGGTGGATGATCCCGCCGTCCGGGCGCATTTTTGCGAAGAAATGGCGGATGTATTTATGTATCTGATGGATGTGCTGATTTGCTGCCATGTGCCGGCGGAGGAATTTGAAGCGGCCTATCGCGCCAAGGCGGACAGAAATCTGAAGCGGGATTTTCAGGGCGAGCATAAAAGCTATCTGAAGGACGAAACGAAATAAGAATTTACATCTGTTTTCCATTCCGTTCATGGACGGCGGGCTTTTCTTTATGGTATACTGAAGCAATGGAAAAAGAAAGGAGGCGCGGGGATGATCAGTGAAGGCTATGAATTATTATCGCTTTTTATGCGCTATGTTTTTATTGGCCTGGGGATTTTGATTCTTTGGCGGGCCTATCGCTGGATGCGCAAGGATAGCCGCGCCTATAAAAAGCAGATGCGCGCCCTGCCCGACGCCGGGCTGGTGGGCGAAATTGTGGATTTGAATTCAGGAAAAAGCCAGCCCTTGCCCAGGGAAGGCATGATTGGCTCTTCCCGTGCCTGCGATATCCGGATCAAAAGCCCGGGGGTTTTGCGCCGGCATGCCATGTTTGCCTTTGAAGAGGGCAAGGGATTGAAGGTCACCCCCCGACGGGGGGCCGTGGTGCTGATGGCGGGGGTGGAATTGCGCTCGTCCGCCCATGCCCTGCATGGCACCCATCTGCAATTGGGGGACGCCCTGCTGCGGGTGCGCCTGTTTGCGGGGCTGAAAGTGCCCCAGGCCGCCCAGTTCCAGATGGATCTGACGGAGCAGGAAACGGAGGATGCGCCCTGGGATGAGGATGCCATGCCCGCTGCCTTCAGCCAGCCCTTTGCCCCTGCGGAAGAATATACCCCCGTTTATCCGCCTGTGCAGCAGCCCTATGGCATGCCCTATCCGCCTTATGAAGAGGAACCGCAGGAAATGCCTGCCCAGCCCCAGGGTATGCCTTATGCAGAAAATATGGCGTATCCCGATCAGTATGCCGAAAACGGGCCGATGAACGGGCCCTATGCGCCCTATTCCCAGGAAAACATGCAGCAGGGCATGCCGGAAATGCAGCCCATGCAGGCGTACCAGGGGGAATATCCCCCTGCCCAGGAAGAAGAAGGGGAGGATGAGGCGCTGCCTTATCAGAGCCCCGTCAATCGCCGCAGAAGGAGGAGCCGCCCGTGAGCAAGGAAAAAACGCCCCGCCGGAAAAAAGATCCTGCCCGGGCGCTGATGGGCCCCATCATGCTTTTTTATTTCCTGGCCTTTTTCCTGCTGGGCATGAAGGGGGGCAATTGGGAAAGCTTTCTGCTTTCCTTTGCGGTGCCGGCCATGATTTATATCGGCACCTTTGGCATATCCAGATTATTCCCGGCAGATAAATTGCTTCTTTCGCTGACCAACTTCCTCTGCGCGCTGGGGGTTTTGATTTTATACCGATTCAGTCCCCAGCGCGGGCTCACCCAGGCGGTTAATTACGGCGTGGGCGTGGGCTGCATGATTTTATGCGCCTATGTGGTGCGCTATATGCCGGGCTGGAAATGGTCCACGGTGCTGATGATGGGGGGCAGCCTGCTGTTGCTGTTGCTGCCGCTGGCCATCGGCACGGAAAAAAACGGCGCTCAAAGCTGGATTACCGTGGGCAGCACCTCGGTTCAGCCCAGCGAAATTGTGAAATTGGCCCTGATGCTCTGTCTGGCCTATCTTCTGTCCCAGCGCAGGGTGGTGCTTTCCGTTGGCTTTGCGGGGGCCTGTCTGCTGATTCTGATGCTGCAAAAGGATTTGGGTACGGCGCTGCTCTATTATGGGGTAACGCTGGTGCTGCTCTATGCGTCCACGGGCAGCCTTTCTTTGGTGGGCGTGGGCATTGCCGGCGGCGCCGGGGCGGCCATCCTGGGGTATCAGATGTTTGCCCATGTCAAGCGCCGGGTGGCCATCTGGCTGGATCCCTGGGCCGATGTGAGAAATGCAGGCTACCAGATCGTGCAGGGGCTGATCGCCATGGTTAACGGCGGCACCTGGGGCGTGGGGCTGGGGCTGGGCAATGCATCGGTGATTCCGGAATACTATAACGATTTTATTTTCATGACCATTCTCAATGAATTCGGCGTAATTTTCGGGTTGATTGTGCTTTGCATGTTCCTGTTTATCATCATCCGGGGTATCATGATTGCCAATCGTTCCCGCACGGTATTTCATGCCCTGCTGGCCACGGCCTGCTCGGCCCTGCTGGCATTGCAGACTTTTGTCATCATCGGCGGCAATATCAAATTGATTCCCCTCACCGGCGTTACCCTGCCCTTTATCAGCTACGGCGGCACATCCTTGGTATCCAGCTTGTGCATCATCGGCTTTTTGCAGGGCATTGCCAGCCGGAATGAGGCCGGCGTTCATGCCGATCGTGCCCTGGCTTCCCTGGGAGGTGAATTGCCGTGAAGCAATTGAAAAAGAATATCCGGCAGGTGGGCATCTGCCTTTGCGCGCTGTTTGTGCTGCTGGCGGGGTATGGCGCCTATAATATGATTGTGAATGGCAATCGCTGGTTTTCCTCCTCCGTCAATACCTTCGCCAGGCAGCAGAAAAAGAATGTCATTGCCGGGGATGTATTGGATCGCGGCGGCGTGTTGCTGGCCACCACGGTGGAAGGAAAACGGGAATACGCTGCGGATGAGGCCACCCGCAAGGCAGTGGTGCATGTGGTGGGGGATAGCGATGCCAACGTCAATAACGGGGTGGAATCCTTTATGGCGTCCTACCTTTATGGCTTTAATATGGGCTTTGGCGAGAGGCTTTCCAGCGTTTTCAGGGGCGACAGCCGCATGGGCGATACGGTGCAATTAACCATCGACAGCCGCCTTTCCGCCTATATTGCCGGCATATTTCCGGCGGGCAAGGCCGGGGCCGTGGTGGTCATGAATTATAAAACGGGCGAGGTGCTTTCCTCCCAGTCCTTCCCCAATTTTGATCCCATGAATATTACCTATGCCGTGAAAAACGATCCGCAGAAGCCCTTTTACAACCGGGCGGTGCAGGGCCTGTATACCCCCGGCTCTACCTTTAAGATCGTGACGGCGGCATCCGCTCTGCAGAATATGCAGGATGTGCAAAGCCGGGCCTTCCAGTGCACCGGCATCCGGGAATACGGCCCCCGGATCATCACCGACGCGGGCACCGATCTGGAAAGCGGAAAGATTACCCAGCATGGGCAATTGACGCTGCTCCGGGCATTCCAGGTGAGCTGCAATAATACTTTTGCCGGCCTGGCCACGGAGCTGGGCGATGAAAAACTGAAAAAAACGGCGGAAGCCTTTGGATTCAATGATAATTTCCTGTTCCGGGATCTGGTGGTGGAAAATTCATCCTATCCCACTTCCAACCGTAACGAGGGCGAAATCGCCTGGACAGGCGCGGGGCAAAGCGCCCTGACGGCTTCCCCCCTTCATATGTGCATGATCGCCGCTTCCGTAGCCAACGATGGGGTGATGATGGAGCCCCGGCTGCTGCTTTCTGCCACGTCCTCCCAGGGAACGCTGCGCACGGAATTTGCCCCCAAGGTATACAGAACTGTGATGACGGAATCCCAGGCCGCCGTTTTGCAGGAATATATGCGGGCGGTGGTAACGGGCGGCACGGGCACTGCGGCCAATATCAGCGGGGTCCGGGTATGCGGCAAAACGGGCTCCGCCGAAGTGGATACCCAGGAGGAAACCAACGCCTGGTTCCTGGGATATCTGGATGAAGAAGAATCCCCCTATGCCTTGGCCATTGTGGTAGAGGAGGGGGGCGGCGGCGGCAGCGTGGCCGCGCCGGCAGCGAAAAAAATCTTCCAATGGATGCTGGAGAATGGCTATGCTGAT
Organism: Clostridiales bacterium; assembly: GCA_015056015.1. Taxonomy (GTDB): domain Bacteria; phylum Bacillota; class Clostridia; order Christensenellales; family Aristaeellaceae; genus RUG563. Next base: position 85,404 of record SVHD01000003.1, read on the forward strand.
TGATCTGAGCCGAAGAATTGAGGCGGGGATGCCGGTGTATCCCGGGGATCCGCAGGTGCAGCTGGAAAAAATCAAAAATATGGAGCGGGATCATTATACCCTGCATCGTTGGCAGACCAGCCCCCATGCGGGCACCCATCTGGATGCGCCCCAGCATCTGCTTTGCGATTCCCGCCAGATTTGCGATCTGCCCCTGGAAAATTTTATGGCCGCGGGGATTTTGCTGACCGATATGGAGAATATTCCGGACAGGGAAATCCCTCTGGGCGCGGCGGTGCTTTTTGAAACGGGGATGGATGCGCTTTACGGCACGGACGCCTATTATCAAAAGCACCCGGCCATCAGCCAGGCGCTTTGCGAATATCTGATTGCCCGTCAGGTTTCTTTGGTGGGGGTTGACGCCCCTTCTCCGGATCATGTTCCCTTCCCGGTGCATAAGCGGCTGCTTGCGGCGGGCATTCCCATTCTGGAAAATCTGACGAATCTGGAAAAACTCAGAAACCGTCCCTTTACCCTGATGGCCTTTCCCTTGAATATTGCAGCGGAAGGTTCGCCGGTGCGGGCGGTGGCCCTGGTGAAATAAAAGAAGCTGCCGGAAAAAATCCGGCAGCTTTTTGATTGCGGGTTATCCGGGAAAAAGATCCTCGGTGCAATTCCAGGCTTTCAGCACCCAGCGGTCGTTTCTGAATTCAAAAATGGAAACGGAGCCGTTATCGCAGATATAGCGGAAATGATCGGTATCCATCCCCAATGCAATATTCAGCATTCTTTTTACGGTGCCCGCATGGCAGAAAACGGCGGCGCAATCACAGGGATCCTTTTCCAGCATATGCAGAAATTCGGTAACGCGCTGCATATGCATTTCATAATTTTCGCCGCCGTAGGGGGCAAAATTCAGTGCGGCGCGATTGGCCGTGAATTCTTCTCCATATTCTGCCAAGCCCTGTGCAGCAGATTTATTTTCCATGCGTCCAACGCTGATTTCCCGGAGCAGGGGGGTGCATAAATCGGGGGTTCGTCCCGGAAGGGCCAATGCCTGGGTTTCCATGGCGCGGATCAGATCGCTGCAGTATACCCGGTCAAAATGGATATTTTTCAGCAGCCGGCCGGCCTTGAGCGCATCATTCCGGCCTTTTTCCGTCAGATGGCATTGCACCCAGCCGGTGTGAATGCCGGATAGATTATTTTCGCTTTGTCCGTGACGGACGACATAAATTTTCATGATTCTGTATCCTTTGCGTGTATTTGAAAGCGGAAATAGTATAGCATAGATATGGGGACGGCGCAAGAAGAGGGAAGATTGAAATTTCAGGGGGAGTATGGTATACTCAAAAAACAGAAATAAATGCCAGGGAGGAAACTCATATGCCTTTTATTCATACCAAGGTGAATCGTCCCATCGGGAAAGAAACGGAAAATGAATTATCCAAATTGCTGGGCCAGGCCATTTCCCTGATTCCGGGGAAGAGCGAAAGCTGGCTGATGCTGCAATTTGAAGAAAACTGCCATATGTATTTCCGGGGCGACGGGGAAAAACCCATGGCCTTTGTGAATGTGAAAATCTTTGACGCGGCGTCGCCTGCCGCCTATGAAAACCTGACGGCAGAAATTACGAAAATTCTCCATGAAAAATTATCCATCGCCCCCGATTGCATCTATGTGCAATATGATGAAATTGATCATTGGGGCTGGAACGGCAGCAATTTCTGATTTTTTCCGGCTGGAGGAGATTGAATGATGCAAACCGCGCTGATTATTGGCGCATCCCGCGGAATTGGGGCGGAAATGGTGCGCGCCTTTTGCAAGGCCGGCTATCAGGTGGGCTTTACCTATTGCAGGAGTGTGCAGGAAGCAAAAAGCCTGGAAACGGAAACCGGCGCCCGGGCCTTTTTCTGCGACGGGCGGCTGGAAGAAAGCATCATCGCCCTGGAAAAGGAAGCAAAGGGATATTTCCGGCGTCTGGATGCCCTGATTTATAACGCGGGCGTTGCTTACAGCGGCCTGATTCAGGATATGACGGCCCAGGAATGGGATGACCTGTTTTCCCTGAATGTGCGGGGTGCATTTCTTGCCACGAAATATTTTTTGCCTGCCATGATTTCAAGGCAATCGGGCAGCATTTTGTATATTTCCTCCATGTGGGGGCAGGTGGGGGCCTCCTGTGAGGCAGCCTATTCCGCCAGCAAGGCGGCATTGATCGGCTTTACCAAGGCCATGGCCCAGGAAACAGGCCCCTCCCATGTGCGGGTGAATTGCATTGCCCCTGGGGTGATTGAAACGGATATGCTCAAATGCTATTCGCAGGAGGACCTTCAGGCCCTGGCAGATGAAACGCCGCTGCAGCGCTTGGGAAGCCCTGTGGATGTGGCGCAGGCGGCTGTTTTCCTTTCTGGTCAAAATGCTTCCTTTATTACCGGCCAGGTTCTGGGGGTAAATGGTGGGTTTGTGGTTTAACAGGAAAATAATTGCAGGGAAATTCATGGGTGAGAACCGGAATTTTTCTGCATTTTTTTTGCGTTTTTGACAAAAACCGCAAAAACAGGTATTCTGCCCTTCCCAATTCGGGCAAAATTATGTATAATAGAATTGAAATTGGGTTTGTTCCTAAACAATATGAAGGGGTGTTTCGGCGTGAACAGCTTTCTGACCGGATGGGGCAATGACTTGAAAAAACTTCCTGTGGGTCCGCTGGGCGTAATCGCCATGGCCGGCTGCGAGGAAATGGGGAAAAAGATCAATAATTGGCTGCAGAAATGGAATATGCTGCAGGAAACCCAGGATGAAGAATTCTTTACCGTTTCCGGCGTGAATCGGGATTCCTTCCTGATCAAGACCTATTGCCCCCGTTTCGGCACGGGCGAAAGCAAGGGCGTTGTGAAGGAGAGCGTGCGCGGCTATGATATCTATATCCTGATCGATGTATGCGCCTATAACAAGACCTATAAAATGTATGGGCAGGAAGTGCCCATGTCTCCCGATGATCATTTTGCGGATTTGAAGCGTATCATCGCCGCCATCAGCGGCAAGGCCCGGCGAATCAATGTAATCATGCCCATGCTGTATGAAAGCCGTCAGCATCGCCGCACTTCTCGTGAAAGCCTGGACTGCGCCATGGCGCTGCAGGAATTGGTGGCCATGGGCGTTGATAATATCATCACCTTTGACGCGCACGATCCCCGTGTGCAGAATGCCATTCCCATGTCCAGTTTTGAAAATGTTATGCCCACTTATCAGATGATCAAGGCGCTGTGCAAGACGGAAAAGGGCCTGGCCATCGATAAGGAAAATATGATGGTTGTTTCTCCCGATGAAGGCGCCATGGCCCGGAATATCTATTATTCCTCCGTGCTCGGCCTGGATCTGGGTATGTTCTATAAGCGCCGGGATTACACCACCGTGGTTAACGGCCGCAATCCCATCGTGGCCCATGAATATCTGGGCTCCTCCGTGGAAGGCAAGGATATCATCGTGGTGGACGATATGATCGCTTCCGGCGATTCCATGCTGGATCTTTGCAAGGAACTGAAAAAGCGCAAGGCCAATCGCATTTTTGCCGTGGCCACCTTCGCTTTCTTCACCTCCGGCATCGAAGCCTTCAACAAGGCCTATGAAGAAGGCTATCTCACCCGCGTGATTTCTTCCAATCTGACCTATCGCCGTCCTGAAGTACAGGAAGCCCCCTGGTTTATCGAAGCGGATCTGAGCAAGTATATTTCTTACATCATCGCTACCCTGAATCATGACCGCTCCCTCCACGAATTGCTCAATCCCTATGACCGGATCAAGAATCTGCTGGGCAAATACAAGGCTGAACAGATTTCCAACGGTATCCGCCTGGGCTAAGCTGCATATGTTTTTCTGCCCGTCTTCGGACGGGCTTTTTTTTGAAAAAAAATTGCTGAATAATGGAAAATGTTTGCATAGAGGTATTGACAAATGGAGTTAGAGATGATAAACTCTCATACGAAGTTAAATGACACTAACTGGAAAAACGGGAATGAAAAGAGACTTCGCCAAAGGGGGAGCGTCATGAAAACGCTGAAGGATGTTAAGGTGGGCAAGACGGTTGTGATTGCCAAAGTTCATGGGGAGGGCGCGCTGCGCCGCCGGATCATGGATATGGGGCTTACCAAGGGAACGGAAATTTATGTGCGCAAAGTGGCGCCGCTGGGCGATCCTATGGAGTTGAATGTGCGGGGCTATGAATTATCCGTGCGCAAGGCCGATGCGGAAATGATTGAAGTACTCTGATGAACTGAGATTTCGGAAGGGACCCTTTTTATTTGGCAGAGAGTTAGCAGAAACTAACGAAGCATAGGAGGCAACGAAATGGCCATCAAGATTGCCCTGGCGGGCAACCCCAATTGCGGAAAAACCACCATGTTCAATGATCTGACGGGCTCCAATCAGTATGTGGGTAACTGGCCCGGCGTTACGGTAGAAAAGAAGGAAGGCAAGCTGAAGGGCACCGATGACGTCATCGTTCAGGATTTGCCCGGCATTTACAGCCTTTCCCCCTATACCATGGAAGAAGTGGTATCCCGCAGCTATCTGGTTACAGAAAAGCCGGACGCCATCCTCAATATCGTGGACGCCACCAATATTGAGCGCAATCTGTATCTGACCACCCAGCTTGCCGAACTGGGCATTCCCATGATTATTGCCCTGAATATGATCGATATCACCCGGAAAAACGGGGACGTGATTGATCTGCGGAAGCTGGGCGCGGCGCTGGGCTGCGAAGTGGTGGAAACCTCTGCCCTCAAGGGCACCGGCAGCCAGGATGTCATTAAGAAGGCGGCAGAGCTGGCCCGTCAGGGCGGCCATCGCAAGGCCCCCCATGTATTCGCCGGCAGCGTGGAGCATGCCCTGGCCCATATCGAGGATCTGATCACCCATCAGGATGGCCAGGAAGATATCCATCATCATCATGCCGATGGCGTTACCCATAAGGGCGCTATCGTGGAAGAGCATCTGGCCCGCTGGTATGCCATCAAGCTGTTTGAGCGGGATGAAAAGGTGCAGGAAGAATTGAATCTGCCCAAGGGCATCATTGATGCGATTGAAGCCGTGATCGCCGAATGCGAAGCCGAAATGGATGATGACGCCGAATCCATCATCACCAATCAGCGCTATCATTATATTGGTGAATTGGTGGCCGCCAGCGTGAAAAAGGGCAAGCCCAAGGGCGCCCTCACCATTTCCGATAAGATTGACCGGGTGGTGACCAATCGCTTCCTGGCCCTGCCGATTTTTGTGGCGGTGATGTGGTTGGTATACACCATCTCCATCGGCACCATCGGCGATTGGACCGTTGGCTTCATGAATGATACCCTCTTTGGGGAATGGATCGTGCCCGGGGTAACCACGGCGCTGGAGAGCATTGGCTGCGCATCCTGGCTGGTGAGCCTGATTGCCGATGGGATCATCGGCGGTGTGGGCGCGGTGCTTGGCTTTGTGCCCCAGATGCTGATTTTGTTCCTTCTGCTTTCCCTGCTGGAGGATTGCGGCTATATGTCCCGTATCGCCTTCATCATGGATCGCCTGTTCTGCAAATTCGGCCTTTCCGGCAAATCCTTCATTCCCATGCTGGTGGCTACCGGCTGCGGCGTGCCCGGCATCATGGCCTCCCGTACCATTGAGCAGGAACGGGATCGGCGGATGACCATCATGACCACCGGCTTCATTCCCTGCGGCGCCAAGATGCCCATTGTGGGCATGATTGCAGCTGCTCTCTTCGGCGGCTCTGCCTGGGTTGCCACCTCTGCCTATTTCGTGGGCGTGGCGGCCGTGGTGGTATCTGGCCTGATTCTCAAAAAATTCAAGATGTTTGCCGGCAAGCCCGCGCCCTTCGTGCTGGAATTGCCTGCCTATCATATGCCGCTGCCCAGCAATGTGCTGCGCACCACCTGGGATCGCGGCTGGGGCTTCATCAAGCGCGCCGGTACCGTGATCGTGGCGGCCAGCGTGATCGTCTGGGTGCTCAACAGCCTGTCCTTTGAAAACGGCTTCCATTACATCACCGAAGAAGCGGGCGGCGCTTCCATCCTGGAATTGATCGGCGGCGCGATTGCCGTGATCTTCCAGCCCCTGGGCTTTGGCAATTGGCAGTCTGCCGTGGCCACGGTGCTGGGCCTGGTTGCCAAGGAAGAAGTGGTGGGCGTATTCGGTTCCCTTTCCTCCATGGCGGATGCCGATCTGGCCTTTGAACTGGTGGATGCCGCGGATGCGGCCGGCCTTTCCGTCATCGGTATGGAATTCTTTAACGGCAGCCGCCTGGCGGGCTATTCCTTCATGGTATTCAATCTGCTGTGCGCCCCCTGCTTTGCGGCCATGGGCGCCATCAAGCGGGAAATGAATAATGGCAAGTGGACCGCCTTTGCCATCAGCTATATGTGTGCCTTTGCCTATGCCATTTCGCTGATCGTGTATCAACTGGGCTGCCTCTTCTCCGGCGCGGGCTTCGGCATTGGCACGGTGGCAGCACTTGTGGTGCTGGCGGCGCTGATTTACCTGCTGGTGCGCAAGAATCCCTATCATGAAAACGCTGTGAAGAGCGTGAAGGCTTAAGAAAAGGAGGCATGTGCCATGGCAACCTGGCTGGTTGGCGGCGCGCTGGTGATTATCCTGGGCGCGATCGTCTGGAAAATGATCAAGGATAAAAAGGCTGGCAAGGGCAATTGCAGCTGCGGCGGCGATTGCAGCCAGTGCTCCAAATGCCACTGATCCATGAATGATAAGAGGGTTTTCAGCTTGATGCTGAAAACCCTTTTTTGTTGCAGCAAACGAAACCGGGATGCATAATCCGCTGCTTTTTTGCTGATGCTAATGGCAAAATGGGGAGGGAAAGGCATGAGCGAAAATACCTGGGAAAAGCAGCATCAGGGAGTCATTACCGGCGATTATCTTCATGATCTTGCGCTGATCCGCCGCCTTTCTCATGCGGAAACCAGCGAGGATGTGAAGATTCACGAATTTATACTGCTGGATCATCCGGCGGCGCTGATTTATATTGATGGCATGGCCAATGACGCCAAGGTACAGGAATTTTTGCTGACGCCCTGCCTGACGGCGGCGCCCTTGCCCGAAGGCGAGGAAATGGAAAATTATTTGCGGCAAAAGGTATTGCCTCTTTGCTCCACGGAACCTACCGCCCAGCTTTCCACCCTGCTCAGCCGTATTTTCAGCGGAGACGCCGCCCTGATTTGCGATACAATGCCCGGTGCGATCCTGGCGGATGTGAAAGGCTTTGCCAAGCGCGCCATCAATCATCCCGTGAATGAAACGGTGGTGACCGGCCCTCACGAGGCCTTTGGAGAAACATTGCGGGATAATATCGTGCTGATCCGCCGGCTGATGCGCACCCCGGAATTGATCAGCGAGGATATGCAGATTGGGGATGTTACCCCCGCCCGGCTGTGCCTTTTATATGTAAACGGGGTGGCCCGGAAGGAAACGGTGGATGAAATCCGCCGGCGGATTGAGGGATGCCGGGTGGATTATGTATCCAGCGCCGGGATGCTTGAGCAATTGCTGGAGGACAGGCCCTTTTCCCTTTTGCCCCAGATGGTATCCACAGAGCGGCCGGATCGGGCGGTGAGCTTTTTAAACGAAGGCCAGGTGATCATCGCCCTGGAAAATTCGCCCCTGGTGCTGGCGGCCCCGGCGGGTTTTATGCATTTATATCATGCCCCGGATGATACCGCCATGCGTTGGCAGTACGGCAGCTTTTTAAGGATTTTGCGGATGTTTGGGGTATTGATTGCCCTGCTTTTGCCGGCGGTTTTTGTTTCGCTGACCATCTTTCATCCCGAGGGCATGCCTCTTTCCCTGATGACGTCGGTGACGGAAACCCAGGCGAAAGTGCCCCTTTCGCTTTTTTCTTCCATGCTGCTGATGCTTTTGATCTTTGGGCTGATCAATGAGGCGGCAGTGCGCATTCCCGGGGCCATGGGCAGCAGCCTGTCCATCGTAAGCGGGCTGATTCTGGGCCAGGCGGCGGTGCAGGCCGATTTATTCAGTCCGCTGGTGATTATCGTGGTGGCGGTAAGCGGCCTGGGCAGCTATGCGGTGCCCACTTATTCATTGACCCTTTCCATCCGCATTGCCCAGATTTTTCTGGTGCTCATTTCGGGCGTGGCAGGTTATCTGGGCATGATTCTGGGGCTGTTTTTGCTGCTGGTGCGCCTGTTTTCCCTGACCAGCATGAATGCGCCGTTCTTTTCGCCGGCTGCCCCCACAAGGCCTGCCAATCCCGATGGGGTGATACGCTTGCCCATCTGGCGGCAGCGGCTGCGGGGAGCATTTGCAAACCCTTTCCGGATGAATAAAACCATGGGGCCCATGCGGGCCTGGGATCGGCATGAGGAGGAAAAATGAAGATTTCCATGCCCATGGAAGGAAAAACCAAAACCTGGGTGCATACGGAAGAAACTATGCGCAGGCAGCGTGAGCGGGCGGCTATCCGGGAAAAAGCGGCCCTCAGTTCCCTGGGAATATTTGGCCAGATTACGATCGGGTGTTCCCTGTATCTGTATGATCACGTCAGTACGCCGGGCTATCTTTCCATCCTGCTGACCCTTCCTTTTCTTTTGCTGATTCAAGGGACAGGCTTTATGCTGATGCGGCGATCGGATCCGGGGAAGGGGGCCATCCTGGAGGGGGCGGGCGAAATAGCGGGCCGGATTCTGGCGGCTTTGCTGGCCCTGCTTTGCTGGCTGGATGGGCAATTGGCCTTTTATGCTCTTTGCGCCATGGTCAGCAATATTCTTCCCACGGTCAGCTCCTTTCAGGTGGCGCTGGCAATCGCGGTGGTAGTCACCTTCGCCCTGGGCGGGCAGGGAAATCAGGGGCTGGCCCGGCTTTCCCGGCTGATTGGCGTGCTTGTGTTTTTTTGCATATTCTATTGCGTCCTGATTGCCTTGCCTTATGGCAACGGCGGGCATTTATTTCCGCTGCTGGGAAGGGGAATGGGCAGTATTTTCCGGGGCGCTTTCTGGATGTGCGGCTGCCTTTCCGGCGCCTGCCTGCCGCTGCTGATGCCTTTGGAAAATAAAGAGGCCATGACGGAAAACCGGCGCCTGTTGTGGAAGCATTCCCTGCTGGCATTGCTGGGAGGATGCGGAATCGCCCTGCTCAGCGGGTATTTATTGCCATTTTATGCCCTGGCCCGGCCGGAAACCATGGGGTATCGGCTGCTGCTGTTGGCCCGGATCAGCCCCAGCGTGGCGGGCTGGTCCCTGCTGGTATGCGCCATGCTGTTTCTGATGCTGATGACTTTGGGGGCTGCTGTGCAGGGAGGCGGAAAACTGCTTGCCCTTTCCGGGCGCAGAAGGAAAATTCCGGTTTCGCTGACAGCGGGCATCCTGCTTTCCTATGTGCCCTGCGGCGCGCTGAATATTCAGCCCCTGGAGGATATATTTTTGCAGCTTGGTTTTTTCCGCCCTGTTCTGCTGCTGGCAGTCTTGCTGATACTGTGGATGGGCGTCATCCTGAAAAAACGAAAAAAAGCCCCTGAACAGGAGGCGGAAGCATGAAAAGAATATTGATTTTTCTGCTGCTTCTATCGCTGCTCCCCTTATCCGGCTGCATGAGCCGCCAATTGGAAGAGCAATTGCTGGTGATTATTCTGGCGGTGGATGAAACGGAAAATCAGAAAATCCGCCTGACGGTGAAGGTGCCCAGCCATGCCGGCGGAAACGGGGGCGGCGAAAGCGCGGGTCAGGGGGGAGAGCAGCAGGGATATCTGCTGCTGGAGGCTACCGGCGAGGATTTTACCCATGCGGTCAACGTATTGCATGCCACCACCCCACGAACGCTGAATTTTTCCCAGGTGCGGGAAGTGGTGATTTCAGATCGACTGGCCCGGGAAAATGATTTTTCCCGGCTGCTTTTCAATATTGGCGCACTGCCCCGGATGCGCAGTGCGGCCACGGTGATCATCTGCCAGGGGGAAGCAAAAAGTCTGGCGGAAAATCAGAAGCCTTATGTGGGCACGCGGCTCAGCCGATACGTGGAAACCACCCTGGCCAATTATGCCAGGAAGGGCTATGTGCCCATTACCACATTGGGTGAGGGCATGAGCCTGCTGGGCTATGGCTTTCAGGATCCGCTGTTCGCCCTGGGCGGGGTGAATGATTTTTCCAATGCGGCAGATGAAACGGGGGGCAATGAGCTGGACGCCATTGCAGGGCAATTGCCCCGGAAAAGCGCCAACCGGGTGGAATTATTCGGCGCAGCGGCCACGGATGGCATTCGGGTCAGTGGAGAATTGAGCGGCTATGAAATGAGCATCCTCCATTTTCTTTGGGGCAGCGGCGAATCCCTGAGCGTGCCCTCCTCGATGGGCAGCCCGGTACCCGTCTATGCCCGGGTTCCCGCTACGCTGGGGGTAGAAATACAGGAAAACGGGGCTATCCTGAAAATTTCCCTGATCTGCGAAGGGCATTATGCCCCGGGGCATATGCCCGATGCGAAAGAACTGAGCCGGACCATTACCCGGGATATTGAAAATGTGATCCGCCGCTTGCAGCAGTTGCGCTGCGATGGGCTGGGCTTTGGCAATCGGGCAGTGAAAAAATATCTTACCGTATCGGAATGGGAAAAAATGAACTGGCGGGATGTATATTGCGCTGCGGAAATGGAAATTTCCGTTTCGGTGCAATTGCGGGCGGTATAAGCCTTCATTCGATCAGCGAAATCACGCAAAGGGCCAGATATCCCGGCGCGCCCAGGCAACTGCTGATCGCCAGATTGGCGAGATTTACGCCCAGCCAGTTCATGCTCTGGCCCAGCTGCAGCGCAGCAATGGCCCAGAAAATCCGCCGGGTCCATTGGTAGATGGGGCTGTCGCCCCGGCTTGAAAGGGAAAAACATAAAAGCAGCGCGGTCCATACCGCAATGGCCATCAGATAAAGCCAGTGGGCAGTGGTCATTTTCAATCGCCTCCCCAGGATCCTATGCGGAATGATTGACAAGTATGCCCGGGCAGGTGTAAAATAAGGGTATCCTTGCTTTTATTTGGAGGTAATGGTCATGGGCATTATTCCGTCCCGGAATCTGGAAGAACAGCGCCGCGAAGAAAACGGCGTGGTATACTTTGATCGCGGCATTGTGGAAGGCAAGAACGGCCGCAAATATTCCCGTCTGGCGATCCAGACCCACTTTGTTCAGCGCGGCGAAAGCCAGAAGGAACTGGTGGAAAAATATGTGCGCCCCCTGTATCAGGAAGGGGATCTGCTCTCCTTTGGCGCCAAGGTCATGTGCATGTGCGTGGAATCTGTCAAGACCCGCGATGAAGTGAAGCCCGGCTTCTGGGCCAATCTGCTCTGGCGCTTTGCCGGCATCAATCATACCGGCGTTGGCATGCATGAGCCCTATAAGCTGCAGCTGGTTATTGATATCTGCGGTCTGCCCCGGGTGCTGCTGGCGGTGGTCTGTTCCGCTGTGACCAAGCTCTTTGGTATTCACGGCGTATTCTACAAGGTCTGCGGTAAGGGCGTGGGCGGTATTGACGGCTTCTATTTCCGCTCCAGCTTCGATGTTTACAAGCAGCTGGCGCTGATCAATCCCGAAAACCCCGATGAGCTTTGCGATGAACTCTACAAGGAAACCGGCATCCCCGTGGTGCTGATGGACGCCAACGATCTGCAGCGGGATCAGCTGGGCAAATCCAAGGATTTCCCCCTCACCGACGAGGAAATTCAGGATGCCATGCAGGATAATCCTTCCGGCCAGGGCGATGAATTGACCCCCTTGATTCTGATCCGTCCCATCAAGGATTGATAAGATTGTCCGAGGCAGGGGCTTCCGCAGCCCCTGCACCCTTGCGCCAGGGGAGTTTCTCCTATGGGCTCCAATCCGCGAACAGTGATGGCGGGTTAACCAGACTCTTTCCGCGTGAAGCGTGAGGAAACGGAAGAAATTTTTTCCACGGGCTATACGAAAACAAAATAATGGTGCGGGAGAGAACTTGTTCTTTCCCGCACCATTATTTTTTGTTTTCCCGGATGCTTTGCATCCGGCGGGCGACAAAATTACCACCCGGCCTGTGGAATTCGATAGTTTTACCAATGTAACAGCGGGAAGCTGTTTGTTCAGAAAGTTTTTTCTGTTCCGCTACTGGATCCAGGGTCACTGAGCCTGGTTCGGGGCATGGAACTGAATAAGCCCGCTGTTCCCCCTTTGCTCCACTGGCGCGAAAGATGATTCTGAGGAATCCGGTAATATCCAGCATGGCTTTCTTGGGGAGGATGCGGGAGGGGTATTCTTTGGCCACAAAGAATACCCCTCCCGCAAATAAATATTATATTCTCTGGATTACTCGTCGTGGGAACGGCCTTCATACACCGGGCCGCCCAGCTCCTGAAGCTTGCGGATGCTCATGACGTCCTGACGGGCGTCGGGAGCGATCCAGGATTCGTCGTAGTGGATATAGACGTCCTGCTCTTCCAGGGTCTTTTGCAGCTTGCTCACATCGATGGCATAGATGGGTTTCTTTTCATCCAGGGCCTGGGCAGCGGCAACGCCGGCGGCCTGACCGGTAACGATGGCGGCGGGAATCACGCGCAGCACATCCCAGGCGTAATCATCGCCGGCGGCGCTGCGGCCGGCAGTGATCAGGTTATCAAAGCCCGTGCGAACCAGGGTGCGATAGGGTACTTCCCAGAGGAAATCCCGATGCTCGAAATCGTTGACCACGGAAATGCTGTCTTCAAAATGCTTGTAAACGTCATTCTGCTGCAGGGTATAATCGCCTACGAGGCGACGGGTGGCCCGGAACTGGCACATGCCGGGCAGGGAAATGACCTGACGGCTGCCCTTGTCCTTGCCATCATTCTTGAGCTTTTCCAGCATTTCCAGCTGATTATTGATCAGATAGCGGTTCACGTCTTCACCGGTGGTGCCGGTATAGAAGGGCACATCCGCAGGATGATTGCGGCCGAACAGATTGGCATGGCCGCCGGCGGAATTGAAGATCGCATGCTCAATACGGCCGCTTTCCACAGCCTTCTGGCAATGCTCGATATCCATGGTATAGGCAAAATAGGTATGATAATTTTTACCGTCCGCCGTGGGCATGCCGGCGCGATAAAGAATATCCGCATCGCCCGTGGTATCCACCACGATACCCGCTTCATAGAAGCTGCGGCCGGATTTATTTTCCACGATCAGGCCTTTGCAATGGCCGTTTTCCATGACGGGTTCGGAAGCGATGGTATCAAAGGAAAGATCAACCTTTTCATTTTTCAGATATTCATTCAGGGCCAGGGCAAACATGCAGGCGGAATAGCGCACGCTATAGCGCACAGGGGTTTCTTCCTTGGGTTCCCCATCCTGCCAGGCGGGAGGGGTAACGTCATAGCCGTATTTCACGGAAAGGGCAATCAATTCATCCATCATGCCCTTGATGATCCGCTTGCCGCGGCCATTGCACATGGGCACATGATAATTGATCTGGCCCAGGGTAGCCAGGCCGCCCAATTCCATGCTCTTTTCCAGGATCAATACGCTTTTTCCCAAACGCCGGGCCGCGACGGCGGCGGTAATACCGGCAACACCGGCGCCGGCGACGATTACATCATATTTTCCAGCATAGGGGATCGATTGTTTCCATTCCAGAGTCTGCATTTGGCTTACCCTCCTGTTATCGTTTTTTGTTTAAAGCAATAATAGCATATTCCCTTTTCCTTCGCAATAAGGAAAAATGGGTATTTGTTTTTGGAGGAAGCTATTTTTTGATCATTTCCCGGGCGTGAATCCGGGCGCTTTCCCCGTCGCCGCCCAGCATCCGGGCAATTTCGCTGACCCTGTTTTCCCCGGTGAGCAGGGTGAGCTGGGTACGGGTGCGCTCGCCGTCAAAGGATTTTTCCACCAGGTAATGGCGATCGGCCAGGGCGGCAATCTGCTGCAGATGGGTAACGCAGAGCACCTGGCGTTCCTTGCCGATGGCCGCCATTTTTTCCCCCACAACTTGGGCGGCGCGGCCCGAAATGCCCGTATCGATTTCATCAAAAATCATGGAGGGTACGCCCTCGCGCCTGGCGGAAACAGATTTAATGGCCAGCATCAGCCGGGATAATTCGCCGCCGGAGGCGATTTTGGAAAGGGGCTGCAATTCCTCGCCGCGGTTGGGGGCGATCAGGAAAGCGGCGCTTTCATTGCCCAGAGGACCGGGCGGACAGGCAGGCAGCTGTACTTCAAAGCGGGTGCCCGCCATATTCAGATCCCGCAGCTGGATTTCCATTTCAGCTTCGAATTTTTTCGCCAGCTGCTGCCGGGCAGCGGTGAGCTTTTTGGCCGTTTCCGCATATTTTTTGCCCAGGTTCTTTTCTGCCTTGGCGGCTTGATCCAAATGATCATCCAGATTTTCAAAGCCGGCTAATTCAGCTTCAATTTCGGTTAATTTTTCCTTCATTTCTGCGGCGCTGGCCCCGCCGTATTTCCGGGAAAGGCGGCGCAGCAGATCCAAACGGGCCTGCACCTCTTCCAGCCGATCCGGATCGCTGTCCAGATGGGAAAGCAGATCCCGCAGGGTCAATCCGCAATCCTCCGCTTCATAATACAGCCCATCCAGCCGGGCGCGGAGGGCGGCATATTGATCATCCAGCTGCTCGATGGGGGAGAGGGCATTGACGGCCTGGCGCAGGGCCTCTGCCGCCGGATGCAGCCCGTCATAAACGGCTTCGTAGGCCTCCCGCAAGCCATCCTCGATCTTTTCGGCGTGGCGGAAGCGATCCCGCTCCCGGGCCAATTCATCCTCTTCACCGGGAACCAGCTTGGCCGCCTTCAATTCCTTTTGCCGGATGCGCAAAAGCTCCATCCGCTCGCTGGCCTGGGCGCTTTGCTTCTTGAGGGCTTCCAGGGCCTTGCTCGCTTCCTTCCAGGCGGCGCTTTCCGCCTGAATCTGCTTAAGCAGCGCCTGATGGCTTTCATCCCCGGAGGCGTCCAGAAAGCCCAGATGGCGTTTTTCATCCATCAGGGACTGATGCTCATGCTGGCCATGAATATCCATCAGCAGCCCGGTGAGCAATTGATACTGGGAAAGGGGCAAAAGCGCGCCGTTTACCCGGCAGGAGGATCTTCCCTGGGCGGTGATTTCCCGGGCCAGGATCAGTTCATTGCCTTCTTCATCCAATTCCTGGCTCTTCAAAAAGGCCAGGGCAGCGGGGCAATCGGATAAATCAAATACGCCCTCCACCCGGGCTTTATCGCAGCCGGAGCGAATCAATTCTTTTTGCGCCCGTCCCCCCAGCAAAAGGGAAATAGCGTCCACGATGATGGATTTGCCCGCGCCGGTTTCGCCGGTAAGCACGTGCAGGCCGGTGGAAAATTCCACCTGCATCTGATCCATCAGCGCAATATTGCGAATGGTTAAAGAAACCAGCATGATATTACCTCATGTGCATGCATTCATTTTTACAGGAAAGAGAAAAGGCAGCCTTATTTCAGCATTTCCTGGAAGCGGGCAACCACCTGGGCTGCCACCGTTTCATTGGGCACGATGACCAGAATGGTATTATCCCCGGCCATGGTGCCCAGGATTTCAGGCCAGCGCATGGAATCAATGGCTTCGGCGGCGGCATTGGCGCTGGCGGAAAGGGTTTTGATGACGATGATATTGCCTGCATAGGTGATGGATAAAACAGAATCCACAAACATGCGCACAAAACGATCGGAAAGGCCATGCTCCGCCTTATCGGCCGTGGCATATTTATAGCCGCCCTTGGCAGAAAGCACCTTGAGCAGGCGCAATTCCTTGATATCCCGGGAAACGGTGGCCTGGGTGACATTGATGCCCATTTCCTTGAGCTTGGCCGCCAATTCCTCCTGGGTATCGATATCATAGCGTTCGATAAGGCTGAGAATTGCGGTTTGCCGTGCATTTTTCACGTGCTGATCACTCCTGTTCCTTTTGCTGATTCCAGATTTGCTGTTTTGTTCTCAGGGTATGGAAAAAACGGAAGGGGCCGGGGGAAAGCAGCTTTAACTGTTCCCGGGCCAGAGAAATTTCAATCTGTGCTTCTTCTGTAATGGGGATCAGAGTCTGCCCATCCACGGCCAATTGCAGTCGTCTTCTGTCGCGGCCGTGGGCGCACAGGGTAATTTTGCTTTCCAGGGGCAGAATCACCGGCCGCAGCAGCAATTCCCGGGCGCAAAGGGGCGTTGCAATCAGGCAGCGGGTGCAGGGATGGACGATGGGGCCCCCGGCCGAAAGGGAATAGCCAGTGGAGCCCAGGGGCGTGGATATTACCACCCCATCCCCATGGGCGCGGAATACGATTTCATCATCGGCAGATAAAATGGTTTCGATTACGCCGGGATGCTCGCCCCGATTCAAGGATAAATCATTCAGCGCCAGATAGCGCTGATTCTCGTGGAGAATTTCCAGCATGGGATGGCGCTGCAGGGGATAATCATCCGAAAGCAGCAGCGCCGCCGTTTCCTCAGGCTTTTCCGCATCCCCGGGCATCAAAAAGCCCACCGTGCCGGTATGCACGCCCAGCAGGGGAATATCCTGCTGCGCCGCAAAGGGGGCCACGCGCAAAAGCGTGCCATCCCCGCCAAAGGCGATTATTGCACGCACATCTTTGGGCAACGCGGAAAGGGATGCCGTTTCCCCGATGCCCTGCCTGGATAAATACTCATCAGCATAAACTTTTCCGCCTCGGGGAATCAACTGATCAAATAATGCCCGGGCGGCGGATTGGCTATATGGCTGAAACGGATTTGCATAGAAATAGAAGGATTGCTTCATATTCGCCCTCCTGTATTGCATATTCATCATATCATATTCATGGAAAATGCACAAGAGCCATGAAAAGAAAACCGAAAAAAATCAAGCCTGCGCTTGACAAAAAGGCATGAAAAGCCTATGATATGCAAGGCTGCGAAAGAGGTGAATTTTATGCAGAGAAAAATCCGGAACCTGGTATACACGGCTATGATGGCGGCGCTGGTCGCCGTGGCAACTTTATTCATTCATATACCCATTCCTATGCAATCCGGCTATTGCAATCTGGGGGATGCCCTGATTCTTTCCTCCGGCGCGCTGCTGGGGCCCTGGGCTGCGATTTCCGCCGCGATCGGCAGCGCCCTGGCGGATTTATTGCTGGGCTATGCTGCATATGCCCCTGTTACGGCGGTGATCAAAGGGCTGATGGGCCTGATCGCCGGGATATGCTGCGCAAGAAAAAAGAATGCCGTCGGGCGGGCCTTGTGGATGGTCGCTGCCGAACTGATCATGGTGGCGGGCTATTTTCTGTTTGAAACGGCGCTGTATGGCGCGGCTGGCGCAGCGGGAAGCCTGCTGGGCAATGGCTGCCAGGCGGTTGTGGGCCTGCTGGTTGGCTGCGGCGTATGGCCGCTGATGGGCAGGATCAAAAAAATGATTCCTTAAAGGGGATAGATTGATGGATACTTTGTGCCTGCCGGTAACGGTGGATAGCCTGAAAATGGCAGCAGAATTATTGCAGCAGGGCCAGGTGGTGGCCTTTCCCACGGAAACGGTGTACGGCCTGGGGGCCCATGCCCTGGATGGGGCTGCAGTGCAGAAAATATTTGACGCCAAGGAACGGCCTGCGGATAATCCTCTGATCGTGCATGTGGCGGAGCCGGCGCAATTGACGGGCATTTGCCGGGTGAACGAAATGGCCCGGAAGCTGATGGATGCCTATTGGCCGGGGCCGCTGACCATGCTTTTGCCCAAGGAAGATAATGTGCCCGATATTACCACGGCGGGCCTGCCTTCCGTTGGCGTGCGCTGCCCCCGGCATCCCGATGCCCTGGCGTTGCTTCGGGCCTGCAATCTGCCCATTGCCGCGCCCAGCGCCAATCGCTCCGGCCGCCCCAGCCCCACCTCTGCCGCCCATGTCTATGAAGATATGCAGGGGCGTATTCCCCTGATTCTGGATGGGGGCAGCAGCGATGTGGGCGTGGAATCCACCGTGCTGGATTTGACGGGAGAGATCCCCTGTGTGCTGCGCCCCGGGGCCATTACCCCCGAAATGATCGCGGCTATTGCCGGGGATTGCACCGTGGCGGGCAGCGTGATGCGCCCCCTTCGGGAAGGCGAGCATGCCCCTTCTCCCGGCATGAAGCATCGGCATTATGCGCCCAAAGCGAAAATGACGGTCTTTGTAGGCGAGGATGAAAAGGTGATCGCCGAAATCATCAGCCGCTATGATGCGAATGAAAATGCCTGCATTCTTGCCCATACACAGCTGATGGGCGCTTTTGGCGGGCGCAGGGTGATTTCCCTTGGCGCTACGCCGGAGGAAACGGCCCATCTTCTTTTCCAGCGGCTCAGGGAAATGGATGAGGCGGGCTGCCAGCTGATCCTGGCCCAGGGCTGGGAGGAAAAGGGCGTGGCCCTGGCGGTGATGAATCGCATGGCCCGTGCCGCAGCATTTGATATTGTGAGAGTGTGATAGGGGATTTTTTACGGAGGATATTCTTGAGTGAAAAGTCCCCTTCCGAAAACTGATTCTGAATGAAAAAAGGAAGTCATCGAAATGATGGCTTCCTTTTGTGTTACGGGATTTATCAGGCTTCTGCCGTCGTTTGGGCGGGCAGATCCTTCCGGGGGGCAATCTGGATTTCCTCCACATGGCGCTCATCGGCGTCCACCACGGTGATTTCCCACTGATCCACCAGGAATACATCCCCCTTCTGGGGCACGCATTCGGCCAGCTGCATCATGAAGCCGCCCACGGTGCTGGATTCGGCGTCCTCGCCCAGGCCGAATCGTTCGGTCAGTTCTTCCAGGGGCGCGCTGCCCTGCACCATCCAGGCGCCGGTGCTGGTTTCTTCCATGGATACTTCCACTTCGTCGTGTTCATCCCAGATTTCGCCAACCAGTTCTTCCAGGATATCTTCCATGGTGATAATGCCCACCGTGCCGCCGTATTCATCCACAACAACGGCCAACTGGCATTTATTTTTCTGCATCAACCGCATCAGATTGCTGATTTTCTGGGTTTCGCCCACGAAAACGGGGGTTTTCATGATGGATTGCAGATCAAATTCCCCGGCGTGATATTGCCGGAAGAAATCCTTCTGATGCAAAACGCCGATGATATGATCCAGGGTTTCTTCATAGACGGGCAGGCGGGAATAGCCGCTTTCCTCAAATTCATGGGCAATTTCATCTGCCGTGGCGTCCTGACCAACGCCCACCACCCGTACGCGGGGGGTGAGGATATCCTCCACTGCCTGATCGTGGAATTCAATGGCGCTTTTGAGCAATTCGGATTCTTCGGCGTTCATGCCGCCCTCCTGCTCCGCTTCTTCCACGATGGTGAGCAATTCATCGGAGGTAACCTTATGGTCATTCTGGATTTTCAGAAGGCTGGCAAGCAATTGCTTCCATTTGGCAAAAAGCCAGTTGATGGGCTTGAAAAAGGCCACCAGGATGCGGAAAACGGGCGTTACAGCCATGGCAAAGGATTCGGGCATTTCTTTTGCCAGGGATTTGGGGGATACTTCGCCAAAGATCAGCACGATCACCGTGGTGACGGCGGTAGAAACGGATACGCCGGAGCTGCCGATCAGATCGACAAAGAATACCGTAGCGATGGAAGCCAGGGCAATATTGACGATATTATTGCCAATCAACAGCGTGGAAAGCAGATCATCATAGCGCTCTGCCAAGTCCAGGGCTTTTTCTGCCCGCCTGTTTCCATGCTCAGCCAGATTCTTCAGCCGGGTTTTATTCAGGGAAGAAAAGGCCGTTTCGGTAGAAGAAAAGAAAGCGGAAAGGCCCAGCAGCACCAGCATGAAAATGATCTGAAATAGGTTACCGTCCATGAATCAATGATTCCTCCTTAAAAATGAAAACACAAAAAGACATGCCCGCCCCTTATTTTTTGCGGCATGCCCCAGTTTCGCAATATTTGCGTATGGGAACTTCTTCCTGATTTATGGCGCTACAACCGCCATAGTCGCCCTCCACGAGGAGAACACGCTCCTTTCAATGCCTGAATGAAATACATGGGTAGTATATCAGGGATTCCGTTGATCGTCAACACCAAATATGAAATAAACACAATAAAGAAAGAATGTTGCAAACTGTGATATTATTTGCACGAAACGGAAGAAAACATGAAATGTTATGATAAGGTTTGCTATCTTCCTTTCAAAGTATTGACTTCGATTTTGGGGCATAATATAATGGCGCAGCCAGGAATTGGCAGAAGCAAAATGAATGCCTTCTGATGCATAAAGGAGGAAACATGGGAAAATATTTTGGTACGGATGGTTTTCGCGGGGAAGCCAATGTGAATCTGACGGTGGAGCATGCCTTTAAGGTGGGCAGATATCTGGGCTATTATTACGGCCGGGGGCATAAGGCCCGGGTGGTGATTGGCAAGGATACCCGGCTTTCCAGCTATATGTTTGAGTATGCCCTGGCGGCGGGGCTCACCGCATCCGGGGCGGACGTATATCTTTTGCATGTGACCACCACCCCTTCCGTTGCCTATGTGATTCGCAGCGAGAATTTCGATTGCGGCA
Source organism: Clostridiales bacterium (assembly GCA_015056015.1). GTDB lineage: Bacteria > Bacillota > Clostridia > Christensenellales > Aristaeellaceae > RUG563. Next base: position 105,915 of record SVHD01000003.1, read on the forward strand.
TCATGATTTCTGCCAGCCATAATCCATTTTATGATAACGGGCTGAAGCTGATCAACGGAAACGGGGAAAAGATGGCGGATGAAGTAACCGATCAGGTGGAAAAATATATTGACGGGCTTTTGCCCGAAGCGCCTTATGCTACCGGCGATCATATCGGCCGCACGGTGGATTATGCGGCCGGACGCAATCGCTATATCGGCTATCTGATTTCTTTGGCCACCCATTCCTATAAGGGGGTGAAAGTGGGCCTGGATTGCGCCAACGGCAGCACCTGGATGATTGCCAAGGCGGTTTTTGACGCCCTGGGCGCTGAAACCCATGTGATCAATCATCAGCCCAGCGGCGTGAATATCAATGATCACTGCGGCTCCACCCATATGGGGCCGCTGCAAAAATATGTGATGGAAAATCATCTGGATGTGGGCTTTGCCTTTGACGGGGACGCCGACCGCTGCCTGGCGGTGGATGAAAAGGGCAATCTGATTGACGGGGATCTGATTCTGTATATTTATGGAACTTACATGAAAAAACGGGATAAGCTGACCACCAATACTGTGGTTTCCACCGTGATGAGCAATTATGGCCTGGGCAAGGCCCTGGAAAAAGCGGGCATTGATTGGATGCAGACCCAGGTGGGGGATCGATTCGTATACGAATGCATGCGCGCCGGCGGCCATATGCTAGGCGGCGAGCAGAGCGGCCATATCATTTTCAGCAAATATGCCACCACCGGGGATGGGCTGCTCACCGCCATTAAGCTGATGCAGGCCATGCTGGATCAGAAGAGCACCCTTTCCAAGCTGGCAGAGCCGGTGAAGCTCTATCCCCAGGTGCTCAAAAATGTAAAGGTATCCGATAAGGATGCGGTCCTTCAGCATCCTGCGGTGCAGCAGGCCCTGCAAAAAGCAGAAGAAAAACTGCAGGGCAATGGCCGGGTGCTGCTGCGCAAAAGCGGCACGGAGCCTGTGGTGCGGGTGATGGCGGAAGCGGAGGAGGAGAGCATCTGCATGGAATGTGTGGATGGGATTATTGCGGTGATGAAGAAAGAAAATCTGGTGAAGGAGGGCGCGTAAATGCTGAAAACCCGGGATTTATTTGATCTTTCCCATTCCCTGGCCGCGCCCCTTCTGGCAAAAACGGAATACCCCTGGGAGGCGCTGAAGGATATCCGGGATTTTATTTTGGCTTTGGGCCCGCAATTGCCTACGGATGAATATGAAGAACGGGAAAATGACGTCTGGATTGCCCGGGATGCGGTTGTTGCCCCCACGGCGCTCATCGGCGGGCCCTGCATCATCGGCCATGAAACGGAAATCCGGCACGGCGCCTTTATCCGGGGCAGCGCCCTGATCGGGAATGGGGCGGTGGTGGGCAATTCCACGGAAATCAAAAATGCCATTTTATTTGATGGAGTGCAGGTTCCCCATTTCAATTATGTGGGGGATTCGATCCTGGGCTATAAGGCCCATCTGGGGGCCGGTGCAGTCACATCCAATGTCAAAAGCGATAAGAGCCCGGTGGCGGTGAAAAACGGCGAAGAAAGAATGGAAACCGGGCTCAAAAAAATGGGCGCCATGGCGGGGGATTTTGTGGAGGTGGGCTGCAACAGCGTGCTCAATCCCGGCACCGTCCTTGGTAAAAATGTTACCGTCTATCCGCTCTCCCAGGTTCGCGGCGTGATCGCGGAAAATCACATCGTAAAAGGTGAGCGGGGCGTTTTTCCGAAGAAATAAATAAGCGTGAGGGGGAACCATTCTTTGGCTGCAAAGAATGGTTCCCCCCCACAATCATTTTCATCTATGCTCTTTGCTCATTCATCGCCCAGGGCTGCTTGCAGCACGGAAAGATTTTTCCGCATGGTATCTTCATAGGCGGTCAGCGCGCCGTCCCCAGTCACCATGGGATCCAGCTCGAATACCGCGGCGCCGGTTTCCTGCTGGATGGCGGTGAGGGCCGCGCTGTCATATTGGGGTTCGGTAAACAGGGGCGGATTCCCCGCATTTTTCACCGCTTCCACCACCTGGGAAAGCATTCTGGGGGAAATGGGCTCATCCGGCTCCAGCGCCACCACGGCGGCAACCTCCAACCCGTAGGCCCTGGCAAAATAGGGGAAGGCCTCATGGAAGGTGACAATGGTCTTGCGGGGCAGGGCGGCGATGGCAGCGGCAAGCTCTTCATCCAGCGTTTTCAGCCGGGCGATATAGGCGGCCCCGTTTTGCTGAATTTTTTCTGCCTGCCCGGGCAAAATGTCTGAAAGGGCAGAAACCAGATTTTCCACCATCATGACCGCATTTTCCGGATCAAGCCAGATATGGGCGTTGAATTCCCCATGCTCATGATCGTGGTGCGCATCCTGGTGCGCATGATCTTCCGTGCAGATCAATTCAATCCCCTGGGAGCAATCCACAATGGCAAGACCCGGCATCTGCTTTTGCAAATCCGGCAGGAAATTTTCCATGCCTGCGCCGTTGATGAGCAGGGCCTCCGCTTTGGATAATGCGCGCATATCGCTGGTAAGCAATTGATAATCGTGGAGACAGCCGGTGGCAGGCGCGGTCATGGAGGAGAGCTTTACCCCCTCCACCCCATCCAACACATTGGCCGCCAGAATATACACCGGATAAAAGGAGGCCACGATGGTCTTTTCCGCCGCCATTCCGGGGCACAGGGGAAGGAAGAATAACACCAGCAGAATACAAAGAATTTTTTTCATGGATAGCCTTTCATGCAGTAACATATTTCCGTTTTTTGCTTCACGGGGAAACAAGTGAAAAAGAGGAAATGAAGATGATTCCCGGAATGGTTTTCGGGAGAGCGCGAAAGAACGCCTTTGACTCAAAAGCGCAATTCCGTTTTTTTTGCTTCACGGGGAAGCAAGCAAAAAAGAGGAAATGAAGATAATTCCCGGAATGGTTTTCGGGAGAGCGCGAGAGAACGCCTTTGACTCAAAAGCGCAATTCCGCTTTTTGCTTCACGGGGAAACAAGTGAAAAAGAGGAAATGAAGATGATTCCCGGGATGGTTTTCGGGAGAGCGCGAGAGGACGCTTTTGACTCAAAAGCGCAATTTCCGTTTTTTGCTTCACGGGGAAACAAGCAAAAAAGTGGAAATGAAGATAATTCCCGGAATGGTTTTCGGGAGAGCGCGAGAGGACGCTTTTGACTCAAAAGCGCCCTCTCGCATAATCTTCCGTATTTTTTACTTAATTTCCTTGGAATCGATTTCCTTCCGGAACATGGCGATGGCTTCTTCCACGGTCATGGTGCCGATGACTTCGCCCTTGCGGGTACGCACGTTCACGGTGCCATTTTCCACTTCCTGATCGCCCAGCACCAGCATATAAGGAATCTTCTGGGTGACGGCTTCACGAACCTTGAAGCCGATCTTTTCATTGCGCAGATCGATTTCGACGCGCATGCCGGCCTGCTGCAGGGCGGCCTGAACCTTCCTGGCGGCGTCATCCGCACGCTCGGTGATGGTCAGCACGCGTACCTGTTCGGGAGCCAGCCACAGGGGGAAGGCGCCGGCATAGCGTTCGATGAGGTAAGCCAGGGTGCGTTCGTAGCAGCCCAGAGAGGTGCGGTGGATGATGTAGGGCCGCTTCTTCTGGCCGTCGGCGTCCACATATTCCATGCCGAATTTTTCAGCCAGCAGCATATCGATCTGGATGGTAACGATGGTATCTTCCTTGCCGAATACATTCTTGTACTGAATATCCAGCTTGGGGCCGTAGAAGGCAGCTTCGTCGATGCCGATGGAATATTCCAGGCCCAGGTTATCCAGGATTTTGCCCATAACCTTCTGGGCTTCATCCCACTGTTCCTTGGTGCCTTCGTATTTGCCCTTGGGGTTTTCCGGATCCCACTGGGAGAAGCGGAAGGTGCAGTTTTCCAGCATGCCCACCGTGCCCAGCATATACTTGGCCAGTTCCAGGCAGCCGCGGAATTCTTCTTCCAATTGATCGGGACGCAGCACCAGATGGCCTTCGGAAATGGTGAACTGGCGCACGCGGATCAGGCCGTGCATTTCGCCGGAATCCTCATTGCGGAAGAGGGTGGAGGTTTCACCCAGGCGCATGGGCAGATCGCGATAGGAGCGCTGACGATTCAGATACACCTGATACTGGAAGGGGCAGGTCATGGGACGGAGGGCGAAGCATTCCTTTTCTTCATCATGAGGATCGCCCAGGATGAACATGCCATCCAGATAATGATCCCAGTGGCCGGAAATCTTATAAAGTTCGCGCTTGGCCATCAGGGGCGTCTTGGTGAGCAGATAGCCGGCCTTTTGTTCCGTATCTTCCACCCAGCGCTGGAGCAGCTGGATAACGCGGCTTCCCTTGGGCAGCAGGATGGGCAGGCCCTGGCCGATCACATCCACGGTGGTGAAGTATTCCAGATCGCGGCCCAGCTTGTTATGATCGCGCTTGAGGGCCTCTTCCTGGGCCTTGAGGTAGGCTTCCATTTCCGCCTTATCAAAGAAAGCGGTGCCGTAGATGCGCTGGAGCATCTTATTCTTTTCGCTGCCGCGCCAGTAAGCGCCGGCGGTGGAGGTGAGCTTGAAGGCCTTTACCTTGCCGGTAGAGGGCAGATGGGGGCCGGCGCACAGATCCACGAAATCGCCCTGCTTGTAGAAGGAGATGGTGGCGTCTTCAGGCAGATCCTGGATCAATTCCACCTTGTAGGGTTCATTCTTTTCTTCCATCAGGGCGATGGCTTCCGCCCGGGGCAGCTCAAAGCGTTCCAGCCGATCATTCTTTTTGACGATACGGCCCATTTCCTTTTCCAGTTCCTTAAGGAAATCGGGGGTGAAGGCTTCGTCTACGTCGAAATCATAATAGAAGCCGTTATCAATGGCGGGGCCGATGGCCAGCTTGGCCTCGGGGCGCAGCTTTTTCACAGCCTGGGCCAGCACATGGGAAGCGGTATGGCGCAGCACTTTCTTTGCTTCGTCATCCTCAAAGGTGAGAATTTCCAGGGTGCAGTCTTCGTTGATGGGCTTTACCAGTTCCTGAATTTCGCCGTTTACCCGGGCGCACAGGGCCTGCTTTTTCAGATCCTGGCTGAGCTGGCCTGCGATATCCAGGGCGTTCATGCCATTTTCAAATTCCTTCTGTCCATTTTTCAGCGTGATGATCATACGATTTAGTTCCTCCCTTTCTTCGCTTTCGGGATGGACGTAAAAACGCCCGTCCCATTCATAATGATGAAGGGACGAGCGTGAATTTCATTTCGCCCGCGGTTCCACCCTTGTTGCCTGCATAAAGGATGCTTTCCGAAATCCGCCGCATATCTGCCGCGCTTTCATGCATCTCAAACAGGCCCCTTGATGCCGCGCTGTAACGGGCGCGAATCGCCTGCGGTCGGGAGGTGGTACTTCCGTGATGTGCTTATGCGCTTTCACCGGCCGCGCACTCTCTGAAAGCCCATGGGGCGGAAACATGTCCCCCGTCATTCCGAGGATGGATGTATTATACCTCCATCCCGGATAGAATGTCAAGAAAAATTCGCAGGGGAAAAATCGCCTTTATTTTCCGTAGAGGGTGCAGCCGCCGATGAATTCCCGCAGCAGGGAAAGGGGCGGAATATCCCGGAGGGATTCTTCCGTAGCCGGCAGGATATAATGCAGAATTTTCAGCAGCCGCCGGGAGCTTAAATACACCGGGTTTTCGGGCGGAATTTTTTTCAGCAGTTCATAAGCATAATTTTTCAGCACCGGCAATTCATAATGCAATGCGGAATTAAAAACGAAATCCGCCTGTTCCTGATAGGGGAAAATCCATTTTTCCTCGCCCCTTCGCACACTGTTCCACATTTCCAGGGTTTCCTCCGGGGGCGTATTGCGGAATTGATGATCCCGCACGATCCGGCGCAGCAGCCGGGCGTCGGTGGTGCGGATCCGGTTGTGATGATCCAGATTCAGGCAGGTCAATTCGCTGATGTAGATTTTTGCGATCAATTGGGGATCAAAGCCTTCATGCAGGGCGGGGTTCAGGCCGTGGATGCCCTCCAGAATCAGGGGCTGATCGGGGCGCAGCCGCAGGGAATAGCCCTCCCTGGCCCGCTTGCTGGTGGGAAAATCAAAGCGGGGCATCAGGGTTTCCTGGCCGGCCAGGAGAGAAGCCAGGCATTTTCGGAGCAGGGGCACATCCAGGGCGGAAAGGGCCTCCAGATCGGGCTTGCCATCCGCTTCCAGGGGCAATAAATCCCGATCCAGATAGAAATCATCCAGAGAAATCAGCACGGGATGCAGCCCCAGCACCCGCAGATGAATCAGCAATCGATTGGAAAAGGTGGTTTTTCCGCTGGAGGAAGGCCCGGCCACGAATATGGCCCGGGCGCCCTTTTCCATGATGCCGTCGGCAATATCCGAAATGGATTTATCATGCAGCGCTTCATTCACCCGAATGAAATCGGGCAATTTGCCGCCCACGATCATATCATTGAGATCGGCGGCGTTCATGCAGCCCAGAATATCGCACCAGCGATTGGATTGCCGGAAGGCATTCAAATGCTTGGGCCGGGATACGAAGGGCGCAGGAATTTGCGGATCCTTGGGGGATGGCATCTGCAGCACCATGCCCGGGGCGTGGAGGAGCAGGCGGAAGGCCTTTACATAGCCGGTGGAGGGCAGCATGGCCCCGTAAAAATATTCCGCCATTCCGCCGCAAAGATACACCGGGAAATAATCATAGGGGCGATAGGAAAGCAGCCGGGCCTTATCCCATTGCCCTTCCTTCTGGAAATAATCCATGGCCGTTTCCCGGCTCCATTGCTCTTTGACAAAGGGAAGATCTTCCTTTACGATCTTTTCCATTTCCCTTTGCAATGCGGAAACGATTTTTTCATCCGCATCCTGCTCCAGAAAGCGCATATATACCCCATAGCCGATGGAGTGTTCGATCCGTACATGAAGCCCGGGCAATACTCGCCTGGCCGCCAGCAGCATCACAAAGCGCAGGGAACGCTCATAAATTCTGCGGCCTTCTTCATTCTGGAAGGTAATGGGATGCAAAACGCAATCCTCAGAAATCATTTCGTTCAGTTCCAGGGCCCGTCCGCCGCAAAAGCAGCCCAGGGCAGACGGCAGCATATCCGGCGCCAGGGTGGTGATAATTTCCTTTACGGTCATGGGCTGAGAAAGCACCATTTCATTTTTCAGCATCTGAATTTTCATAAGCAATATTCCCTCCTTTTTTCAGGCTGTCGAATCATGGGGAAAGGGCGTAAAAGCGCAAGAGAGAACCGCCTTTTTGCAAAGGGATTCTCTCTTTTCATTATTCTGCGTCGCTTGCCTGCTGGGCGGCAATTTTCTGCTGCCATTGCAGATGCTTGGTGCGCACATAGGCAGGATTCTGTTCATCGGAAAGGGAGGCGCTGCGGGTCATAATCCGCTTGCCCTCATCATTTTTGCCGAATTGCAGCTTGATGAATGCCAGGCCGTGCTGGGGGCAATCGGCCAGGGCCATATACTGATCGGGGGTTTTGCGCCAATAGCCTTCCTCCACCTCCAGATGCTTTCCGCAGATGGGGCAGGGGGGCTTCAGGGCGGCGGCGCTGTGCAAAGCATCCTTTAAAGAGCGCACCCGCAAAATGGCCGTGCATTCCCGCTTGGCCCGATCCAGATGCTGCAGCTTCTTGGGGGTCAGGGGATAATCCAGTACCTTGCCGGGCTCGGGCAATTTGGAAAAGACCAAGGCGGTATAATAGGCGTCGTTCACCGCATTGTGGAAGGGCATATTTTCTTCATCCGGCTGGATTTCAAAATGTTCCATGGCGGCTTTCAGGCCCTTGCGTTCCTTGGAATTTCCGATCACTTCGCCAAAGAGGCGCTGAATATCATAAATCTTTCCCAGGGGCGTTTCGCACTGGAAGAAGGTCATATTCTGATTGAGCACCGAAATATCATCGCAGCCCCAGGTAAGCAGGGCGTAATCCTCCCCGCACCAGGCGGCGAAATTGCCGATGGCCTCCGGGAATTCCGGGGCGCCCTCCAGATCCTCGGGGGTGATATGGGTGATTCGCTGAATCCGGGGATGCAATTTCACATAATGCCGGGGCTGAATCAGCTGACTGAAGGAATCCACGATTTCCAGCTTTTCATTCACCTTCACCGCGCCGATCTGAATCATTTCAAACAGCAATTTACCCCCCACGCTTTTGTAAGCGGGGGAATTATAGGACATAGGCTGGTTCCATTCCAAATCCAGGACGATATACTGCATGATGGCAAAACCTCGTTATATCAGGATTGCAGATATTTTGCCGCGCTTTTTCCGGCCAGAGCGCCGGTAGCAAAGGCAATCTGCAGATTATATCCGCCGGTATGGGCGTCCACATCAATCATTTCTCCGGCAAAATACAATCCTTCCATTTGCCGGGAAGCCATGGTGGCAGGGATCAGGGCGCGGGTATCCACGCCGCCCCGGGTGACGATGGCTTCATTTATGGGGCGAAGCGCGGCAATGCTCAGCGGCAAGGCCTTGAGCGATTGCAAAATGGCCTGGCGG
>SVHD01000029.1 GCA_015056015.1 Clostridiales bacterium
GGCATGGATGGCCCCCTCCGCCGTAAATACGGCATTTTCCTGGGTATACCGGGAATCCTGCAGGATGGCTTTTAACTGCCATCCTTTTTCTTTTGAAAGCGTCTTATCGGCATCCGAAATCAGGCCGCAGAGGATTTTTTGCCCCTTTGGCATCTGCTTTTTCAGTTCATCCGAAATTTGAGAGCGGGGAAGAGAAAGTACCACAAAATCCCAGGGCCCTTCCCGGGTGACAATATGCCCCCGTTCCCTGCTCAGCTCTGCCAGATATGCGCTTCGCGCATCATCGCCGTCAATATACAGACGCATGAAAAAATTCCCCCTTCACAGCATGCGATACTGCATCCTATGAAGGGGGAGGAGGAAGCGTGAGAGGAAATTTTACCCGACGGACGCGATGAAATCAGCCGTGGGATCGGCGTCGATGAGGATGGTTTGCCCGGGCAGGATATCCCCGGCGATGAGCTTTCTTGCCACCAGGGTTTCAATCCTGCTTTGCAGAATCCGCTTCATGGGCCGGGCGCCATAGATGGGATCATAGCCCTGCTCCATCAGCCGATCCAGGGCGGCGTCGGTGAGGGAAAGAGAAAGCTGCTTATCCTTGAGGCGATTCCGCAGCCGCTCCAGCAGCAGATCCACAATGGAACGCACCTGATCCCGGCTCAGGGGGGTAAAGAGCACGGTATCATCAATACGATTGAGGAATTCGGGACGGAAATGGCTGCGCAGCAAGGCCTGCACGGCGGATTTGGCATTTTCGGAAAGATTGCCGTTTTCGTCAATGCCCTCCAGAATCTGGGAAGAACCCAGATTGCTGGTCATAATCAGGATGGTATTGCGGAAATCCACCGTCCGGCCCTGGCTGTCGGTAACCCGGCCGTCATCCAGAATTTGCAACAGAATATTGAATACGTCGGGATGGGCCTTTTCCATTTCATCAAAGAGCACCACGGAATAGGGATGACGGCGCACGGCCTCGGTGAGCTGGCCGCCCTCCTCATAGCCCACATAGCCGGGAGGTGCCCCGATCAGGCGGGATACAGAGAATTTTTCCATGTATTCCGTCATATCAATGCGCACCAGATTTTTTTCATCATCGAACAGGGCTTCGGCCAGGGTCTTTGCCAGCTCGGTTTTGCCAACGCCCGTGGGCCCAAGGAACAGGAAGGAACCGATGGGACGGTTTTCATCCGCAATCCCGGCGCGGGAGCGCAAAATGGCCTCGCTGACCAGATTGACGGCCTCATCCTGGCCGATGACCCGTTTATGCAGCACATCGGGAAGACGCAGCAGCTTTTCCCGCTCGCCCTCCACCAGCTTGCTGACGGGAATGCCCGTCCAGCGGGATACGATTCGGGCGATTTCCTCTTCGGTTACTTTATCCCTCAGCAGGGTGGCGTCAGGCGCCTTGGATTCCCGTTCAGCTTCTTCCAGCCGGGATTTGAGCCGCGGCAATTCCCCGTATTTCAGTTCGGCCGCACGGGAAAGATCATATTTCCGCTCCGCCTGCTCGATTTCGGCGTTGATTCTTTCGATTTCTTCCCTGAGCTTTTGCACCTGGCCGATTTCATTCTTTTCATTTTCCCAGCGGGTTTTCATTTCGTTGAATTGATCCCGCAGATCGGAAAGCTCTTTGCGAAGCTGGGTAAGGCGTTCCTGAGAAAGGGCGTCGGTTTCCTTTTTCAGGGCGGCCTCTTCAATTTCGTGCTGCATGATGGCCCGGCGGATATCATCCAGCTCGGTGGGCATGGAATCCATTTCCGTGCGGATCAGGGCGCAGGCCTCATCCACCAGATCGATGGCCTTATCCGGCAAAAACCGATCGGTAATATAGCGATTGGAAAGGGTGGCGGCGGCGATCAGCGCACCATCCTGGATTTTGACGCCGTGGAAGACTTCATAGCGCTCCTTCAGGCCGCGCAGGATGGAAATGGTATCCTCCACGGTGGGTTCATCCACCATCACCGGCTGGAAACGGCGCTCCAGGGCGGCGTCCTTTTCCACATATTTGCGGTATTCATCCAGGGTAGTGGCGCCGATGCAGTGCAATTCGCCTCTTGCCAGCATGGGCTTAAGCAGATTGCCGGCGTCCATGGCGCCGTCGCTTTTTCCCGCGCCGACGATGGTATGCAATTCATCGATAAAGAGCAGAATTTTGCCTTCGCTCTTTTTAATTTCGGCCAGCACGGCCTTGAGGCGTTCTTCAAATTCCCCGCGGAATTTGGCGCCGGCGATGAGGGAACCCATATCCAGAGAAAAGACGGAGCGATCCTTCAGGCTATCAGGCACATCCCCGCGAACGATGCGAAGGGCAAGGCCTTCGGCAATGGCGGTTTTGCCAACGCCGGGCTCGCCGATCAAAACGGGATTATTCTTGGTTTTCCGGGAAAGAATGCGGATCACATTGCGGATTTCCTGATCACGACCGATTACGGGATCCAGCTTTCCCTTCCGGGCCAATTCCACCAGATCGGAACCGAATTTTTTCAGCGCGTCATAGGTTTCCTCGGGATTTTCGCTGGTTACCCGGGCGGAACCGCGAACGGAGGAGAGGGCCTGCAGGAAATCGCTTTCGGAGATGGAAAGCTGACGGAAAAGGGGAGAGAGGGATTTATCGGCAGATTTCAGGAGCGCAATAAAAAGATGCTCCACGGAAATAAATTCATCCTTCATCCGGGCGGCTTCATCAGCGGCAGAGCGAAGGGCCTTATCCAGATCAGCGGAAATATAGATTTTGCCTTCCTCGCGGGAAAGACCGCGAACCTGGGGCAATTTCTGCAGCAGATTTTCCGTATTGCTTTCCAGCGTCTGCACATCCACATTCATCTTGGACAGCAGCTGAGGAATCAGTCCCTGGGGCTGGGCAAGCAGGGAGGAGAGCAGATGGATCTGCTCCAATTGCTGATGCCCGTGCTCGGCGGCGATGCGCTGGGCGCCCTGAATGGCCTCCATGGATTTTTGCGTGTATTGATTCTGGCTCATTTACCATTCCTCATTTCAGAATAAGATCATGGAAAGATCAATGATTATTGACTATCTTTGACCTTTCATCTGTATTCTAACACAAAAATTTACAATGTCAAGACAAAAAAATTAAATTTTTTGAACTTTTGGCGGAAACTGTCGTGCGGAAAGTGATTGTATTTGCGCGCGATTTATGGTATGCTATTAGATGGGAGGAAATCCACCCTGCAGTATGCCCCGGTGGAGAGAGGAAATATTCCTGTGCTTGCCCAAATAACAGGAAAAATTTTTCCAAAGAGACGGGAACAAATTTCTCCCGATAACCGTCTATTATGGTAGAAGATGCTTTCTCATCTTCATGGATTGCACCTACTTGGAAGGAAGGATGACCCATGAAACACCGCCGTACGATCAAATTGGCCCTGGCTGCGTTGTTGATTGCATTGCCGCTGATTTTGAGCGGCTGCTATGTGACGCCGGATATTGAAACCGGGAATAATCCGGGCGGCGCCCTGAATTTTCCGGAATACAATCCTACCACCAGCGCGCCGACCAATGCGCCCACGAATGTGCCCACCAATGCGCCTACCACCAGTATCGGCAGCATTGTGACGCTGCCCACCAATCCCGGCGGCGTCAGCAGCTGGACCATTCAGCCCATCAGCACCATTGGTCAGGTAACGCCTGTGCCCGTTACCGCCCTTCCTTATACCGCTACGCCTTCGCCCACGCCCCAGGGCTCTTTGAAGCTGGGCTCCACCGGCGAGGATGTGCGTCAGGTGCAGCGCAAGCTGAAGGATCTGGGCTTCTATAAGGGCAGCGTTGACGGCGATTTTGGCGAAGCGACCGAAGCGGCCGTAAAGGCGTTCCAGAAGCAGTATGGCCTGGAAGCGGACGGCAAGGTTGGCAACAACACCAAGGCGAAGCTGGCCACTGCACGCCAGACCGCCAAACCCACCGTTTCTCCCACCCGTCGGCCTACTGCCACGCCCCGTGCTACGGCTGTTCCTTCCTATAGCAGCAATACCTATCTGCGGGTAGGCTCTTCCGGCTCTGACGTGCGCAAGATGCAGGAACGGTTGATTTCTCTGGGCTATCTGGCCGGGAATGCCACCGGTAACTTTGACGAGGCCACCAGAGCCGGCGTCATTGCCTTCCAGAATCGCAATTGCTCTTATTCTGATGGCGTGGCAGGCCCTGATACCCTGAAGGCCCTCTATTCTTCCTCTGTCCGTTCCACCTCTTCCGCTTCCGCCGTGATTGGCAATACCCTGCGCAATGGCAGCGAAGGCGCTGCTGTGCGCGTACTGCAATCCAAGCTCAAGTCTCTGGGCTATTATACCGGCGTGGTGGATGGCGATTATGGCACGGGCACCGTGGAAGCTGTAAAGGCCTTCCAGCGTGCGCATGGCATGACTGCGGACGGCGTTGCCGGCGGCGGCACCTTTAACAAGCTCTTTGGCGGCGACGCCAAGAAGGCCTCTGCCTCTTCCTCGTCCAATCAGAATGCTTCTGCTACCCGGCGGCCTGTTGCCACCCGTAAGCCCACCGTAACCCCCAGAAAGACCGAAACCCCCATTCCGGCTAATATTTATGTCAAGGTTACGCCTGCTCCTGCCGGATCCGATTATATCACCCTGCGCCGTGGCCATCAGGGCACGCCCGTTGCTGATTTGCAGCGCGAGCTGAAATCCCAGGGCTACTTCAGCGGCACTGTGGATGGATTCTATGGCGAAGGCACCGAAAATGCCGTGAAGGCCTTCCAGCGGGTCAATGGCCTGAAGGTGGACGGTGTGGCCGGTCCTGCCACCCAGCGTGTGCTCTTTGAAGGCGATTTCCCCTTCGGCGCATAAGAATTTCAAAGCAGAAAAGCACTTATCGGAATGATCCGATAAGTGCTTTTTTATGCATCGATTTGATCCTTTTGCTGGATCGGTTCGATCATCAATCCAGCTGCAATTCTTCGCCGATCTTGATCAGCAGATCCCGGGCCTTGGCAATATCCTTGATCTGCTGTTCGCCGGAAATCTCGCGCTCGATGATGTAGGTGCCGTTATAGCCCACATCCTTGAGGCGCTTGAGGATCAGCGGGAAATTGGCCAGGCCTTCGCCCACGGCGGCTTCCTTGCCCAGATGCTTGCCATCGGTGGGGTAGAAGCCATCCTTGATATGCAGATCGCGCACATACTTGCCGAATACCAGCACGGCGTCGGCGGGATTGCCCTTGCCGTAGAGCATCACATTGGCGGTATCCAGATTGACGCCCACGTTATCCAGGCCGATTTCTTCAATAGCGCGCAGAATGGTCACAGGGGTCTCCTGGCCGGTTTCAAAGAGGAAGGTCTGGCCCCGTTCCTTCATCACACTGCAAATGCGGCGCAGGGAAATGACCGTGCCCCAGAAATCGGGATCATAATAGTTTTCGGGAATGAAGCCCACATGGGTGGCGATCTGATTGCAGCCCAGCTTTTCGGCAAAGGCGGAACCAGCGATCAGATCTTCTTCACGGCCGGCGCGATAAGCGGGGGGCACCAGACCGGCCGTCAGGGGGCCACCGGTGAAATTCCATTCCACCTTGCCGCGATAGCCCGCCCACAGGGTGGAAAGCTTTACGCCCGTTACCTCGGTGGCATGCTTGATGGCATTGGCGGTTTCATCGGTATACAGGCCCGTATCCCAGAAACCGATCTGGCAGTATTCCATGCCCATTTCTTTGATTTGCTGGAAGCTCTTGAGATAATCCGTGTCTTTCCTTCCGCGAACCATAACGCCCAGTTTCATATTCATTCCTCCATCCATTTTCCGCCGTTTTCGGCGCTCTTTTTTAATGTTTCGATCAGCCGTACGGTATTGGCCGCATCGGCAGGCTGATTCCGGGTATTTTCGATTTCGCCCAGAATGCTGCGGGCGAAATATTCGATTTCTGCCGCCATCCGGTGATTGCCCTTGCCATCGGGATCCAGGGGCGCTTCAAAGGGCTCTGCATCATCGGGATATACAGTGACAACACCCTTATTCAAAACGATGGTAGCCTTTTCAAAATTGACGCTGTAGCCCATGGTGAAGGGGAAGCCCTTGGCCTTGCCCCAATCGCCGATGGCGGTAACGATCATATCGTCATAAGCAAAGGTGCTGTGGATGGCGGAGCATTTGAGCCTGGCGTCGCTGACCAGGGCGCTGACGGCCTTGGGCTCGCCAAAAAGATAGCGCACCATATCCACATCATGAATATGCATATCCAACGCAACGCCGCCGGAACGATCATAATCCTGGAACCAGCCATCGTATCCCCAGCGGGGAGTGGAACTGAGCCGTTCAAAGAAAGCAGAGGTTACCTTGCCGTAGGTGTTCTGATCAATGGCGTCCTTAAGCACGGTATACATATGATCAAAGCGCAGGCACATGCCGATCATCAGCTTTTTGCCGCTTTCCCTGGCGGCGGCCAGCATTTCATCGCAAAGGGCGGAAGAAAGGCCCATGGGCTTTTCGCACTGCACATTGTAGCCGAGCCGCAGCAATTTGATCGCATATTCTGCATGCAGATAAGTAGGCAGGCATATATCGATTACATCCAGCTCTTCCTTTTCCAGCATTTCATCCAGGCTGGTATAGGTATGATACTGGGAAATATCCGATTCCTGGCCGTTTCCCTGGTTGATGGTCACTTCTTTTTCAAATTGTTTGGGATCAATATCGCAAAGCGCAACCAGCTTGACGGGCGCCTGCTGCCTGGCAAGAAGTTCATATCCGGAACGGTGAGAACGAGCGATGCCGCCATAGCCCAGAATGGCTGCCTTCAGCATGGGAAAACCTCCTTTTTTATTCATTGCTGTCTGTATTATAGCGGTTTGGATGCGGAATTTCAATATAAAATATGGCTTCATTTTTTATGGATATTATTTTATAATGTTTCGTGAATCAGATTTTTCGCAGAAATTATTTTTTTATACGATATTTTTTCTTCCCCGTTCGTCTATAAAGGTGTAAGGAGGTGAGGGAAAGATGAGCTTTGTCATGGGCCCTGACGATGCTCTGAAGCGGGATCAGAAACTGGAAGCGATGGTGGCGCAATATCAGCATTCGCTTTTGCGCATGTGCTATATGCAATTGCGCGATCGGCAGCTGGCGGAGGATGCGGTGCAGGAAACATTCATCAAGGCATACCGGAATCTTTCCGCCTTTGCGGGGAAAAGCAGCGAAAAAACATGGCTGATGAAGATTGCCATCAATACCTGCCGCGATCTGAACCGATCCGGATGGATGCGGCTGATGGATCGCCGCTATACACCGGATATGCTGCCGGAAGCAGCGGCGCCATTTGAAGAAAAGGAAGAGGAATTGGTCATTGCCGTGATGCAATTGCCATTCAAGCTTCGCGAAGTGATTCTTTTGCATTATTACCAAGGAATGAGCACCATTGAAATTGCCGATTCGCTGGGCATTTCCCAATCATCGGTATCGGGCAGATTGAAAAGAGCGCGGGATAAAATGCGCATCACATTGGAAGGGAGAGGATTTTATGAATGAACATAAGATGCAGGAACAGATGAAAAATGCCATCGATCATCGCCTCTCCGGCCTGGAGGGAAATCCGTATCTGGCCCAGCGGATCATAGCAGCCGAAAAAGGAGAGAAGCCTGTTATGAAGAAAAAATTATCCGTTTCGCTGGCATTGGTTCTTTTGTTGATGATTCTGACCGCGGGGGTGGCTATTGCCCTGGTTCAATCCAATATCGCGGATCATTTGTATGGCGGGGAAGAGAATATCCCCGAAGGCGTGGTGGAGCAGATCATGCAGCCTCAGGCCACGCAAAGCACTGCCCTGGGCGCCCTTTCCATCGATGAATTGCTCTATGACGGAAGCGGCCTGCATACCTCCTTTACCATTGAAAATCCCACCCAGGATGCGCTCTTGTATACCCTGGAGGGAATCTGGGTGAATGGCGATCCGGTGGTTTACAACCGGATGATTACCGAAGGCACCTGGGATTCCGGCTTCGTGCTGGGCGGCAGCGTGGATGGAAAGGATATGGCGCAAAGCATTTCCATCTACAACCGGGCGGAACAAATCTACAAATTCGGGGAAAACGGCAAATATGCCGGCATGGAAATGCTGCCCAAGGGCGATGTGACGCTGAAAATCGCCGTTGCCGTATGGCGGCCGATCAACGATGTGGAATTGCTGGATTACAGCCAGTATGAGGGCGAGGACAGCGCTGCGACCAAAGATCATCTGACGGTGGACGGCAATGGATTTTCCCTGCTGTGGCGCTTCATACCGAAGGAAGACTATGTTTCCTACAAGGCCAATGAATCCGGGGCCCAGATCTATTCGGAAATTTACAAAAAGCTGGGCTGGGCGGAATTGGTTGATATGATCGAAGTGGAAACCAAGGTCAATCTGGATGAAAACTGGATTGCCCGGGCCGTGCCTGAAAGCATGGAATATGAGCTGGAAGGCTGCCGTCTGGTTTTCAATCAATTTGATCTGACCCATGCCGGCGGCAGAATCGACGGATGGATTTACGGGGATTATGCCGCCGTAAAGGAACAAATGAAAATCGGCATGATGCTGGTGGATCGGGAAAATGGACGGATTCTGAGCGACGGAACCTTTTGGGGAGAGCAGCGAGAAGGGCTGCATTTCAGCCTGACGCTGGCCCCGGTTACCGGTGAATTGCCCGATCAGGTGTATCTGGCTCCTGCGGTTGCCAATAATCCCTGCTGGGATGAAACCCTGCCCTGCTATGATCCCAATCTGGAAAAGCCGGATGGGGTGATCAGAGAATTCCAGTTTGATTTTGACCATGCAATTTTGATTCAGCTGGAGCAGAGCAAATAACGATTCCCAAAACAGTGCCTCCCGGGTTTTCCGGGAGGCATTTTTATTCGATTCCCTGGTAAGGATCAAAATCCGGCGCGCCGCGCAGGGGAGAGGCGCCGTGGGTGCTGCGGATATCCTCTTCCAGCAGCGTTGGATCGGAAAGGAGCACGGCACGCTTCATGGCCGAAGCGCCGTGGCGCAGGCAGATTTCATCAATGGTTCTTTCCAGCTTTTCACGGCGGGCATCCTGCTCATTTTGAAAAAGCAGGGTTTGGGCAGAAAAATTTTCATCCACCAGATTGGCGCAGCGAACCCCCAGGGAACGGATGGGACGATCCCAGGCATAGCTGGCGCGCAAAAGCGAAAGGGAAATATCGAATAAATCACGGCTCAGATTGGTGGGCAGGGAAAAGGCGCGCTGGCGCTCATAGCAGGAAAGGGCATTATCCCGCACCCAAAGCGCCACCACCCGGCATTTCATGCCATTCTCCCGGAGCCGCGCCGCCACGCTGTCGCAAAGGGCATAAAGGATGATTTTGGCGTCCTCTTCATTCATCAGATCCCGGGGCGTGGTGGTGCTGTTTCCGATGGATTTCAGGGGATCATAATTGCCGATGCGCTGAACGGGGGAATCATCCAGCCCCAGGGCATAGGATTTGAGCATTTCGCCGCTTTTGCCGAATAATTTGCGCAGCACATGAAGATCGGCCCGGGCCACATCGCCGATGGTATACAGACCGCGGCCGCTTAAAGCCTGCCGGGTACGCCGCCCTACAAAGAGCAGATCGCCCGCCGGAAGGGGCCATAATTTTTCCTTGAAGTTCTCCGGGGTGATAATGGTGGTAGCGTCAGGCTTTCTCAAATCAGAGCCCAGCTTGGCAAAGACTTTATTAAAGCTGACGCCCACAGAGGCCGTAATGCCCAGATCGGCCTTTGCCCGTTTACGGATTTCAGCGGCGATTTCCACGCCGTTTTTCTGGCAGCCCGTCACATCCAGCCAGCATTCATCCAGCCCGAAGGGCTCCACCTGATCGGTGTAATCCGCATAGATTTTTTGCATTTTCCGGGAAAAATCGCCGTACAGGCCATGGTGGGGATGGATTACCTCCAAAACCGGGCATTTCTTTACGGCCTGCCAGATGGCGTCCCCGGTCTTTACGCCGCAGGCCTTGGCCAATTCATTCTTGGCCAATACGATGCCATGGCGTTTTTCCTTGGAACCGCACACGGCCAGGGGCTTGCCCCTGAGTTCAGGATGCAGGGCGCATTCCACCGAAGCATAGAAATTATTGCAATCGCTATGCAGAATCGTTCGCATGGGAATCATCTCCGAATAAGAACAAAAGTTCGCATAATTTATTATACGATGATTCCGGGCAGATTTCAAGTGGAAAAATAAGAAAATATGTTCGCATAGAACGAGAGGGATATATTTGGGGGAGATCTTCTTTGTAACCAAAGAAGACCTCCCCCAAGCCCCCTCCAAGAAAGTCGTTCTGGATAATTTATGTATATTCTAATCAAATTGATTCCCAGTGTAACGATCAAAATAAATTATGGCATAAAAAAAGATGGGCGATGCCATCCAATATCATTGATTTTGTTTCGCTGGGAAAGTAGTGATTTTAAGCCGTATTTGCAATATCCAGAATGACTTTCTTGGAAGGGGACTGGGGAAACCGTTCTTTGGTCACAAAGAATGGTTTCCCCAGAAAATTCATACAAATTAGCGCTGCACGCGACCGGAAGCGTTGCCGCCGGCCAGGGCCAGCACTTCCTTTTCGGAAGCGAGGTTGAAGTCAAATTCGGTGGTCTGCTTGAGGCAGGAAGCGGCCACGGCGAATTCGATGATGGCCTGGCAATCGCCGGCCCACTTGTTCATGGCATGGATCAGGCCGCCGCCGAAGCTGTCGCCGCCGCCCACGCGGTCCACGATGTGGATGAGGTAATTCTTGGCGAAGTAAGCCTTTTCGCCGTCATAGAGCATGCCGCTCCAGTTGTTATCGGAAGCGGAGATGGAGCCGCGCAGGGTGATGGCCACATAATCAAAGCCGAAGCGGGCCTTGAGCTGCTGCGCCACGGAAACGTAGCCTTCCTTATCCAGCTTGCCGCCGTAGATATCGGTGTTTTCAGCTTCGATACCGAAAACGTCCTTGGCGTCTTCTTCATTGGCGATGCAGACGTTGACATAGGGCATGAGCTGACCCATGACTTCGCCGGCCTTTTCGCGGGTCCACAGCTTGCCGCGATAGTTCAGGTCGCAGGAAACCTTGATGCCCTTGGCCTTGCAGGCCTTCAGAGCGTCCATGCAGATTTCAGGCAGTTCGCCGCCCAGAGCGGGAGTGATGCCAGTGAAATGGAACCAATCAGCGCCATCCAGGATCTTATCCCAGTCGTAATCTTCGCGCTTGGACAGAGCCACGGAGGAGCCGGCGCGGTCATAGATGACCTTGCTGCCGCGCTGGGAAGCGCCCTTTTCGCAGAAGTAGATGCCCAGACGGGGACCCTGACGCAGCATCATGGAAGTATCAACGCCATACTGACGCAGAGCGTTTACGGCGTTCTGGCCGATTTCGTGGGCAGGAACGGCAGAAACATACGCCGCATCATCGCCGTAATTGGCCAGGGAGACGGCCACGTTGGCTTCGCCGCCGGCATAAGTCGCTTCGAACTTATTGGCCTGGGCAAAGCGCAGATAGCCTTCGGGGTTCAGACGCATCATGATTTCACCAAAGCATACAACCTTCATTTGTTATTGCACCGCCTTTACATATTCAGCCGCCAGGGCCGTGATTTTATCCCATTCACCATTGGCAATCCATTCCTTGTTGACCAGATTTCCGCCTACGCCCAGACCGGACGCGCCGGCACGCATGAAATCATCCGCATTCTTTTCATTCACGCCGCCAACAGCCATCATCTGAATATGGGAAAGGGGAGCCTTGATCGCCTTGATATAGGCAGGACCAAGATTACCAACGGGGAACACCTTAACGAAATCCGCACCCGCCTTATGAGCAACAACGATCTCAGAGGGGGTCATGGCGCCGGGCAGGGATACCAGGCCCAGTTCCTTGGTGCGGCGGATGATATCTTCATCCGTATTGGGGGAAATGATATATTTGGCGCCCGCTTCGTAGGCCATGGTCAATTGTTCCTGGGTAACCACGGTGCCTGCGCCGGCGATGATCTTGCCGGCGAATTTTTCGCAGAGCATCCGGATGCCATCAGCGGTCTGAGACCAGGTTTCGGGCTTCTGCTGATTGAAGGTGATTTCCATCAGCGTGATGCCGCCGGCCAGCAGAGCATTGGCCAGGCCTTCCAGCTGTTCGCCGGGCAGACCGCGCACAATCGCAATCAGCTTGCGGCTGGCGATTTCGTTTTTCACATTCATGCTGTTTTCCTCCTCGTTCAAATAATATTTGCAGGCCACTGCCATGCCCAGAAGCATATCCGCGCCGGAGGTGGCGCCGAATTGGGCGAGTTCCTCCATGGCGGCAAGGGATAATTCCTGCACAACCCGCTGCACGGGGGCGGAGAAATATCCTTCCTGAGCGCAGCGCAGATACCGGGCACTGATATCGGTGGTCCGATCCAGCAGGGCAGGGGTCAGCAAAGAACAATTCCATCCAAATATAGATAATACGCCAACGATGGCGTCATCTCCTGCCGGCGTCGTTCCTTTTCCCAGGCCAATTGGCCATTTTTTTTCATTTTTTTGCCCAGTCAGCAGCGCATTTGCAAAATCTGCGATTCCGTCCATGGCCCAAAGGCGCCTGGCTTCGGGCAGATCGGCAAATCCGTTTGATTTTTTCAGCTGGGCGTAATGGGATAGGAAGATTTCCGCCCGTTCCCGGGTCATCTTTGGCGAATGAAAGGGGGAAAGGGCAGAAGCATTCATATCGCAGGAAAGCGTAAAGGCGGGCAGATGCAATTCACCGCGCTGCCAGGTAACGGGAACGCCCCTTCCGGCTTCGCGCAGCCAGGCAAGCACCGGCGCCGGAACGCGCAGGCTATCGGGCAGCGGAGGGATATCCTCCCGGGTGAGCGTCAGCAGCCGGGGCGGCCCTTCCTTTACGGGAAAAGAAAGGTTTACCACCCGATCAAAGCAGGAATGAATCATGCCATGAAGCAGGTCATTTCGCAGAAAAAAGGGGGTGAGCCCCCCTTTTACAGGAATTACAGGCCCAGGCATTGCTTTGTGCCCCGGGCAACCATCAATTCTTCATTGGTTTCCAGCGCCCAGACTTCGACGCCGCTATCTGCGCTGCTGACCTTGCCTTCATGGCCGCGCACATTCAGGGCGGGATCCACTTTGGCGTTGACGAAGGAAAGCTTATCGCAGACAATTTTGCGGAAAGCAGCGGAATTGGTGCCAATACCGCCGGTGAAAACCACCGCATCCAGGCCGCCCATATAGGCGGTATACATGCCGATATAGCCAACGATATTATCCGCAAAGGCATCCAGGGCAAGCTGAGCCTGCTGATTGCCTTCATCCGCGGCATTCATCACATCGCGCATATCATTGCTGACGCCGGAAAGCCCCAGGAAACCGGACTGGGAAGACAGGGCCTTCATCACCGGTTCCAATCCGCCCAGCTTTTCTACCAGCACGGGCAGACAGAAAACATCAAAATCGCCCACGCGGTTATTATGGAAAAGACCGGATTGGGGGGTGGCGCCCATGGAGGCGGCAACGCTCTTGCCATCCTGGATGGCGCACAGACTGCTGGAGCCGCCCAGATGGCAATTGACGATGCGGCGGCAATGAGGCGCATCCTGGCCCATTTTCCAGGCGATATAGCTATGGCTGGAGCCATGGAAGCCGTAGCGGCGCACGCCGTATTTTTCCTTCCATTCGTAGGGCACGCCATATACCGCACGGTATTCGGGCTGATTGGCGTGGAAGGCGGTTTCAAAACAGGCCACCTGGGGAAGGGTGGGATACAGAGAGCGCATGGAGCGCATCATCCGCAGATACATGGGATTATGGGCAGGGGCAAAGGAAACATGGGCATCCATCTGGGTGAGCACTTCATCATCCACTACATGAGCGCCGCTGAGGCTGCCGCCGTGCACCGCCTTATAGCCAATGGCGGAAAGCTCTTCCATGGAGGAGAGAACCTTTTCCTCAATCATCAGCTTCAAACAAAGGGCGAAGGCGTCCTCATGCTTTGGGCAGGGGGCCTCGCCCCGGATATCCCGGGGCGAGCGGATGCGATAGGCGCTTACAGCATTGCCGATATTTTCAACGCCGCCGGAGGAAAGCTCCTTTTCTCCCTGATCCATTTCAAAGAGCTTGTATTTGAAACTGGTGGAACCCAGATTCAAAACCATAATTTTCATAGAACTCAGCTCCTGTATTTCAGCGCAAACGCCTTCATGGCCTTCTGGAAGCATTCCATGGGCACGCGGGCCATACCGGCGCCGATCAGGCCGCCGTCCTTATGGAACATACCGCCGTGAATCGCGGGCAGGATACCGGTCTTGAGCACCAGGCGGATATCGATGCCAACGGGCAGGAAATCGAAATCCAGCGCGGGAATGGGGAAATTATGATTCTTGGTGATGCAGATATGCTCCATTTCCCGGGTCTGGGCGATGGCTTCGGCGCTGCTCATGCCGCGCAGATTGCAGACGATGGGGGAAGCAGCGGCAGCGATACCGCCCATACCGGCGCATTCCACCACGCAGCTGTCGCCGCACCAGGGCAGCTGATCATCGATGGTGAATTTGCTGGAGGTATAGCGGCCGGTCATCATGGGAGCGGGCGCGCAGAACCACTGGCCGGGCAGGCCGGCGATCTTGATGCCGAATTCCACGCCGTTGCCGCAAACGGCGGTAACCATGGTGGAATATTCGGTGCCTTCCGCGGCGGCAAGGGCAGCGCGGCTGGCGCCCTGGCCATAGCAATGGAAGAAGCGGGGGGTTTCCACGATATACTGAACGGCCTTCATGATTTCTTCCTTGGGCCGATCCATGGCGAAAAGATCGGGCAGGATCTGCTTGTCAAAGAGCAGGTCGCTGGCGGTCTGGCGGGTATGGTTTTCATCGCCCATCTGCATGGATTCGGCCAGGATGGGCTTGATGGAAAGGCCGCCGCGCTTCTGGAGCATATCCCGGATGATGGGGAAGAGTTCTTCACGCATGTAGCGCAGGTTATCCGCGATTTCGGGGGAATAGAGGCCCCAGCCGCAGAAGCCGCCCTGGAATTTGATGCCTTCGGCGGGGAAGGTGGCAGCGCGCTTGCCGGATTTCTTGTCTTCCACCACGTTCATGGCGACAGACTTGGTGATGATGCCGGTGCCGGCGCCAACGGTATTATGATTCAAGGCAGAATCAATCTTCACTTCGCCGGCCTTGATGCGGGCGATGGCTTCCTTTTCATCCTTGGCCCAGCCTTCAAAGAGCATGGCGGATACCATGCCCCGCTGATGGAGCATCACCATATCATCGTAATCGATGGGCGGGCCGGAGTGGAGAATCATATGGTCTTCCAGGCCTTCCACGCATTCGCCGGCAGGCTGGATATCAATCCATACGGGATCAGAATCAACGATGCAGGAAACGGCCTGCTGATTCGCAAGGGCAATTTTTTCTTTAATATCCATGGTATTTTTCCTCCTTAATTACAGGAACATATCCAGCAATTCTTCAATTTCTTCATCCTGTTTGAAGGGCGGCACCCACTGAATCTGGGTGCATTTCACATCCTGGGATTCCAGGGCATTATAGAAATTCTGAATGCCGATATTGATAACCCGGGGCTTTTTATTTTCCTGGCAATTCTGATTATCCATGTTTACTGCCTCCCATCCAGGGCCGCCATCATGGCAGCGGCCAGCTTGGCGCTCTGATAGTTGCTGTCCGCCACGATCACACCGGCCTTGACCAGCGCTTCCTTGGCGGCGCGGATATCCTGGGGATCGCCTTCGGCGCCGCAGATGGTGGCGATGAAGATGATATCCTTATGCTGAGCGCAGAAATCCACGTAAGGCATAATGGGATTGAGGGCAACGCCGGGGCCGGTGATGAAATCCAGCAGCACAACGGCCACTTCGGGATCGGTCAATTCCTGCTGAACCCGCTTGACGCGCAGGGCGGGATCGAACACGGGATGGGGAGCTTCGGCGGTGAAATCTTCAGCGCCCATATCCAGAATGGCATGGCCCTGGCTGACAGCATGATCGGCCAGCTGCTTTGCATACTTGGTTTCCAGATTGGAATAAAGCTGCACATCGGGGTTCACCTGGCTGAAGAGGATCAGGGCTTCTTCCGTAAAGGTGCCGCCGCAATAGAGGCCGCGGAAATACTTCTGCTCGGGACGCAGGGAATGCACCCGATCGGTAAGCGCCTTCATTTCTTCATCGGTGAAGCCCAGCTTGGGTTCTTCGCCGGTGACCAGCGCCACAGATTTGCGGGCCGCTTCTTCCAGGCTCATGGCGCCCTGCACCTTATGGCCTTCAAAGAGCTTTTCATTGCCGCCCAGGAAAACGGCCACAACGGGCTTGGACAGCTTATCCGCATCATCCAGAATGCCGCTCATCACGGTGAGGTCAGCCAGCTTGGATACCAGGCAGATTACCTTCACTTCCGGATCCTTATCCAGCTTTTCCATACCCATACGCATGGTGATGCCGCCGATCATGGGCTTGAGATCGCGGCCGCCGGTACCGATCAGGCAATGCACGCCCAGGCCCATCCGCTCGATCAGGCAGGCCACTTCCTGCGCGCCGGAACCGGAAGCGCCAACGATGCCGATAGGGCCATCCTTATTGATGCTGCCGGCAGCCAGGGCAACGCCGCCGATCAGGCCAACGCCGCAGTCGGGGCCCATAACCAGGCGGCCCTTTTCGCGGCCCAACTGCTTCAATTCCAGTTCTTCTTCCATGGATACGTTATCCGAGAAGATGAATACATCCAGGCCCTTTTCAATGGCCTTTTTCGCTTCCGCAGCGGCATATTCGCCGGGCAGAGAAATTTGCACCAGATCAAAAGGATCCTTTTCCAGATCAATTTCATCCAGATCGCGATAGGAAGCCGCGCCCTTGGAAGCGCCGCCGTTGAGCACCAGCATCATTTCTTCCTTGGCGGCATTGATCTGCTCTTCAGTTTCGGCAGTGACGGCCAGAAGCAAATCGTTCTTGGTCACGTCTTCGGGCACTTCATAGCCCATTTCCTGCAGGGACTGGATATTGGCAGGGGTGGCCATCATGCCTTCGGCATTCTTCACATGGCATTTTTTGATGGCCCGTTCGCCCACGCCCATCAGCGTGACCGAGTCCACATACCGTCCCTTTTCAACAAAAATTTTCTGCATGATTTATTCTTCCTCCGATTGTCTGGACCAATCCTCCCGGGTAACGCGGAGCAATTGATCCTTGAGTTGCACGTGAATGCGATAGCGGCTGCTTTCCCTTTCGGGGCAATCAGAGCGCACATGGCAGCCCACGGATTCCTTGCGCTCCAGGGCGGAAAGAATCACCAGCCGGGCGGCGGTGAGATCGTTTTCCAGCCGCAGCCTGTCAAAGGCCTGCTCTGCCGGGCAGGGAGGCAGGGCACTGACATGATGCTGCAGCTGACTGGCGCTTTGCAGCGCATCTTCCAGCAATTTGCCGCTGCGCAGCACATAGGCGCCTTTTTGCAGGGCATTTTGCATTTCAGTGCGGATTTCCCGGGTTTCGGATTCGATATTATCGGTTCCGATCTTGCAGATTTCCTGCGCCCAGGCATTCAATTCATCTGCATTGGCGCCGCTTTCAAAGGCCGTTTCCGCCAGGGTCAGGCCGGCACGGCGGCCGTAAACCAGGGTTTCCAGGCCGGCATTGCCGCCGATGCGGTTGGCGCCGTGGAGCCCGCCTGCCACTTCGCCCGCAGCGATGAGGCCGGGCACAGTGCTGCGGCAATGTTCATCAATGACCACGCCGCCCAAAGTGGTATGGGGGGCGGGGGCCAATTCGACCGGCGTTTCAGAAAGCTCAATGCCATGGCGGCGATAGCGCTCAACATACATGGGATAATCATTTTCTAGCCTGTCCTTGGGCACGCCGGTAGCATCGAAATATACGCCGCCGTGCTCGGTGCCGCGGCCTTCCTGAATTTCCCGGGCGATGCAGCGGGCCAGCACGTCCTTATCCACGCGTTCGCCCTTTTCACCGTACTGGAGCATGAAACGCTCGCCCAGGGCATTTTTCAGCACCGCGCCTTCATAGAACAGGGTGGTGATCATGCCCTTGCCGCGCACGCCTTCGGGGTGAACAGCAGCGGAAGGCTCAAACTGGATGAATTCCATATCCACCAGATCTGCGCCGGCATAATAAGCCATGGCCACGCCATCGCCGCCGCCATCGGGAAGATTGGTGGAGAAGGGATAAATCCGGCCAAAGCCGCCGTTGGCCAGAAGAACGCAGCCGGCGGAAATGGCAAGGAAGGACTTGGTTTCCTTATTCCAGGCAAGGGCGCCCTGTACCCGGCCATCCTTCATCATCAGGCGAAGGGCGCGGGCATGATGCAGATGCCGGAAGCCATCATTGGCACAGACCTTTTCCTTCAGCTTTTCCATGATCGCAGGGCCCGTTTCATTGCCGATGCTGGCAACCCGGGGATGGCTGGCGCCCAAAGGGCGCAAAAGCTGATAACCGCCATCTGCCGTACGATTGAAAACAGCGCCCAGGGAAAGCATTTCCTCAAAAATGGAGCTGCTATCCTCGCAAAGGGCGCGGGCCAAACGGGGATCATTCTGCTTGTATCCGCTGCGGCGGGTATCCTGATAAAAGCATGCAATGGAATCATCTGCATGCAAAGGCACGTTGAAACCGTGCACCCAGGGGGATGCGCCCTGGCCGTCAGACAGCATCAGCACACGGCAGTTTTTGCGCGCCAAAAGGGTGTGGGCTGCCATCCAGGATGACAGCCCGCCCCCCACAATCAATACATCCGTATGGAGGACATCCATGCGGCCCCTCCGTTACACTTCCCAGATGCCGCCCTTGGCCATCGAACCGATGGTCTTGACGAACATACGCAGGTAGCGGTGATATTCCTTGCCGGGGAATTCCCAGGAGAACTTGGAAATACGATCGGCCATTTCTTCTTCGGAAATCAGCAGATCCATCTTGCGGTTGGGCACGTCGATTTCGATTTCATCGCCGTTCTGAACCACAGCCAGGGGGCTGCCCAGGGCAGCTTCGGGGGAGACATAGCCAACGGACAGGCCGCTGGTACCGCCGGAGAAGCGGCCGTCGGTGATGATGGCGCAGGATTCATACAGGCCGGGCTTGCCCTTGAGTTCTTCCTGGAAGGTGAAGGCAGTGGTGCCGAAGCGGCCCTTGAGGCCCAGATAACGCAGCACGATGGCATCGCCAGCCACGATTTCGCCGGCGCGCAGGGCGTCCAGCGCTTCCTGCAGGCCATCGTAGCACTTGGCCTTGCCCTTGAAATGCATCAGGGCTTCGGGAACGGCAGCGATCTTGAGGATGGAGCCTTCGGGCGCCAGATTGCCGTAGAGCACGCCGATGCCGGGTTCGGTGCTGACGGGGTTATCCAGGGTGCGGATGCAATCGTCATTGTAAACAACGGCGTTTTTCACGTTTTCTTCCAGGGTATTGCCGGTAACGGTGAGGCACTTGCCGTTGAGCTTGGGCATGAGGTTCTTCAGCAGAGCGGACATACCGCCGGCCAGATCGAAATCCTTCACGGAATATTCGCCGCCGGGGGCCAGATGGCTCAGCAGGGGAACGGTGTTGCTGGCTTCGTCAAAATACTTCCACCAGGGCAGATCATAGCCCGCTTCATGAGCGATGGCGGGGATATGCAGAATCAGGTTGGAAGAACCGGCCACGGCCATATCCATGGCGATGGAGTTCTTGATGGCGTCCACGGTCATGATCTGGCGGGCAGTGATGCCTTCGTAAACCAGATTCATGATCTGCTTACCAGCCTGATAGGCAAGCAGACGGATCTGAGAGGAAACGGCGCTCATGGTGGAGTTGCCGGGCAGGGTCATACCCATGGCCTCGGCCACCATGCACATGGAGTTGGCGGTGGTCATGGAGGTGCAGGCGCCGCAGATGCCCCAGGAATTGGCGATCAGGCCGTTGTATTCATCCATGTCCATCTTGCCGGCGGCGGCGGTGCCAACCTTATCCTGCGCGCGGATATGGAGCACTTCCTTGCCGCGGAACTGGCCGTGGGGCATATAGCCGCCGGTAACGATGATGGTGGGGATATCCAGACGGGCGGCAGCCATCAGATGGCCGGGCACGATGGAGTCGCAGGTGGAGAGCATAACCATACCATCGAAGAAGTTGCCTTCTACGGTAACTTCCACCTGGTCGGCGATGGAGTTACGGCTGGGGATTTCGATGTATTTGGGATCCTTGAGCACCATGCCGTCGCAGATGGCGGTGGTCATGACTTCCAGGGGCAGACCGCCGGCTTCGCGGATACCCTGCTTGACGCGTTCGGCCAGCTGATTGAGATGCACATGGCCGGGATTGTATTCATTCCAGGAGTTGACAACGGCGATCAGGGGGCGATGGAGTTCTTCTTCGGAATAGCCCATGCCCAGCATCAGGCCGCGGCGGCATTCGGCGGCTTCACCGAATTCCCAGTTGGAGCGCATATCAGCATAAGTTTTGCGTGCCATAATTTTTTCCCTCAACTTTCTTTATCAATTATCAGCAAATCAGAATTCGTCTTCCATCATGCAGTCGATGACGCCGTCGATGCTCTGGCCGCCGTCGATGAAGATGGTCTGGCCCACGATGAAGCTGCTCTTTTCCTTGTCAGCCAGGAACTGGATCATGGGCACGATATCGCCCACCTGACCGCCGCGGCCGGCGGGAATCTTGCGTTCGAAGCCGTTGATATCCCGTTCGCTGTAGCGATCCATGATCTTGGTGTAGACCAGGCCGGGAGCGATGCAGTTCACATTGATGCCATACTTGATCAATTCAACGCCGATGGACTTGGTGAACATATTCAGGCCAGCCTTGCCGGCGGAATAGGGCAGAGCCTTGCGGCGAACCCAGGTCACCAGGGAATGGATGGAGGAAATATTGATGATGGAGCCCTTGATGCCCTTTTCCACCATGCATTTGGCGGCGATCTTGGAGCAATAGGCAGCGGCGCTCAGATTCAGCGCGATCTGATCATCCCAGTAATCCATGGGCATATCGATGAAGCCGCCCTTGGGCATTTTCAGGGCGCCGCCGGCGTTATTCACCAGGCAGTCGATGCGGCCGAAATGCTCGATGAAGGAATTCATCATGTTTTCGCACTGATCGCGCTTGGAAACGTCGCACTGATAGATCTGGGCGTCCACGCCGTACTTGCGACATTCTTCGGCAACGGCCTTGGCACCATCGGGGGTCTTATTGTAGTTGACGCCCACGTCCCAGCCGTCCTTGGCGAAAGCGATGACGGTAGCGGCGCCGATGCCGTGGGAAGAACCGGTTACCAGGATTGCTTTGCGTTCACTCATGAGAAAAAACTCCTTCCAAATTTAAGCTTTTGAGAATTTGAGTTACAGTGTAGAGGGGCAGGAAAAGGAATTTGGGCATCACGCCGTCAATGTGACGGATGAGCTTGACAGCCAGGGAGGCAGGATCATGATCGCCCAGATCCCATTCTTTCTGAATGAAGGCGGTGTAATGATCCATGCTTTCGGCGCAGGCGGTCAGATATTCCTTTACGGCCTGGGGGCCTTCCGCAATATCGCCCAGGGGCAGATAATCATGCCCGGCAACAATGCAATCAACAGGAAGCTCGCTGAGCTTGCGCATGGAGGCGCGATAACCCGCAAGATCCATCACCAGCGCGGTGCCCTGGGTGATGGTGCCGTTTAATTGCAGGCTATCCCCGGTGATCAGGGTATTGGTGCGTTCATCCAGCCAGCAGACGGTATCGGTATCGTGACCGGGGGTGGTGATGAGACGCAGATAGGGGGTGAGATATTCGCCATCCTTCAGCAGAATATCAGGGTTTACGCCCCGGAGCGCGGCGGGGGCCGCAGGGCTGTAGGGCGGGAAGGAAGCGCGGATCAATTTGCTGTATTTCAGCGGATCCTTCAGCTTATCTTCGGAAGCGGCATTGCAGGCCATCTTGATGCCGGGGCAAAGATCATAAATGCGGGTATGGCCGCCTACGTGATCGCCGTGGCAATGGGTGCAGGCCAGATAGGTGATATCTTCCAGGGTAAGGCCCAGCTGCTTGAGGGCAGGGATAATCCATTCATCCACATCAGCGGATTTTGCGGCGCTGTCAATCAGCACATTCTTTTCACCGCGAACCAGGATAACACCGGTCCAGGTGCCGTCAAAGGGAATTTCCAGACGGTAAATATTCGGCCGAAGCTGAACAAATTCAGGCATAGGCATGCTCCTTTCATTATGTTGCTAATTGTATTTTATCCATTGAAATTTTGATCGGCAAGGCGGAAATGAACTTTTCTGAAACTGGAGTTTTAGTCTTGCGAAATGAAGATAAATCGTGTATAATATATTATTACTATATCAGCAGGGGGATTGCCTATGGCGGATGCATTCATTCCCGTTGTGATCAACGCCACCGCATTCATTTCTGCCCAATACAAGCAGGTGCTTTCCGGCATAAAAACAGCGGCCGCCAAAATGGGCCGCACCATCCGGGTTTTTACAGAAGACGGATTTGACAAACTGGATACCCAGCAATGGCCTCAGGTAATGATTGCCACGGGCACTTCTTTGCCCTTTTTGCGAAGGGTGATTGCCCAGATGGAAAGCGAGGATAGGCGGG
Organism: Clostridiales bacterium; assembly: GCA_015056015.1. Taxonomy (GTDB): domain Bacteria; phylum Bacillota; class Clostridia; order Christensenellales; family Aristaeellaceae; genus RUG563. Next base: position 22,565 of record SVHD01000029.1, read on the forward strand.
TTGTGCTGGCCGGAACGGATTCCGATCAGTTTGGCGGGCTGGTCAGCTGCGCCACCCACAGCCGCAGAACGGAAATGCAGCAGGTATTGAGATATCTGCTGCATTGCGGAAAGAAAAATATTGCACTGGTGGGATTTGACGATCATTCCATCAATGACCGTTACCGTTATCATGCGGCACTGAGCCTGCAGGATACCCTGGGGATTTCCCTGACCTCTCAAGACGCCTATCGCTGGACCACGGAACCGGAAAACAGCTTTCATACCTTTTTTGAGCATATTCAGCAATATGATGCGGCCATCTGCCCCAATGACGTGATGGCGGTCAGCTTTGCCAATTTTTTGCGCAATCACGGCGTGAAATTGCCCGATGATTTATTTATTGCCAGCTTTGGCGGCATGGAATTGAGCCGCTGGGCCAAGCCTGGCATCACCACCACCCGAATGGATGATTTCCAGGTGGGGCAGCAGGCGGTGACGGTATGGAATCTGATCCGGGAAAATCATGCGTCCGGCATGGTGATGAAAATCAGTTTGCCAAGCTATATCATTCCCCGGGAAAGCACGGCCTTTATCCCCGATGAAGCGGCGGCCATTCCTGCCCATTCCCATGAATCGGCAGATGATTTTTATTCCATTCCGCTGGTATCCGCGCTGGTGCGGCTGGATGACTGCCTGAGCCGAAGGGATTCTTTGGATTTCAAGATTCTATCCCATCTCATGCGCGGGGAAAGCTACGAAAGCATGGGGGAAAGCCTTTTTATTTCCGGCAGCGCCCTGCGCTATCGGCTGCATAAAATCTATAATGACGTGGGCGCCGCCAACCGCGCCGCCTTTGAAAAAATGATTCATGCCCATCTGGGCGAAGGAAATCCATTTGAAATATCTGATGAGGATGGGGAGAACACATAAGCATGCAGGAACCGGGATTGCCAGAAAAGCTGCGGGAAGCCATGCTGGAGGAAACAATCATCCAGGCGATGGAGGATGGCGCGGATATTGAAAACTGCCATTTCTATGGGGATGAATTGCCGGAAATGGAAAATGCCATCTGCGAATTTATCGGCTGCTTTTTTGAACGCTGCCATTTTTCTTCCTGCGGGGCGGAGCGGCTGGTATTTGTTGATTGCGTTTTTGAAAAATGCGATCTGAGCGGGATGATTTTCCAGAAGGCCACCTTCCAGCGGGTGAAATTCAGCAATTGCCGCATGACGGGCACCCAGTTTACTCAGGCGGCCCTGATGAATATTTCCTTTGACGATTGCCAGATGGAATATATCAATTTTTCCGAAACAAAGGCGCAGCATGTATCATTTACAGGCTGCGCCATGAAGGAAAGCGTATTTTTTCAGTTCAGATGGCAGGATTGGCTGCTGAAGGAATGCAATATGCGGCAGGCCGAAATCAGCCATACCCAGCTCAAGGGGCTGGATGTTACCTCCTGCGATATCGGCGGGCTTATTGTGGATATCAATGCCCTTCGGGGCTTCAGGGTAACGCCTGCCCAGGCGCTGATGCTGTCCACGCTTCTGGGCCTTGCCATTCAGGCGGATTAACCCTTTCGTTCCCGAAGAAGATCATACATCATAATCGCCCCGGCCACCGCCGCATTCAGCGATTCAGCGCCGCCCACCATGGGGATTTTCAGCCGCAGCGTGGCGGCAGCCCGGACGGCGTCCGAAATGCCTGCGCCTTCATTGCCAATGATGATGCAGGCTTTTTTCTTTGCGCATCTGCGGTTGAAGAGATCCTCGCCGTGCAAATCCCCGGCCAGAATATCATAGCCTCTGGCGGCAAGACCACGCAGCGTTTGGGGAAGATCGGTGCAGCGATAAGCAGGAATGCGGAATACGCCGCCCATGGAGGCACGCAGGGCCTTGGGGGCATAGGGATCGGCGCACTGATCATTCATTAGCAGGCCGTGAAAACCGGCGGCATCCATGGTGCGCAGAATGGTGCCTACGTTGCCGGGATCCTGCATCCCATCCAGCGCTACCAGCAATTCCCCCGGATCATCGGGCAAATCAGCGGTGAGATAGGGGCAGAGGGCCACCACGCCCTGGGGCGTTTTGGCGTCGCAAACGGCGGCCATTACATGGCTGGCCAATACATGGATATCAATGCCCTGCTTTTTTGCGTTCGTCAGCAAATGGGCATAATGATCCCGGGCGTCTGCTTCAATGAGCAGCGCCCGGGCCTTTTTTTCCTGGAGCGCTTCGGATGCCATATGCTCGCCCTCGGCCAGGAAAATGCCCTGGCTGATTCGCTGGGAGCGGCTCTTATTCAATGCGCGCCAATTTTTGATCAGAGGATTTTGCAGGCTGGTAATAATAATATCGTTATTCATTCGTTCAAAGCCTTTAAGGTGCGGGGCATGGCCGCGAAAATGGATTTCAGTTCGTCTGCGGGCAGCTTATGCAGATGGATAAAAGGCACAACATAAGCGCATACAGCCCGGTCAATGGCTTCTGCCACGCCGCCGGAAAGATGATTCTGGGTAGCGGCGATAAAGCGGCTGAGGGTCTTGACCTGGGCAAGGGGCAAAATGCGGCCCGCCGCCTTGAGCGCGGCACGAAGCGCGTGAATCAGGGCAACCGTTTCCTGAGAAAGCGCAGTTTCATGCAGCATTTCCCGGATAATGGCATCCTTGCTCACGGCGGGATATTGAGGAAGAGCGCCGGGAATAGCCGTCAGCGAAGGCTCCATCACCAGGCTGGCATAAGGATAGCCCGGTTCATCCTCGTGATATTCGGCATAATCTTCCGTTGTGGCGGCGGTGAGCACATGCGTAATCAGCGGATGCGTATCTTCATTATTCCGGATAAAGAGAGGCGCATTGCCGTTTTCCAATACCTGCAGATTCCATCTCCAATAGGCCGGGATGATTTTACAGCCCAGGGCATTGGCAAAGGCCTGCCAGGCCAGCAGGGCGTCGGATTCGGATTCGGCGCACAGCTCCAGATCCTGTTCGGAAAGGGCGTAGGCGGTAAGCAGCGCCAGCGCATCGCCGGGCTGCACAACAAATCCGGCGGCAGTCAGGGATTTTTCCACACGGCTGATCAATTCGGCCTTCTTTACGGTCTGACCGACGGCGGGGCAGAGGATCCGGGGATCATTCAGGGGATTCAGTTGCATATCTGCCAGTTTCTGGGCCGCTTCCTGGCATTTCTGATTCAGGGGTTCCAGGGCCTTATCGGCAGCGGCCAGGGCATCCTTGGCCTTTTGCTCGGCATTTTTCAGTTCATCCAGCTTCTTTTGCTGATCCCGGGTAATTTCGGCCAGGGCCTCATCCCGGAAGGCGGAAAGATTCTTTTTCGCGTCATCCAATTGCATCAGGGTCATGAGGCGTTCGGCCTCCAGTTCCTGCAATTGGCCTTTCATGGCGGTCAGCGTGGCGTCCCGGCCGTCACTGGACATGGCCTTGGAAAGCAGAAGCTTCATACTGGGCTGGCTGAGCAGCACATCCACCGCCTGCTGCTGGGCCTCGGGAGAATTCCAGATATCCTGCAGGGCACGCTTCAAGGATGCAACGGGATTGGCCACATCCCTTAATTCCGCATTCTGGGGAATGACGGCGCCGGGCGCCTCATACTTGGCGGCATAGCGCTGCTGTTCCACCGCTTCCATCAGCGGATTATGGGCGCGTTTGGGAGTTACGGAGCGAAGGGGCGCCTGATAGAGCCGGGTGCCGGTCAGGGGCTTCTGGGGCTGTTCGGGCATCAGATCGGCAGGCAGGGAAGAGGGGGCGTCCAGCCGATTGGCGGATTCGGAAAGCTGCTGATTCATTTCCTGAATCTGCGCAAAAGCGTTGTTTTCTTCTTTGGCGGGGGGAACCTCTTTTTCAGGCTCCTTGGTCACTTCGGGAGCAGGGGTTTCTTCCTTGGGTTCAGCTTCTTCCTTGGCAGGGGCGGCAGCGGGACGGGGCCAATAAATCAGGATTTCCTGGCCATCCTTGACCGCGACAGTGTGCATTTCAGCGCTGTCCGGAGGCAATTGCGCGGTTTCGCCCACGGGCTGTCCATCTTCTTTGCGGAAGGGGCCCTGGATATTGGCGCCGTTACGAATATAAACGCAGGGCGTAATGGCGTCCTTCATATCATTTTCCGCCACAACCTGATACATCAGATCATCGGCCAGGGGACGAACGGCATCAGAATAAATGATATATTGATTGGTTTCACCCCGGGTGGGAGAATAATTCTTATTGGTGCGGATTTTATTGGCTTCGCTGGGAAGGGTACGCAAATCCATCATGCAAAGCCCGCAAAGGCCGCGCATTCTTTCTTTAAAGGTATGCTGTTCATTTTTGTCCGGAACAATTCTCAAATAACCGTCATCCGGGAATTCCTTCAGCATATCTGCCCCGACGTTCCCCTCCTGCGTCAAAAGCGGCTGAATTCGGAAATAAGCCCGTGCAATATTATCTTCCTCCAAATAAACCAAAACTGCTTTCCCATGGAAATTCATAGGTACCCCTCCAAATAGATATAAAAATTCATTTATTTTTTACATTATATCAAAAAAGTATGCCGTTCGTCAAGGTCAGGCGATTTTTCAGAAAGAATTTTCCATTTATTTTCCGTTAATTTCATGAAAAAACCATACAATTTCGAGATTTTGATTCATATTGTATGCCAATATGATTGAATTTCATGCGAAAGAAAAACGCGGATGGCAGCGTCTGCAGAAATTGCCCGCTTCCCGGCGGGCCAAAGGAACCCGCCGGAGAAAAGCGGCATCATTCGTGCTGACAGACGTGCGCATCCGCGCCAATATGAATGACAGATCAGATTCGGACGAAGGTATCATAAATGGCCTTTACCGCATTTTCAAAATCGTCCTCATCCACACCTACGATGATATTGAGCTCGCTGGAGCCCTGATCGATGGTACGGATGGAAATGCCCTGAGAGGAGATGGCGGTGAAAAGCCGGGCGGCAGTACCGAAATTGCGGACCATGCCGCGGCCCACGGTGGCGATCAGGGCCAGATGATCATGGACGGTTACCTGATCGGGATTGACCAGCTCGCAGATACGGCGGATTACTTCTTCCTGATGGGGCTTAAGTTCCTTTTCATGCACAACCACGCACATGGTATCAATGCCGGTGGGCAGATGTTCAAAGCTGACGCCGTATTCCTCAAAGGCCTGCAATACCCGGCGGCCAAAGCCCAATTCAGCATTCATCATATCCTTTTCCACAGATACGATGGAGAAGCCCTTATGGCCGGCGATGCCGGTGATGGTATGCATGGTTTCATCCTGACCGGCGTTGGCACGGATCATGGTGCCGGGATGCTTGGGATCGTTGGTATTGCGGATGTTGGTGGGGATACCGGCCTTGCGGACGGGGAAGACGGCCTCTTCATGCAGAACGGTCGCGCCCATGTAGGAAAGTTCCCGCAGTTCGCGGTAGGTAATGGTGGCGATGTACTGGGCGTCGGGCACGATCCGGGGATCGGCCATGCGGAAGCCGGTAACATCGGTCCAGTTTTCATAAATATCGGCGTTGACGGCCCGGGCAACCAGGGCGCCGGAAACATCGCTGCCGCCGCGGGAGAAGGTGCGAACCGTGCCATCTTCCTCAGCGCCGTAGAAGCCGGGAATCACGGCCCGGGGCAGGCCCTTGAGACGGGAAGCGATCAGGGCATTGGTTTCTTCCTCCATCAGGCGGCCATCCCTGGTAAAGCGGATCACTTCAGCCGCATCCACAAAGGGGAAATCCAGATACTTGGCAAGCAATTTGCCATTCAGATATTCGCCGCGGCTGGCGGCATATTCCCGGGAAGCGCCATTTTTCAGCGCCTGTTCAATGGCTGCAAATTCGGGAGAAAAATCCATTTCGATGCCCAGTTCTTCCGCGATTTCGACATAACGGGCCTGGATTCTTTCCAGCACATGACGGAAGGATTTTCCGTTATTGGCGGCATCGAAGCAGGCATAGAGAAGATCGGTGATTTTATCATCCCCGGCGCCGCGCTTGCCAGGCGCGCTGGGCACGATATATTTTCGTTCGTTATTGGCACGCACGATATCCTTTACCTTGACAAACTGCGCCGCATCGGCCAGGGAGCTTCCACCAAATTTTGCTACGATCATGACAATTCACTCCTCATTTGATACACCCTATTATTTTATCCATTTTTTGCTGTTCTGTCAAATAAAAGCGTTCCAAAACATGATATTCCTCAAAAGCGGCAGGGGTTCTTCTTGCGAAGCGCATTTTAAACTGTTATAATATGCCTGATACCGGGGAAAACTGCCCTCCAAAGGAGGGCTGGGCATTTGTTGGAAGAAAGAATAGAGCGATTGATCGCCGCAGCTGAGCGCATGCGACTGGGGGAATATATCCGGTTTGAAAGCGATCGCAGGCGCAGGCTATGGGACGCCTTCTGGCAGGGGGTTATCCGGGGGCTGGGCTTCATGTTTGGCTTTGCTATTCTGGGCGCGCTGGTGATTTATATTCTTCAGGATCTGGCACAGCGGAATCTGCCCGGCATCAGCGCATTTCTGGCGCAGGTGATCACCCTGGTACAGATGCGGATGCAATAAAGGATTGGAAGATGAAAAAAGGATTGATTTGGATTTTGCCGGGCCTGACGGTACTGATTGCAGATCGGGTGGTAAAAATCATCACTGAAGGAATGTATATGAATTTGATTCCCGGGGTGATTGCCATTCATTCTGCCAGGAATACAGGAATGGCACTGGGCTTATTTCAGGGAAACGCCCTGATGATTCTGGCGGTCGGGGCGATATTGGCCTGCGGATGCGTAATGATTTTAAGAAAGATGCATCTTGCCGGGCTTGCCCCCCTTTCACTTTCCCTGATGGCGGGCGGCGCCATTGGCAATGCGGCAGACAGGCTGATATTCGGCTATGTGCTGGATATGTTTGAATTTTTGTTCATTGATTTTTATATTTTCAATGTGGCGGATGTGGGTGTGGTATGCGGCGCGATTCTGTGCGGGTACAGCCTGATTTTCCGGCCGCAGGACTGGAGAGAAAAATGATTCGGGAATTTACAGGGGACGGGGATCGGCTGGATACCCTGCTTTCCAAGGATGGCGAAATCAGCCGTTCCCGGGCGGCTGCCCTGATTAAAGAAGGCTGCGTGACGGTGGATGGGAAGATTGCCGATAAGCCGTCTCTGAAAACCAATCCCGGGGCAATGATCGTATTAACCATGCCGGAATTAAAGCCTGCCAAAGCGGAAGCCCAGGATATTCCGCTGGAAATTTTGTATCAGGATGCGCATCTGGCGGTGGTGGTCAAGCCCTGCGGGATGGTGGTGCATCCGGCAGCCGGCAATGACGATGGCACGCTGGTCAATGCGTTGCTGTATCACCTGGATAGTCTGTCCGGAATTGGCGGGGAAATGCGCCCGGGTATCGTGCATCGGCTGGATAAGGATACCAGCGGGCTGATGCTGGTGGCCAAGGATGACGCTGCCCATGCCGCCCTTTCCGATCAATTGGCCAATCGGGAAATGGAAAAGCATTACCGCGCGATGGTTTACGGCAAAATGAAGGAGCCCAACGGCGAAATCGAAAAGCCCATCGGCCGCAGCAAGAATGACCGCAAGAAAATGGCGGTGGATGAAAACGGCCGCTGGGCCAAAACGGAATGGAAGGTGCTGAAGGAATTTTCCGATCGGACGCTCTTGGATGTGCATATTATCACCGGGCGCACCCATCAGATCCGCGTGCATATGAGCAGCATGGGGCATCCCGTGCTGGGAGATGTGCTTTACGGGCATAAGAGAATGCCTTCGGCTGAGCGATTGATGCTGCATGCCTATTCGCTGGCCTTTACCCATCCTGTCACAGGGGAGAGAATGCAATTCTTTGCTCCCTGCCCGTTTGCGGAAGAATAATACAGTTTTTAAAAGAAATAACCCAAACAGGGTGGAGGGAATCCGAGGGGGAGGTTGGCGCAAAAGCCGCGCGTTCCTATTGCAACACGGGGATATTTTTTGAAAAAATAAGAATAAGAAATAACCCGAATAGGGTTTTCGGAGGGAGTCCGAGGGGGAATTTGGCGCAAAAGCCGCGCGTTCCTATTGCAACACGGGGATATTTTTTGAAAAAATAAAGATAAGAAATAACCCGAATAGGGTTTTCGGAGGGAGTCCGAGGGAGGGGCTTTTGACGCAAAAGCCTCTCCCTCGGGAAAAAGAAAGGATACCCAAATGGCAAAGAAACAAAAGCTATTGGACAGGCTGATGGAAATGGGCGCCTGCCAGACGGAAAAGGAAGCCGCTGCCCGGATTATGGCGGGAGAAGTATACATCAACGGCCAGAAAGCGAAAAATGGCGCCATGGTCAAGGAAGAGGACGCGGTAACGCTCAAGGGCGTGCTGCCTTACGCCAGCAAGGGCGGCTTTAAAATGGCCGGGGCGCTGGAGGATTTCGGCATTGACGTGACGGGCCGCATCTGCATTGACGCCGGTGCCTGTACCGGCGGCTTTACCGATTGCCTGGTGCAGCGCGGCGCAGAAACGGTGTATGCCGTGGATGTGGGGTTTGGACAGCTGATGGGCAAGCTGCGCCAGGATCCCCATGTGGTGAATCTGGAAAAAACCAATATCAGCGATGAAAAGCTGCTGACGCTGGATCCCAAACCGGATTTCGGCACGGTGGACGTGAGCTATCTTTCCCTTCGGAAGGCCATTCCGTATTTTGCGGCTGTTCTGCATGGGGAGGGGGAGCTTTGCTGCCTGGTAAAGCCCCTCTTTGAAATTGATGATGCGGAGGCCCGGCGTACCGGCGTGATTGCGGATGAGCAATATGCGCCGCTGCTGTTTGATCTGATCCGGGATGTGAACGCCATGCCCGGAACATACGCCAAGGCCATCACCCATTCCCATGTGACGGGGAATGCCGGAACGCGGGAATTTTTCCTGCATGTGTGCCTTGGCAAGGAATGCCCGCCTATTCAGGATGCGGACGTATACGCCGCAGTGGAAAGAGCAAGAGAATTGGAATTATATAAAAAATAAATCATGCATGCAATACAAACGAAAGGAAGATGATTATGGCACAGTACCCTCCCATTATGAAGGATAAGCCGGTGTTTTTGCACGGCGGGGATTACAATCCCGAGCAATGGATCAAGGAAAAGGATACGATCTGGAAGATGGATATGGAATATGCCGCGAAGGCGGGGATCAATACCCTGTCGGTTGGCATTTTTTCCTGGTCCATGCTGGAGCCCAGGGAAAACGAATATCACTTCGAATGGCTGGATGAAGTGATGGATATGCTGGCGAAAAACGGCATCAAGGCTGTGCTGGCCACCCCAAGCGGCGCGCGCCCTGCCTGGATGGCGGAAAAATACCCGGAAGTGCTCCGGGTGGACGGGGAGCGCCGCCGGCATCTGTTTGGTGCGCGGCATAACCATTGCCTGACCTCGCCGGTATATCGGGAAAAGGTAAGAAAGATCAATACCTTGCTGGCGGAAAGATACAAAAATCATCCGGCCCTTGGCATGTGGCATATTTCCAATGAATATGGCGGCGAATGCCATTGCCCTCTTTGTCAGGAAAAATTCCGGGCGTGGCTGAAGGAACGCTATGGCGATATTGATACCCTCAATGACGCCTGGTGGAATACCTTCTGGAGCCATCGCTATTCTTCCTTTGATCAGATTGAAAGCCCCTCCGCCATCGGGGAACAGGGCAGCCATGGGCTGAATCTGGCCTGGAAGCGGTTTACCACCCAGCAATTCTGCGATTTCTATGATTGGGAAATCGAGCCCCTGAAGCGCATTACGCCGGATATTCCCTGCACTGCCAATCTGATGGGGAATTATCCCGGGATCAATTATTTTGAATTGGGCAGGCATCTGGATCGCTCCAGCTGGGATAATTATCCCATGTGGACGGGGGATGCAAGGGATGCCCAGGTCATGGGGCTTTCCGCCTTCCGGCATGATCTGATGCGGGGCGTGTGCGGGAACAAGCCCTACATGCTGATGGAATCTTCCCCTTCTGCTACCAACTGGCAGGAAATCAACCGGCTGCGCAAGCCCGGCGCGCTGATGCTGCAGGGCATGCAGGCAGTGGCCCATGGCTCCGATACGGTACAGTATTTCCAGTTCAGAAAGGGCCGCGGTTCCTCTGAAAAATTCCATGGTGCGGTGATTTCCCATGATAACAGCATGGAAAACCGGGCGTATAAAGAAGTTTCCGCTGTTGGCAAGCGACTGAGCGAGCTGACGGCGGCCCTGGGCTCCGCACCGGAAAACAAAATTGCCGTGGTATATGACTGGGAAAATGCCTGGGCCATGAAGGATGCGCAATTCGGCCATCGCTATAATAAACAATATGATGAAACAGTGATTGCCCACCATAATGCCCTGATGCGCTGCGGATACGGCGTGGATGTGGTGGATGAAACCTGCGATCTTTCCGGGTACAAAATGGTGGTTGGCCCCATGACCTATATGCTGCGTCCCGGCTTTGCGGAAAAGGTCAAGGTGCTGGTGGAAAAGGGCGGTGTATATGTATCCACGTATGTTTCCGGCTGGGTGAATGAAGAGGATCTTTGCTTCATGAATGGTTTCCCTGGCCCCCTCAGCGATGTGCTGGGTATTTGGGACGAGGAAACGGACGCGCTGGATGCAACGCAGCACAATCATTTTATCTGGGAAGGCGAGCGTTATGAAGCCAGGGATTGGTGCGCGCTGGTGCATGCAAAAGGCGCGAAGCTGCTGGCGGAATATGAAGAAAACTTCTACAAGGGGTATCCGGCGCTGCTGGTCAATGAATGCGGCAAGGGCAGGGGGTATTACATCGCCTGCCGCACCAGCGAAGATTTCCTGGCGGATTTTTACAAAAAAGTAACAGCTGAAGCCGGCCTGGAACCGCTGGTGAAAAAGATGGAATATGGCGTGGTTTGCACCGAGCGCATCGGTGCAAATGGCCGTTTCCTGTTCGTGATGAATACGGTGCCGGAAGAAAAGAAAGTGACTTTGCCCGCATGCACGGAAATTGAAAATGGAAATGAAATGGCCGGTGAAGTTACGCTTGCGCCCTATCAGGTATTGATGCTGAAGCGCAAATAAATCATCACAAGCAAAAAACGCCTGCAGGCATATCCTGCGGGCGTTTTTATTGTTTGCTTTAGCGCAAAAAAACCACCAGCAGAGCTGGTGAGAAAAAAAGACTTTAGATATAAGTA